>JAGZIW010000007.1 GCA_018366035.1 Butyricicoccus pullicaecorum | reverse complement strand
CATTGCGGATATCAGACTTACGTACATCAGATGCCTCTGCTGCCTTTACGTCCGGATTGCCATCAAATCCATCTACTACAGTTGCCTTAGTGCCTGCATAAGCGCCTGTATGCTTGGTCGGCTTGCCGTCGATCAGATAGTATGCTGCATCACTGGTGAAGTCTGCTGCCTTCTGCTCGTCCTTAGTATCCATGGTCTTGAAGTTGTCTTCATCTGCATAGATTGCAGAGCCCTGAATTACGGACATCCAGCTGCCTTCCTTAACATCAGAAACAACCTTACGAGATACCTGATAGTAATCACCAACGACTACGTTGCCTTCGTTTACACCGCTTGTAGCACCATCATGATCCTTCTTGGTATCCATGAACATTACGCCAGTCAGCTTGCCATCTGCATTGGTGGTAATTTCTGCGTAAGCGCCGTTCTTGTTCAGGTAATCCTTCAGAGTTGTGCCTTCCGCATTCTTATCATCAAAGATACCTGCCTTGATCTTCTCGGTACGGCTGCCAACAGAGTAGGACTTGGTGGTTGTCTTGTTGGTGTAATCCAGTACGGATACAACGTCGTCGAAGTTGGTCTTTTCTACGGAGGACAGAGTCTCTACCTTGCCGTTTGTTGCAACGTCAATAGAAACAACATCGTTCTTGTCGTAGGATACATTGGTTACCAGACCAACCTTTGTAGAACCTGCGTTGAACTTGTTGAAGTTGTTTACGCCCAGTACAGCTGCGCTGACGTCCTTGTTCTTGTCTGCATCAATTGCAACTCTAGCTGTAACGTCATTGATCCAGCTCTTTCTGCTTATAGTAGTCGAGTTCTTATCCAGTGTATGAGTCTGGGTATCTTCCTTAGCGCCGATATCCGGAATATCTGCAGCCTTTACTGCCAGAACATCATCTTCATCAACGAAAATGTCGTCGATGCCCGGTCTGCTATACTGAATGTAATCATCACCAGTATCGCTATCATTATGCGGCTTTACAGCAAAGACTACATTTGCGTCCTTCAGTGCATAGGACTTACCATCCAGAGTCAGGCGGTCATTCTTGGAAACGTACTCATAGTCCTTAGACTTAATGCCACCATCCTTGAAGTCGATCGCGGTTTCCATCTTGGTGATCTTGCCGTCTTCGTCCTTCCAGTACTTGTATACGTTACCAACAACCAGTGTTTCGTCAAAGCTATGGTTGCTCTTGTTGTAACCATTGCTTGTAGAAGAACCATCAATGCGCAGGTCAGATACAACCTCTACATTCTTCTCTACCTTGTTGTCAGATGTCAGGATCTTCAGTGCACCCAGCTCTGGACGTGCGCCGTCGCTGCCGTTATCTGTATCCAGTACCATCATGTAGTTAGAAGACTCGGTTGCATAGTCGGAGTATACAATGAAGCCGTTGCGGTTCATGTACAGCGCAAACTCAGTGCCCAGCTCTTCTTCGTCAAAGTCAATGTACTTAGACGGATTTGCTGGTACAATTGTATCTGCCTTGTCGTTGTTCTGCGCCAGCTGCTTTGTCTCGCCGTTGAATGTCAGTACCAGATTGTCCTTCGTCGATACCTTATCCAGTTCCTGATTCTCTGCCTCGACTACGGTTGCTGTTGCTGTCACAACTTCGCACTTCTCGCCCTTGTCGTATGCAGTCTTGTATGTGACCTCGAGAATGTCGCCTTCCTTCACGTCCTCTGGTGCTACAAACTTAACCTTGTAGTCCTTCTCGTCGTTCAGGTCGTCCAGCTTCCATGTCTGGGTCTCAGCGCCGGTCTGAGTTTCCTCATCGCCGTCCTTTGTGCTGGACTTCATGGAAGTTACGGTCAGACGCTTGGAGTTTGCAGACTCTACCTTGAAGTAGTTTGCCTCATCTACTACGATCCAGTCGATGTTTCCATCTGAATCCCAGTCCATCAGCTTGTACTGCGCACCGTCACGAATGTTAAGAGCAGCCTCTACGTCCTTATCCTTTGCAACTTTCTGACCATTGTACTCTGTGCTGGACAGATAAGTAGTCAGAGCGGTCTCAGTGGTGTTCTTTGCAACAACCTTCTTTGCATTGTCTGCTGCGGAATCCAGTTCCAGCTTGCTCTCGCCCAGCTCAATGGTGCCGTTGTCAGACTTGGAGTCAGCCTTAGATGCATCGTAGTCATACTTGGTCTGACCCTTTACGGTCTTGATTGCCTTGATGTTCCACTCGTCGGAGTATACGAACTTGCCTTCGCCCTTCTCCCAAGTCGGTGTGCCGTGCTTGCCTTCGCCCCACAGCTCTACCTGATAGCCCTTCAGTGCATCTGCGTCGCCCTCGTACTTGAAGGAGTACGGAACATACTTTGTGCCGTTAACTGCCTTTACGTCGGACTCGTAGATATCTGTGGTATCATCGTCGATCGGGTAAGCCAGCAGGCGGCCTTCCTCTTCCTTATCTGCGCCAACGATAACCCATGTATGGGACTTGCAGTTTGTCAGTGTAACTTCATCGTCATCCTTGCCGCTGAAGGTACCCAGTGCTGCACGGTCCAGTCCCCAAACAGACTCTGCCAGAGTCGGGTACTTCTCTACAGAAGTGCCATGGGTTGTGTTGATCATCTTTGCACCCTTTGCATAGTCTACAAACAGTGCATTGTAGATAACCTGTGCGTCCTCACCGCGCAGTGCGTCGGTGTTTGCCATCATCTCAGTGTCCTGACGCAGACCAATTGCATTTGCAACTGTCATGTAGGAGAACGGATAGCCCTGCTTTACGTCCGGCGTCTCATAGCCCAGTGCTCGAACCATCATCGTCAGGAATTCCTGATCGTTGATTGCTCGGTTCGGCTCGAACTTGCCGTTGCCTACACCTACTGTGATGCCGTTTGCTACACAGTAGCCGATTGCAGAATCCTGCCAAGAGCCCTTTACAACGTCCGTAAAGTTCTGTGCGCCGCCGAAGTTCGATACGTTCGGGTCACCAGTCAGCAGACGAGCGATCAGTGCACATGCCTCTGCTCGGGTGATTGTTTCTTCTGGGTGATACTTGCCATCGGTCTTACCCTGAATAATTCCAAGGTCTGACAGCATGGTAAGCCAGTACCATAGCAAGAACCTTCTTCAGATTCTTCATAGGATTTTTTCCTCCTTTTTTTTCGCGGGGCTTCCCCCACCTTTGAGTATGGATTTATGTTCCTTTCCTTCATGTCCTTGGGAAAAGGATTTTTTGCAGATAGTTGGGAACTTTTCATTGTTCTACTTCGTCATATATGATAGAATAGGAATACAAGATATCCTAACCCAGCTGCGCGCGCCCCGTTCAGCGGGGTCACTCAAAATGAGGAGGTTGATTACAAATGAAAAAGTTCAAGCGTTTGGGCGCTCTGTTTGTTGCGCTGTGCATGCTGTTTAGCATGACTGCATTCGCGGCAGGCGCAACCGGCGCAATTGTGCTCACCATCGGAAGCCCCACCATGTCGGTCAATGGTACGGTAAAGACCATTGATGCAGAGGGCTCCCGTGCAAGCCTGTATAAGGGGAACACGATGCTGCCGCTCCGCTCTGTAGTGGAGAACATGGGCGGTACCGTGTCATGGAATGCTTCTACAAAGCAAATTGTCATGAAATATAATGGCAGCACAGTCACCATGACACTGGGAAGTAAAACGGCATATTCCAATGGCGTCAAAAAGAGCATGAGTGTGGCACCGTTTACCGATAACGGACGCACCTATGTCTGGCTGCGCTCTCTGGAATTTTTCCCGGGAGTGACTGTCAACTGGCGTGCAGATACCCGTCAGGCAACAGTTGTATATCCAATGGTTGCAGGCTCCACACAGGGCGGTGAGCCATTACAGCTGAAAATCACCAATACCTCTCCGGTTATTTATAACGAAATTCGTATGGCACCAGCCGGTACCGAGAACTGGGGCGCGAATATCCTGAAAGGCCCGCTTTACATGAACAGCATCATGGACGTGACTGTAAATGTGGCAAAGGCAAAGTATGATATGCAACTGACCAGTTACTATGGACAGAAGGCATATTTCCGCAATATGGACTTTACCAAGGCGAAGCAGATCGGCAGCCTGAATATTACAGCAGCAGATACCTATACTTTGGTTCTGGACGGTATCATTGCATCTGGTGCAGATTCTACGGTAAACCTCAATCTGTATAATGGAACCGGTCAGCAGATTCGTTCCATTGTGTATGCACCAACCGGCACCGGTCTATGGTCTGATGAACTGTTGACGAACTACTATCTGCCAACCAACTCTGCTGTCAACCTGATGCTCAAATATGCGGCAGCAAGCCCGTATTATGATTTCCGCGTGACCTACTCGAGTGGTGTGCAGTATACGTTCAGCAACGTGAACCTGTCCAGCCAGTGGGGAACCCAGCTCATTCGCCTGAATGCAAATGGTCAGGTATCTTACAGCAACAGCCCAACAGGCGGCAATAATAGCAGCTCCGGCAGCACCTCAGTTACCTTTAAGAATAACTCCGGTAAAACCGTTTATGAGCTGCGTATGGCAGCCAGCAACACAGACTTCGCATTCAAAAATGCAGAAAATCTGATCGATACAACCAAAAACGGAAGCACAGATGACTTTAAGTTTGATCTGGCTGGCTCACGCAGCTGGTATATCCGCGCATACGATAAAGATGGAGATACCATCGAGAGCGGCAAGGTGACCTTCTCCAGCATTAACGCAAAGTCCGCAACCATTACACTCAAGCGCAATGGCGATTTTATCATGGGATCGGATTCCTCGTCCTCCTCTGGTGATGGTCTGCTGATTGCAAACCTTTCTGATGAGGATATTTACGGTATGTTCATCATTGACCCAGACGATGACTACTATAAGTCCAGCTGGGATTATGATGACTTTAATGATGAGTATGATGATGTCGGCAGTTTGGATAAGGGCGAATACGACACATTCGACCTCGATCTCTATGGCAGAGATAACAATGAACTGGAGCTTGTGATTTTCACAGACGATAGGGATTTTGTAACACGTGACATCTCGTTTAGCAGAAATATCTCCGATTATGGCGTGATTTGTATTACCGATATCGGTTCGAGCAGCTTCAGCTATTCGACATATGATGATTACAGCGATGATATCGGCGACGATCATGTTGTGCTTGCCATTTATAACGAGGATACCAGCAAAACGCTGCAAAAGGTCTATGTACGTGATGCAGAAGACGGCGATGACAGCGATGACCGCGAAAACGATTTCGACAGTGAGGATATTCTGGGTTCCGGAAAAACACTGAGCTGTGAGACCGGTACAAGCGAGGCAATCCAACTGGACGAATGGCGAAATGATGGATATTATGATTTCCTGTTTGTCTTTGAAGATGGCACCCGTGTGGTACTGGACGACATCGATCTGAGCGATTATAATTATTTTGTTAAGCTTTCGGCTGACCGTGACGGCGCATCTGAAGATGGCGAATAATTTTATTATCTAAAAGAGATCCCCCGGCCATTCCGGTCGGGGGATTTTTAAAAAACAGGTGTGCAGAGGCCTTCACCTGAATAAGGAGGAACAAGAAAATGAAATTACGCAAACGGCTTGGGGCTTGGGTGGTCAGTGCCTCCATGCTGCTGACCATGGTGCCTGCTTTGATGCCCAGCCACGCCGCTGCGGCGGGGACAGGCTCGATCGTCCTCACCATCAATAGCCCTTCAATGACGGTCAATGGCACAACAAAGAATATTGATGCAGACGGAAGTAAGCCGACTTTGGATAAGGGCGGCTATACGATGCTGCCCCTGCGCGGCGTTGTAGAAGCTATGGGCGGAAGTCTGACATGGGACGCAAAGACACGTACCATCACAATGACAAAGGACAACCAGAATGTGAAACTAACGGTTGGCAGCACCAAGGCAATTGTAGATGGAACCACAAAGGATATGCTGGCAAACGGCAGTACCTATAAGGCGCCTTATATCAGCAGCGCTGGCAGAACCCTTGTCCACGTGCGGGCTTTGGAGCTGTTCACCGGAACCACTTGTACATGGGATCAGACAAAGCAGCAGGTAACAGTTGCTTATGCAGACAATTCCGCTCCGCAGGTCACCTCTAAAAATTATCGTGTCGATGTTGTCAATAAGACAAGCAGTGATGTGACGAATTTGCGTTATACGCCGGCAGGCTCTTATCAGTATAGCCAGACCAATGCACTTTCTGGGACACTCGCAAAAAATGGAACCGCTTCATTCTATATCTCTGTGCCGGATACGGGGACATCACGCATGTATGATTTCTATACCGAAGGCCCCGGCGGTATGCGTATGTACAGCGGTCTGAATTTTAATGGCGTCAACGCTTATGTTACAGTCGTGCTGAAGGACGGTCAGAAGTTTGTACAGGCAAATGATAAGGCGGCTAGTGTGGCAGAAACCGAATTGACCTTTAAGAACAATTCTGACCGTGATGTAGAAGAACTATATATGTCAAAGTCCAACAGTTTTTCTGATGCGGATAACCTGCTGGCTTCTGAAACCGTAAAGTCCGGCAAGTCTACCACCATCAAGATCGATCTGGACGGTACAAAGACATGGTATTTCCAAGCTGTCAATGAGAAGGGCAAGGAGTTCTCCGGCAAGGTGACATTTGAGAGTGAAACTGCAAAAACTGCCTCTCTGACCCTGACTAAGGGTGAAAAAATTACCCTTGGCAGTGCAAATGGCGGTGATCTCTCGGTTGCCCTCATCAACAACACAGATCAGAAGATTTACCACGCTTATCTGGTAGAAAAGGGCGAAGGCAAAGACTTTGATATCGATGATTATGATGAGGATCAGGATTTGCTCGATGGCAGCAAGCTGTCCGCTTATAGCCAGATCGCATTTGAAGACGCTGCAGATGCAGAAGAATATGATGTTGTTCTGTTCTACGATACTGATGATAAGGATTATGATTATTTCTCTGTCGATTTCGGCAAGGCAGATTCCTATGCATCGATTTATGTGGATAAGTTCTCCAGCGACCGCTTCTCCGGTACCCATTACACAGATTATGATGACAAGATGATTGTGGGCATCTATAATGATACAGATGAAGACCTGAGCAGTGTTGGGGTTTATGAGTACCGCAGCAGCAAGAGCATCAAGTCTATTGGCTCTATGAGAGACGGTGATATTGTCTATATGGAGCTGGATACTGATGATTATCCAGATATCAATATTACTTGGAGCGGCAACAGCAGGGGCATTGATATTGAAGATTTGGACGATGAAGATGCTTTTGTATTGATCACCCTGCTTGATGACGATGATGCAGACGTAGAGAATATCGATGATCTTTAAGACAGGCGCGACTGTGCTTGCCAATTAACGTCCGCTGCGCAATGCTCTGGACGAAAAATGCCCGAAACCGCGCATAAATGAGCGATTACGGGCATTTTTTTTGTGTAAAAAGTCGCGTACATGTCGTGACTTTTTACAGGATTTTATGTGTGTCATGCACGCGAAATATTTTTTTGAACCTTAGAATAGAGGTGGTTTTTATGAATATTCAGATTTTTGGAAAGCGTAAATCATTTGATACCAAAAAGGCAGAGCGTTGGTTTCAGGAGCGCGGAATCCGTTTTCAGTCTATTGACCTTGTACAGTATGGCATGTCCCGTGGAGAGTTTGAGAGCGTGAAGCGTGCAGTCGGTTCCTTAGATGCCCTGATTGATTCCAAGGCAAAGGGAGCAAGCACACTGCAATATCTCGCCTATGAGACAGACAAAGAGGACAAACTTTTGGAAGAACCTGCTTTGTTTGCGGTTCCAATTGTCCGTAACGGGAAAAAAGCGACCGTTGGATATCAGCCTGAGATTTGGCAGGACTGGCTGAAAGAATAATATTTTATATAAATATTACAATTTGTATAAAAAATGGAGCCTTTTATTCGGCTCCATTTTTTATCGGGATTCTAAGAGTTTTCGGTGTCCTGCTCTGTCTGCTGCGCTTGCAGCTTTTTGGTTATCTGCGCGCCGATAAAGTAGCCGATTCCTGCACAGATAAAGCTTGGCAGCATGGTACTTTTCAGCTCAATACCGGTTATCATACCGAAAATACCGCAAAGAACCAAGCCGCCGCCATAGCCGAAGATGATGCCCCAAAAGGAAAACCGTGAAACACCAAAAACCTTCTGTTCGTGCAGGGGAAGAATCGGTTCCTCTGTCTCCTCGGTATCGACCGGCGGTTGTTCCAGTATGTCGGTTTCCTTTTGCTGTAAATCCGTGTTCTCGTCCATAAATTCCAATCCTTTCAGCGAAAGCTGGTTTGTTTTTATTTTTTATTATACCATAGCGGAAGAAACTTGAAAATCCTTTTCTCTGTTCAATGCGCTGCTGGTGGTATAATGAAATATCTGGTATACTAGTCACTTTTGTGATTAGTATACCACAAGGAAAAGTAAAAAGCATTACGGAATTTTGGATATTGGCTTTTCTGTAAGGCGCTTATAATGTTTCATATTCAGAAAAAGAATTCAGGGGGCATCGGGGATAATGATTGCAGCTAGGATATAAATCCAAATACCCGTTGAAAATCCAAAGATCGTCAATAGCACAATGACAAGACGAATTAAGGTGGGGTCTAAATCGAAGTATTCACCAAGACCGCCGCATACACCGCATAGCTGTTTGTCGGTTGCAGAGCGATACAGCCGCTTTTTGTTCCTGTTATCATACATTTTTGTGTGCTCCTTTCTATAAGTAAGTCTTTCGTCTGTGCGACGAATTTAATCTATGTGTACCAAATCGGAAAACGTATACGCAATGTCTGAAAAGCTTTCACGTATTTCCTCTACGATGTCATGTGCCTGTTCGTGAAGAACATCGCGCAGGGAATCATAAGAAAAAAAGCCGATTTTTTTCGCTTCATACCAAGGGTGCAGATCACCATTATACCACAAAGAATATACAGTGCCGCCCATTGCATTTCCAATCCCAAAAAAGATACCGCCCAGAATTAAAAGTATAATCGAAAATTTTGCAAGAAATTTCACTGCAATACACCTCTTATCATATCTCGAATTTTTTTGAGGAGCCAGCGCAGACCGGATACCAACGCACGCACAGCGGGAGGAGCGACCATAACCATTAGTTTGATAACAAGCAGAGTGAGCAGAAATCCGGCACCTGCACAGACGAAACCAATCCCAAGCGTTGCAAGTGCGGAAAATGGCTGTGCCCATAAGAAGAAAGAAAACAAAAAGAGCAGACCACCACCGATACATAAAGCGAAGGGGAGTGCGATGAGAATAGCAATCAGCGCAGCACCAACGCCAAAAATTGCCGCTAAAACCGCAATGCTGATACCGGATAACACAACAAGAATAGGAAGCCCAATCGGCAGACCGAGCAGAACGATTGCAAGAAGTACCCAAGGATTGATTCCCTTTTTTCGCGGCTTCTGACGAATAGCGTTTCCCTTGTCATCGAGCGGGATCCCGTCGATGGTTTCCTGATTGACATCATCGAAATGCTCTGGACGGCGCCGCGCCATACCGGTGTATTCGTTGAGGATTGACTGTGCAACTTGCTCTGGAGAACCCAGTTCTGCAATGACCGCATTTTCATCGCCTGCGTCCAGAAAATAGTCCTCGTAGTAGTGCATCGCCTGTGCAATTTCGTCATCGGGTAATACCGAGAGTGCTTCGCGCAGTTTTTGTAAATATTCGTATGCGTTCATTTGGATTGCCCCCCAAAAAAGATAGATTCAATCCTATCCCGATAGCTTGCCCAGTCGGAAAGGTATTGCACAAGCTGCATACGCCCGTGCGGTGTGATTTTGTAATAGCGCCGCATTCGTCCATCTACTGCCTGATCGTAGGTTTCCAAATCGCCCGCCTTGAGCAGACGACGCAAAACCGGATAGAGAGTAGATTCAGAAATATCCATCACTTCGCGGATATCCTGCGTGATCTTATAGCCATAGGTTCCCTCACGGGAAACAACTGCAAGCACAATGGCATCGAGCAGAGCGGCAGAGATTGGAAATGCCATATCATGCGCCTCCTTGTTTGATGTATAATACTATATATCATATAACATTGTGCGTCAAGAGGTATAAAAAGGATTTACGTTTTGTTCATATTTGCTCGTCCCATGTGAAGAAATACTTTTTAGTGTTTGTATTTTTGAGATAGTTATCGTATAATAAATACTGAGTAAATATGTAAAAGAGGGTTTGGAATACGATGTTAAAACTTGCAGTTTTATTCGGTGGCTTGTCGAATGAACATAAGATTTCCTGCATTTCGGCATCTTCGATTCTGACAAATGCGGATCAGAGCCGATATGAACTCATACCCGTAGGCATCACACGCGATGGCAGATGGTTCCTTTATGAAAATGCCGATCCGGAAAAGGTAAAATCAGGCGCGTGGGAACAGGAGCCGGAACTGTATCCGGCTGTATTATCTCCCGACCGGCAGACCCATGGCCTGCTCGTCATGCGCAATGGAAACATGGAGCAGATTCGAATTGACGTTTGTTTTCCTGTTTTGCATGGGTTCGGCGGGGAAGATGGTGCAGTACAGGGATTGCTGACGCTTGCAGGTATTCCATTCGTTGGCCCGGGCGTTGCAGCCTCCGCCAATTCGATGGACAAGAGCCTGACCAAAATTATTGTAGATACGACCGGAGTGCGTCAAGCGGCCTATAAAATTGTTTTACGTCCGGATTATGAAAAGGATCGCATTGCAGCAGCAAAGCAAGCAGAGAAAACGCTTCAAGGTGTATATCCTATGTTTGTGAAGCCCTGCTCATCGGGATCCTCTGTGGGCGTCGCACGCGCAGACAGCTTTGAGGAACTTGTACAAGGTTTGGAAGAAGCTTTCCGATGGGATACAAAGGTGCTCGTGGAAGAATTTATTGATGGATATGAGGTTGAATGTGCCGTGCTGGGGAATACAGAGCCCATTGCCTCTATGGTGGGACAGATTGCACCTACACAGGCTTTTTATACCTTTGATGCAAAATACAATGATGATTCCTCTGCGCTCTATATTCCGGCGCATATTTCTGAGCAGGCGATTGCAAAGGTGCAGGAAAATGCAATTCGTGTCTATACGGCGCTGGGCTGCCGCGGGCTGTCCCGTGTGGACTTCTTCTGTACACGAGCGGGAGAGCAAATCGTCTTTAATGAAATCAATACCATTCCGGGATTTACCAGCATTTCCATGTATCCAAAACTGTTTGAGTACGGGGGATTGTCTTACAGCGCATTGATTGATCGCCTGATTGCACTTGCAATGGAGGAAGTACATGGATAACCGACCCATTGGTGTGTTTGATTCCGGTGTAGGCGGGTTGACAGCTGTGCGCCGCCTGCATGAGATTTTACCCCATGAGGATATTATTTATTTTGGCGATACAGGACGGGTGCCCTATGGCACGCGCTCAGAAGAAACCATACTCAAATATACAAGGCAAGATGTGCGGTTTTTACAGGGCTTTGATATCAAGGCAATTGTAGTTGCCTGCAACACGGTTTCTGCAACGGCGCTCGATACGGTTGCCGCAGAGACAGAGGTTCCCATGATCGGTGTGGTTTGGCCTGCCTGTGATGCGGCACGAAGGGCAACTGTAAATGGTCGGATTGGTGTGATTGGCACGCAGGCAACCGTGCGTTCGAGGGTATATGAGCGAATGCTGCGCGATGCAGACCCAAAGCTGTCTGTATGGATGCAGCCCTGCCCCTTGCTCGTGCCGCTTGCTGAGAACGGGCGTGTGCATCGGGGAGATGTTGTAGCGGAGACATTGGTGCGGGAGTATCTTGCTCCTATGAAAGCACAAAATGTAGACACACTGATTCTTGCCTGCACCCATTATCCGCTTTTGCGTGAGGTGATTGCGGCGGAAATGGGTGAACATGTGCGCCTTATTGATTCAGGCGCAGCAGCGGCAGAGCGTGTGCGGGGAATGCTTGTGCCGGCACAGGTACGACAGGGAAAAACGCGCTATTTTGTGTCTGATGATCCAGAGGGCTTCAATATCCTTGCACCGGAATTTTTGCACAGTACTCTGGATTTTCCGGCGGAACAGGTGGATATTGGTGCGTTTTGAAATATTTTTGACAGGAGATAACCATGGAAGATATAAAAAAAGATGTTTGGTTGTCGATCCATTCCGTACAGCGATTTGAAGGGTGTGAGCCAGAGGAAGTCAATATGATGACGGCTGCACGCCTGTATCGCAAACGAGATAAATATTATATCTCTTATAATGAGAGTGAGATCACTGGGCTTGAGGGGACACGTACCATGCTCAAAATTGACAATGGGTCAGTTTCTATGACACGTACGGGAAGCTGTCCGTCTGAAATGCTGTTCTTGGAAAATCAGCGGCATGTAGGTCTATATCACACCAATTTTGGTACAGCCCTTACCATATCCACCCGAACATCACGTATTCTGAATAATATTACTGAGAATGGCGGTATGCTCGCTATCGATTATACAATAGAAGTAGATCAGAATCTGGCTGGTCGGCATCATTTTGAAATGGTGGTGTCCACCGAGCCGATGGTATAATGGTCGCATAAGCGATTGTGATACCAGATATGAAAAAGACAATACGGAGAGTGAAGTATATGAATCTGTTAGAAGTTGCACGCCAGCAGGCGATAAAGATTGTAGAGGCTGCTTATGAAAAAGCGGCTGCTGCCGGCACTCTGCCGCAGGCAGAGCTGCCCACAATTGCTGTTGAGATCCCAAAAGACGCATCAAATGGAGATTGGGCATCTACCTTTGCCATGCAATGCGCCAAGCCTCTGCGTATGGCACCGCGTAAAATCGCAGAGAGCATTGTCGAGCAGGCAGATCTGACAGACACCTGCTTTGAAAAGATAGATATCGCAGGCCCGGGGTTTTTGAACTTTACCCTGAATCAGAGTTGGTACCAAGATGCCGTTCGCGCAGTCAGCATCTGTGGTGAGAATTATGGCAGAACCAAAAAGGAAAATCCAGAAAAAATCATGGTGGAATTTGTTTCTGCGAACCCAACAGGGCCAATGCACATGGGCAATGCCCGTGGAGGTGTCTTGGGAGACTGCCTTGCAGAGGTGCTGGATTGGGCTGGCAATGATGTGACCCGTGAGTTTTATATCAATGATGCAGGCAATCAGGTTGATAAGTTCGCACATTCGGTGGAAGGCCGCTATATTCAGGAGCTGAAGGGGGAAGATGCCATTGCATTCGACCCGTCTTGGTATCAGGGAGCTGACATTCGAGAGTTGGCGCACAATTTGGTGGAACAGCATGGAGATGCACTGCTGTCTATGACAGAGCAGGAGCGTTTTGATGCCATTGTAGGCTATGGTTTGCCCCACAATATTGCAAAGATGCAGAGGGATTTGGAGCGCTATAAGATCCAGTATGATGTGTGGTTCCGTGAATCTACCCTGCATGAATCCGGCGCAGTGGCGGAAACCGTACAGATGCTGGCAGATGCCGGTGTGACCTATGAGCAAGACGGTGCGCTGTGGCTGCGCTCGACTGCATTTGGCGCGGATAAAGACGATGTACTGCGCCGTGCAAATGGATTTTATACCTATTTTGCGGCAGATATTGCCTATCATCGCAATAAGTTCCAGACGCGTGGCTTTGACCGCGTCATCAATATTTGGGGTGCAGATCACCATGGTCATGTGGCACGTTTGCAGCGCGCTTTAGATGCACTGGGACTCCATGGATCTGACCGTTTGGAGATCGTTCTCATGCAGTTGGTACGCATGATGCAGGGCGGTGAAGTGGTGCGTATGTCCAAGCGTACTGGTAAGAGCCTGACCTTGTCTGACCTGCTGGACGAAATTCCGGTAGATGCAGCACGCTTCTTCTTTAACTCCCGTGCAGCAGAGACACAGATGGAGTTTGATCTCGATTTGGCGGTCAAGCAGGATTCTGAAAATCCACTTTACTATGTACAGTATGCACACGCACGTATTTGCTCTATCCTGCGCAATGCAGCAGATAATGGCGTTGCTGTGCCCAAAGTCGATACCGTTGATCTGACCGTTCTCACACACGCAGATGAAAAGGCACTGATTAAGGCGATTGCACTCTTGCCGGAGGAAATTCTGGAAGCGGCACAGACCCGCGACCCGTCCAAGCTTAATAAGTATGCAGTACAGCTTGCCGCACAGTTCCATCGCTTCTATAATGCCTGCCGTATTATGGACGCAGAACCTGCTCTGCGAGATGCACGTTTGTGCCTGTGTCAGGCTGCGGTACAGACCGTGCGCAATGTCCTGCATATCATTGGCGTAGATGCACCGGAGAAAATGTAAGAGTATATAAAAAATATGGCTGTATGGGTCATTTTCATCTGCGAAAGGAGCTTACCTTGCGAATCCTAAAAAAATGTATGGCGGTTTTTCTATGTCTGGCTATGCTGACAGGACAGGCAGCTGCACTCTCACCGGCAGAACGATTTGAGCGGGTTGCTGCCATAATCAATCTTCGTGGGCTGATTGCGGAGGAATATCCCATCACACAGGAGACGATTGCCCAAAACAAGGCATATTTGGAGGAGCACCCTGAGGCGCTGTCGGATATCCTGAATGATATTTTGGGTGGAATGGACACCCATTCCATGTATTTGACAGCAGAAGAGTATCAGGCAGGCTTTTCTACCTTGTCGGGATATGCTGGCATTGGTGTTGCGATCCAGCAAGATGAACAGGGTGCGTTCGTGCATCATGTTGTACGACATTCGCCGGCGGCGGCAGCGGGTATACAGGCGGGAGATCGTCTGATTGCTGTGAATGGAAAAGATGTACGTGAGACCGAAATGACACAAATTGGCGTATTGCTGCAAGGAGATTCCGGAACACCGGTACAGCTCACAGTATCTCGTGATGGGAAAATGCTTTCCTTTCAGATGACACGTGAAAAAATTCTGGAGGAAACGGTGAGAGCGCGGCAGGCGGCGTCGGGGGTGGAGTATATTTCCATCAGCGCATTTTCTTCTATGAATGATGTCGAGGATTTCGCCGAAATTTGGAATGGATTAGATGAAAAAAAGACCAATGCAGTGATTTTAGATTTAAGAGATAATGGCGGCGGTATGGTAGATGCAGCCTTTGCCATGCTGGATTTAATGTTGGAAAAGCCTGCGAAGATGGCTACCATGCACTATCGCAAGAGTCTTGGTGGAGATGAAGTTTATGAGTCATCAGGAGGCGGCTTGCCTTTGCGTAAGATCATTGTGCTTGTTGGCCCGCATACTGCTTCTGCTGCCGAACTTATGGCAGGTGTCTTGCATGATGTTGGCGGAGCCGTCCTCATGGGCACTCAGACATACGGAAAGGGACAGGGGCAGTATCACTTGCAGGTCGACGGGGATTATCTGGTGTTAACTTGTCTTGAAATGAGCCTGCCGAAATCTGGAAGATGGGAAGGTGTTGGGCTGAAGCCGGATATCGAGGCACATACTCTGCGTACGATTCGCGAATATCTCAAAACCGCAGAGCCGCTTGATGTACAGTTACCGGTTGTGTATGGACAAAAAAGTTCACAGGTACGTGCGGTTTGTGAGCGCCTGCATGCCATGGGATACCTTGCAGAGCCGAGTGACACCTTGGATACTCGTGCATTTGGTGCACTGAGGAGATTTCAGTTAGATGCTGGATTGGACACCAAGTTGGGAGCAGATGAAGCGACCCTGCGTGCGTTGGATACGGCCACAAAGCGTGCGGCGGAGCAAGGGCTTATGATTGATGATGTATATTATGCTGCGCTGCGCGCGTGTCAGGAGGTCGCTGCACAGCCGCTGCGCTATCAGCCGCAGGCAGATGGTTCATGGCGCGCGGCTGCTTAATGGCAAGGAGGAAAAAATGGAACCGATTCCGTTATCTGGTGGGCAGTTGATTGCCACAAACCCCGAGGATCATACATTGATTGCGAGCAATCCAGAACTGATTGCAGGTGCTTTGGCGACTGATCCGGAAATGTTTGTGCGTTTGCGGGAGACTTGTCCGGAGGTGCCGGTTGGGCTTATGGTGCGCTGTCCGTCTCTGCCAGAGGATATGGAGCGACCAATCGTGGAAACCTATATGCGTCGGTGTCGTGAGGCTTTTCATCTTCTATTACAGTACCGCGCGGATTTTTATTATCTGTATGGTGCAGCGGATTTTTATGCACTTCGGGCTGCTGTGTTGGCTATGACAGATTTGTCGGGCAGCGCGCTCATGGCAGAACTGTCCGTCGATGCAGATGCCCGCATGGAAGATGGAACCGATTGCTTGGCTGCTGTTGCAGTTTTGCAGCGTATAGGCGTGTCTACCATTATTTTGACTGCCTGCGAATCACAGGACCTGCCAGATGCACTCAATGAGATTGCACCGTATGCGCGCGTATCGCTGGGAGTACGCTGTCCAGCCATATGGCTGCTGCGGGATATGGCGCTTCCCAATGTGGAATTATTTGTACCCATGCCCACAGAACGTGCACGCCGTTTGGCAGACTTGGTGCGTATGCGTTCGGGCATTGGTGCAGATGTGGTAATCCCACGGGAGCTTGATGATGTAGTGCTTGCGCCAGATGGACGTGATGCACATTTTATTGACTGGACAACAAGTATTTCCGATGAAATCAGCTGCGATCATCTGCTTGGGGAGCGTTTGGTGGAATTGGAGGACGAAGCACCGGCAGCATTCAAACTCCTGCTGGAGGAAGAAGATGACGTATTGGTGCTTGAGGAAAATCTTTATATGATTACACGTCCTGTCTGCCTTTGCGCGGAATCACCAGAGCTTTTGGAAAAAGCCTTACGTGTATATGCAGGACTTGCTCTCTATGATGGAACATGGGAGCAGGAGGGGCGTATTTTAAAGTATTTTTCTGAAAAATATGGGCTTATCTGTATGTGATAAAGGAGAAGCGAATGGACTTCATCGAAGTAACGATTTTTACGACAACAGAGGGAATCGAGCCGGTTGCAGAGGTACTCGAATCATTGGGAATCGAAGGATATGCATTGGAGGACGCGGCAGATTTCGAGGAATTTTTACAGGATACTGAGATATACTGGGATTATGTGGACGAGACCCTGTGCCAGACCCTGCGCAATCAGGAGACCAAGCTGAAAATTTATGTGGAGGATTCAGCAGACGGGCATGCACAGATCGATGCACTGTGTCACGCGTTGGATACTCTTCGCGAGCAGGATACAGAAAAGGCGTTTGGACGGCTGGAGACTGCGCAGAATGTGACCCGTCAGGAGGACTGGGAATGGGGCTGGAAGCAATATTTTAAGCCTTTCCCTGTGGGAGAGACTTTTCTTATCAAGCCTTCTTGGGAAACTGTACAGGATACAGAAAACCGTCGAATCTTGGAAATCGATCCTGCATCTTCTTTTGGCACGGGAACCCATGATACGACACAGTTATGTATTACCATGCTGGAAAAAATTGTCCATGGCGGCGAAAAAATGCTGGATATGGGAACCGGCTCGGGTATTTTGGCAATTGCGGCTGGAATGCTTGGCGCCAATCCGGCAGTGGCAGTCGATATTGATGAACACTGCCTGACCTGTGCGTGCGAGAATGCGGAGCGAAATGGCGTTACTATTTCCCGTACACTGCATGGAGACGCCTTGCAGGATACCGCGCTTGCACAGGAAATCGGCAGTGGATATGATATTATATGTGCCAATATTGTGGCAGATATCATTATTGGTATGGCACCGATGTTCTATGAGAAATTGCTGGAAGGCGGTACTTTGATTACGTCAGGCATCATTGAGGAACGTGCGGACGAGGTGGGAGCGGCGCTTTCAAAGGCGGGATTCACCCTTACAGATCGTCAGGTTTCGGGCGGCTGGGCAGCATTTACAGCGATACGCTCTGCCGGTACAGTGTCGGAAAGTTAAAAAATGCGCTGGACAAGCGGCGTTGAGTTTGCTAAAATGATTTGAGAATACCCATAAACGGGAGGGAAAATACCTTGCCGAGATTTTTTATAGATTATGTGCCGGACTGTGACAGTATTATACTGACGGGAGATGACGCACATCATATTTCGCGTGTTTTACGTATGAAATCAGGCGAAAGTTTGACAATTTGTGATGGCATGGGGACTGATTATCTGTGTGTCCTGTCGGATACCGAGAACGGAAAGGCGCACTGTCATATTCAGGACCGTGTATCCTCCCGCGGGGAGCCTACTACCGATGTCACATTGTTTATGGCACTGCCTAAGGGCGATAAAATGGATTTTATTGTGCAAAAGGCAGTGGAACTGGGGGTGCATACCGTTGTGCCCTATACTGCTTCACGCTGCGTGTCCAGACCAGATGGGAAAGCGCTTGCAAAAAAGATAGAGCGTTGGCGCAAGATCGCAAGAGAGGCTGCACAGCAATGCGGCCGAGGTCGCGTGCCTGCGGTTATGGAGTGTGTTGATTTTCACGGCGCGGCAGAGTGCTGTGCACAAAACGAGATGCCATTGTTTTTCTATGAAATGGAGCAGGAGACCAGTGTGCGTATGGCGCTTCGCACGCACACCTTTGCATCAGCAGGGATTATGATTGGACCAGAGGGTGGCTTTGAAGAGGAGGAGGCACAGATAGCGCGGCAGTGTGGACTGACGTCCGTTTCACTGGGACCACGTATTTTGCGCTGTGAGACAGCGCCGCTTGCTGCATTGACAGCCGTGCTGTATGAAAGCGGCAATTTATAAATATGGTAGGAGTTGATTTTTTTGGCTGCACAAATGCCTGAAAAGAATAACAAACAGACGAGAATTTCCGCAAAGGAAGATCCCCGCAAAAGTGACTATATTACCAATAAAGTGTTGCTTGTATTTTCCGGATGTTTGCTGGGCGTGTTGGGACTGATGTTCCTCAGCAATGTGTTGGGCTATTCTACAAATTATGAGGTCGGGCTTGTGGCCATTCGGGTGCTGCGTGTTGTAGGTCTGGCTGCAGTTGTGGCTGGACTGCTTTTGATGCTGCGTGAGCGCAAGCGCGGGGTGGATATGACCTATCGTGTTATGAAGGGCAGTACACTTGCTGTTTTTGGTGCGGCGTTGTTTCTTGTATTTGTGATTGTAGATCGAAGTCCGTTGTCCTCCATTAAGTTCATGTATATGGCGCTGCCAGCATTTGCGTTTATGTATTTGATTTATCATTCGTATCAGCCAGAGTTTTTTATGATTTCTTTAGATTGCAGTATTGCGGTTGGTGCGGTGCTTGCTGCAAACACAGTGCGTGGTTCTGCCTACAAGATTCCGATGCTTGCTGCGGTTATTGTTTTTATGGCAGTACAGGTGATTGGAACCGCAAAGGTGAAAAGTGATTTTGGACATTTGCGGTTGGGCAGCAAGCACAAATATGTGTTTGACTTTTCTAATAACGCATATCTTATGATGTTTCTCACACCAGTTGTTATGGCGCTTTTGGCTGCTGTTGGAATACTGATGAGTGGGCGTTTTCCGGTTGCGAGCATGATTGCAGCCGGTGCATATTTCTTTGTGACGGCGGTATACTATACTGTGAAGCTGGTATAAATGTAATATCCAAATCCAGAGGGGGACTCCCTCTGGATTTGGAATATGTTGGAAAACAGCAGATATTTTGCCTCTTTTCGGTGAAAAAGTTTGTATTCAAAAAAACTTGGAAAAAAATAAAAAAAGGCGTTGACAAACGGCGTATCATTCGATATAATAAATATCGTCGCTGATGAGAAACGACAAAACAAATGTGTATGGCGGTATAGCTTAGTTGGCTAGAGCGTTCGGTTCATACCCGAAAGGTCATTGGTTCAAGTCCAATTACCGCTACCAAATCTGGCCCGTTGGTCAAGTGGTTAAGACACGGCCCTTTCACGGCTGTAACATGGGTTCGAATCCCGTACGGGTCACCACTTGGAAGTTTAGCTCAGCTGGGAGAGCATCTGCCTTACAAGCAGAGGGTCACAGGTTCGAGCCCTGTAACTTCCACCAAAATAAAAAAGACACCATTTGGTGTCTTTTTTATTTTTATAACAGTATAGAGAAAAAGGACGCCGATGTGCGTCCTTTTCATTTTTAGTCTGTGGGCTTCTGGTAAAAACGTCCATTGAGCATTTCCGTACGCTGAATGTTTACAAATGCTTTTGGGTCGATTGCATGGATTCGGGCACAAAGTAATTTCAATTCCTCGCTGGAAACGACCGAATAGAGCATCTGTCGTTCCTGCCGTTTATAGCAGCCGACGCCCTTAAACAGCGTTGCATCATGGTGCGTGACCTCAGCAATCATTTGATAAATTTCTTCTGCATGGTCGGTAATAATCCAAAGGGTATGGCGCTGATAGCGTTTGTGCAGCGTGTGAATCACTTGTGTGGATACAAACTGGAAAATAATTGAGTACAGCGCCTTATCCCAGCCGAACAGGATACCTGCGAGACCGAGAACAACGACATTCATCATAAAAATCGCATTCCAGCAGTCACGTCCTTTGATTTCGCCCATAAACAGCCCGATAATATCGGTGCCGCCGCCGGATCCGTTGGCAAGCAGGCAAAGAGAAACGGACAGACCATTAAAAATACCGCCGAATACAGATACCAGCAGGGGATCGTATGTAATAGGGACAGCAGGTAGGACATCGGTCAGAAAACCAACCAGTACAACACATACAATAGAGAGTGTGGTTAGCTTTTTGCCAAGATAGCGGAAACTAATGTACATGGGAATGAGGTTCAAGGTGTAGTTGACCAGCGCAAAGGGGGGAGAAAAGCTGAGAAACTTTTCGCAGCAGGCGATAATCAACAGGGAGATACCGTTAAAGCCACCGGAAAAAATGCCGCCCGGGCGGGCAAAGCTCTTGATTGTGAATGCCATGATAAAGGACGCAATAATGGTAAGTATCATGCGTTGTGCAAATGTCTGTTCCTTGCGCTTGGTCATAAAAGACCCCTCCTAAAAATGAAATCCGTATTACCTCTATTTATCATAGCGATTCATTCTGAAAATTGCAAGGAAGAAATCAAAGGCAATATGAAGCTTGTGACCTTATACATGCTTTTGTTCGCAATCCTCGACGGGAGGCGGGAGAAACCTATGGGAACCTATGGAAAGCTCATTTCTGTATCATTTTCAGCGTAAAAATCGTATGTATGGGGAATATTTCTGTATGTATTTTCCGACTGCCTGTGCAGACGCTTAGGCGTATACTGTTTGCACAAGGAAATAAGGAGGCTACATAAATGGACAAGCGGGTATTCATGAGACGAGGATTCACTTTGGCAGCACATGCAGGGAGCATTGCACAATATTTACGAAATCATGATCGAATCCATACACTTGGCGTTGCGGTACAACAGTTTGCGTTGGCATTTATATTTTCCAAATCAGCAATGTTTGGTGGATATGCACCATTTGGGCTGGCATTTACAGCAGCGGCAGCAGGTGCTGGAAACGGGTTTGCAGCGTTGGCGGGACTGATACTGGGAAGTATATTCCTGTGTGATGGCATGTACGGGATTACAGCGGCAGCGGGTGGATTGCTGGCTCTGGTATGTGCCTGTGTATTTGACCGAGATTTGCGCCGTACAACATGGTTTATGCCAGTTTGTGCAATGGCTTGTATGGCAGGCACTGGATTTGTATTGATTCCAGAGGCAACGCTTGCACAGTTTGCAAGGTTTGGCTGTGTGGTTGCTGTAACAGGTGTTATGACCGCCTGCTATCAGTTTGCAATGGGTCCTGCAAGACCAGTAAAGCTGCTGAGACCGGCAGGATTATTGGCGGTCGCGGCGTCGGCGTTGGTTGCACTCTCTGACATTCGAATTTTGGGAACCATTGCACCGGCGAGAATCTTACTTTACTTACTTGTGCTCTCTGCTGCATATTTGGGCGGCAGTACGGTGGGAACAGTCGCTGGCGTTGCAACAGGTGCATTATTAGATGCTGTGCAGGGACAAGGTGCATTTTTTACCTGTGTCTATGGATTATCTGCTTTGATTGCAGGTGCGTTTCAGAATGCCGGTCGAATTGGATTTGCGATTGCGGCACTGGTTGCCGGCATTGGGGCTGCATTGGTCGGGGCAGACAATCCGGTGTTTGTGTTTGCGCTTTATGAAGGGATTTTTGCGGTGCTGATATATGCTGCCGTGCCAACAAATACATGGCAGTGCATCAAAGACAGCTTGCAGCCGGTGAGACGGGACACGACAGCCAGTATTACACGGATTCGTCACACAGCCGGACGTTGCGCAAACGAGGCTTCGGCTGCTTTTCAGGAATTATATACTGCACTTTGCAGTGGTGTGGAGTATGGACGCGCAGAAAGTAATGAGGAGGTGCATGCAGTCTTTGACCGCGCGACCGATGCAGTCTGTTCACACTGTGAAATTTGTGGGGCATGCTGGCAGAAGGAGTCGGTCGCAACTATGGGAGCATTTCATACAATGGCGGTGCCAATGCTGCGGCGGGGACGTGCGGAAACAGGAGATTTCCCGCCCGGATTTCAAAAACGGTGTGCACATTTACCGGAGCTTGTACAGGAAGTCAACCGTGGGCTTGCTGTGCTGCACGAACGGCGGGCATATCGGCAGCGCACGCGCGAAAATCGCGCGCTGATTGCTGAACAATATGCTGGATTAACCGAAATTTTGAGACAGGTAGGAGGAACCTTATCAGCAGATCAGGCATCTTTGCCTGCGCGGGAGAGACAGGTGCGTTCGTATGCGCAGGCGTTTGGAAAAATCGATCAGGTAGCAGTCTTTCATGATGTATCGGGACGGCTGCGTGTAGAATTGTCCGGAGAGGGGGCTGCACGGATTTTACAGGAACGCCGTGGATTTGCGGTGGGACTGTCGGCATTGTTGGGCTGTGGCCTTAGTGAGCCGGAATGTGTAACAGATGATTTGGGAACGCGCATTGTTTTGCGTGAGCAGGCACCCTATCGTGTGGTTGCGGGTATGAGCCAGCGGCAGAAGGACGGAGAAACGGTTTCAGGTGATACGGTACAGTCCTTTGTCACCGAAGATGGACGTGCATGTATGCTGCTTGCGGACGGAATGGGTACAGGCGCGGCAGCGGCAAAGGACAGTCAACTGCTTGTTGGTATGATGGAGCGATTTTTACGTGCAGGGATTCGCGTAGATGACGCATTACATACGGTAGCACCCGCCTTTCGAATGCGTGTAGAGGGTATGCGCGGTGTGACACTAGATGCACTGACCATTGATCTTTATACCGGTCGGGCAGATTGCCTCAAATGTGGTGCGGCTCCCGGATATTTGCGTGCGGGGGGCAGTATCACAACGCTGGCAGGAGAAGCTTTGCCGGTTGGACTTATGGAGTCGGCAGAGGAAGCACAGCCGATCCCGCTGCGCATGATGCACGGTGATATCTTTGTGATGCTGTCAGATGGCGTATCAGATGGGCTGGATAATGAATGGGTCAAGAAGATCTTAGCCGACCATGCGGGAGACAGCCCGAAGGAACTTGCAGCACGTTTGGTGATTGCGGCATCTGAAAAAGGGGTCTCCGATGATTTAACAGCGCTTGTGGTACGCTTAGAACGGCGCAAGCCGGTTTCGGCTGCATAATGTATCAGGCTTTGGGACATACTGGAAAGGAAGTGAATGTGAGGAGGAAAATAGGATATGGTCAAAGGCATTTCCAAACGGGTTGTGATTGTAAATCCGGAAGATAATCGCTTTTTTGAGCAGGCATTTTTTATTGTACGGGAAGGACGTGAGGCGACTGGGGACGCCTTGCGTGAGGCATGTGCACTCGCCGCACGGTATCATGCAAGGCATCCGGCGCGTCCGCTCCCGCTTCGTCGGTATACCGCACCACAGCTTGTTCTGTCTGCCATGGGCGGCGGCAGTCTGGTCGGGCTGGTTTGGTGGCTTTCGAACTTTATTTTTTAAGACATCGTGAATTCTTTTTGAACTTCTGCATAGGACCCTTGAGAAGCGTACAAACATTTGTTATAGTGGAGGTAATCACAAAAGAAAGCATGGTGTAGCACGTTGGACTTTCAGACCTTTTTGGACTTCTTTGCACAGTACGGGTATGTGTTCATTCTGGTCATCTGTTACTGCGAATATTTGAATCTGCCGGGATTCCCCGCCGGACTGATTATGCCGGGGATTGGGGTTTTAGCTGGTCAGAGTGATTTGAACCTTATGGGAGCACTCGTGTTATCCATTGTGTCGGGTACTCTTGCAAGTCTTACCATTTATGCAATCTGCCGTTATGGCGGTGCGCCAATCCTGCATAAGCTGTTCGGAAAAAGCCCGGGCTTTCAGCATTTTGTCGAGCAGTGCCATGAAAAAATCCAGCACGGAGGAAACCGTGCACTGTTTGTTTGCCGCCTGATTCCTGTTTTACGCACCATTGTGTCGATTCCTGCCGGTTTTCTCAAAATACCGGTACGTGACTATACTCTTTGGTCAGCCGCCGGCATTGCCTGCTGGAATACGGCGCTCATTATCTTTGGATATGTGGGCGGCGGTACAATCGTTGGTATTTTTAATGTCCTCTAAATCTCTGGTTGGAATGATATCAAAAAGCCGTCTCTTGGAGACGGCTTTTTGTTTTTCAGGCATATAATTATGCAGCGCTTCTGACGAATTTTGTGCAAAAAGCGCAGAAAATCCCGCATATTATACGCGATACTGAATTGTAACTCTGGAAAAGTTTGCAATCGTACCCAGAGTATGCTACAATAGTACGGAATCGTTATAGATAAGGAGACCGAATGATGCCTCAAATCGGCAGTGTACATTTATCAAATCGCCTGATTCTGGCACCGATGGCGGGTGTGACAGATTTGGCATTTCGGCAGGTTTGCCGAGAACATGGTACAGGCTTAACCGTGACTGAGATGGTAAGCACCAAGGCGCTTGATTTCGGAGATAAAAAAACGCCACGCCTGATGCAGCTTGGAACGGAGGAGTATCCGGCTGCGGTACAGATTTTTGGCTCTGATCCGGATTGTATGGCGCGTGGTGCGGTGCGTGTATGTGAGGAATCTGGTTGTGATATCATTGATATCAATATGGGCTGCCCAGCACCAAAAATTGTGAATAATGGAGATGGATCAGCGCTTATGAAATCGCCGGAGCTGGCGGAACGGATCGTTGCGGCGGTCAAACGGGCGGTTAATGTTCCCGTGACTGTAAAATTCCGATTGGGCTGGGATACCTCCAGTATCAACTGTATCCCGTTTGCACAGAGAATGGAGCAGGCTGGAGCTGATATGATTGCGGTACACGGACGCACGCGCAGCCAGCAGTATGAAGGACATGCGGATTGGGATCAGATTGCAGCGGTCAAGCAGACGGTAAAGATTCCCGTAACAGCAAACGGAGATGTTTTTGCACCAGATGATGTACCGCGGATCTTACAGCATACGGGTGCGGATTTTGTAATGATTGGCCGTGGCAGTCTGGGAAATCCATGGATTTTTGAGCGTGCGAATACGCTTATGGAAACGGGTGTACTGCCGCCGCTGCCGTCGGTTGCCGTGCGTATAGATACAGCTGTGCGTCAAATCGAACTTGCCGTTGCAGATAAGGGTGAGCGGGTTGCGCTCTTGGAGGCACGTAAGCATGTGAACTGGTATTTGAAGGGAATACCGCGTGTGCGTGATTTCAAAAAACGTATTTCAGCATTGGAACGGCTTTCGGAGCTTTATGCGCTGGCGGAGGAAATGAAAGAACAGATTCTATAAGAAATATTCATGTATCCTTTTTGACTGTACATAGGAATGATTGGTATTTCGGCTTAGAATATAGGGGAAAGGAGGCGCTCTATGACAGGAGAAAAAGTGTTGATTGCCCGTGCGAAAAAAGGCGAGATCGCTGCTTTTGAATCGCTCATGACCGCCTACGAAAATCGTGTCTATACACTGGCGCTCCGCTCCACAGGTTCGGAGCAAGATGCTGCCGATATTACACAAGAGGTCTTTTTGCGTGCATGGAAAAGCTTGGATTCCTTTCGCGGAGACAGCAGCCTGTCTACATGGCTGTATCGGGTCACATCGAATCTATGTGTAGACTTTGCCCGTAAAAGGGCAGCCGAAGGCAGTATGGCATCTATTGATGATACAGAAAGTCCGGCAGCGTCTATTCCGGATCATTCGCGTGCGATACAGCCGGAACAGGCAGTTGAAAATCAGGAGCTGCGTGAAGAATTGCAGTATGCACTGGCACAACTGTCGGAGGAGCATCGCAGGGTTGTCCTGCTGCGCGATGTTGCAGGACTCACTTATACCGAAATCGCACGTACCTTGGAACTGGAGGAAGGGACTGTCAAGTCTCGCTTGGCACGTGCACGAAATTCTTTGCGTAAAATCCTTTTAGAACGAGGGAACATTTCACTGCCAACTTCGTCTAAACAGGCAGAAGGGAGGCGGGCAGATCATGAATGATTGCGAAAAGTATGAGGCGTTATGCTCAGCAATGCTGGATAATGCGCTGACCGTACAGGAAAAAGAGGAGTTGGACGCACATTTGGCAATGTGCCCGTCATGCCGTGCATATTTGGAAGATTTGCGGGAGATGAGCGCTCTTTGGAAGGAACTGGAGATTCCTGTTCCCGAGGATCTGCATGAAAAAATGATGGGAGCAATTGAGGCGGAGGTACAGAAAACCATTGTACAGACTCCGCAGAAGGAGCGCCGCCGTCCTCCTGTCTTTACCATGCTGGCTGCGGCAGCTGCCTGCGTGATGCTGGCAGTGAGCGGACAACTTACCGGACTCTTTGGGCAGATGTCTGCAGTTCCTCTGCAAAATGCAGCTCAGAGAAATACGCCTGCAACTGCGGAGGTGACACCGCCGCCCGCTGTGCACAAGCCGGTACAAGCGGAAGCACCGCCGAAGCAGCAGGAACCAACAATAAAGCCGCAGCCTGAACCGACTGAACCACAAAAACCGGCAGAGGAGCCGCCCAAGCCGCCGGCAGCCGAGCAGAGCGTGCCGGAGGAGCCTGTGGTACAAGAAGATGTTCCGCAAGTCATCAGCGAAGAACCAACCGAGGATACGGTGGCTGTACAGCAGGCATCGTCAGGCAAAATGGTGCGTGGGGCAGCTGAGCAGCCGGCGGTTGCGACCTATACAGCTTCTGGACTGCCGGAGGAACTGCGTCAGATGCAGTTTGCACGCTGTTATGATGTGACAGGCGGTACAGAGCTTCCGGTTTTAGATGCTATGACCCTGCTGGTTGCAGCTGATGGGGTATCCTATTATAGTGTAGAAAACAACGAGTCGAAAATTGGGCAGGTACAGGAGGAACTTAAAAAGAGTGGATACACACTGACGCTCAACGAAACCTCTGGAATCAGTATCCAACGTTCGGCAAAAGCGATTTTACTGATTGTATATATGGCGTGATATATGACGAAATCAAACAGGACGGTGAAAACTGTCCTGTTTTTCATTGACACGTTTTATCATGCATACTATAATGAGGGCAGAGAGGGAGTTTGCATATTTTCGGAGAGGAAGCATATATGTATATTGGAAAGTCGGAAGACAACCAGAAAGATATACTGAATGTAGAGTCCGTGAATCAAAGTACCGCATATCAAAATGAAATCATGATAGGAAAAGAGCATAGAGAACGGGATACGTTTGCACTGTCCTTTGAAGCACGCCAACAGAGTATGCTGCAAACGCTTATGAAGCAAAGACAGGATTTGGTGGATACCAAAGAAAAAGCAGCTGAAGGAACAGATGCTGTGGAACTGGAGGAGTATGATGTTCAAATTACTTCTCTTGATGAAACCATTGCGCGGCTGCAAGCACAGTCGGAGGAAGATGTACAAGAATTCTCCGGCATTTATGAAAGACCACAAATCAGACAGGAAACGCAGGCCTCTCTGTATGGAGACGATATATCAGCCGCCGATGCTGTACATACGCTTTCGGGATTGCGTATGCAGATGATTGGCTGCACAGATGTGCCAAAACTGCCGCGGGAGACGCTGTATCCTCGGAATGTGCAGGATTCTTCCATTCTGAATGGGCCTGTGACCCAGATTGGAAGTCTCATGATACAAAGACTGCACAGAACGCCGGATATGATAAAGGAAATGATATTTGAAACCTGACAGAGAGAAGTGGGTAGGGTTCTAATGCAAGGAATAATACTGTGTGTATTATTTTGGTGTCTGATTACAAAATAGCAGGGTTCCTGAAAATACTAAGAAAATAGCAAAATCTCTCAACTGTGATGTAACCGTAAGGGATTTCCTGTACAAATGATGCGTCAAATATTGGGGCAGTGCAGGAAGAAATGAAAAAGAAGGACAGTATCTGAACGAAGAGGGTGCTGCCAGCAACATGGTGTGATAAAAACAGGACGGCTCGTTCCGTCTTGTTTTTATTGTTACCGAATGATTCTGTGAGTTTAGGCAGGACGAAGCAAATAAATACGATTTGTATTATTTTTCTGTTTCATTATGAAATAACGGGTCACTTAAAAAATATTAAGAAATTTGAAGAATTCCTCTTGACTTTGTGACCGAAATGCGATAATCTATTAACGCACCTGCGAAAGCAGGGGAAAAGCGATGATGCCGGAGATTGCTGGTTTGACCAGGTAACTTCGGCGGAGTAGGTCCGACAATCGGGCGGTTGAGACAACTGCTGATCAACAACGTTAATGTTCCTGCGTAAACTCGGAACTGCCGGTGTTTTGACCGGTCAGCCGATAGCACGAACCACTTGCGTTTTTTACCAAACCGGACCCTAGCACACCTGTGTGCAGCCGGTTATTTTCATGCCCTGTGACGATACGCGGGGTGGGGTTGCAGTTTCTCTCCGTAACGAGTCGGTACATTGCATTCTAATGTACGACTGTAAAATACGAGGAGGAAATTCCAAAATGGCAAACGCTGAAAAGATCCGTATCCGTCTGAAGGCATACGACCATGAGCTGATCGATCAGTCCGCAGAGAAAATCGTTGAGACCGCAAAGCGCACAGGTGCTAAGGTTTCTGGCCCGATCCCGCTGCCGACCGAAAAGGAAATCATTACCATTCTGCGCGCTGTACACAAGTACAAGGACAGCCGTGAGCAGTTTGAGCGCCGCACACACAAGCGCCTTATTGATATCCTGAATCCGGCACAGAAGACGGTTGAGTCCCTGATGACTCTCGACCTGCCGGCAGGCGTTGAAATCGAGATCAAGCTCTAATATAAATACAGAAGGGTGTCTTGAAAGCGCCCGATGCTTTTGAACAAATGCGAACAATACCGCAAAATGCGGTTTGTCACCTAGCTGCGATTCCGCGCGGCGGGGTCAAGTTGGCGGTTCTGCCCGTCAACCAATAACCTTTAAGGAGGAAAAACTATGAAGAAAGCAATCATCGGTAAGAAGATCGGCATGACCCAGATCTTCGACGCTGAGGGCAAGGTAATTCCGGTTACCGTTATCGAAGCAGGTCCCTGCGTCGTGACCCAGCTTAAGACCGAGGAAAAGGAAGGCTATACTGCTGTGCAGATGGGCTTCCAAGATGTGAAGGAAAAGAAGCTGAACAAGCCACAGCTTGGTCATCTTAAGAAGGCTGGCGAGTCTGTTAAGAAGTACCTCAAGGAGTTCCGCTTTGACGATTGCACAACCTTCCAGATGGGTGACACCATCAAGGCTGATATCTTTGCAGAAGGCGATTATGTTGATGTAACCGGTACTTCCAAGGGTAAGGGCTTCGCTGGTGTTATCAAGCGCTGGAATGCAGGACGCTCTCCGATGAGCCATGGTGCAGGTCCGATGCACCGCCATCAGGGTTCTATGGGCGCTTGCTCCGACCCTTCCAAGATCATGAAGGGCAAAATGATGCCCGGTCATTTAGGCTGTGAGCAGGTTACTGTGCAGAACCTCGACGTTGTCAAGGTTGACGCTGAGATGAATCTCATCGCAGTTCGCGGCGCAATCCCGGGACCAAAGGGCGGTATCGTATTCCTGAAGGATACGGTCAAGAACAACCGCGTTGCTAAGGGTCCGGCTGCCGCAGTCAGCAAGAACCCGCAGAAGGCTTCGGCTAGAAAGTAAGGGGAGGAGGAAATAGACATGCCTACCGTTAAGGTTTATAATATGGCTGGTCAGCAGACCGGCGAAATGGAGCTCAACGCTGCTGTATTCGGCATCGAGCCAAACGTTCCTGCAATGCATGCAGCTGTCAAGAATTATCTGGCAAACTGCCGTCAGGGCACACAGTCCACACTGACCCGCTCTGAGGTTCGCGGCGGCGGTATCAAGCCGTGGCGTCAGAAGGGCACAGGTCGTGCACGTCAGGGCTCTATCCGCTCTCCACAGTGGACACACGGCGGTATTGCGCTGGGCCCGAAGCCTCGCTCCTACCGTTACAGCCTGAACAAGAAGCTCAAGCGTCTTGCTATGCTGTCTGCACTGTCTGCAAAGGCACAGGCTGGTGAGCTCATCGTAGTAGATGGACTCGATATGAGCGAAATCAAGACCAAGAGCTTTGCTGGATTCCTCAAGTCTGTTGAGTCCACTGGCAAGGCACTGGTTGTAACACCAGAGGTTCGCAAGAACATTGTAAAGTCTGCTGCAAACATCCCGGGCGTTCGCACCACAATCGCGTCCACCCTGAATGTTTATGACATCCTCAACGCAGACCTGTTCATCATGGACAAGGCTGCGGTACACAAGATCGAGGAGGTATACGCATAATGAAATTCGCACATGACGTCATCAGAAAGCCTGTTATCACAGAGCGCTCTATGTCTGGTCTGGCTGAGAACAAGTATGTGTTCGAAGTTGCTCCGAGCGCAGGTAAGATTGAGATCAAGAAGGCTGTTGAAGAGATCTTCGGCGTAAAGGTCGCTAAGGTAAACACCATCAAGCTGCCGGGCAAGTGGAAGCGTATGGGCGTTTACACCGGCAAGACCGCTGCAAAGAAGAAGGTAATCGTTACACTGACCGACGATTCCAAGAAGATTGAGATCTTCGAGAACATGATGTAAGTTCCAGCGCGTCCCTTTGGGAAACCGCATGGACACGGCAAGGAGGCGCTTCCCACTGCGGAAGGCTTCCGGTGCCGCAAAAGGACTCTCGGAGTCCGGTTATGGGGAACGCACCCCGATAAGAAAGCACGTTAGATTTAAGGAGTTGAAATCACAATGGCGATTAAGACTTTCAGCCCGACAACCCCGTCTCGCAGAAACATGACTGTTCTGTCTTACAAGGGTCTGTCCAAGGTGAAGCCTGAAAAGAGCCTTCTTCAGAAGCTCAAAAAGACCGCTGGCCGCAACAGCTATGGTCGCATCACCGTTCGTCATCATGGCGGCGGCAACAAGCAGAAGTATCGTATCATTGACTTCAAGCGTCAGAAGATGGATATGCCCGCAACTGTTCTGACTTTGGAGTACGATCCAAACCGTTCTGCAAACATCGCACTCGTTCAGTATGAGGACGGCGTAAAGACATATATCCTTGCACCAGAAGGTCTCAAGATCGGTGCACAGGTCATCTGTTCCACCACTGCGGATATCAAGCCCGGCAACTGCCTGCCGATTGCAAATATCCCAGTTGGTACTGTAATTCACAATATTGAGCTGTATCCGGGCAAGGGTGCACAGCTTGTTCGTTCCGCTGGTGTTGCTGCACAGCTGATGGCGAAGGAGAACGGCAAGGCACAGGTTCGTCTGCCTTCCGGTGAGGTTCGCTATGTTCGTCTGGACTGCAAGGCTACCATCGGTCAGGTTGGTAATCAGGATCATTCCAACGTACAGCTGGGTAAGGCTGGCCGCAGCCGCCACATGGGTATTCGTCCAACTGTTCGTGGTTCTGTTATGAACCCGTGCGATCACCCGCATGGTGGTGGTGAGGGCAAGAGCCCGATCGGTCGTCCGTCTCCGGTTACTCCGTGGGGCAAGCCGGCTATGGGTTACAAGACCCGCAAGAAGAACCATCGCACCGACAAGCAGATTGTCAAGCGTCGTAACGGAAAGTAAGGAAAGGAGACTTAAAATATGGGCAGAAGTGTTAAGAAGGGCCCTTTTGTGGCTCCTGAGCTTTACAAAAGAGTTGCTAGCATGAATGAGGCAGGCGAAAAGAAGGTCATTAAGACTTGGTCCCGTGCCTCCACCATTTTTCCGGAATTCGTTGGCCACACCATTGCAGTGCATGACGGCCGCAAGCACGTTCCGGTATATGTGACCGAGGACATGGTAGGTCATAAGCTGGGCGAGTTCGCGCCGACCCGTACCTACAAGGGTCACGCGGGCAGCAAGACCTCCAACAACGGTAAGTAAGGGGAGGTAAGAACAAATGGAAGCAAGAGCAATTGTTAGAAATGTCCGCATGACTCCCCGCAAGATGAAGCTCATCTGTGACCTCATCCGCGGAAAAGATGCAGGCACCGCAATGGCTATCATTATGAACACCCCAAAGGCTGCCTCTGAGGTTATGGCAAAGCTGCTCAAGAGCGCTGTTGCCAACGCAGAGAACAACCACGGCATGAACACCGACAACCTGTATGTTAAGGAAGTTCATGTTGCACCAGGTCCGATCATGAAGCGCGTTATGCCGCGTGCACAGGGCCGTGCATTCCGTATCCTGAAGAGAACCTCTCATGTAACTCTGGTTCTCGCAGAGAAAGAATAAGGGGAGGTTAAACAATGGGCCAGAAAGTTAATCCACACGGTCTCCGTGTAGGCGTAATCAAGAATTGGGATTCCCGTTGGTTCGCAAAGGACGCACAGTTCGGCGATCTCCTCGTGGAAGACTACAATATCCGTAAGGTTCTGAAGAAGAAGCTGTATGATGCAGGCGTGGCTGCAATCGAAATCGAGCGCACCACGAAAGATGTCAAGATTATCCTTCAGGTTGCACGCCCGGGTCTTGTAATCGGCAAGGGCGGCGAGCTCATCGAGAAGCTGCAGGCCGAGATGGCAAAGATGATCGGCAAGCCAACCAAGATTTCCATCATCGAGCTGAAGAACCCTGATACAAACGCACAGCTGGTTGCGGAGAATATCGCAGCACAGCTGGAAAAGCGTATTTCTTTCCGCCGCGCAATGAAGCAGTCTATGGGCCGCGCAATGCGTATGGGCGCAAAGGGCATCAAGACCTGCTGCTCTGGTCGTCTGGGCGGTGCTGAAATCGCACGTACTGAGCACTATCATGAGGGTACAATCCCGCTGCAGACTCTGCGTGCTGATATCGACTACGGTTTTGCTGAGGCAAATACAACCTACGGCAAGATCGGTGTTAAGGTTTGGATTTACAAGGGCGAAGTTCTGACCGGCGGTCCGCGTCTGGGCCGTTCGATCGAAGCTCCGAAGCCCGCTTTCGAGCGCCGCGACCGCCGCGACCGCCGCAATGGCGACCGTCGCAATGGTGATCGCCGCCGCGCACCGCGTCAGGAAGGAGGCAACCGCTAATGCTGCTCCCAAAGAGAGTTAAATATCGCCGCGTTCATAGAGGCCGCCTCAAGGGCAAGGCTTCCCGTGGTAACTTTGTTGCATACGGTGAATATGGCATCATGGCTACTGAGCCTGCATGGATCACCTCGAATCAGATCGAGGCAGCCCGTATCGCTATGACCCGTTACACCAAGCGTGGTGGTAAGGTATGGATTAAGATTTTCCCTGATAAGCCGGTTACAGAGAAGCCTGCTGAGACCCGAATGGGTTCCGGTAAGGGCTCTCCGGAGTACTGGGTAGCCGTTGTAAAGCCGGGCCGCGTTCTCTTTGAGATCGCTGGTGTTTCCGAGGAAATCGCTCGTGAGGCACTGCGTCTGGCTAGCCACAAGCTGCCGGTCAAGACCAAGTTTGTAGCCCGTGAGACCAAGATTGGTGGTGAAGAATGATGAAGGCAAAAGAGATTAGAGAGCTGAGCGCTGCAGAGCTCGAGACCAAGATCGCCGAGCTGAAGAAGGATCTCTTTAACCTGAGACTTCAGCATGCAACCAATCAGCTTGACAACACCAACAAGATTTCTGAGGTTAAGCGCGATATCGCGCGTGTCAACACCGTTCTCCGCGAGCTCCAGCTTGCGGGCAAGTAAGGGAGGTAAGCGAAGTTGAGCGAGAGAGCGTTACGCAAGACCAGAATCGGCAAGGTTGTATCCGATAAGATGGATAAGACCATTGTCGTTGCTATCGAGGACAGCGTTCAGCATCCTCTGTATAAGAAGGTTATGAAGAGAACCTATAAGCTGAAGGCACACGACGAAAACAACGAGTGCAAGATCGGCGATAAGGTTAAGGTTATGGAGACCCGTCCGCTGTCTAAGGACAAGCGCTGGAGACTGGTCGAAGTGATTGAGAAGGCTAAGTAAGGAGGAGCGCACACATGATTCAGCAGGAGACTTTTCTGCGCGCAGCTGACAACAGCGGCGCAAAGGAGCTGAAGTGCATTCGTGTTCTCGGCGGCTCCACCCGTAAGTACGGCAACATTGGCGACGTTATTGTTTGCTCTGTCCGCAAGGCAACCCCGGGCGGCGGCGTAAAGAAAGGCGACGTTGTAAAGGCTGTTATCGTCCGCTCTGTAAAGGGCTTGCGCCGTGCGGACGGCAGCTATATCCGCTTCGACGAGAATGCGGCTGTTATCATCAAGGAAGATAAGAACCCCAGAGGTACCCGTATCTTTGGGCCTGTTGCACGTGAGCTGCGTGACAAGGACTACATGAAGATCCTGTCTCTGGCTCCCGAAGTACTGTAAGGAGGTCCCCGAAACATGAATACTCTGCATATCAAGACGGGCGACACCGCAGTTGTCCTCTCTGGTAAGGAGAAGGGCAAGCAGGGCAAGGTTCTGTCCGTAAACCCAAAGAAGGCTATGGTTGTGATTGAGGGTGTCAACATGATTACCTGCCACCAGAAGCCGCGCCGTCAGGGTGAAACCGGCGGTATCATCAAGCGCGAGGGCGCACTGCGTGCTTGTAAGGTTATGAAGGTTTGCCCGAAGTGCGGCAAGCCAACCCGCCCGGCTGCAAAGATTCTTGAGAACGGCAACAAGGTTGCTGTCTGCAAGAAGTGCGGCGAGACGATTTAAGGAGGAGGTTTAACTTATGCCTAGACTGAAGGATAAGTATGTCGCAGAGGTTGCACCTGCTCTGATGAAGAAGTTCGAGTACAAGAGCACCATGCAGATCCCGAAGATTGACAAGATCATCGTAAACTGCGGCTGTGGTAAGGAAGCAAATGGCAACGCTAAGGTTCTCGAGGCTGTTGTTCGTGATTTGACTGCAATCACCGGCCAGAAGGCTGTTGTAACCACTGCAAAGAAGTCGGTTGCAAACTTTAAGCTGCGTGAGGGCATGCCGGTTGGCGCAAAGGTAACTCTGCGCGCAGACCGTATGTGGGAGTTTCTGGATCGTCTGTTCAACGTGGCTCTGCCGCGTGTACGTGACTTCCGTGGTATCTCTGCAAACTCTTTTGACGGCCGCGGCAACTACGCATTCGGTCTCAAGGAGCAGCTGATTTTCCCAGAAATCTCCTACGAGCAGATCGATAAGATTCGTGGTATGGATATCATCATCTGCACCACTGCAAATACTGACGAAGAAGCACGCGAGCTGCTGTCCCTGATGGGCGCACCGTTCGCGAAGTAAGAAGGAGGAGAATTCAATGGCTAAGAAGGCAATGGTACTCAAGCAGCAGAAGACTCCGAAGTTCTCAACTCGTCAGTACAACCGCTGCAAGATCTGCGGCCGTCCGCACGCTTACCTGCGTGATTACGGTATCTGCCGTATTTGCTTCCGTGAGCTGGCTTACAAGGGCCAGATCCCGGGTGTTCGCAAGGCTTCTTGGTAAGCACAAGCGATTTAAGCGATTATATAAAGCCGCACAGTGTAAGCTGTGCGGCTTTGTTGTATATTTGTTTCGTTTTAGAGAAGTGTGATTTTGACGAACAAATGATTTTTATTTTACATGTCTTTCTGTTTTTTGATGGCAGACTATCTGAATATATGGATAGGATTGAGCTGTGAACGTGCCGTTTTCGTATGAATCATAATGTTGATGACCGTATCATGATATGCTATATTTATGTTATAGCATCAGATTATATATGGTCGTGGGAAGGAAATCAAATATGATAGAAGTGATATGTGCGAATGAGAAATTTCTTGTCAAAGGCAGTTTTTCATTGGGGATTGCGGGTGTATTTGAAAATAAGGAGTTTACAGAAACAGGAACAATTTCTATTTATGATACATTGTCTTGTCTTTTAGAGGATTTGCATGAAAAAGAGTCTTTTTATTATCAGCCATTGCTGCCTTATTTACAAGGGAAAGAGAACGGAGCAGCAATTGCACAAGGACTTGCAGATTATTATAACCAGAAAGAGAGAGAGGCACAAGCATATCAAAAACAAATCAATGACTGTATTTTATTTCATTTATTTGAGGATATGGAAGGCTGTGAATATCCTTTTTGGGAAATTCGGGAAGCCATTGTACCAGATTGCTTACAGGGAATAGATAGGGATTCTATTTATCATACCGGAGAAAGTGTATCGGAATGGTGGAAAGATTTTTATGAATTACCGAATAATGGGTCGATTCCTAAAATAGATGTAGAGGGAAATTTGAGGAGAATGTTTCCCATGTTTGATTTTGACGGTTTGTATCGCTCTATCATTCCGCAGGGAATGTTATTGCATGGAAGATTCATAGAAGTGCAATTCTCAGATGGGTGGGGAAAAGAACTGTTCTGCAGTGCGTATAACCGCTTTGATGAAAATTTTGCTTCATGGGAATGGAATAATCACTGATTTCTTTCAAGCGACCAAACAAGTTCAATAAATTCTTTGCAGTTTGGGGAAGGTGTATGATTGCACGATGATTCATGTGTCTAAAAAGATTGCTGGTGTGCTGGGTGTCAGCGGTTTGCTTATGCTTTGTGCATATCTGTATTGGAAGCCCATTCCAATCGTTCCAGACCCAAAATTGGGCGCTGTGGATATTGTGAAAGTCCGAAATGCGGAGGGTGAATTGGTACTGCTTGAAGAATATGATGAAGCTCGTATTCTAAACTATCTGGCAACGTGTAAAGAACGGCGAATTCTGGAAGATGTGGAGTCATATTCCCTAGATGATGTAGATGTAATGCTTCTTGTGTTTACAGGAGATTCGCTCAAGCAAGTGGTACTGGGAGATGTGAATTATGTAAGCAGTGGAAAATCCAATAAAAGAAAACATGAGATTTTAGATGCAGATGATGTAAGACAGAATCTTTTTGCGTTGCTGCAATAGGGACAGCGGTATATTGATGCTTTTGTGCTTCTCGTGAAAAGTATGTACAGGCTTTATGAAACCCATACAAAATATTTCGGAAAGGAGGACTTCTATGACGAAACTGATATCTTGAATATCAGCAGTCATAGAAATAATTCGAATGTTTGTATTGAGATTTCGGATATGGTTTCGTTATCTATTCATCTTATTGGTTGTGATACTGGGGATTGAGTTGTGCCTCTTTATGCCAAAATCAGAGGTGTATCTTTCTCTTGATTTTGCACAGCAGACCAAGGGCTCCATCGTGGGAGTGAATCAATCCACAGGTGAGGGGCGGGAATATATGCGCGCGTTGCTACTCGACCGGTATCGGCTGACAGAAACCTACACATTGCCTGACCTGCCTGTGATTCATACTGCGAATCGGAACTTATATGACCAATACGCCTATGAAATCGACCTGTCTGCGGGCACGATTACACTACATGATGTGCGTACAAGCGAGGTGGGGCTGGTGTGCTGGCTGGGTTGGATAGGACTGTATCTGTATGGTGTGCTGTATGGGGATTGGCTGGAAGCACTGTGGGCGCGTATCTGGACACGCAGATATCGCACAAACAGCAAATGATTGGGCAAACTGGGGGCGTATGTTAAGTCATACGCTCCTTTTGTATATATTGTTCAGTTTCGGAGAGTTGATTTGGGGTAAATTGAATATTGATACATTTTTTATGGATAGTATAATAATTGCATAGAAGGATATATAAGTTATATCCAGTCAATATATCAAATCCAGTTCGCGTGTAAAAGGAGTGATTTTTATGACAAAGCAATGGATTCGCAGAACCAGTGTAATCCTTTGTGGGGCAATGCTGTGCGCTGGTGCAGCGCAGGCAAATGTTTATATTCCACAAAGCAGTATTGCAGCAGAGCAAGAGGAGCAAGTGACACGAAACATCGAGGATTATAGAGTATCCTTGGGCAGTAACGGCAGAGAAAAAGAATTTTGCAGAGAGTCTATTGGCAATACATCAAAAGTTACTGTCATGTTCAAAGGAACAGGTGGACCAGAAGAAGTTAAAATTTGTATTTATCAGGGAGCAGGAGAATGTGGCAAACTGATGAAAAGCGAGGTTTTATCGCTTCGAGACGCGGTAACTGTATCGGTTGATGGAGATGAATTTGATGAATTTTATGTAACAGCAACGGTTACAAAGGGAATGGGAGGTAACGCTACGTTCCAAATTTCGTAGATTTGAGAGACGTTAGTAATTGGAAATAACATAAAAATGTTCGTATTGAGATTTCGGATATGGTTTCGTTATCTGCTCATCGTATTGGTTGTGATGCTGGGGATTGAGTTGTGTCTCTTTATGCCAAAGGAGCAGGTCGTTCGCGAGATAGAGACCGTGGACGAGCAGACAGGAGGATTGGTGACAGTCGATCTGGATACAAGACAGATCACGGTATATCGTCGGGGGCTGATTTTGCCGCGCTATTTTCCGCAAGAGCGGCTGCAAATGAAACCGGACAAAGAAATCAAGACCTCATTTCAGAATTGGTATACGTTTTACATTGTCAAAGTCGATGCAAAGGGGCAAATCAAAATTGTTGATATGCGGAGAAGCTTTGATTGGCTTTGGTATCCCTTGCTATTCAGCTATTTTTTATCCTATCCTGCTCAACGAAGAAGCATAGACGAAGAGTCGTAGAAGAGCCGTACAAGTGATGAAATCCAGTCAATAGACCAAGGAGTGTGTGCTGAGACATACACTCCTTTTTTCAGATACAGCATTTTATCCAAATAGAGAACACAAAATTTTCTGTTTTCGCGCAAAATAAGGCTTGCAAAACCTATGGTAAATTTGATATAATGTCATACAGATGTGCAATGCACATTCTTTCTGTCCCCGCAATTATGGTGGGGCCGCCTGCATGCCGTCAACCGGTTGCTGCCGACGCGGTTTGTGGTGCGAGAAAAACGGCCGACCTGCCGTTATAACATTTTACCCGTCCGAGGGGGATTTCTGCGCGAAAAATCGGCATTTTTTCCATTGTAGACGGGCTATTTCTATGTTATAATTATCGATGGTCTGGTTTGTTGTGCAGACCATCGATTTTTATATTTCCCCAGCACCTGCTGTGAAAGGGTCACGGCAGCGTTAGTAAGAAAAGTGGACGGCAACCCGTGGGCGATCCCACACGAAGTACCGTCAAACTTCTGAAAGGAGCAAAAGAAATGCAGATCACTGATCCGATTGCGGATATGCTGACCCGCATCCGCAACGCGGCCGCTGCACGTCATGAAACAGTTGACGTACCGGCGTCCAAAATGAAGAAGTCCATCGCGCAGATTCTGCTCGACGAGGGCTACATCAAGTCTTTCCAGCTCGTTGATAACGGCAACCAGGGCGTTATCCGCATCACCTTGAAGTACAGTGCAAACCGCCAGAAGGCAATCACTGGAATCAAGCGTGTGTCCAAGCCCGGCCTGCGTGTATACGCTGGCGCACAGGAGCTGCCTAAGGTTCTTCGCGGCCTAGGTGTTGCCATCATTTCTACGTCTAAGGGCGTCATGACTGACAAGAAGGCTCGTGAGCTGAATGTCGGCGGCGAAGTCCTTGCGTTCGTATGGTAAGGAGGTAATTCACAATGTCAAGAATTGGTAGAATGCCTATTGCCATTCCCGCTGGTGTTACAGTCACCCTGGACGGCAATGTCATTACGGTCAAGGGCGCAAAGGAAACCCTGACCCGCGAACTGCATCCCAATATGCAGGTTGCTGTTGAAAACAACGAGATCATTGTTACACGTCCAAATGATGAGAAGCAGAACCGTGCACTGCATGGTCTGACCCGTTCCCTCATCAACAACATGGTTGTTGGTGTTACCGAGGGCTTCAAGAAGGAGCTTGACGTAAACGGTGTTGGTTACCGTGTTGCAAAGCAGGGCAACGATCTGGTTATGAACCTCGGCTTCTCGCATCAGGTCGTTATGAGCGAGATCCCGGGTATCTCCATTGAGGTACCGAACCCGAATAAGATCATTATTTCCGGTCCTGACAAGCAGAAGGTTGGCCAGTTTGCAGCAGAGATTCGTGAAAAGCGTCCGCCGGAGCCATATAAGGGCAAGGGCATTAAGTACGTTGACGAATATATCCGCCGCAAGGAAGGCAAGACCGGCGGCAAGAAGAAGTAAGAAAGGAGAGTGTGCTTAAATGGTTTCTAAGAAGGATTCTAACAAGGCGCGCCTCAAGCGCCATAAGAGAGTACGTGGCAAGATTTCCGGTACTGCACAGTGCCCGCGTCTTGATGTTTACAGAAGCGCAAAGAACATCTATGCACAGGTGATCGACGACGTAGCCGGCGTGACCCTCGTCTCCGCTTCGACGATCGAGAAGGACTTCACCGAGTACGGCGGCAACAAGGACGCTGCAAAGAAGGTTGGTCTGTTGGTTGCAGAGCGCTGCAAGGCAAAGGGCATCGAAAATGTCGTATTTGACCGCGGTGGTTATCTGTATCACGGACGCGTGAAGGAACTCGCAGAGGGCGCTCGCGAGGGCGGCCTTCAGTTTTAAGTCGGGAGGAGGTAAAACATGGCTAAGTTTGATCGTAACGAGAAGAGAGAGGACGAGTTCAAGGAAACCGTCGTTGCTCTCAATCGCGTATCCAAGACTGTTAAGGGCGGTCGTATCTTCAAGTTTGCAGCTCTGGTAGTTGTAGGCGACGGCAAGGGCACCGTTGGCTTCGGTCTGGGCAAGGCCTCCGAAGTACCCGATGCAATCCGCAAGGGCATTGAGGATGCAAAGAAGAATCTCATCAAGATTTCTCTCAAGGGCACAAGTATCCCGCATGAGGTAATCGGTGAGTTCGGTGCTGGTCGCGTGCTGATGAAGCCTGCTGCACCCGGTACCGGTGTAATCGCTGGCGGCGCTGTACGTGCCGTTGTCGAAGCCGCAGGTATTAAGGACATTCGTACCAAGTGCCTGCGTTCCAACAATCCGCAGAACGTTGTAACCGCGACTATCGAAGGCCTCAAGAGCCTGCGCGATGCTGCTCAGGTTGCAGCAGTTCGTGGTAAAGACGTTAACGAACTGTAATAGGAGGGGTAATAGACATGGCAAACATTCAGATTACCCTCGTAAAGAGCCTTGCTGGCCGCAAGCAGCAGCATATCGCGACCGCACACGCTCTGGGTCTTAAGAAAATCAATGATGTAACTGTTCAGCCGGACAACGCTGCAACACGCGGCAAGCTGGCACAGATCAGTTACCTGCTCGAAATCGTAGAGGAGGCGTAACGACATGAAGCTTCAGGACTTACAGCCCGCTCTGGGTTCCACTAAGAAGGCATATCGCAAGGGTCGTGGCGCTGGTTCCGGTAACGGTAAGACTGCTGGCCGCGGTCATAAGGGCCAGTGGGCTCGCTCCGGCGGCGGCGTTCGCCCGGGCTTTGAGGGTGGCCAGATGCCTCTGGCACGCCGTCTGCCAAAGCGCGGCTTCAACAACATCTTCGGTACCACTTACGCGGCAGTGAATGTTTCTGCACTGGAGCGTTTTGATAACGGTACCGAGGTTACTACCGAGCTGCTGCTCGAAACCGGCATCATCTCCAAGGCGCTGGACGGCGTGAAGATCCTTGGCAATGGTGAGCTGACCAAGAACCTGACCGTAAAGGCTGCGGCATTCTCTGCTTCTGCTAAGGAAAAGATCGAGAAGGCTGGCGGAAAGGTCGAGGTGATCTAAGGTGCTCGAGACCCTAAAGAACGCATGGCGGGTCGCTGACCTTAGAAAGAAGATCCTCTATACACTGTTCATTGTATTCATCTTCCGCCTTGGTTCTTCCATCACGGTCCCGTTCGTCGATTTTGCACAGCTGGCCCAGGTGTTTGCACAGCAGACCTCCGGAGGTTCTCTTTTGGGCTTCATGGACGTTTTCACCGGCGGCGGCCTGTCCAATGCGACGATTTTCGCAATGGGCATCACCCCATATATCAACGCATCTATTATCCTGCAGCTGCTGACCATTGCAATTCCTGCGCTGGAGCGCATGGTGCGAGATGGCGGCGAGGAGGGGCAGAAGAAAATTGCCAGCTGGACACGCTATCTTGCGGTCGTGCTGGGATTGGTTCAGGGCTTCTCTTACTATATGCTCATTAAAAGCTGGGGCCTTTTGACAGAAACCGGTGTTTGGGCTGCGATTGTCATTATTATGGCATTTACTGCGGGTACTGCGCTCATTATGTGGATGGGTGAGCACATCACTGAGAACGGTATCGGAAACGGTATCTCGATTATCCTTTTTGCGGGTATTATTTCCCGTGGGCCGCATCTGGCCACTGCGATTGTGCAGCTGTTCAAAACTTCTGCTCTGTCCGGCATCTTGATGATTGTTGTCGGGCTGGCAATGGTTGTATTTATCGTCTATATGTCCAACGCAGAGCGCCGGATTCCGATTCAGTATGCAAAGCGTGTAGTTGGCCGCAAGATGTATGGCGGTCAGTCTACACATCTGCCGATCAAGGTAAATGCAACTGGCGTTATGCCGATTATCTTCGCATCTTCCATTCTGTCCCTTCCGGCAACCATTCAAATGTTTTGGCATCCGGAAGCAGGCACAGTTGGTGCTTCACTCATGAATTTGTTCCAGCAGACCTCTCCGTTCTATATTGCGCTTTATGCGCTCATGATTTTCGGGTTCTCCTATTTCTATGCGTCGATTCAGTTCAACCCAATCGAAATTGCGAACAACCTGAAAAAGAACGGCGGCTATATCCCGGGATTCCGTCCCGGCAAGCCCACATCGGACTTCATTATGAAGGCGCTTGGCAAGGTTGTCTTTGTCGGTGCGATCTTCCTGTGTGTGGTTGCGCTGGTTCCGCTGATTATTGGTGCATTTAATTCCAGCCTAAGCAATGTTGCATTGGGTGGTACCTCTGTCATCATTGTTGTAGGTGTCGCACTTGAAACTGTTAAGCAGCTGGAAGCACAGATGATGATGCGTCATCATAAGGGCTTCCTTGAGTAATAGGAGGCAATTTCTGTGAATTTGATTCTTTTAGGCGCCCCGGGCGCTGGTAAGGGCACACTGGCTTCTTTCCTGATTGAAAAGATGGGCGTTCCTTCGGTTTCAACAGGCAATATCCTGCGTGAGGCGATCCGCAACGGCACAGAGCTTGGCAAGCAGGCAAAGGCATTTATGGATGCGGGCAAGCTCGTTTCTGATGCGCTTGTGATTGACCTGCTCAAGGAGCGTATTGCACAGCCGGACTGCAAGAATGGCTTTATTCTTGATGGATTTCCGCGCACAATTCCGCAGGCAGAGGCACTGGATCAGATTGCTGAGATCGATTGTGCGCTGTCATTGGAAGTCGATGACAGCGTGATCGAAGGTCGTATGACCGGACGCCGCACCTGTACAAAGTGCGGTGCAACCTACCATATTGTTGCCAATCCGCCCAAGACAGAAGGCGTATGTGACGCTTGCGGCGATGCATTGCAGATTCGTGCAGACGATAAGCTGGAGGTTGTACGTCAGCGCCTTGAAACCTATCATGCGCAGACCGAGCCGCTGAAGGATTACTATGGTGCGCAGGGCAAGCTTAAGAGCATTGACGGCGCACAGGGCATTGAACAGACCAAGATACTGGCCTGTGAGGCACTGGGTCTGTAATCTATGATCCCAATCAAAACGAATGAACAACTGGAGCGTATGCGCGTTGCCTGCCGCCTGACTGCTATGGCGCGGAAAGCGGCGTATGACGCGGTCGCTCCCGGGGTTACCACGGACGAGATTGACCAGATTGTCCGTCGTACCATTGAGGAGGCGGGGGCAAAGCCCTCCTTCCTCGGCTACGGCGGCTTTCCGGCAAGCGCCTGTGTATCGATCAATGATGAGGTCATTCACGGTATCCCTTCCAAAAAGCGGGTTATCCGCTCCGGCGATATCGTAAAGATCGATGTCGGCGCCTATATCGGCGGTTTCCATGGAGACTGTGCTTGTACAGTCGCCTGCGGTGAAGTCTCTGATGAGGCGAAGCGGCTGATCGAGGTAACCCGGCAGAGCTTCTATGAGGGCATCAGGTTTGCCCGGGAGGGCTGCCGCGTTTCCGATATTTCGGCCGCGGTGCAGGCCTATGTTGAGGCCAATGGTTTTTCGGTCGTGCGTTCCTTTGTGGGGCACGGCGTTGGCCGCCAGCTCCATGAATCTCCTGAGGTGCCGAATTATGGCAGAGCAGGGCATGGTGCGCGCCTGCAAAAAGGCATGACCCTCGCAATCGAACCGATGGTCAATGTCGGCGTATACGATGTGCGTGTCCTGTCTGACGGTTGGACTGTCAAGACAAAGGACGGCAAGCTGTCTGCGCATTATGAAAACACAGTTGCAATTACCGATGGGGAGCCCGAAATTTTGACGGCTATCGACGGTGAGGTGCTGTGATGATGTGTTCCCATGTATCTGATCTGGTGGTTTCGCTGGCTGGGCGTGACAAAGGTGAACTCTTTCTTGTTTTACGCGAGGACGAGAAGTATCTTTGGCTTGCAAATGGCAGAACGCGCCGTGCGGAAAAGCCCAAGCGCAAAAAGCGCCGGCATACGGCATTCGAGGCGCACTGCGACGCGCGCACCCGCGACAAGCTGCTCGAAACGGGCAGGCTGACCAACAGCGATATCCGGAAAGCGCTGTCCATTTGGGCAGACGAGAACCAAAACACTGACCAAGGAAGGTAAGCGAAACATGGCTAAAGACGACGTAATTGAGCTGGAAGGTACCGTCATAGAGGCGCTGCCCAATGCAATGTTCCAAGTAGAACTGCCAAATGGCCACAAAATCTTGGCACATATTTCGGGTAAGCTCCGCATGAACTTTATCCGCATTCTCCCCGGCGACAAGGTCACCGTGCAGATGTCGCCATACGACCTGACCCGCGGCCGCATCACTTGGCGTTCTAAGTAAGAGCGTCCTTTGTGATGAAAAGGCGGGCGGAGGCTCCTATGTGACCATGGAGCCGTTTCCACCACCGATATATAAATCTGATGGAGGTTAATTCTCATGAAAGTAAGACCGTCTGTAAAGCCGATCTGTGAAAAGTGCAAGATCATTCGCCGCAAGGGCCGCGTTATGGTTATTTGCATCAATCCAAAGCACAAGCAGAAGCAGGGCTGATTCCAAACCTGTAAAAGGGGAATCAGAGCGCGCCGCAAACGATTGCGAGGCAGCTCGCAGTACGTGTGGCTGTTCCCACGGAAAATTTTCCGGCGCTTCTTTGTGAGGAGAGCGCAGGCTCTCTGATAAATCGAACGACGGAACCGACAAGCACATGCGGCGCACCGCATGGCGCTACAAGAGCGGAGGCGGCTCTTAGACGGGTTTCCGCAACATACGCCTCAGGAAATATACTTTGGAGGTAAATCTAAATGGCACGTATTGCCGGTGTTGACCTTCCGCGTGAAAAGCGCGTAGAGATTGGACTGACCTATGTCTACGGCATTGGACGGAAGCTGTCTAACGACATTCTGAAGCAGACCGGTATCAATCCGGATACTCGCGTCAAGGATCTGACCGAGGAAGAAGCAGCAAAGCTGCGTGAGTGCATCGAGCACGGCTACACCGTTGAGGGTGACCTGCGCCGTGAAATCGGTCTGAATATCAAGCGTCTGGTTGAAATTGGCTGCTACCGTGGCGTTCGTCATCGCCGTGGCCTGCCGGTTCGCGGTCAGCGTACCAAGACCAATGCGCGTACTCGCAAGGGTCCGAAGAAGACCATTGCAAACAAGAAGAAGTAAGGAGGGGAGCATATAAATGGCTAAGGTTCAGAAGAAGGGCGCTCAGACGCGCACCAAGCGCCGCGAGCGCAAGAACATCGAAAAGGGCGCGGCTCATATCCGCTCCTCTTTCAACAATACGATCGTTACCATCACTGACCTCAACGGTAACGCCCTCAGCTGGGCTTCCGCAGGTGAGATGGGCTTCCGCGGTTCCCGTAAGTCCACTCCATACGCAGCACAGACCGCAGCAGAGACCGCTGCAAAGGCTGCTATGGAGCACGGACTCAAGACTGTTGAAGTATATGTCAAGGGCCCGGGTTCTGGCCGCGAGGCTGCAATTCGTGCGCTGCAGGCAACCGGTCTCGAGGTAACTATGATTAAGGACGTTACCCCGATCCCGCATAACGGCTGCCGCCCGCCCAAGAGAAGAAGAGTATAATCGAGGAGGAAACCAATAATGGCAAAGAATACGCAGCCCATTCTGAAGAGATGTAAGACTCTGGGCATTTCCCCTGCAGTTCTTGGTTACTCCAAGGAGACCAAGCGCAATCCGAAGCAGTCCCGCCGCAAGCAGTCTGAGTACGGCTTGCAGCTGACTGAAAAGCAAAAGGTTAAATTCATTTATGGTGTTCTGGAAAAGCAGTTCCGTAAGTACTACGAGAAGGCTGAAAAGAAGCAGGGCATCACAGGTGAAATCCTGCTTCAGGAGCTGGAGCGCCGTCTGGACAACGTTGTATATCGTCTGGGCTTTGCAAATACCCGCCGCGAGGCACGTCAGCTCGTAAGCCATGCACACTTTACTGTAAATGGCAAGCGCGTAAATATTCCGTCTTATCAGGTTAAGCCGGGTGATGTAATTGCCGTTTGCGAGAAGTCTCGTTCTGCAACTAAGTTCAAGACTCTGCTTGAGGAGAACGGTAAGAAGGCTTGTCCGAAGTGGATCGACAAGGCAAACGACTCCTTTGAAGGTAAGATCGTAGCTATGCCTGCACGTGATGATATCGACTACGAAGTAGCTGAACACCTCATCGTCGAGTTGTACTCCAAATAAGCCAAACCCTCGTTTTTTTGGATCATTTTTCGCGCGCTGTCGCCATTTTGGCGTGGCGCGTGAAATTTCCATCTATTTTGCAAGTGAATTGGCCGCATGAAAAGGAGGGTATCTTACAATGATCGAAATTGAAAAGCCGCGCATTGATTGCGAGGAGCTGGCAGAAGACGGCTCCTATGGCAGATTCGTCGTAGAACCACTGGAGCGTGGATACGGTACAACACTGGGAAACTCCCTGCGTCGTATCCTGTTGTCCTCTCTGCCGGGCACTGCCGCGACCTCCATCAAAATCGCTGGCGTGCAACATGAGTTTTCCACCATTCCGGGTGTGAAAGAGGACGTGACTGAGATCGTTCTCAATGTAAAGGGCATTATTGCTAAGCTTTACTGTGATGGTCCAAAGACTGTCTATATCGAGGCTGCAAGCGAAGGCGAGGTCAAAGCCGGTGATATCCATTCAGATGGTGAGGTAGAGATCCTGAATCCCGACCTGCATATTGCAACCCTGATGAGTGACGCGCGTCTGTCTATGGAGATCACCTTGGCCTCTGGCCGTGGATACGTTCCGGCAGAACGTAACAAGCAGAACAATCAGAATGCGATTGGCGTGATTCCGGTAGACTCTATCTACACGCCGGTGTATAAGGTGAATTATACCGTAGAGAACACCCGCGTCGGTAATATGACCGACTATGACAAGCTCACACTTGAGCTGTGGACAGACCGTACCATCAACGCACGCGATGCGGTTTCGCTTGGTGCAAAGGTTCTGCGCGACCACCTCGATCTGTTTGTTGATCTCTCGGAGGAGATCGGCTCGAAATCCACCGTTGTTGAGAAGGCAGAGGCACAGCATGACAAGGTTCTGGAGATGACCATTGAAGAATTGGACTTCTCTGTTCGTTCATTCAACTGTCTCAAACGCGCTGGTATCAACACTGTGGAAGACCTTATCAACACCTCTGAGGAGGATATGATGAAGGTGAGAAACCTCGGACGTAAGTCCCTTGAAGAGGTTATCGGCAAGCTGGAGGCTATGGGTCTCTCGCTGGCAAAGTCTGAGGAGTGAGCATCTCAGACTCTCCACGCTTACTGTGCCAAGAAAAGGTGCAGGAGCGCGTGATTTTTTAGCACGATAGCGGCGGCGTTTGCCGCGCTGCCGCTCTATTCTTTTTGACCTATATTTTGGAGGTATACGAACATGGCATCTAATCGTAAGCTCGGCCGTCCGACCGAACACCGTATGGCGATGCTCCGCGCAATGGTAACCTTCCTGCTGGAGAATGGCAGAATTGAGACCACCGTTGCACGTGCAAAGGAAGTCGCTCCCCTGTGTGAGAAGATGATTACACTGGGCAAGAAGAACACGCTGGCAACTCGCCGTCAGGCAATGGCTTTTGTAACCAAGGAAGAAATCGTTGCAAAGCTGTTCTCTGAGATTGCACCGAAGTATGCAGAGCGTAATGGCGGATATACCCGTATCATTAAGACCGGTCCTCGCCGTGGTGACTGTGCTGAAATGGCAATCATCGAGCTTGTATAATTTTATTTGAATTCAAAATCAGTCCACCTGAGGCGTGCTCTCAGGTGAACTGATTTTTTTTATTTGTTATGAAAAATTTGCAGGAAAAGGAGAAATGCAACTGATAATTGCGCACATGTAAACCGAAAATGGTTTACATAACACGTATATGTTCTTAAAATTAGGGGTGAAAGAATGGAACTAAAAGACAAATTGGTGTCGCTGAGAAAGGGTAAAGGGCTTTCCCAATTGGAACTGGCAGAGGCTCTCAATGTATCTCGGCAAGCAGTATCTCGGTGGGAGGTTGGAACATCGGTTCCAACAATGGAAAAGCTGATTGCACTGAGTAAGCTGTATGATATACCGCTTGACGAATTGGTTCGTCAGAAAGAGGGACAGGAAAATACAGTGCAGGCTTTTGAGCAAAATGAGAAAGAAGAGAAGGAAGGTGAAAAACAACAGGACATATATAAAGAATACCATCATATTAGAAAGAGTATTGATCGTATCAGTATAGGAGTCTTGCTTATTTTGGTGGTTTTGGTTTCTTGTATCGTGATATATTGCATGACAAATCGTGAGTTCTCAGCTATCCCGATTCAAGATTTAGAAAGCTCTATTGTGTTACCAGAAGATATTGAGTTAGGAGAAGATGAGACGATAACAGACGATAGTCCTTAATTGGGAGGAGAAATTTAGGGTATGAAAAAGTTAATGGTATTTTTGGCATGTACATTGGTGTTAAATTTGGTAAGAATGTCTCCGGCTATGGCTATCGAGCATGTAGTTGCTGAGGACATCAAAGCAGAAGACATCGCAATAGATATTTCCGCATTGGCATGTGAAAGAGTTGATTCCATAGAGAATGTACAAACTTCGCCATATGCCACCACATCTTTTGATTGGAGTATTTCTGCGGGTAAGATTAAGAAAAATAGTAATAGATATCCAATGTTAAAAAATGAAACAATTACTATAGAGGCTACATTTACTCCTCGAGATTGTGATGTTGATTTTGGTTTAATTGCTCCAGATGGTCGTTTTTATTATTCAAGTGGAAGTAATGGGCAAATTGATCAGACAATTAGAGTGGATCAGAATGGAGATTATTATTTAGCAGTTCGAAACAATTCAGATAAATCTGTTAAAGCAACGGGATTTGTTTATTATTAAATAAAGTGCAGTCAAATAAAATAAGGAGGAGGTACACTAAGAATTTGCAATGTTATAGTGACTGTACTTATATTTTATATAATTGAAAGGAATGTGAAATCATGAAAAAGGCTACATCTCAAATAATATCTTCTATTATGTCTGCATCAATCTTAGCTTCTTTATTATGTGCGAGTGCATCAGCACTTGATAAGGGAAATTTTCCCGAAAGCAATGTTCCGAAAACCTTCACTCCAGGTGCGAGCATTACCTTTGACGCAGAGGGCAACTATAAGGTGACCCGTATAGCAAAACCTGCTCCCATATCAAATGGGAATGGCACTGAAATTGGAGGGCTTCCAACTCCAGAGGAACAAAAAATTATCGATGAGGAGAACGAAAAAACAATTGCGAAGTTTGATGCTTTGCCAGTGTACTATTATGAACAGGCTTATGTTGCCAAAGAAGGTGCAGTTGCACAATATGATCAACATGGCAACTTGATTCGTGTACGAGGTGATTGTGACTATTACAGTACACTTGATCAGTATAGGGTGGATGGATCTTTGCCGGATGGAAAGTATGTGGGAACTTATTTTACCTTTTCTGAAATGACGGAGGATTCTGATACAAAAGCAGGTGCTCGAATCAAGAGCCAATCAGGCAGAATTACAACCTACGGAGATTACTGGCCAGTAATTGATCGTGATAAATACCCAGATTGCAATACCGACCCTGTTCCTGACAGTCCGAAAGGTCCCCGCAACTATGGTGACCGAATCGGCACAAAAAATAATCAGCTGCGGATAGGTGATGTTGCTTTAAAAAAATCTACAGAGGTTCCTTATGATACAAAGGTTAAGGTTACCATACAGGCATCTGATACCAATGGTCAGGGGACACTTCATAAAAATATGCGTGTAAGAGATATTATGAATGAAAAATCAGATTCTATTCTGGATATCTGGAGATGGGACAGCCCAGAATGGTTTGAAGGAACTCCACAAAGACCTGATGATTTATATTTCGGACACCCTTACTCTGAAACACTTTCATTCGAAAACACAAACAATAGTTGGAGTGTTATATGAGTATATTTGGTTAAGATTCAAGTAGAAAATATTTTTATAAGTTGATATTTCAGAGGAGATATCCATGATATCTCCTCATTTTTGGGAGGAACTTGCTATGAACCATGGTATCCTGCGTTTCATTAGCAGTGCTGTTCTAACAGCTTTGTCACTTCTTATATTCTCAGGCTGTAACAATCATGCACAGCCTACAACGGAACAAAAATATAACGGTTACCTCAGCTTTACGACTACCGAAGAAAGTCCGATGACAGATTTCTATCTTGCAGAAGGAATTGTTCATAAGATTGATTTGAAAAGCAAAGAAGTCTCAGAGGTATTTCAGTATCATCACACAGCAATGTATCCTTTGGGCGTTTATGATGAACAAACGAATTGTGTGTATTATTCCAAGGAACTTTCAGACATTTCTTCTGCAAAGGAAGGCTTGAATGACCAAATCTTTGTACATGATTTTACCACCAACACAGATACCATGCTGACAGATGACCTGATTGCTGTAAATGATATGATTCCAGTAGATGAAAAAACGGTGTTCTTTTTGGGGGCAAGGAAAGATGGCTTGCTTGCACTGGGAAAAGTCAATCCCAAAACGAAAGAGGTTCAATATTGGAAAGAGCCTGCGCCGTTAACAACACGAGCGATTTGTGTTGACCGTGCACAGAAGCGTGTCTATGCTGCGGTCTTTGATGATGATGCGGAGTATACGTCCTTGCGTACAAATGGACCGGCACCGTCCTATACGCTTTGTTCCTACGACTATGATTTGAGCGATCGCCGTGAGATTCTGCGTGTGGAAAATAAGGAAATTTATGGGGTATGTTCCATGAATGGCAAGGTTTTTTATACGACTTTGGAGTGGGAACATGAAAATCCTGTTTTTTCAAATCAACTGATTGATGTGGATACAGGTGAGGTCTTATGGGAGTCTGCTCAACATTTTTCAAGAGGACGCTGTTTTTCGGAAGATGGAAAGGGAATCTATTGTTTCTTAGACAGTGAAAATGAGACAGATGAGAAATCCGGTGCACAAGCAAGCGGAATTTATTATTTTGACTTTGAAACACAGGAATATACCCCTGTGTTTACAAAGGAAGGTGTCAACTGGCCGTTACAGCCGAAATTTCAATTGATGCCTAGCGGTGTGAAACAATAATCCGCGGAGCTTTGAAGCGCATATATTTTTATCCGGTATCAGAATAGGGACTGCCAAGGGCAGTTCCTATTTTTGTTTTTCATTGCGGCATATATAGGAATTGTGTATAATGGATTCACAAGAGAATTGTAAAATATGATTCGCAGCATAGAAGGAGCGTATTAAACCATGGAAACCAATCCCATTCGCGCATTTGCGGAAATGTGGACACATACTTTTGATTTTTCGGGGCGTACCCGCCGTACCTCTTATTGGGGGGCGGTGGTTGTGAACTTTCTGGTCACACTTTTATTGGACTTCATTCCATATGCAAATATTGCTTATATGGTGGTGAGCATATTGCCCGGGATTGCAATGTCAGTGCGCCGCCTGCATGACATCAACTGGTCAGGCTGGTGGCTGCTGGTTGCCCTGATTCCATTTGGCGGGATCTTTGTATTGGTGCTTCTGCTTATGGACAGCACAGGTGCAAATCGTTTCGGGGATAGCCCAAAGTATGGAAAGGTACCGTTCTAAGCCTGTCTGTTTTGGCGCGATACCCAGTAGAGTGGTCTGGAAATTGCTTATGCACATAAAAAATTTTGCAGATGACTTGCATCAGGGGCAAAAAGATGATATACTAAGAAAAGTAAAGTATGATGCGATTTTAAGGAGTGGGGCAACCCACTCTTTCTTATTGCATTTCGTCAATCAGGAGGTAGGCATGCAGACAAAGGAGCTGATCCGCAGAGTAGAGGAAATGGCGCTGCCGCTATGTGAGCAGGTTGGCGTGAGCCTCTGGGATGTGGAGTTTGAAAAAGAAGGCGGTCAGTATATGCTGACCATCACCATCGACCGCGAAGGCGGTGTGGATATCGACCACTGCGAAAAGATTTCACGTGCAATTGACCCCATGCTGGACGCCAGAGAATTTGATACGCTCCCGCCATATACGCTGTGTGTGTCCTCTGCCGGACTGGAACGCCGACTGAAAAAGCCAGAGCACTTTGCAAAGTATCTGGGAGAAATCGTTGAAGTCAAGTTTTACAAGGCGATTGACGGTGCAAAGACCCTTGAAGGCAAGCTCATGAGCTACGACAATGGAGATGTCACCATCGAAGTCGATGGGCAGACAGCTGTATATGAGGCAAAGGATATTGCTGCTGTGCGCTTGACCATCGCGCTGTGAGGGATAAGGAAACCGTGTTCTGAGGGACACACAGGATCGTAAGGAGTGAATCATAACCACAATGATAAACAAAGAGTTTTTCGCCGCTGTTGAGCAGCTGGAGAAGGAGAAGGGGATTCCGGTCGATTATATGCTTGACCGCGTCGGTCAGGCATTGATTACCGCTTATAAGCGTGAAAATGATGGTATGACAGATAATGTCTATGTCGTTCCGGATCGGCAGAAGCAGGAAATCCGAATGTTCGTGCGCAAGACTGTTGTAGATGATGTATATGAGCCGTATGAGGAGCTGAATCTGGAGGAAGCACGCGAATATAAGGAAAATGCAATGTTGGGTGATATCATTGACATTGATATTCCAACCCGCTCCTTTGGCCGTATTGCAGCACAGACTGCAAAGCAGGTTATCATTCAGGGAATCCGTGAGGCAGAGCGCGGCATGGTATTGTCCGAGTTCGAATCCAAAGAGCATGAAATCCTAACAGCTACCGTTTCCCGTATTGATCCACGCGGCGGATACATTTTGGAAATGATTTCTCAGGGTGAGAAAACCGAAGCAATCCTGCCTGTATCCGAGCAGGTACGCACTGAGCAGTTCAAGGAAGGCGACCGCATCAAGGTTTATGTCATTGAGGTGCGCAAGGGTACACGTGGACCGCAGATTTTGATTTCCCGCACACACCCGGGTCTTGTAAAGCGCCTATTTGAACTGGAGGTGCCGGAGATCCATGACGGTGTGGTCGAGATAAAGTCAATTGCGCGCGAGGCAGGCAGCCGCACCAAAATCGCGGTAACCTCCAATGACCCCAATGTAGATCCCATCGGTGCCTGTGTTGGTACACGCGGTGCACGTGTTGGAAACATTGTAGATGAACTGGGCGGCGAGAAGATCGATATTATCAAGTGGAGTGAAGATACTGCGGCATTTGTTTCCGCAGCACTCGCGCCGGCAGATGTCGTATCTGCGACCATGCAGCCGGAGGCAAAGGCGTGCCGTGTTATTGTACCAGATGACCAGCTTTCCCTTGCCATTGGTAAGGAAGGTCAAAATGCACGTCTCGCAGCTAAACTGACCAGCTGTAAGATTGATATTGCTTCTGCTTCTCAGGCAGAAGCAGAATAAAAGGCAAGGGGGACAGACCATGCAGCAAAAAAAGATCCCCATGCGGCAGTGCTTGGGCTGCCGTACCATGCACCCGAAGCGTGAACTCATTCGCGCAGTGCGCTCGCCGCAGGGAGAAATTACGCTTGACTTTAAGGGGCGTGCACAGGGACGCGGTGCATACCTATGCCCGAATCCGGACTGCCTCAAGAAAGCACGCAAATCACGTGCGTTGGAGCGTGCATTTTCCTGCGAGGTACCGGAGGCTGTTTATGATGCGCTGGAAGCGCGCATGGAGGAAGAAACAAATGCAGATTGAATCGCTGCTTGGACTGATTGGTCTGGCTCGCCGTGCGGGAAAGCTTTCGGTAGGAGAGGCATTGACCGCGGAGGCGGTCACGGCTGGACGCGCCCGCGCAATTTTTCTTGCGCAGGACGCAGGAGAAGCAACAAAACGCAAAGTCATGCGGCATGATGCCCGCGTGCCTGTATTTCAGGTTCCCTGTGACAAACAGACACTTGGAAAGGCGGTCGGCTTTGCAGGCTGCGCGGTGTGTGCCATGCACGATGTCGGCATGGCAGAGGCAGCCGCCAAAAAGCTGTCAGAGTTTTCGCCGGAGAATGCACAGGCGGCAAAGCGTGTGAGCGAAAAGAAATCACACATTGACAGCCGAAAAGGACTCAAAAAGGACAAAAAGTCCCGCGGATAGTTCCGCGTTTGCATAGATGACGCCGTATTTTAGGATAGGGCACCCTTCCAAACCGCTTGCGGTATGTGCCGCCTGCGGAAATTCTTATGGAGGTGAATGCTAATGGCATTAGAGAATAAGTATCGTGTTCACGAAGTCGCAAAGGACTTTGGTGTAGGAAATAAGGAAATTACAGATATTTTGACCCAGTATGCAAAGGCACCGAAAAATCATATGCAGGTGTTAGACGAGCATGAACTGAGTTTAATTTTTGAGGTTATGACGCAGGATAATCAGGTGGAAGCGTTGGAGGAGACCTTGCAGAGCCAGCAGCAGATCCGCAGCAAAAAGCTGACAGAATCCCGTCAGCAGGCGGCAGCGCAGCGGCAGGAAACACAAAAGCAGTCTGAAGCAAAGGCGGCAAAGCCACAGCAGGCAGCAGGCGCTGTACAGACAGAGCAAAAACCGGCAGAGCGCAAGGAAGAAAAGCAGGTGCAGCAGCACAGCCGTGTCAAGCAGGTGCACCGTATTGATACGCGTACTGGCGGCGACGTCAATCTGGATAAATATGACGAGCGCATTGACTCTTTGGTATCGGAAAAAGCAGAGCGTATGTCATCTTCCAGCCAGAAGAAGCAGAAGCTTACCAAGAAGTCCGACCAGCGTGCAAAGCAGCAGGCTTCTGGCAAGCGCCGCCAAGAGGAGCAGGAAAAAATGCGCCGTTTGCAGCGTCAGCAGCAGCAGGCAGCCGCCAAAAAGGTACAGCTCAAGGTTTCCATTCCGGACGAAATCAATGTTGGCGAGTTTGCACAGCGCATGAAGCGTACAGCGGCGGATATCATCAAGGAGCTGATGAAGCTGGGTGTCATGGCTTCCGTATCAGAGACCATTGACTTTGATACAGCAGCACTGGTTGCAGAGGAACTTGGCGCAAAGGTAGAGAAGGAAGTGCATGTCACCATTGAGGAGCGCCTCTTTGATGAGCATGAGGATAAGGAAGAAGAGCTCGTACCGCGCGATCCGGTTGTTGTGGTAATGGGTCACGTTGACCATGGTAAGACCTCTCTGCTTGACGCAATCCGCAAGACAAAGGTGACTGCGGGCGAGGCTGGCGGTATCACTCAGCATATCGGCGCATATCGCGTTGAGGTCGATGGCAAGCCAATCACCTTCCTCGATACCCCGGGTCATGCCGCATTTACTTCTATGCGTGCGCGCGGTGCACAGGTTACGGATATTGCAATTCTGGTCGTTGCGGCTGATGATGGTATTATGCCGCAGACCATTGAGGCAATCAACCATGCGAAAGCAGCCAATGTGCCGATTATTGTGGCTGTCAATAAGATGGATAAGGAAAGTGCGAACCCAGACCGTGTCCTTCAGCAGCTGACCGAGTACGAACTGGTACCAGAGGAATGGGGCGGTGAAACCATCGTCTGCAATATTTCGGCGAAGTTCGGTCAGGGTATCGAAAATCTGCTCGAAATGGTTCTGCTGACGGCAGAGGTTGCTGACCTGAAGGCAAATCCGAATCGTCAGGCAAAGGGTACTGTCATCGAGGCAAAGCTCGACAAGGGCAGAGGTCCGGTGGCAACCATTCTGGTGCAGAATGGTACCCTGCATACAGGTGACGTTGTGGTTGCAGGCACCGCAGTCGGTCGTGTGCGTGCGATGACCGATGATGACGGAAGAAAAATTCAGACAGCCGGACCTTCTGTACCGGTTGAAATTATCGGTTTGGGAGAGGTCCCGGGCGCCGGCGATATCTTCTATGCAGTTGATGACGAGCGTATGGCACGCGAACTGGTGGAACAGCGCAAGCAAAAGGAAAAGGACGAACGCAACAAAAACTTCCACAAGGTTACGTTGGATAACCTGTTTGCTTCCATTCAGGAGGGCGAAATGAAGGAACTGGGCATCATCGTCAAGGCAGACGTACAAGGTTCTGCCGAGGCGCTGCGTGCGTCCCTTGAAAAGCTGTCCAATGAGGAAGTTCGTGTCCGCGTGATCCACAGCGCAGTTGGTGCAATCAATGAATCAGATGTCATGTTGGCAGCGGCTTCCGGTGCAATCATCGTGGGATTCAATGTGCGTCCTGACCGTGTAGCAACCGAGTCGGCGGCGGCACAGGGTGTGGATATGCGTATGTACCGTATTATCTATGACTGCATTGAGGAAATGGAGCAGGCAATGAAGGGCATGCTGGCACCAAAGTTCCGCGAAGCGGTTCTGGGACATGCAGAGGTGCGCACCACCTTCCGCGTTTCCGGTGTGGGTACGATTGCTGGCTGCTATGTTCAGGACGGTAAGATTCAGCGTTCTGCACAGGTTCGTATTGTGCGTGATGGCATTGTCATTCATGAGGGGATTCTGTCCTCACTCAAGCGTTTTAAAGATGATGTCAAGGAAGTCGCATCGGGCTATGAGTGCGGCTGTGGCTTCGAAAACTTTAATGATATCAAGGAAGGCGACGTATTTGAAGCCTTTGTGATGGAAGAAATCAAACAATAACAATATAATAGCGAGCGGTTTGATAGCGCTCGATACCCCAGATACCACGCATGTAAGTGGTTATATCACGAACAGAAACACAGGGGCGGGCAAATCGCCCGCCCCTGTGCGATTATCCCAAAGGAGGGAATCGTAAATTATGGCAAATAATCGTATTGACCGTATTTCAGAGATGGTTGGGCGTGCGCTGGCAGAGGCAATCCGTTCGGTCAAAGATCCGCGTGTTTCCGATGCCTTTGTTTCGGTCACGCATTGTGAGGTGACCAATGACCTGCGATATGCAAAGGTTTATATCTCAGTCATGGGGCCTGACACACAGGCGGCAGAGGTTATGAAGGGGCTGAAATCTGCGGCAGGGTGGCTGCGCCGCGAGGTAGGACATGCCGTGCAGCTGCGTTATGCGCCAGAGCTTGTCTTTACGTTGGACCATTCGATTGAGAGCGGTGCGCACATCAATGATGTAATTAACCAGCTCGAGCGGGAAGGTAAGATGGGCACAGAGGAGAATGATGAATGAGTGAAATGATTGCGCGTGCAGCACAGACACTTCTGGCAGCAGACAACATTCTGATTTTGTCACATCGTCGTCCTGATGGGGATACCACAGGCTGTGCAGGTGCTTTGTGCCGCGGCTTGCGGCAGCTGGGCAAGACAGCCTATATTCTCCCGAATCCGGATTTGACGGCAAGGTATCAGCAGCTGATCGAGCCGTGCTATGCGCCGGAAGGATTTACGCCGGCGTGTGTTGTGACAACCGATATTGCCGATTATAGTCTGTTGACAGACAACGCCAAAGCATATCAGGACAGAATTGATATTGTCATCGATCACCACCGTTCGAATGCGATGGAGGCACCGGTACGCGTGGTGCGAGAAACCGCCGGCGCAAATGGTGAGGTGGTTTTGGATATTCTTGATGCGATGCAGGTTGTACTCGACAAGGAGATTGCGACCTGTCTCTATGTAGCACTCTCGACAGACACAGGCTGCTTCCGGTATTCCAATACGACACCGCACACGCTGCGTGCGGCTGCACGGTGTCTGGAGGCTGGTGTCGATGGCGGAGAGCTGAACCGCAGATTGTTTGAGGTGAAAAGCTGGGCACGTTTCCAGATGGAGCGCATCGTGTTTGATACCATGCAGTTTTTGCGGGAGGGCAAGATTGCACTCGTTGTGATCCGGCGACATGATATTGACCATACAGGAGCGGATATGGACGATTTGGATTCTATCGCTTCCCTGACCCGCCAGATTGAGGGAGTACAGGTGGGCATTACCATTACCGAAAACAAGGACTTGACCTGTAAGGTTTCTGTACGCACGACCAAGGAAATCGATGCCTCTGCAATTTGTGCAAGGTGTGGCGGCGGCGGGCATCTGCGTGCGGCAGGTGCAACGCTGTCCTGTGAAGCAGACGAGGCATGCGCGAGGATTTTGGAAGCCACAGAGCAGGTCTACGCAGAAAGTGAGCTTGTCTGAATGGAAACAAGCGGTATTTTGATTTTTAATAAACCGCCGGATTTTACCTCACATGATGTTGTGGCAAAGCTGCGTGGTATTTTACGCACCCGAAAGATTGGACATGGTGGTACGCTGGATCCAATGGCAACCGGCGTACTGCCCATCTTTGTAGGGGGCGCAACGAAGGCAGCAGATTATGCAGCAGCGCAGGACAAGGAATATCTTGCAGGCTTTACACTTGGGGCTGCAACTGATACGCAGGATACCACAGGAAACATTACAGCGCAGTCCGAAAAGCGTGTGCGGGCCGAACAGGTCAAAGCAGTTTTAGAAAGCTTTCTGGGGGAGCAGCAGCAGATTCCGCCCATGTACTCTGCGGTGAAAATTGGTGGGCACAAGCTCTATGATCTGGCACGCAAGGGAAAAACTGTAGAGCGTCCAGCGCGTGCGATTACGATTTTGGAGATTGCGCTTTGTGACTTTGATGAACAGACACAGCAGGGAACTCTGCGCATCGTATGCTCAAAGGGAACGTATGTACGCACAATCGTACATGACTTGGGTGAGCGCTTGGGAACCTATGCTGCCATGCACGCGCTGACACGTATTCGCTCTGGCGTATATACACTGGAAGGGGCTTTGTCTTTTGAAATGATTGAGGCGGCACGAGATGCGGGCACGTTGGACAGGCTGTTCCTGCCAACGGATACCCTATTTACTGCATATCCGGCTGTTACCATCAACGACGAGGGAAATGAGCGGGCACTGCGCGGTGCAACGGTATTTGACCGTCAAACAAGTGGGCTGGCGGGGTTTGCACCCAAGACGCTGTGTCGAGTTTACTACAACGGTGTATTTTGTATGCTGGGGCGTATTGACCAGCTGGACAAAGGCGGAAGTGGGCTGTTTGTCCATAAAAATTTCAGATAAATAACAGGAAGCAAACGGCTTCGACTGGAGGTTCCAGATGATATCACAGCATCAAAAAACGCGTGCAATTGCGCTTGGATATTTTGACGGCGTGCACATGGGACACCGTGCTCTGATGCAGCGTGCTGTACAGCGCGCGCAGGAAATCGGGGGAATTTCAGCGGTGTTTACCTTTGATAAGCATCCATCTTCAATTGTTACCGGTCAACAGGTTCCGCTATTGACCGCAGATGCGTACCGTCAAGATGAAATCAAGCAGCGCGGCGGCGTAGACGAGGTTATTTTCGGGCATTTCGATGAACTGCGCACAATGGATTGGCGTGACTTTATCCACGAGCTGCTGATCGGAAAATTTCATGCAAAATATATTATCTCTGGGCACAATAACCGCTTTGGTTATATGGGACGTGGTACGCCGGAGGGAATGGCAGAGGAATGTGCAAAGGTTGGAGTTGGCTATGACTGTATCCCCGATGTTAAAATTGGTGGTATCGTGGTGTCTTCCACTTATATTCGGCAGCTTATTTCTCTTGGAGATATGGAGCGCGTGTCAGAGTTTTTGGGGCACCCCTATACGATTACAGGGGTTGTCGCGCATGGGCGTAAGGTCGGACGCACCTATGGGGTGCCAACGGTGAATTTACCGCTTCCGCCAGAAATGGCATTGCCGCCGTTTGGTGTCTATGCCTCCAGAGTTTGGGTAGGAGATCAGCAATATTTGGCAGCAACAAATATTGGTGTGAAACCAACTTTTGTCGATGCAGGTGCCCCAACGATTGAGCCGCATTTACTGGATTTTTCAGGAGATCTGTACGGAAAACTGATTCATGTGGAGTTGCATCGGTTTTTACGACCGGAAAAAACATTTGACAGTGTGGAAGCACTGCATGCTGCAATTGAGGAGAATGTACAGCAGACCCGTGATTTTTTCGCACGGGAACATGTAAAATGTGAAAAGAGCGAGCTGTCTGTGTAATTACAGATGGCTCGCTCTTTTGTTTGGATTGCTGAGGGTGCTGCGGAAATTTGATACGATGTACAGTTGGGGTCATTTTTGCAGCCAACTGGGTTTTGCGCGCATACGTACACCGGCCGCAACGCCAAGCGCGGCATACATCGTAACGACCGAAGTACCACCATAGGAAAACAGGGGCAGTGTAATACCAACGACAGGAAACATGCCAAGGCACATCAAGATATTCTGAAATGACTGGAACATGAACATACCAGCAATGCCCACTGTTAAAAGCGTAGAGAAGGTGGAGCCTGCACGAAAGCTGACATAAAATAGACGCAGTACCAGCAGAGAAAGCAGTATGATGACAAGCATGGCGCCAATAAATCCGAATTCTTCTCCTGCAACAGTATAAATGAAGTCGGAACGATTGACAGGGACTTTGCCATATTGAGTCTGTAAGCCCTGCATATAGCCCGCACCGCTGAATTGTCCTGCACCGATGGCAATTTTACTTTGTGCTGTTTGATGATAATAGTCTTTGCCTTGGTACAGGTTATCAATGGCGGGGTCGAACAAAACAAGGATACGAGCGAGTCGGTAGCCGCTTAAAAACTGAAAGAGGATTGGAACCGCTGCAAGACCGAAAACCAGTCCGCCGAATACCCATTTATAGGAAATTCCGGCAGCAAAAATCATAGTCAGGGCAATGGGGATATAGCTGAATGCAACACCGGCATCATGCTGGGCAATCAAGATCGCACCGATGAGGAGTATCACGTGCAGACCAAGCTGGAGCAGCGTTTGCCAACGGTTGATGTCTTCAAAAACTAACATAAGGTGTGCAGCAAAGGTGACAATGAATAAAATTTTTCCGATTTCACCGGGCTGAATGGTGATAGACCCGATAGCGATCCAGCTGCGGTTACCACCATGGTCAGTACCGAGGAAAAGCATGGATAACTGGAACAAGATGTTAAAAACTAAGAGAATATGCCAGTAGCGCTTGATGGATTCCAAATCGATCAGGGACATAATAATAAAGACAAAAAATCCAATTCCGGTTGCAATGCTCTGAATCAGCATATAGCGATCATGCAGGGAGTCGGTTGCTGTCGCAGAATTTACAAGCACTAGACTGTATGCAGAGCAGCAAAGTGCCAGAAACAGCAGATACAAATCAGTATTTTTGAAATAATGCGCAGTGGAGCGCAGCGGATTCATAAAAGGACCTCCCTTTTTTAGATAAAGCTGTTGATAGAATTCATAAAAGTATGCAATTTATCATAACACAATTTCGGTGGAAAAGCGAGAATAAAATATGCCGGATTTATTTTTAATTTATGAATTCTATGGTAAAATAACGATAAGTGATCATTTTCCCTGAAGCGCACGATGACACCATAATACATGGACACATGGAGGATATCAATGATGACAGATATTGAAATCGCACAGAATTGCCAGATGCATTCAATTACTGAGATTGCACAAAAAGTGGGGATTGCGTCTGATGAGCTGGAACTTTATGGCAAGTATAAGGCAAAGCTTTCGTCTGAAACATGGCAGCGGTTGAAGGATCAGCCGGACGGTAAGCTGGTTTTGGTAACCGCCATCAACCCAACACCGGCGGGAGAGGGTAAAACAACCACAACGGTAGGATTGGGACAGGCAATGGCAAAGCTTGGGAAAAAGGCAATGATTGCATTACGAGAGCCATCTCTGGGTCCGGTTTTTGGTGTGAAAGGCGGTGCAGCAGGCGGCGGCTATGCACAGGTTGTACCAATGGAGGATATCAATTTGCACTTTACGGGTGATATGCACGCTATTACCGCAGCCAATAACCTGCTCTGCGCAATGCTGGACAATCATTTGCAGCAGGGAAATGAATTGGGTATCGATCCGCGTCGAATTTTATTTACCCGCGTGCTGGACATGAATGATCGTGCGCTGCGCAATCTCACCATTGGTCTCGGCGGTAAAGCCAACGGCGTACCGCGTGAAGATCATTTCATGATTACCGTTGCATCAGAGGTTATGGCCATTTTGTGCCTTGCACAGGATATTCTGGATTTGAAGCATCGCCTGGGAAATATTTTGGTAGCCTATCGCTATGATGGCACTCCTGTGTACGCACGGGAACTGGGGGCAGATGGTGCAATGACCGCACTGCTTAAAGATGCAATCAAACCCAATCTCGTGCAGACATTGGAGGGGACTCCGTGCCTCATGCACGGAGGTCCCTTTGCCAATATTGCACATGGCTGCAACAGCGTACAGGCAACAAAAATGGCGCTCAAGCTGGCGGATATTGCAATCACGGAGGCGGGATTCGGTGCAGACTTGGGAGCAGAGAAATTTTTTGACATTAAATGTCGTGCAGCCGGACTGAAGCCGAAATGTGTTGTGCTGGTTGCAACTGTGCGGGCACTGAAATATAATGGCGGTGTTGCAAAGACAGAGCTCAATCACCCAGATGCTGCTGCATTGGAACGCGGCATTGTAAATCTAGATGCGCACATCGAAAACATTCAAAAGTTCGGGGTGCCGGTTGTGGTGGCAATCAATGCATTCCCAACAGATACCGAGCAGGAAATGAATGTCATTCGCGCACATTGTAAACAGAAGGGAGTACGTGTGGCACTTTCTGAAGTGTTTGCCAAGGGCGGTGCCGGCGGCACAGCACTGGCGCAGGAAGTGCTGGAGGTGTTAGAGGAGGATACAGCTGATTTTGCGCCGATTTATTCGCTTGAACAGCCGCTCGTAGAGAAAATTCGAACCATTGCGACCAAAATCTATGGCGCAGCAGATGTCAATATCCTTCCAGCGGCGTACAAGGAGCTTGCTAACATCACAGGGTTGGGATACGGAAATTTGCCGATTTGTATGGCAAAGACACAGTATTCCCTGTCTGATGATGCCTCCTTGCTCGGTCGCCCGAAGGATTTCACCATCACGGTTCGCACAGCACGTCTGTCTGCTGGCGCAGGATTTGTTGTATGTGAGACAGGCGCCATCATGACAATGCCCGGGTTGCCCAAGAAACCAGCAGCGCTTTCTATCGACATAGACGAAAACGGTAAAATTACAGGACTGTTCTAAAAATAACGGACTGCCCTGTGTGGCAGATGAAAAGACCTTCTGGAAACAGAAGGTCTTTTCATCTAAGATATAAGAAAAAATTTGTTACTTTATGCTGAATCCTGCAAGTTATATGCTATAATAGGGATAAATGAAATCTATACACAGGCAGGTGACTCGCAAGAAATCGCTTGCAGGGAGGAATCAATATGACAGAGAACCGTGAGCTTATTTTTGCTCTGGATATTGGTACGCGCAGTGTCATTGGTGTTGTGGGATACGCAGAAAAGAATGGACTGCATGTGCTGGCGGTTGAGCGGCAGGATCATGGGACACGTGCCATGGTAGATGGGCAGATTCAGGATATCAGTTTGGTTTCGGGAGCAGCAATGGCTGTAAAAGAACGCTTGGAAAAAAAGGTTGGACAACCGCTGCATTCTGTTTGTGTGGCCGCTGCCGGACGTTCCTTGAAAACACAGCGTGCAGACTATGAAATCATCTTGCCTGATGTGCAAACGCTGGATCGCGAGTTGATTGCACGTCTGGAAACAGGGGCAATCAATCGAGCAGAACAGGCATTTGATGAAAATGGAGAGGAAAGCGATCGCCTTTATTATTTGGTCGGATATTCCGTCACTGGATATGAACTCGATCATTATCCGATGACGACCCTGTTAGACCATCGAGGCAAGCAAATCAAGGCATCTGTTATTGCAACCTTTTTGCCAAGTGAGGTTGTGGAAAGTCTGTGTACCTCTATGCGCAAAGCGGGCTTGGAGGTTGCAAGCCTGACACTTGAGCCAATTGCCGCGATGAATCTGATTATTCCGCCGCAGCTGCGACTGCTGAATTTGGCGCTTGTGGACATTGGAGCAGGCACTTCAGATATCGCTGTCTCGCAAGGCGGCAGTGTTGTGGGCTATACAATGGCAACCGTTGCCGGAGATGAAATTACCGAGACCCTGATGAAACAGTATTTGCTGGATTTTGATACTGCGGAACAGGTGAAACTGGCAATCAGCTCAGGAGAGCAGGTTACATTTCAGGATATCCTTGGAATTGAACATTCTATTTCTGCAGATGAGGCAGAGAAGGCGACTGAAGAATCTGCACGTGTTCTATGTCAGGAAATTTGTGCAGGGGTACGCGCACTCAACGGCGGTGCGCCCTCGGCATTGTTTTTGGTGGGCGGAGGCAGCCAGCTCACAAAGCTTCGGGAGTATGTGGAGCAGGAAATGCAGATGGAGCCTTCCCGTGTAGCGGTGGGCAGTGCGAATTTGCGTAAGCTGGTCTGGACAGATGAGGAGGTATGTGACCTTACCAGTCCGGATCTGGCAACGCCGCTTGGCATTGCGCTCTCTGCTGCCCAACAGCTGACAGGAAACGGACTGCATATTTTGCTCAATGGCAAACGTGCAAACTTATTTCGCAGCGAACGACTCAGTATACGAGATGTGCTCATGATGAATGGCTACCGTTATCGGGACTTCATTGGACGAACTGGTCAGAGTGTTGCCTTTACATTGAATGGGGAGCGGCGTGTGATTCGAGGAACACAGTCCAGTCCGGCAGAGCTGACACGAAACGGAGAGGCAGCTGCGCTTTCTGACCATGTCCATGCTGGAGACAATATCTGCTTTACGCCGGCAATTTCCGGTGTAGATGCCAATCCGATACTTTGTGATGTACTTCCCGAACTTTCAGCTGAGACGGTGTGGCTTGCCGAGCAGCAGGTGCCGATAGGTCTTGTTGCACAGATAAATGGTCAATTTGTTCCGCGGGATACGCCTCTTGTCAGTGGAGATGAGGTAGATACTCTTCGCTTAAATACCATAGATGACTTGTTGGCGGCGTATGGAGCAGAGGGTATGCCGGTTATGAGAAATGGCATGCCTTGCAGAGGGGAGGAAATCTTAGCACCAGAGGACAGGATTATTTATGGAGAAACTGCGAAGTGGGACCGCGCCATTATGCAGGCCGGTCAAGACAATGAGTCGCAGCCGGTGCAGGAGAGGGAGGTTCAACAGCCTGCAGTGATGCAGGAGGCAAAACAGCAGGAGCAGACAATTGATAGACAAGCGGACATACTCTCTGTTGTGCTCAATGATCGTCCCTTGGAGCTTCCCGTTACAAGGGAGCGTCCGGTCTATTATCTTATGGATTTGCTGGAGCACACAGAAATTGATTTCCAAAATCTGAATCAGGAGGTTTGTCTGGAAATCAACGGACAAGAAGCATCTTTTCAGCAGCGGCTGCGCTCTGGTGACTATGTCCGTATTTATGAAAGACCCCGCATAACAGAGTTTTGAGACACAAGGAAAGGAAGTGCAGTCAAATGCGCAAAATACTCAGTGGGCTGCTTGCAGCGGCATTGCTGTTCGGGTTGCTTCCACAGGTAGAGGCGGCATCTACCTATCGAATTGATGCACGCGTTGATAAGGAAGAAACAGCTACCGTGGTAGATGTCAAGCCAAGCAAGGTAGACGATGGAGATGACAGCAAGATTGTATTTGAGCTTGAACCGGATTATATGTTAGACGAAATCAAGATTGAAGATCGTGAGGAGGACGAGATCTACTATGTGAGTGAGGACGGCGAAGAGATAGAACTGTCCGGCGATACCAGCTGTGAATTACAGATCAATAAACGAAAAATCACACTTTGGATAAATGTGGTAGAATCCGATTATCGTGTTACGCTGTATACAGAGAAACGAGATGACGAGAGCGGAGAGGACGAGGAAGATGAGGAAGTGCGTCTCTCTCTGTCTGCTGCAAGGGGTATCCGTATGACAGCGGACACGGGAACCAAGCCCAAGCTGGGAGATACTGTGAATATTACAATCCAGCCAGATGCGGGGTATCAGGTTGGAACCATTACAATGACGATTGAGGATAAGAGCGTATCTGCCGAGCCTGATGAAAACGTCATTCGAATCAATGGCAGAGCCTATTATATTTCCAGTAATTTAGATGGAAGCCGTGTATTGACGATCCGCAATATTGGTCAAAGTATCAAGGTGAAGGCAGAGTCTATTAAGGGAAGTGTGCAGCCGCCTGACAATGCAGGCAGCAATTTGCCGCAGTATACGATTTTGACCAATGGAGATGTTGGCGTGACTGTGACGCCGAGCGGGACAAATGTGCCGCAGGGCAGTGAGGTGAGTTTTCGTATCGTGCCGCAGTCTGGATATGCCATTCAAAGCATCACATTGCGGATTGGAACAGAGAGCAAAACCTTTCAGCCCAATGTGACGCAGGTAAGTGTCGGCGGACGTACCTATGGACTGCGCCAAAATGGAAATGAAGTGATTCTGTTTGTAACAGGAATCACGAGCCCTGTATCGGTATCAGCAAGCTCCAGACAGACAGGGGTAACGACACCGCCAGTCACATCAAAGCCAACACCACCGCAAAAGCCAACACAGCCCCAAAAGCCGGAAACCATTCCGCAAAAACCACAGACATCGAACCCAGTAACGCAGAAGCCTGCTATTCCTGTACAGGCAAAGGCGGATTCTTTTAATCCCACCGTCAAGAAAGCATTTTTGCAGGGAAACGGCAATGGAACGATTACGCCGGAGGCCGCTATCACACGTGCAGAGGCATCTGCAATTTTGGATCGTTTGATCAGCTATCAGGATACCAGCAAGGTACAGCCAAGCTTTGAGGATATCAAAGCTTCGGATTGGTATGCACCGGCAGTGGGCAGACTGGAGAGAATCGGTGCGTATGAAGTAGAAAAGAGAGGGACATTTCGCCCCAATGAAAAAATTACACGTGGGGAGTTCATACACTGGATCACACAGATTGTTGATGGAAGAACTACGGTTCCATGTAATTATGTTGATGTAAGTCCGGATAATGCGTATTATATGGCAATTGCATATGGAACACAGCAGGGGTGGATCAGTGGATATGCAGATGGAACATTTCGTCCGAATGCACCGATTGCACGCTCTGAAGCAGCGCATATGGTGCTGCGAATGTTGGGTTGGCAGCCCGATGAGGCTGCGATTGCAAGTGCAGGGCAGGTGTTTTCTGATATGAAGCCGGGATATTGGGCATATAATCAGGTCACAGCGGCAGCACGTGGATTGTATCGCGCGTGATTGGTTTGTCGCATATTGCAAAGATGCTTTGTATCATAAAATATAATTTACGATACAATATAGATTTTTTTGTAAAAAATGTGAAAAATTGTAAAAAAAGACATGCAGTATACCGAGAGTATATTGCATGTCTTTTTTTGTCGAAAAATGAAACAGCATAATTGGATATAGCTGCATCATGGACGCAAATTATGCGGTAAAAACGTGAAAATAAATATAAATTGTGGCAGAAAGAAAAAATAATTAAAAAATGATAATCATAAAGAAAGAAAAAGATAAGGGTCAGATAAAAGAAGAAAAATTTATGATATAGGCGCTATTTTTTCTAGACAAAAGGCTTTATATGGAGTAAAATAATAAGAGATTATAGTAGAATCTGTCGCATGATGCGGTGACAGAGGAATTTTTGATAGAAGTTTTTATAGAAATATGCAAAAATATACAATCGAAATTTGACAGCAAATTATGATTTGATGATCTTTCACTGTATTACATAATAGGGGACAAAGGAGGTTTTTCAATTGTCGTTTCTTACATCGAACACAATGCTTATGACTGAACGGGCTATGAATTACCTGTGGAAAAAGCAGTCTGTCATTGCAGATAATGTGGCAAATGCAGAAACACCCGGCTATAAGGCAAAGTATGTTACATTTGAACAGGAGCTGCGCCAGAAGCTGGAACAGGCAAGCGCAGATGAGGGGCAGGTACCGGTTGGACGAAAGGCAATGCGGGAAGGAATTTTGGACAGTAATATCGTTACACACGAGGCGAATGAAACAGCGCGCATGGATGGAAACGGTGTGAATGTTACTGAGCAGAATGTAGAGCTGTCCCGTACCTATATTCAGTATCAGTTGACAACACGTGCGTTTTCTGACGAAATCAGCCGGCTGCGTGCGGCGATTCGTGGTTGATTTGTACGGTTGTTTTTTGAATTTGGAGGAGAACGAGTATGGCATTTTTGAGTGCAATGAGTGTTGTTGGTTCCGGACTGACAGCGCAGCAGCTGCGTCTTGACGTCATTTCTGAAAATGTAACCAATATGCAGACAACACGCACAGAGGGTGGAGAACCGTATCGCCGCAAGATGGTGGTGTTTGAAGCACAAGATGGACGCGAAAGCTTTCAGGCAGCACTGGCACGCGCAGCAGGGCGTGCATTGACCCCAAACAATGATGAGGGTGGTGTCCGTGTAACCGAGATTGTTGAAGATCCAAGCGATTTTAAGCAAATCTATGATCCGTCCCACCCAGATGCAGATGCAAATGGTTATGTAAGACTTCCGAATGTGGATCTGGTAAAAGAGACTGTTGATGCAATGGCAGCACAACAGGCCTATACTGCAAATGTAACCGTATTCAATGCGCTGAAGGGAATGGCAACCTCTGCGTTGGAGATTGGCAGATAATGGAAAAGGAGAAGTAGACCATGTTTATCACACCTATGGTACCGGTTCGTTCAGCGGCAGAGCTTTCTGCGCCTAATCAGACAGAACAAACCAGACAGCCTGCCGGAGGAATGTTTGCGGATATCTTTCAACAGGCGATCAACAATGTAAAAGAAACTGAGGATGAGGTTTCCCGCGTAGAATACCAGTTGGCAACCGGTCAGCTTGATGATATTCATAGCTATACCATCGCTGCCAGCAAAGCAGCCGCAGCAGGTGAACTCATGATTCAGCTGCGCAGCAGGGCACTTGACGCCTATAATGAGCTGATGCGAATCAATTTGTAAGTTTAAGTGCTCAAAAATAAGGGAGGGAACGCGGTGAAAGAGCGGGCGACAGCTGCGCTGGAAAAGGTAAAGAGCGTAATAGGCGCGCTCAACCGCAAAACCAAGATTTTGATCGTCGGTGTTCTGGTAGCAGCACTGGCACTGATTATTGGACTGGTTGCGTATAACAGCGCCAAATCATCGGATTACACAACGCTTTTTTCAGACCTGAATACAGAAGAAGCGACTACGATTTTAGGAAAATTAGATGAGTATGGTGCACCTTATCGATATAAGGGAAGCGGAACCATAGAGGTTTTGACGGAACAGGAGCCACAATTAAAAGCAAAGCTATTACAAGAAGGTTACCCCAAAAGCGGATTTACCTATAAGGTCTTTACAGACAATGTCAGTATGATGTCAACTGACTTTGAAAAAGAGCAGTTCAAGCTATATGAACTGCAAGACCGTATTCAGGCAACTTTACGCTGTTTTGAAGGGGTAAGAGATGCGATTGTTACAATCACACCAGCGGAAGACAACAGATATGTGCTCAATACAAAGGAATTGGAGCCGGCAAAGGCATCTGTTACACTTACGCTCAAGGAAGATGCAGTTTTGAAGAGCACACAGGTTGGTGCGATTCAGAATTTGGTTGCACGTGCAGTGCCGGGACTGCTCACAGAAAATATTTCCATCGTTGACACAGAAGGAAATTTCTATTCCGCAGAGGATACTGGTGACGCAGCACAGGATAAGGCAACACAGCTCAAGCTCGAAACCGAGCGGAAGATTGAACAGACAACACGCCGTAAGGTGCTGGACGTGCTGGAGGGCTTCTATGGAGAGGACAATGTTCGTGTCAGCGTCAAGAGTGTCGTTGATGTAAAACGCACATTGCAGGAGGCAACAACCTATGCATCTCCAGAGGGTGCACCTCCGGGCGCTGGTATCCCCAATCAGATTGCAAAGAATCAGGAGGTCATTCGTCCTGATGAGGAGGCCAATGCGGTTGGCGGCGTGGTTGGTACGCAGTCAAATGCAGACATCAACACCTATGTAAACCAAAATAATGGTGTTGTTGGTGCCAATGATACATATGCCAGCGATAAGACGCAGACCAATTTCAGTCTGAACACAGTAAAGGAACAGAATGAAATCTATGCGCCGCAGCTTGTGGACCTTACAGTTGCTGTTTCAATCAATAGCGATGGGTATGGAGCGCTGAGTCAGCCGCAGATCGTAGAATTGGTTGCACGTGCAGCCGGAATTCCACCGGAAAACGAACAGACAAAGATTTCTGTTGCTGCATCGCCGTTCTATAATGCAAAGCCGGTAGAGGAGCCCAATAATGCGTTCCTTGAGTGGGCACAGAGCAAGGTATTTGGTGTTCCGATGTGGGTAATCGCAGGTGCAGTATTTGCACTGTTCCTGTTGATTGTGATACTTATATCCATGTTTGTACGCCGCCGCCGCAAAAAGCGTGCGCTGCTTGCTGCAGAACAGCAGGCTGAGCTGGACAGAGCAGCGGTAGAAGCCGAGTTTGCCCGTCAGGCAGAGCTTGCAAATATGCAGAAGGATCTGCTGAATATCCAAAATGAAAAGAGCATGGAGCTGAAAGAAAGTATTCGTAAGTTCTCCGAGGAGAGCCCAGAAGTGGCTGCTGACTTGCTGAGCAGCTGGTTAAGAGGGGGGAGCGAGGAGTGAGTGAAGTAACAAAAAAAATGCCGCTCGAACAAAAAGCGGCGGCAGTTGTTGTTGCGTTGGGCGTAGATAAGGCTTCTCGTATCTACCAAAATATGCCAAGTGAACAGGTGGAGCAGCTCACCTATGAGATTGCTCGCTTGGGCAATCTCTCCATGGAGGATACAGAGGAAATCCTAGAAGAGTTCTATCAGCTGTGTATGACGCGCAAGGCAATTACTGTGGGTGGTATGGAATACGCGCGCACGGTGCTGGAAAAGGCATTTGGAGACCAGACAGCGCATCAGCTGCTTGAAAAGATTACCCGTTCTCTAAAAAATCAGGCGTTCTCTTTTCTGCGCAAGACAGAAGCAAAGGATATCTTCTCTGTATTGCAGTACGAGCGTCCGCAGACCATTGCAATCGTACTTTCCTATATCGATCCAGATAAAGCGGCAGACGTCATTGTGCAGCTGCCTGAGGAGGTACAGATTGCAGTCGTACAGAGCATTGCGGAGATGGACAGCGTATCTTCTTCGGCAATCAAGATCTTGGAGGAAGAATTGCAAAAGAAGTTCACCTCCGTATTCTCGAACGACAATGCCAAGGTTGGCGGTATCGACTATGTGGCAAGCGTCATGAACAATGTCGACCGTTCGAGCGAAAAGTCTATTTTCGAGGGCTTGGAGGTCGAGAATGGCGAACTCGCGCAGGAAATTCGCAAGCGCATGTTTGTGTTCGAGGATATCATTACGATGGACGATCGTTCGGTACAGCGTTTCTTGCGCGACTGCGAATCGACCGATTTGGTATTGGCACTCAAGACTGCGGGCGAAGAGGTTGCACAAAAGCTTTTCAACAATATGTCAAGCCGTATGGCAGAGAGCATTCGAGACGACCTCGAGGTTATCACCAATGTCCGTATTCGCGATGTCGAAGAGGCACAGCAGCGTATTGTTGATGTCATTCGTGCTCTGGAGGCGCAGGGGCAGATTATCATCGTAAAGGGTGGAAAGGACGATATCATTGCTTAACATCCTAAAATATTTTCAACAGACCCCAGTTGAGAAATATGAATTTCAGGAAGCTGAGACCTTACCGTTTTCATCTGAGATGGACGCCTCTGTATTGCCGGAGTTTGCAGATCCGTCAGAGGAAATCGAAGAATCAGCACAGGATTCCCAAGTAGATGCTGCCTCAAATTATGCTGAGTTTGCGAAAAAATTGCAGGAAGCAACAGAACGTGAGGCAGAAGAAATTCTGGATAAGGCAAGAGCAGAGGCAGATGCCATTCTGGAAAGCGCTCGAACAAGTGCGAATCGTGAAGCGGAGGCTTTGTGTGAGCAGATGCGTGAGAAAGGCTATCAGGAGGGCTTCGCAGAGGGGCGACAGGCTGGCTATGAGGCCGGACAGGAGCTTGGATTGGAAGAGGGGCGTGCACAGCTGCGTCAGCAGCAGGAGCAGGCACTCAATGATGTGGAACACTTTTTTCAAGAGGCTGCCAATCAGCGGGATATGATGTTTGTTCGTGCACAGGATCAGATGCGTGATCTGGCGCTTACAGTTGCTGAAAAGATCCTGCGCATCAGCTTGCAGTCCAGTGGTGAAATTGTTGCACGTATGGTACAGCATGCGGTAGAAAAGCTCAAGCGGCGTGAGTGGGTACGCGTTTATATCTCAAAAGGTGAGGTACAAAGATGTGTACAAGCTGACCCAGAACTTGCAGCTGCACTTATAGGTTTGTCTGACCATGTTAAAATTGTTCCAATGGAGAGCGATGACCCGGGCGCTTGTATTATTGAAATGCCAGATGAAATTATTGATGCCAGCGCATCGACACAGATGGACAATATCCGCGAGCTATTGCAGGATATGAAGGATTAAAATAAGAGAGGAGGCGCGATATGCTCGACGATATGATTCGTGCAGTGCGTACAGCAGAAACCTATAGCCGCACTGGAAAAATCGAAAATATTGTAGGCATGTCCATTGAAGCCTCTGGCGGCAGAGCCGCGATTGGGGATATTTGCCGTATTTATAGCGGAGCAGAGAGCCGACAGATTTTGGGCGAGGTTGTAGGTTTTAAGCAGGATCGCATGCTGCTCATGCCCTATGAGGCGATGAATGGCATTTCTGCCGGAAACTTTGTCCGAAATACAGGAAAGCGCTTGCGCCTGCCTGTTGGAAATTTCCTGCGTGGTCGTGTTATCAATGCACTTGGTGAACCAATTGACGGCTTGGGGCCGTTTGAACCGAATGAATATTGTTATGTAGACAGCGGTTATATCAACCCCTTATCACGTCCGCCAATCACTGAACGACTGGAATTTGGCGTTAAGGCAATTGATGGCATGTTGACCATCGGAAAGGGGCAGAGAATCGGTATTTTTGCAGGTTCTGGTGTTGGTAAAAGTACATTGCTGGGCATGATTGCAAAGAATGTCAAGGCAGATATCAATGTCATCGCACTGGTTGGAGAACGTGGACGAGAAGTTTTGGAGTTTATCCAGCGTGACCTTGGAGAAGAAGGTATGCGCCGTTCGGTGCTTGTGGTCGCAACCTCTGACCAGCCGGCTATGCTCCGTATGAAATGTCCGTCCGTTGCAACAAGCATTGCAGAGTACTTCAAAAATCAAGGTTTAGATGTTCTGTTAATGATGGATTCTCTGACTCGTTTTGCAATGGCACAGCGAGAAATTGGACTGGCTGTTGGAGAACCGCCTGTTGCGCGTGGTTACACACCTTCTATTTATGCAGAACTTCCGAAGCTTTTGGAGCGAAGCGGTAATTTTGAGCAAGGCTCGATTACTGGAGTTTATACAGTTCTTGTAGAGGGCGATGATACAAATGAGCCGATTGCAGACACGGTGCGCGGTATTTTGGATGGTCATATTGTATTGACCCGTCGTCTGGCAAACAGCAACCATTTCCCTGCAATCGACATCAACGCCAGCATTTCCCGCTTGATGAGTGCCATTTGCCCGCAGGATCATAAAAAGCTGGCTTCCCAAATTCGAGATATTTTGAGTGTTTATGAAAAAAATGCCGATTTGATTGCGATTGGTGCCTATAAAGCGGGTACGAATCCTCAACTCGATTATGCAATTTCCAAAATCGATCGCGTCAACGCTTTCCTCAAGCAATCTACAGATGAAGCGTTTGGCTATGACGAGGTCGTAAAGATTATGTCTGAAATTTTGGCGCAGCACTAAACTGATCAAGAAGTGAAAAATGCCGAGATGAAGAGGAGGCGATTCCGATGAAGAAGTTTTCTTTTTCTTTGGAAAATGTATTGCGGTATAAAAATCAGTTGTTGGATGGTCTCAAAGCAGAGCGTGCTGCACTTATGATGCGTGTCATACGTCAGGAGGAAAAGATTGAAGGCATGCGTCAGCGCTATCGGGAAGCAAATGAACGCTATTGTGAGCAAAAGAAAACGGGATTTACAACCCGAGAAGCACATGAGTATGACGCGTTTTTCCGCAGTATGGAGCGTGCGATTCGCCATGAGATGGAACTCCTTGCGCAATATCGCAAGGAGGAAGAAGAAAAGCGAGAGGAAATGATCCTAGCACGTCAAGAAAGCATGTCGATTGAAAAATTGCGTGAGAAAGAGCATGAGAATTACAATAAGATGGTTCAAAAGAGTGAAGAACTGTTGATAGAAGAATTTGTGTCCAATAGCCGTGCCACAGAGGTACGTGCTTAAAGACAGCCGTTTTGAACGGTATTATATAGTGAAAGGAGGTGAGACCAATGAATCAAGCATTTGATATGCGTCTGGATATTAAGCCAGCTGCACCACGCCCAAATAAGCCGGCACCGAATAAGGCGGACAAGTCTGCCAGTGATTCTGATTTTCATAAGACACTGGAAAATGCGACAGCCTCTAAGCAGCCGCAGCAGGATGAGCAGGTACAGGGTGGAGTATCATCTGATATGCAGCAAAAACCTGTGGAGAATCCGCAGACCCAGACAGAAGATGGCGTTATGCAGCAAGACACCGTTGACTTGCAGAATGTAGCCGCTATGATGGCAGCCGCCATGATGCCTGCAATTGTAATGCCCGAACAGATGGAGCAAGCTGGAACGGAACAAGCTCCGCAAATGGTTATTACAGATGTAGAAGGATTGGTTCCGGTGATGACAGCAGAGACTGTTGTGCCACAGCAGCAAGAAATTACACAGCCCGCCGCCGCTCCTGTCATGCAGCAGATGGAACAGGCTGCCCAACAGCAACAGCCGCAAAGTCAGCCAATGCAGCAGCAGACAGAAGCAGAGCAGCAAATAACGGTTACTGTGGAGCGGCAGCCGGAGAATGCACCAAAGATTGCAGAGCCACAGGCAGCTGCAATGCAGGAGGGGCAGGATAAAAATACTGCTGTTGTAACAGAGGCTGGTGCAGCTGTGCAGACTGAGCGTCCGCTGTTTGAACGGGTAGAAGCGACACCGATTCAGGTTGCAGAGCCGGTTCGCGCTGACGAACCTGCGTTCCCCACACAGCTTGCACAGCGAATTGATAAGGCAGCAGCGCAGGGAGTCAATACCATTGAGGTACAGTTAACTCCGTATGAGCTTGGCAAAATTACCATTCGTTTGACTGTGACAGAAGAGGGAATGCAGATTTCCATGCATAGTGCAAACAGCAAAACCGTGGGATTGCTTGCAGAACATGCAGCCAATATTGGTGCAATTGTTGAACACAATCATTCTGGTTCAGTTTCTGTTTCTGTTGAACAGGAACAGCAGCCAGATCAGTACACACAGCAGGAGCATCATGGCAATGGTCAGCAACAGGAGCAGCAGCAACAGGAGCATCGTCATGCGCCGCCGCAGAATGATGATTTTATCCAGCAGCTACGTCTAGGACTTGCGGGGCTGATATAAGCTACTGCAAGTAATTCTTGAAGAAAGGAGATGTAGATTTCCCATGGGATTAACAGATTATAATACAATGATGCCGATGAATAACCTGAGAACCAATACGAAGCAGACCGAAGGGCCAAAGTTTGAGCATGGTGCAAAGCCGTCAACCGGATCCGGTTTTGACATGACGGTAGATGGTTTTATGACCTTAATCATGGCGCAGTTTCAGAATCAGGATATCATGAATCCGGCGTCCACAGATGATTTTCTCAACCAGATGATCCAAATGATGACCATTCAGACGATGACCAATATGAATGACATCAGCACAATTTCGTATGCGGCATCTTTGGTCGGAAAAGAAGTTACCATTGGTATTCCGGGCAAAGATGGTCTGGAGGAAATTGTTGGTGTTGTTACTGGTACTGGTATGATGAATGGTCAGCAGGTTATCATTGTAGACGGTAAGGAGTATGGGCTCAACCAGATTTTGGCAATCGGTAGACTGCCGGAAAATCCGCCGCCAGATGAATTGGATCCAGATATGGGTGTAGACCCAGAGAATCCGGAAGGCGTAGACCCAGAGAAGCCAGAAAAGCCGGAAAAACCAGAAGGTGGAGACCAGAAGCCAGATGGTGCCGAGGGCGGGGAGAACACAGAATCCGTAAAGCCAGAGACAGAAACCGCTCCGGATAATGGTGGACAGTCTGGTGCCGAATCGTTAGCAACAGCCTGACAGATCGGAGTTGCATGATGATTCAACAAGTATCGACTGTTCATCAACAGCAAACGGAACTGAATAAGCTGCGTCTAGCCCATAATGATGCGTCCTTTCAGTCAATGCTCAAGGAACGCATCGAGCAAAGGTCATCTGAAAGTGTGCGATTGTCACGCCATGCACAGGAACGTGCACAGCAGCGTGGAATCCAGATGACTGCGGGATTGATGCAGGATTTACAGGCTTCGATTGACAAAGCGAGCGCAAAGGGCGCACGCGATATCGTAATCATTAGTCCGGAACAGGCATTTATTGTAAATGTGCCAAGTCGATTGGTGATTACTGCGATGACAACCGAAGAAATGAAGGAAAATGTATTTACAAACATAGATGGCGCTGTGATTTTATAAAATCATAAGAGGCAGGACCGTTTACGGATGTCTTGGTGTCCTGCCTGACGTGCAGGACACCAGCAGCGCCCGAATCAGGAAGGAGAAATTTCTCTAATGGTAGGTTCTATGTATGCTGCAATCTCTGGATTGCGGGCACATCAGCAGAAAATGAATGTCATTGGTAACAACATTGCGAATGTAAATACCTATGGCTACAAGACCCAGCGTACCACATTCTCAGAGTCTATGTATAGCTCTCTGCGAAATAGTACCGCCGGCACAGCAACCACTGGTGGCGTAAATGCGTCACAGATTGGTTATGGCTGTAAGGTGGGTACCATCGACATGAATATGCGTACCGGTACCTATGCAGTCACAGATAATCCATTGGATTTGATGATTGATGGCGATGGATTCCTCATGGTAGGTGATATTGTAGCAGATGCAGGCGGTTATCCAGCAGATGGCGATTTATCTGGATTGAAGCTTACCCGTGTGGGCGATCTCCGATTCGACAGCAATGGCTATCTGACAGATGGTAATGGTAATGTTGTTTACGGATTTAAGTGGGATGAGAATGCTGGCGGTGCCGGTGGTGCAAACGGTGCATATGCGGCAGGTAACCTCGTTCCAATTCGGTTGCCAATTGATGATGTAACAGGGAAACCAAAGGAATTTAGCGGTATCAGCATTTCTGCAAATGGTGAGATTACAGCACATGATGAAAAGGCAGATGAGACCGTAAAAATCGGCTGTATCGCACTGGGCTATGTAGATAACCCAAGTGGTTTGACTCATATGGGCGGACCTTACTACCAAGCAGGCGGCAACTCTGGTACCTTGCGCCCGGGCTCCTGCGGCGGCATCGTTACAGATGGTAATGGCAATAATGATACACTGGTCAACTTCGCATCTAAAATGGTGACAGGTACTCTGGAGATGTCGAATGTGGATATTTCCAATGAGTTTGCTGACCTCATTACTACGCAGCGTGGTTTCCAAGCAAACACAAAGATTATTACAGTAACAGATGAGATGCTTGCTGATCTTGTTGCAATGAAGAGATAAGCAAAAAAGCATTTTTAGCAGAAGGTGATGAGCGGAAAAACAAAATTTTGTTTTTCCGCTGCACCCTGTATCAGATGAACGAAAAGGGGGATATCCTGAATGCTGAAGCTTACAAGGTTAAATGGAACGCCAGTTGTGATTAACTGCAATCAAATTCAGGCGATCGAAATTATTCCCGAAACGAAGATTATCATGATGAATCATGATTTTTACATTGTTCAGGAGTCGGTCGAGGAAATTACACGTAAAATTATTGAATATCATGCTAAAATCATTGATATAGGCAGAACAATTACAGTTTCGGACTATCGGCAGTTCTAATGGAATGCTGGAATAGATAGAAAGAACAAGCGAGCCGCAGACGAATAGCGCGGATTCGCGGGGAGGCAGTAGAATGAATCTTACGTTTTTAATCGGCTTAGTTGGCGGCTTGGCACTTATTGTATGGGGTATTGTAAGTGGCGGTAATTTGGGCTACTTTATTGATGTGCCGAGTATCATGATTACGGTTGGTGGTACTATCATGACTGTTATCAGCAGTTATCCACCATCTATGCTCAAGGCAATCCCAACCCATTTGAAGATTATCATGAATACGAAGAAGTTCGCGCCGGACGAGTATATTGACAAGCTGGTGGAGCTTGCACAGGTTGCGCGAAAAAATGGTCTCCTAGCACTGGAAACAGAGATCGAACAGATTGAAGATCCGTTCTTCAGACAGAGTCTTACTATGATTGTGGACTCGAATGATGCTGATAAAGTGCGTGAAATTTTGGAAAATGATCTGGACTGCCTGTCTGCCCGACATCAGACTGTAGCTGGCATGTATGAACGCGGTGCAGGCATCGCGCCGGCTTTTGGTATGATCGGTACATTGGTTGGTCTAGTTAATATGCTGAAAGGCATGAATTTGGAAGAGGGCACAGCTGATCTTGGCAGTGCGATGGGTACTGCGCTCATTACCACATTCTATGGCAGTATTTTGGGTAATATGGTTTTTTCACCGATTGCAAACCATCTGCATTTACGAGATGATCAGGAAATGCTGTGTAAGTCTTTGATTATTGAAGGCGTGCTGGCAATTCAGGCTGGTGAAAATCCAAAGTTCTTAAAGGAAAAGCTGGTATCCTTCCTGTCTCAGAAACAGCGTGAGATGGGCGGCGACGGTGCCGAAAGCGACGGCGGCGGAAAGAAAAAAGCAAAGAAAGCAAAAAAGGCAAAATAATCCAAAAGGGGTAGAGAGGAGCAGATAGCATGGCCAGACGAAAACGTGATAAAGGTGGAGGATTTAATGGTCCAAACTGGTTGGATACCTATGCCGACATGGTCACTCTGCTGCTGTGTTTCTTCGTTCTTTTGGTAGCAACGGCAGACACCAACAAGGAAAAATGGGCGATTTTGGTAAAGAGTCTGAATCCTGAGGGAGATCCGTCTCAGATCGTTGATATGATGGCTGAGAATCCGGGAGAATATGCAGTCAATGGCGGTGTGGACGAGCCGGTCGATATGGACGCGACAGACAGACTTTACTATGCGCTGAAACAATATATTTCACAAAGCAATCTGGACCAGACAGTTAGTGTTACAAAGGGAGATACCTATGAATTTGTAACCTTTGATTCGACTGTATTTTTTCAGCCAAACAGCTACGAGATACAGGAATCTGGTAAGCAGGTGCTAGATGGTATGGCCAATATATTAAAAACCATGAATGAAGATATCGATGAGATTCGTATTTTGGGTCATACCTCACAGGCGAGTGCGGAGATGGCGTATGATTTGCATCATGACCGCTTTTTGGCAAGCAATCGTGCAGATTCCGTATTGCTGTATTTACAGGATAAGAACATCATTGACCCAGCAAAGCTGGTCAGTGTTGGATATGGTCAGTATCGTCCGATTGCCGGTTTTGATACTGCGGAGGGAAGAAGTAAGAATCGACGTGTTGAAATGATCATTTCCACCCGACAGGAGGGCAAAGATAGTGCCATAGATGAGTACTATCAGACGCGTGAAACAAAGGCGGAAGAACCGACTTCTAATAAATAGAAGCCATACGATCAAGCAGATAACGCATCAGAGTAAAAAGAGGAGATAACCGCATGGCTGAGGTATTATCCCAAAGTCAGATTGACGCTTTGCTGAGTTCTATGCAGTCGGGCGAGGACGTAGAGACAAAGACATCTGACACGCCAGAAGAGAATTATAGAAAATATGACTTCTATAGCCCGAAGAAGTTTACAAAAGATCGATTAAAGATCTTACAGGGAGTTTATGATGGATACTGTCGCAGTATCACAGCGCGTCTGAACAGCATGATGCGTACAAGCTGTGAACTGACAGTTGACTCTATCGAAGAGCAGCGTTATTATGAATTTGTAAATGCAATCAGCGATAACGATGTGCTGACCGTGATTGGCGTTACGCTCCCTGAAGATACAACAGAAAATACCCCTGTTATTTTGCATGCGACCACAGAAATGATGCTCTTTATGATGGACCGTATGCTGGGATCGGTCAGTGATAAAGCACCTACTATCTCATATACATATAATTATACCAGTATAGAGCTACAGTTATATGAATCGATTTTAAGTAAATTGATCGATGTGATGGGTGAGGGGTGGCAGAATTATCTGGAAATCCACTTTGGGTTGCAGCGCGTAGAGCAAAACCCGACGCTGATGCAGGTCATTGGCATTGATGAGACGGTTGTAATTGTTGGTCTCAATGTTGCGATTGGTGAGGTAAACGGACGCTTTAGCATTTGTTTGCCCGGTACGCTGCTGACAAGCATCTTTAACATTATCGCACGCAGCAATATGAGCGATGCAATGCTGCCGCGCAATGAGAAAGACAGTGCAGAAATCATGGACAGTGTGCGAGATTCCGGCATGCAGATTGTCGCGGAGCTGGGTCAAGTGCAGCTGAGCCTGAGTGATATTTATTATTTGCATGAAGGTGATGTAATCAATCTTGCAAAGCCCAAGGATTCTGACATTACTCTTTATGTTGAGGGTGAGCCTTGGTTCCTTGGTAAATTGGGAACCCATAAGAATAAAATGGCCGTGAGAATCGATGGCGTCTGGCAAGATGTCTGAATTTCAAGCCGAATAAAGGAGCGAAACGAATGATGGATCCGCAAAACTTCAGCACGATAGAGCTAGATGCCATCGGCGAAGTATTGAATATCAGCCTTGGTTCGTCAGCCACGGCGGTATCCAATATGCTGAACCGGCGTGTCGATATTACCACGCCAACAGTACATGTGCTGACTTCTGAAGAGTTTGAGTTGGGGAGAGTTGATCCGGCAGTCGGCGTAGAGATTACCTATGTTTCTGGTCTGTCTGGGCGAAATATCATGTTGCTGCGGCGGCAAGATGTGCGCGCGGTTGTTGATATTTTAATGGGGCAAGAGACGGCTGATGAAGACTTCGTAATGGATGAACTCAGCATGAGCGCAATCTGTGAGGTCATGAATCAGATGATGGGGGCTTCTGCAACTGCCTTATCTGAATTTTTGGGGAAGATGGTTAACATCTCTACTCCAACTGCGTTTGAAATCAGGGACTTAGAGGAGTTCCGTACAGATTACTTTCCACATGGACATACCATGGTGGTTGTTCGCTTTAATCTCTCGATTGAGGGAGCTATGGAAAGTGAATTTATGAATGTAATGCCTTGTGCGCTTGCAAAGGAATTGATCGGTGCACTTGGAGTTTCTGATGAGGAAGGAATCGCTGATGCAGCAGCACCGGAAGCAGCACCAGTAGCGGCAACACCGGAAACAGCATCTGCAGGTGGTATGATGAGTCAGGATGAGATGGAAAAAATGATGACAGACAGTGGAGCATCGGCTCCGGCATCCGCTGGTGGTGTCATGAGCCAAAGTGAAATTGAAAAGCTGATGGGCGGCATGGCTTCGGCACCGCAGACACCGGCGGGAACCGTGCCGATTCAGACTGCGGCACCGGCTTCGGGAGCAGCAATGCCTTCTATGGCAGCGCCAGCGGCAGGAGAGCCCAATATGGCAACACAGACCGGAGGACAGGTGGATTCTGCACTGCTCAATCAGCTTACGAATTTGATTGCAATGCAGCAGCAGCAAATGCAGCAGATGCAGCAGGTTCAGATGCACGGACAGCAGCAGAACAAGGTGATTCAGGTAGATCAGCCGATGATGCCGCATTTTGCGTCCGGAGAACCGCTGGGGGAGGAACAGGCACAAAACCTCGACCTTATTATGTCCGTTCCGCTTGAGGTATCAGTCGAAATCGGCAGAACCAAACGACTGGTAAAAGATATCTTAGGCTTTACAAAGGGTTCCCTTGTGGTACTGGATACGCTGGCTGGCGATCAGGTCAATCTGTTTGTCAATGGACAATGTGTCGCACGCGGCGATGTTGTGGTTGTAGAGGACAATTTTGGTATCCGTGTGACGGAGATCCTTCAAAAGCCTGATTTGGGAATTCTTGCACGATAAGACACCACAATTCTGGAAATTTGTAACATATCAGCAAAAAGGCTGATAAGCAAAATAGAAAAAGGATGGTTAATTCAAATGGCTAAGATTTTATTGGTAGATGATGCGGCTTTCATGCGCATGATGGTCAAGGACACGCTGAGCAAGAATGGCTACACGGATCTGGAGGAGGCTGCCGATGGCGCACAGGCAGTTGCAAAGTATGATGAGCTGCATCCGGATCTGGTAATCATGGATATCACCATGCCAAACATGGACGGTTTGGAAGCGCTCAAGACAATTCGTGCAAAGGATCCAAATGCAACGATTGTTATGTGTTCTGCAATGGGTCAGGAAGCAATGGTTATTGAGGCAATCAAATCTGGTGCAAAGGATTTTATCGTAAAGCCATTTAAGCCAGAACGTATTCTAAAGACAGTTACTTCTATTCTGGGGTAATATGGAAATGCTTTGGATGCTGGCTGCAGTGATTGTGGTGCTCTATTTGAGTTACCGATGCAGCCGGTTTATTGCCGTTCGCGGTGGTGGGTTTGCAGGCGCATCAGCAAATGGGATGCGCTTGCTCAGCCGACTTTCGCTTGGGCAGGACAAGCAGCTTGTTTTGGTGGAGACTGGCGGACGCTATTGGCTGCTGGGAGTATCATCGGCTGGCATACAGCTGGTCGCGGAGCTTACCGAGGAGCAAGCCGGTCTTTGTACGAAGAAGCAGGAAAACACGGGAAAGGTACCAGAGTTTCGTGATGTTTTGCGTGAGGGTTTGTCCAACTTTGGAAAAAAAGATAAAGATGATTAACCCCACTTGGTTGGGAGAGAGGAAGGCAACGCGACGATGACAGATGCGCTCATCAATGTAAATGGTGACAGTGTACAAACGCTTCAGGTTTTGTTCCTGACGACAATGATTGCACTGTTTCCTTCTATTGTGATCATGATGACTTCGTTCATGCGCATCGTGATTTCGCTGTCTTTTTTGCGTACCGCAATGGGAACGCAGTCAACACCGCCTAACAATGTTCTGGTTGGACTTGCCCTGTTTTTAACACTGTTCATTATGTCTCCGGTTGTGACGCAGATTCAAAAAACTGCGTATGAGCCTTATATTGCTGAGCAAATCACGCAGGAGGAGGCTTTTGAACGGGCAAAAATTCCGCTGAAGAAGTTTATGCTCAACCAAACAGAGAATAGTTCTCTGGATATGTATTTAGAACTTTCAGGCGGGACGATGCCGGACGACCCCACACAGCTTCCATTGCGCGTGATTGTTCCGGCGTTTATGACAAGTGAGCTTAAACAGGCGTTCCAAATTGGATTTTTCCTGTTTATTCCCTTTATGCTGATTGATATCATCGTATCTTCGACACTGATGTCGATGGGTATGATTATGTTGCCGCCGGCAACGATTTCAATGCCATTTAAGCTGCTGTTGTTTATATCAGTAGATGGCTGGCAGCTATTGTTTTCAACACTTGCACGCGGCTTCCATTAGCGAAGCACAGAAGGAGGTGCACAATGACAAATTCACAAGTTATGGATGTGATGCATTCAGGGATCTTGGTTGCTGTAAAGCTGGCAGGACCGATGCTTATTTTAAGTATGGGAATTGGTGTCTTGATTGCGATTTTACAGGCAGCAACACAGATTCATGAACAAACATTGTCCTTTGTGCCCAAATTGATCCTGATTGCAGTGATTCTACTTCTCTTTGGCGGTACAATGCTGGAAATCATGCAGGACTATACCCGCGAGTTATTTGCTCTGATGATCGGATAGCGGGAAAGGGGTCTATGGCATGATTGATTGGGCAGAATGGACGATTTTCACCTATATTCTAATGCGTATGAGTGGGTTTGTTTTGCTGAATCCGCTAATTGGTCGAAATAACGTACCAGCTTATGTCAAGGCAGGAATGATTTTGGTGCTGACGATTGCAACGACACCGTTGGCACCACCAACGGCGCCTGTGCCAAGCACCATGATCGAATATGGACTGCGCCTGCTGCTGGAATTCGGGATCGGCTATGTAGTGGGCTTTGTGACAAGCCTGTTTTTTTATGTGATTGTCATGACGGGCGAAGTGATAGATATGCAGATGGGACTCAATATGTCCAAGGTATATGATCCTTCCTCGAATGTATCCCTATCTTCCGTGGCATCGCTGCTCAATATTCTTTTTATCTTACTGTTTTTTGAAGCAAACGGGCATGCGACACTAATCCGTATTTTGATGACATCTGGTCAGATCGTGCCATTTGGTGCGACGGCATTTGGTCCTGAGCTCGCACAAAATATTTTGACCTTGTTTACCGATTGCACGATATTAGGTGTGAAATTGGCATTTCCAATTTTTGCAGCAGAGTTTCTGGGAGAGATGGGAATGGGTGTTCTGATGAAGACCATTCCACAGATCAACGTATTTTCTGTTAATGTTGAGCTCAAGGTGCTGGTAGGTCTGTTGCTCTTGCTTGTGATGTTTTATCCAATGGGAGATTTCCTCTATGGCATGGGCAGTGATATGCTGGTTGCAATTCAGCAGCAGCTGACCCTGCTGCGGTAGTCCTTGAGCTGCGCTAATAAGGACTGGGGGGATGACAAGGCATGGCAGGCGCTGATTCCAAAACCGAAAAAGCGACGCCCAAAAAGCGGCGAGATGAACGAAAGAAAGGTAATATCTTTCTCAGTCGTGATATTGTCGTTGTCGCAACCCTGCTTACCGGTTTCTATATCATTCAGTTTGTATTCCCGATGATTTACGAACATGCAGCTGCCTTTTTGCAGGACTGTATCCAAATGGCAGCACAGGGGGGAACGCTCAATGAAACCGTAGCACGTGAATTGGTTGTTAAATTTTCTTATTTGCTGTTGGTTTGCGGCGGGCCTGTTATGGCAACCGCGATTCTTGTTACGATTGTGGCAACCGTGGCGCAGACAAAGCCCATGTTTACAGTAGAAAATTTGAAGCCAAAGTTCAATCGATTGGATCCACTCAAGGGATTTACTCGCTTGTTTTCAGGAAAAAGTCTGGTTGAGGTACTGAAGGGTATCATTAAAATCAGTATCCTGCTCTTTATGATCTATCGTTTTGTGTTAAACCATATTGCTGTTTTTGCGAAAACGCTTGACACATCACTCAATGGTTCCACTGTATATCTTTTGCAGGTCGTTATGGACATGATTTTGCAGATCGGTATGGCGTTTATGGTCATCTCTGCATTTGACTTCTTCTATCAATGGTGGAGCTATGAAAAGCAGATTCGTATGAGTAAGCAGGAAATCAAAGAAGAATATAAGCAAATGGAAGGCGATCCGCAAATCAAAGGCAAAATCAAGGAAATGCAGCGGCGTATGGCACAAAACCGTATGATGCAGGCTGTGCCGCAAGCCGATGTGGTTGTCCGTAATCCGACGCATTTCGCAGTTGCGCTGCGTTATGACATCGAAAAAGATGAAGCGCCGGTCGTGATTGCAAAGGGCGCGGATCATATTGCAATGAAAATCGTAGAGATTGCGGAAAACAATCAGGTTTCTGTCATTGAGAATCGCCCGTTGGCACGTGCTCTCTATGCGCAGACCGAAATTGGTCAAATGGTTCCGCCGGAACACTATGGTGCAATTGCTGATATCCTTGTTTATGTATATAAGCTGAATAACCGTAAGGTCATTCAATAAGTTTCGAAACAATGATCAGGAGACGTGAATGAAAAGACTATTTGATAATATCGTATCGCTGTTCGTGGTTGTCGTCATCTTATTTCTGTTGATTCCACTGCCAGCCGGTATGCTGGACGCAATGTTCATCATTAATATTACACTTGCACTGATTATCCTTTTGATTACAATGAATATCGGTGAGGCGTTGGAATTCTCTATTTTCCCCTCACTCCTACTCATTACAACACTGTTCCGTCTGGGACTTAATATTTCATCTACACGTTTGATTTTGACACAGGGCGGTAAAGCAGGTAAGGTAATTGAGGCATTTGGTAATTTTGTAATTCAGGGCAATATTGTCGTTGGTGTTCTCATCTTCCTCATCATTGTTTTGATGCAGTTTATTGTTATCACCAAGGGCGCAGAACGTGTATCTGAAGTCGCGGCTCGATTTACCTTGGACGCAATGCCGGGTAAACAGATGGCAATCGACGCAGACCTGAGTGCTGGATTGATCACAGAACAGGAAGCACGTGTTCGCCGCTATAAGATTCAAAAAGAAGCAGACTTCTATGGTGCAATGGATGGTGCAACAAAGATCGTCAAGGGCGATGCTATTATGTCCATCATTATTACGAGCATTAACTTTATTGCTGGTGTTATCATTGGTATGCTTCAGGGCAATATGGAAATTGGTGAAGTATTCCATGTGTATTCCATTGCGACCATTGGTGACGGTCTGGTATCCCAGCTGCCGGCACTTTTGATTTCTACTGCAACCGGCATGATCGTTACCCGTGCTGTCTCTGAGGGCAGCCTCAATAAGGACGTCACAAAGCAGTTCTTGGCACAGCCACAGGCACTGATGCTTGCCGGTATATTGCTTGCGTTGTTTGGTTTTGTACCGAACACCCCGCATTTGCAGCTCTTCCTGATTGCTGGAGGGTTGATCCTGCTGAGCCGTTACAGCGCGGCTTCTATGCGTAAGAGCGAGGAGGCGGCACTTGCAGCAGAGGCACAGCAGACTGCCATGGCAGAGATGGAGGCAGAGCCACCAGATGAGGCGGACTTCTATAAGGACGTAAATAATGTCTACTCGTTGCTCACGGTTGAGCCAATCGAGATGGATTTTGGATATAGTCTGATTCCTATGGTTGATGAGGCGAGTGGCGGCAAGCTGATTAGCCGTATTGTTATTTTCCGAAGGCAGTATGCACAGGATATGGGCTTTGTTATTCCGTCCGTGCGTTTGCGTGACTCAGCAAGCCTTGGAACAAACCAATATGTCATTAAAATTAAAGATGAAGAGGTTGCACGCGGCGAAATTCTTGTAGATTACTATTTGGCGCTTGAACCTGCAAATCCTGCTGGCGAGGTAGATGGCATTGAGACCATCGAACCGGCATACGGTATCCCATCTAAGTGGATTTTGCCGGAAAATAAGGAAATGGCGGAGATTTATGGATACACCGTAATTGACCCGCTGTCGGTTATGATGACACACCTGTCAGAAACCATTAAAAAGCATACTTACGAGCTGCTCAGCCGTGCAGAAACGATGCAGCTGGTTGAAACCATTAAGAGAACTTCTCCGGAACTTGCAGAAGAAGCCTTTCCAAATGTGATCAGCTATGCAGGATTTCAGAAAATCCTGTGTAACCTGCTCAAAGAGGGCATACCGATTAAGGATCTGGGTACGATTTTGGAGTGTATCATTGAAAGTGCAGCAACGACACATGACAGTGATGTGATCACTGAAAATATTCGCAGTGCGCTCAAGCGCACCATTACGCGCCGCTTCTGTGTCGATGGGCAGCTGCGCGTCATTACGCTGGACGCAGAGGTTGAACGCGCAATCATTGCAAGCCTGACCAAAAACGAGCAGGGTGTATATCTGGCGCTCAGTCCGGATTTGCTGCAAAAGATGATTGCACAGCTTAGCGACTGTGTAAAAAAATTCAACGAGATTTCGCAGCCTCCGATTATTCTTACCAGCCATATCATTCGTGTCTATTTGGCACGTCTGATTGAACAGTTTTTCCCCAGCATGTATGTGCTTTCTTTTAATGAAATCGTCAATACCGTACAGATTCAGGCAATTGGTAATATCACAATGTAAATTGACTGCCTGACTGGGAAGGGGGCGAGAGAGATGTCCAAATGGGAACAAATGAGTGCGGAAGAACTAGTCGCAGAATATCAGCGTACAGGACAGCATGAAATTAAGCAGGAACTTGTGATGCGGTATATTCATGTGGTGCGAAGTATTGCACTGCAAATGCGCGGAGTTTATTTGAATTTTGCTCAGGTTGATGATATGATAAGTGAGGGGGTCATTGCGCTCATGAGAGCGGTAGATAAATTTGACCCCAGCAAAAATGTAAAGTTTGAAACCTATGTTTCCAAGCGTATCCGTGGGCTGGTCATTGATCTTGCCAGAAGGCAGGACTGGGTATCTCGCGGCGTGCGCCGCAGTGTAAGAGAAATCGACCAGATTTCCAATACACTATTCATTGAGCTTGGGCGCACACCAACTGATCAGGAGGTTGCCGATCGGTTGGGAGTCACGGTCGAAAAGTATCGGCAGATGCTGAGTAAAACCGGTCTTTGCAATGTACTTTCGTTAGAGACGATGCTGGAGGATTCTGCGCAGAGCACGCTGGGAGAGCGTTTGATTGCTGGCGGCGTAGAAAATCAGCCGGAAATGCATCTACAAGAGGAGGAGTTGAAACAGACCCTGCGTGATGGGATCAATTCTTTGTTGGAGAACGAGCGCATGGTCATCTCGCTTTATTATGAGAAAGAGCTGAATATGAAAGAAATCGCTCAGGTGCTCGAGGTAAGTGAACCACGTATTTCGCAAATCCATGCAAATGCGATTCGAAAGCTTCGGGCATATATGGGACGGTTCGTCGCAGATACATAATTTATGAAAGGGCAGACAAGAAAGGAGAAAATCCTGTGTTCAAAGGCTTTTATAATCTGACATCGGGAATGTTGTCACAAACGCGGAATTTAGATGTTATCGCAAACAATATGGGAAACGTGAGTACGCCGGGCTATAAAGCAGATACCTATATGGACAGCACGTTTCGGGAGCTTATGTTTAGCCGAGTCGGAAATCGGGATAAATCTGTTTCGGAAGAAATCGGTCCGCAAACGATGGCGCTGCTCCCCAGCATGATCCATACAAACTACACACAGGGAGCGCCGGAAGAAACTGGGCAGCCGCTTGACTTTGCAATCAATGGAGACGGATTTTTTCAGATTCAAGGGGAAGATGGACGGTATTTCACTCGAAACGGCTCCTTTATTGTGGATAACGGTGGATATTTGACCCTCCCAAGCCACGGACATGTACTCGATCGCAATGGTCAGCCGATCTATCTCGGAACAGATGATATTCAGGTAGATGCAGAAGGCAATATCTTTCGCGGAGATGGAAGTCTGGCAGGACGCCTTGGCGTATTTGATTTTGCAGGAGAATATGCAGATACTTTGACGCAGCAGGGAGAGGGCGTATATGTGTCAGATGCCCCTGCGCAGCTTTCGGACAGTCCGATTCAGTGGAAGGTTCTTGAAAATTCAAATGTGGATATGGTGCGTGAAATGACGCGCATGATGAGCAGTCAGCGAGGACTGCAAAGCGCAGCACAGATTCTAAAGATTTATGATCAACTGATGAATAAGGCGACAACAGATGTCGGTCGTGTATAAAAGAGGTGATTGGCAATGAATATGGGTTTTTATTCGGCTGCAACATCAGCGTATTATCAGCAGCAGCGACTGAATGTTGTCGCAAATAATTCAGCGAATATCAATACAGTTGCCTACAAGGCAAAAAATCCAACCTTCTCTGCGCTGTTATACAGCAACTTCAATGGCATTGATGGACCATTGTCACGTGGTTCTGGTGCACGTATGGAGAAGGCTGATACTGATTTTGCAGAAGGCGCTATCTATGAGACCAATCAGCCGTTGGATTACGCGTTATCGGGAGACGGTTTTTTTGCTTTGCGGGACATGGAGACCGGAGAGGTTTCCTACACTCGTGCAGGCAACTTCCAGATGGCACAGATGGGAACCGATTACTTTGTAACGGACAGCTCCGGTCATCGTTATGTACTCGATCAGCTGGGACAGCCAATCCGTGCCGAGCGCAATGAAAGCGGCGTCATCGATCCGAATGCAAAGCTGCCGCTTGGTGTCTTTACATTCCGTCAGAAAAATAATATGCAGCATTTGGGTGACAATCGTTTTCTCCCCGTTGAGAAGAATGGTCAGCCAATTGCAGCAGAGAATGTAGAAGTTATGCAGGGGTACTTGGAAGGCTCCAACACCAATATCACCAAGGAATTTACCAAAATAATTGAAGCACAGCGTGCATACTCCTATGCTCTGGCCATGGTACGAACCTCTGATGAGGTTGAGACCACGATCAATGGTCTGCGTGGCTAAGGAAAGGGAGTAAGGATACATGAGAATTAACAGTTTTGAGGAAATCAATGATATGGCGCTGGACACGCTGCGTGAGGTTGGCAGTATTGGTGCAGGCAACGCTGCAACTGCGCTCAGCAGTTTGCTGGGGAGTCGTGTCGATATGTCGCTGCCCAGCGTGCGTGTCATGGAATTTAATGAAGCTGTCGAGCAGATTGGCGGCTTTGAGGCGATCGTATCTGGTGTTCTCGTTAAGTTGGGTGGAGAGATTAATGGCATCATGCTGTGTATTCAGCAGGTCGATTTTGTAAACGTGATTACAAGCAGTATGTTAAATCGTTCCGTAGAGGACTTTGATGAGTTAGATGAGATGGAGACCTCTGCATTGATCGAAGTGGGCAATATCATGATTTCCTCCTATATGCGTGCAATTGCTGATTTGTCTGGCATCAGACTTACGATGTCTGTTCCGAGCCAGTCGGTGAATATGCTGGGCGGTATCCTGACGGTTCCAATGGCTGCATTTGGAAATCAATCAAACCATGTTTTGATGGTGGGTGGACAGTTTAAGTGCGATGGCAAAGAAGTACATAATGACTTGCTGTTATTCCCAGATATCAACTCACTCAACTATATTTTGCATAGATTAGGTGTATTGTAAGTTGGGTGAGTAGAATGAGTGAAACAGGAAAAATTGTCGTTGGTATTGCTGACATGAAGGTTGCTCGTCAGCAGGGAATGCTGGTTACTTATGCGCTCGGCTCCTGTATTGGAATTTGCTTGTATGACCCTGTGATTAAGCTGGGCGCCTTGGTGCATATTATGCTGCCGCTCAATATGGAAACCGGCAGAACTCATGCTTTTAAGTATGCAGACACAGGGATCCAGCAGACACTGCAAAAAATGCAGGCATATGGAGCAAAGATTTCTCGTGTTACTGCAAAAATTGCTGGGGGAGCCAGAATGTTCGAGGTGCAGGGAGATGGTGCACTCGGCAATATTGGACAGCGAAATATTGACAGCGTCAGGATCATGTTACGGAAAGCTGGGGTTCGCCTTCTGCATGAGGAGGTGGGCGGCACAGTTGCACGTACACTGCTATTTGATGTTTCAACGGGGCAGGCCTGTGTGCGTTCGTATGGTAAGCAAGATATTGTGATTTAAGAGAGAGCCAAAGGAACGCACGGCGGGTGCGTGAAGAAAGAGAGTGGTATAAATGGCGGAATACAATAACAGTGGCATTTTGTTAGAATCAGGCACGAATGAGATCGAAATCATGGAGTTTACGATCCAAGGGAATCTATATGGTATCAATGTAGCTAAGGTGCGTGAAATTATGATGTCTGCACCTGTCAAGCCCATGCCGCATTCTCATTTTGCGGTTGAGGGTATTTTTAAGCCGCGTGATACGGTTTTGACCGTGGTTGATTTGCCAAATTATCTGACGGGAGAACCCTCGGAAAAGGGCCCGCGCGACCTGTTTATCGTAACCAATTTCAACAAGATGTATATTGCATTTCGTGTACATACCGTGGTGGGGATCAGCCGCATTTCATGGGCAGATATCCAGAAGCCAGATAAGACTGTTTCAGGCGGAACAGAGGGTGTGGCAACGGGAATTGCACAGTGCGGCGAGGATCTGGTTACCATTCTGGACTTTGAGAAAATTGTAGCGGAAATTGCACCAGAGACCAGTATCCAGATGAGCGAAATCGATCGCATGGGGCCGCGTACAGACCGCAACGTACCGGTTCTTGTTGCAGAGGACTCTGTTCTGCTTGGCAAGATGATTACAGAAGCGCTCCATAAGGCAGGCTATCATAATGTCACGATGTTTGACAATGGTCAGGAATTGTGGGATTTTCTCATGCTGCATGAGAAGGACGAGCAGCTGGAGGATTTGGTTCGCCTGATTATTACAGACATTGAGATGCCGAAAATGGATGGTCATCGTCTGACAAAGCTGGTGAAAGATCATTCGCGCTTTCATAAGATTCCACTTATTATTTTCTCATCGCTTATTTCTGATGAAATGCGGATTAAGGGGCATGAGCTGGGAGCAGATCGCCAGCTGACGAAGCCTGAGATTGGTCATCTGGTAGATGTCATGGATGAACTGCTTGAGCAGGTTCAGAAGTAATGTAGTTGTTGGAAAGGAGATGGGCTTATGAACAGATATATTGTCAGACAGCCGGTAAAAGATGCAGAGGACAATATTATTGGCTATGAGATTTTGTATGATAATAGTCACGATGCGCTGAATCATCAGGGGGTTAGTGATTATGCGGCGGCTGATGCGATTTATAATTTCTTGAATGATAATTCGGATAAGCTATTTAAGGATAGTGTCAGCTTTATGACATTTACACCGACATTGCTGTTTAAGAATACGCCCAAATTATTTGATCGCAAGCGTCTTGTTGTACAGATCGAGGACAATGTGATCGTTCACCCAATGGCAACGCGGATTGTGCAGCGTTATCAGAGTGAAGGATATCAGATTGCAGTCAATGATTTCCAGTTCAATACACGTTATTTCAGTATGATGGACTATGTGGATTACATCAAGCTGAATATTTCGGGCAATACAGAAGCTTGGCTTGAAAATATGGTTCAGATGGCACACAGCATGCATAAGAAGTGCGTTGCAACCGGAATTGACAGCCAAGAACGCTATGAGCTTGCACATCGTGTGGGCGCAGATTACTTTCAGGGCAGCTATGTTGCAGGACGTGTAAAGACAAAGGTACATAAGGCAAATTATCTGCAAAGCAACTTCTTCCAATTGGTGGTTGAGGTCACAAAAGATGAGCCGGACATCGACCAGATCGAGGGACTCATTGCACGTGATGCGTCTTTGACCTATGCGCTTCTGCGTATGGCAAATTCTGTATACTATGCTTCCCGTACACATGCGTCTTCTGTTCGACAGGCTCTTGTCACAGTGGGTCTGGGACAGCTGAAACAGTGGGTGTATTTGATGTCCTGCTCCCAGCAGGGAGAGGATTTGGAGGATTCGGAAGAATTCCTTCGCCTGTCCTTCCTGCGTGCAAACTTCTGTGCTGAACTGGCAGGATACAGCAAGGTATTGCAGATTTCCAAGTCCGAGGCATATCTGCTGGGTATGTTCTCTACCCTCAATTACCTCATCGATGTGCCGCTTGAAGAATCTCTGTCAGAGATTCCGATTGCGGACGAAATCAAGCAGGCGCTGCTGACACGCGAGGGTACAGCAGGCATCTTGTATTCATTGGTACTGAGCTATGAAAAGGCAGATTGGGCAACAATGACCGATTTGGCTGCGCAGCTGGAGATTCCAACTGAGGTATTGACAACTGTGTATTTTGACTGTGTTGAGACTGTCAATAGTATTTGGGATAGTCTGACAAACCGTCATGATGATGCGGCAGAGACAAAAGAATAAAGAGAAATCCCCCACGAGACAAGGTCACGTTGGGGGATTTTTTAATGATGTGGATTTGCCATAACGGTCATGCAGGCTTTGGTTAACTGCGCCATAATGGAGCCGCGATAACGATGGTCATAAAAATTCAGCATAGGTTCAATCGAATCTCGATTGAGCACTACGTATTTCCCGTTCAGAGAAGATAGGGTGAGTGCGCGTGTATCTAACCAGCAGCGATGACAGGTACACATACCGAGTTTTTCCATAAACTCTGTTTGGAATTCGTCCAAAATCGATGCCATCACATTTACAAGCTCAAAATCATATTCGGGCTCAGAGACTGCCTGCGTATCAGAGGGTTCCGTAGTTTCTTCTGGTTCTTCAGGCTCCGTGTCCATATCCGGCAGAGTCGTGCCAGTTTCGGCAGCGATTCGTTCCGCAATTTTACGGTCCTGCTCTGCGCGCAAGGCGTCCTCTGCCTCTTCCGCCTCAAGCTGTGCAGAGAGAGAGGCTTGGATTTGCTGGCTAATACGATCCTCCAAACTCTGCGAGTTGTCTGCGAAGGTTTGGATCGGAGAAGGAGCAGAAATCACTGCCTGCTTGGTGGAGAGATCCTGTTTTGATGAAGTAAATTCGGCATCTGCCTCAGGTACCGTATCTATCGTGTTTGTGAGTTCTGCGGATTCTGTATTTTTGCTTGGGTCGAGTGGAGGTGATGCTTTGTTGGCAGATTCTGCGGAGGTCTCAGGAGTTTTGGGGTCAGTCAGCAGGCTCAATACATGAGAGGTTTTGTTGCTTCTTCGTGCCATAAAATGATGCTCCTTGCATTAGACAGATGGAGAGGTCAGTTGAATGATCTCATCAATAAAACAGGAGTAGTCTGCTGCGGGTTTGGAATGTGGTGCGTATTGCAGCACACTTTCTCCATGTGCAGGGGACTCCGCAACAACTACACTTGTGCGAATGGTCGTATCAAATACAGAGGAATCCAATTGTGCAGCAATTTGTTCTGCCATTTCGCGTACCTCACGGGCGAGATTGATGCGCGCATTAAATTTCGTAAGCAGGATACCTAAAACCTTTAGATTGGAGTTATAGAAGTTGCGTACTGTGTCAATGGTCTCTTTGATTTGGGATACCCCCAAAAGGCTCAGGATTTCAGGAACCATTGGGATAATCAGAGAGTCGGATACCACATAGGCATTGACAGTCAAAATATTCAGTGCCGGCGGGGTGTCAATAATGATGTAGTCGTAACGGTCCTGTATACGTGCCAGCATGTTTTTCAGCAGGAATTCTCTGCCGGGACGGTTAAATTCCAGTTCTGCGCCGGAAAGCAGAATATTTGATGGTACAATATCACCAAATTCTGTACTCACAACCACATCATCAAAGGCAGCTTGTCCCTTGAGTACGTCATAAATGGTATGACTGTTTTCAATATCCAATCCCATGTTGAACCCAAAATTTCCCTGTGGGTCAAGGTCAATACCCAATACATGCTTTCCCCGTTCATGCAGTCCGCTCAGCAGTGCAGCCGCTGTGGTGGTTTTGCCTACACCACCTTTTTGGTTGGTTATTGCGATAATGTTAGACAAAATTATCCCTCCATTATAAAATCGATAGTCAAACTATTATCATTATTATACTATATGTCGATAAAGAAGTATAGAGCGCGAATGAAAAATCAATTCTCCTCTGTTTTGGGAGAACCGCGTATAGAAAAAAAGGAGTGAAATACAATGGCAGTTAGTGGCGTATCGGGCGGAACCAGTATTTATGGAAACCGCAATGTGCTTTCCGGTTTGGCAAGTGGTATGGACACAGAGTCCATGATTGAAAACATGACACAAGCCACTCGTCTTAAAATCGCACAGCAAAAGCAGAAGAAAACCTTGTTGGGGTGGAAGCAGACTGCTTATCAGGGCATCAGTACACAGCTTATTGAGTTTTCTAAGAAGTATATGGACTATCAGTCCCCAACGAATCTTCTCAGTTCAGCATTTTATGACCAGTCGATTGTAACCTCGGTGGGCAAGAATAACAGCTTGGTCAGCGCGACCGGTAAGACCAATAGTAATGTAGAAATCAATGGCGTTAAGGAGCTGGCAACCTCCGCAACACATAGTGCGGCAGGCAGCCTGAAGTCGGGTGAGCTCACCACCAGCAATATTGATATCACAGGAGATATGACCTTCTCCAAGCTGGCTGGCGGCACCCTGTCTTTCAAATATGGCAGTGAAGAATACACCATTACACTTGACCAGAACGCAGATTTAAGTACCGCAGATAAGCTGGCAGAAGAGATTAACAAGCAGCTGGCAGAGATAAAAATTTCCACAGATAGTTCGAAGAAAATTAGCCTTGGAGATAAGATTGAAGCGAAAGTCACTGGCGGTTCAATGACATTTGGCGTTAAGGCTGGTGCGGATATCGCTGGTAACGAGGTCAAGCTAACTGGTGCAAGCACTGCTGTACGAGAAGCACTCAATCTGGATTCAAAGCAGCTAAATGATGGAATTGATCTAAAATCGAGCTTTTCTACAACGATAGATACAAATAAGCTGAATGAAAAGCAAAAAATGACAGAGTATCTGACTGACAAGACTCTGACATTAACTTTCAACGGACAGAAGAAAGATATCACTTTGCTGACAGAGGACGAAGCAAAGACTATCAAATCAGCAGATGATTTCAAGAACCTGTTGCAGAAAAAGCTGGACGACGCGTTTGGCAAGGACAAGATTGAACTGGAATTTAAGGCAGATCCGGCTAACACCAACAAGGGCTCCTTTACTTTTAAGGTGAAGGACGCAAATGATGTGTTAAGAGTTTCGGGAGGCTCTGCTGGCATCGTAGGCGATAACAGTGTGTTTGGATTTAAGGACGGCGATGGCAACCGCTTAAACTTGAATGCAACGCTTGAAGATCTCGGTATCAAATTTACCGAAGCTGGTGATAATGGCGTCATTAAGGATAAGCGAGATCTGGTCATCAATGGTGTTACGATTGGCAGCTATGGCAAGGATGCGACGCTAGGTGATATTATCCGTGACATCAATTCCAACAAAGAAGCTGGTGTTACCGCAAGCTACTCTGAGACCAGCAACAAGTTTGTCCTGACAAGCAAGGATACCGGTTCAGGCAGCAAGATAGAGATTGGTAAAGATGGACTGGCAGGGGAGCTGTTCGGTGAAGCAAATGCGCATGGCACAGATGCGGTGATCAGCGTCACTGTAAACGGTGAAACAAAAGAATTGACACGTCCCTCAAATGAAATTGACATTGACGGTTTGAAGGTCACCGTTTCCGGCAAATTCGGATACGATGAAAAGACTGGTCAACTGAGCACAGATCCCGCAGAAAAGGTTACCTTTACCTCCAAGCCGGATACCGATAAAATGTTTGATGCCATCAAGACCATGGTGGAGGATTACAACAAGATTGTAGAGAGCGTCTACAAGGAGATGACCACAAAGCCCAATCGCGATTATCAGCCTTTGACAGATGAACAAAAAGAGGAAATGAGCGAGGAGCAGATTGAAAAGTGGGAGGAAAAGGCAAAGGAAGGACTTCTCTTTGCAGATACCCAGCTGCGCAGTCTGCACGATTCGCTGCGGTTTATCTTCAACCCGGGCGGCGAAGCGGGAGCAAAGCTGCGTGAAATGGGCATTGAGCCGAGCGGCAACTATAAGGACGGCGGTAAAATCAAGCTTGATGAATCGAAGCTGAGAGCAGCGCTTGAGAATGATGCAGAAGGCGTTAAGGACGCTTTCAATGCGCTGGCTTCTGACGATGCACAGGGTGGCATTATGAACAGCTCATCCAAGGGCGGCGTTATGACACAGCTGAAGGATGTCGTAGATCGCTTCGCTTCTACCTCTATTACAAAGCCGGGCATTCTGATTGCACGTGCAGGTTCTCCCAGCTCACCGAACTCCATGCTCAAAAATGCACTCAAGACAGAGATGGACAGCATTGATAAGGTGCTGAAGAATCTGGATGTTAAATTGAAAAAAGAGATTGACCGCTATAACTCCCAGTTTACCCAGCTGGAAATGCTGATTTCACAGATGAATGCGCAGAGTGCTCAGCTTGCGGGATTCATGGGCGGCGGTATGTAAGGAAAAGAAAGGCAGGCCCAAAGTAATGTACATGAATGGCTACGATCAATATAAATCGCAAAGTATCAATACCATGACATCTGGTGAGCTTTTGATGCTGCTCTATGATGAGCTTATGAAGCGGATACTGCGCGCAGAGCTGGCGCTGGATCAGGAAAATTATGATTTATTCAGCCAGTCAGTGGATCGCAGCAGAGAAATCGTTCGCTATCTGGACGATACCCTTGACCGGCAATTTCCGATTAGTGCAGAGCTTTCGCGCCTGTATGAATTTTTTCAGTTTGAGCTGAGTCGTGCAGCTGCAAGTCGCAATAAGGAAGTTTTACAAGAGCTGAAACCACTTGTAGAGGAGCTTCGGGGTAGTTTTCGTCAGGCTGAAAAAACAGGTGGAAAGTAAAGCATATGGATGATAAAATTTTACAGGCACTTCTGGTACAGCAAAAAAAGAAATATATTCAGCTGACAGAAGTGTTGAATGTGACGGTTCAGATGGCAGATGCCATAGAACGCGATGATAATGTATCTATGAGTTTGCTCATTGCAATGCGGCAGGAACCATTGCTGCTGATTGATGAGATTCAGCAGGCAGTTGGGGAGCGGCTGGAGTCGCTCCCCGCTGGCACAGCGGCACATCTGCGCGCATTGCTGACAGGCCGCGGAACGGAAAAAGCAGCACCGGAGGAACAGGCATTGGACGACCAGTGCCAGATGAATTTCAGGCTGCTCAGCCGCATTGTAGCGATTGACAAACGGCTCAATAAAAAGGTTGGCAAGGGACAATCATATTATAAGGATTAAAAAAATCGGTTCAGGATCAATTTCCTGAACCGATTATCCAAACAGGGCCGCCGTCCCCGTCCCGCCCTGCAAGCTCGCGGACGATGAGATTGGGGTCCCATAGGGCAATGCTGTTTTCAAAGCTTTGCGGGTCTGCAAGCATGAATTTTCCGTCAGAAGAGACGCCGCGTACAATCATAAAGTGCCCTGAGGTGGTAAAATGCCCCTGACGCACTAAAATCACAAGGATATTTCCCGCCTGCAGCTGCTTGGTGAGTCCGGCAACCGTGCGGTCGGTCGCAGAGGTGACTGTCAGCCCATAGGCACGTGCTGCCGCAGGGATCAGTGCATGGTAAGAGCCGCCGCCGCGGGAATAGTATCCATTTTGAACAGACCAGTTCGCGACAGTCGAGGGATCTACACGGTAGTCTGTCAGGCTGGATATGACCATTGCCATTGCCGTGGGGCCGCAGCCATGTGTACCGATGGGGTCGGAACCATATAGCTTGTCTTTCCAAGCGGGCGCAGTTTGTTCAAAATACAGAATGTCAACATTCCCGCCCGTCAGCACCGTGTCACCGGTTACCGGATTGGTATAGTAACCGTCATGCCGTATGACAAGGTCGCTCTGTGGCTGGCTGATTTGTTTGGTGTTTCCGGCTGCCGGTAGGGGGTCATCTGGTTCGAGCGATTCCTTGAAGGCTTGTGCAGCTTTTTCGGCTTGCTCTGCCCATGCGGTGATGGTTTCCTGTGTCTTGCCGGCAAAAGCAATGGCTTTTTCTTTGCCCAGCTTGGCGAGCGCCACTGTCTTTGCTGCAATGGGGTCTGCAATGCGGTGGAATAAATCCGGCGCAAAAATATAACAAGCAATACTTTCTGCAACCAAAAAACAGAATACAGCCAACAATAAGATCTTTCCGAGCCCAAGGGGTCGGAGTTCTTTTTGTTTTTTTTGTTTTGCCATTGTGAAACCACCACCTTTCTGTTATAATGTGATACACAAAAATACCTGTTATAATATAATAATGTACGATGCCTTTGCTTTTTTGATGCAGTTGTGGTATGATAAAGTCGATATGTGTCGGCTTCATTATATCAAACATCGCTTGTTTTGCATAGCATGTGGAGAAAAATCTTTTTTATACGATAGAGAGAATAATACGCGATCATCACCGGAGGAAATAATATATGTCAACTATTACGTTGAAATCTGTCACCAAAGAATATGATACAGGTTCACGAACAAAGAAAAAAACCCCTCCGGCCGTGCAGGATATTGACCTAACGATTGAGCAGGGTGAATTTGTTTTTGTTCTGGGCAGCAGTGGTGCCGGAAAAAGTACTTTACTGCACCTGATGGCGGGTGATATTGCGCCAACCATTGGACATGTTTTTTTAGATGACATTGACCTCGCAAAGGTGCCCGAACGAAAGCGACCGCAAATCCGCAGACGGTATGGGGTGGTGTGGCAAGATCCCAAGCTGATTGAAGATCGAACCATTTTTGAAAACATTGCGATTACAATGCGTGCGGCAGGCATGCGGCGCAAGGAGATTCAGGAAGCAGTCCCCAAGGCGCTGGGGATTGTCGGCCTGCGCAAAACGCTGGACAGCTTTCCGCACGAGATTTCGGGCGGAGAACGCATGCGGATTGAGCTGGCACGCGCGATTGTCAATTCACCGGATATCCTGATTGTTGACGAGCCAACCGCCAATTTGGATAATGATACGGCTTGGGACATGATTCAGCTGTTTCAGGAAATCAATCGCCGCGGCACAACCATTGTCATGGCGACGCATGCAAAGAGCTTTGTCAATATCCTGCGCAAGCGCGTGGTTACACTGGCAGATGGCAAGGTGATTGGAGATGTGAAAAACGGCAGATATGGCTATATCTCACATCGCTTTTCGCGCGCCTATACCCCGGGAAAGCTGTTCCGGAACCGCTGAGGTGACCAAATTATAGAATACCAGTCATCAGTCCAAGGGCTGATGCGCGGGATTGTGAGGATAGAATATATTAGGAGGTAACAAAAGGTATGTTCAAAAACAAGCTGAGTATCCGCGGACGGCTGACAGTGGGGTTTGGCGTGATCGCACTGCTGTCCATCATCATGGTCTTATTGGGGTTGACCAGCGCACAGAGTATCCATAAACGCTATATAGAGCTGATTGATGGACCAATGGAAGTGGTGGACAACATTAAGGACGCACGCCTGCATATCAATGCGATGGCACGTATCGTGCGTGATATGGCACTCGATCCGGATACATCGAAGTACAGCGAGTCGGAGTCTGAGGTCAATACGCGCAAGGCAGCAGTCGCTGAGATTCTGACAAAGGTAGAGCAGGAATATGATGCAAAGGACAACTACGCAAAGGAATGGAGAGACTCCGTTGTTGCATGGGAAAGCGAGACAGACCGCATCATTGCAACGCTCAAGGGCGGCGACCGAATCTCTGCAATGGAAATGCTTGTCCATGAGTGTACGCCCTTGCTGCTGCAAATGAATGAAAAGGCGATGGCTGCAACTACAAGCATGATTGCAGAGCGTGACGAGACGTTAGATGGCGTACAATCGTATGCGCGCATGGTTGTTACGGTGATTGTGGTATTGCTTGTCGTGATGGCAGCTGTGATTTTCCTGATTGGTCTTTATATTACCAAGAGCATTGTAAGACCGCTCAACCAAATGAAAGCAACAATGGTTGCAATGAGCGAGGGCGATTTGCATACAGAATGTACTTATACAGGCAGTGATGAGATTGGTGCGACCGTAGAGGCGCTCCATGCCAGCCAGAGTACATTGGCAAGCCTGACCGATGCACTGGACGATATGCTTGAGCAGATGGCGGCAGGTAGGTTCAATGTGAAATTGGATATCGAGTTCCCGGGCGATTTGGGCAGCATCAAGGTTTCCATAGAAAAGCTGTTGGCACGTCTCAATGAGGTCATGACGCAGCTGCGCAACTCCGGCGATCAGGTTTCTGCCGGTGCGGAGCAGGTATCCTCCGGTGCACAGGCTTTGGCACAGGGCGCAACCGAGCAGGCAAGCTCTGTGGAGGAGCTGAGCGCAACCATCAGTGAAATTTCTTCCGCTTCCAAGGAGAATTCAAAGAGTGCCGCACAGGTGCGCGCTCTGGCGAATGAAGCTGGCGCCTCTATCCAGAAGAGCACCGAGCAAATGCAGGAAATGCTGGCTGCTATGGACGATATCAGCAGTTCGTCCAGCGAAATTGGAAAGATTATCAAGACCATTGAGGACATTGCTTTCCAGACCAACATTCTGGCGCTCAATGCAGCGGTTGAGGCAGCGCGTGCTGGTGCTGCGGGCAAGGGCTTTGCCGTGGTCGCAGACGAGGTGCGTAACCTTGCAAGCAAGTCTGCCGAGGCGTCTAAGAACACCGCGACTCTGATTGAGCAGGCAATCCATGCAGTCGAGCGCGGCAGTACGCTGGCGACCGGAACTGCAAAGACGCTTGGTGAGGCAAGCACAATGGCACGTGAAGCAGTCAAGAACATCGACCATATTACAAATGCAATCGATCAGGAGGCATCGTCCATCGAGCAGATTACCGTTGGCATCGACCAGATTTCCGCGGTTGTACAGACAAATTCTGCAACCAGTGAGGAGTCTGCTGCCGCGTCTGAGGAGCTGTCCTCTCAGGCACAGATGATGCACTCTCTGCTCAGCTACTTCCATCTGGAGGAGGACAACAACAGACAGTTTGGGTTTGATGACAGCACAGCCATGCAGCCCAGCTATGACGATGACCTCGACAGCTACACACCGCCTATGCACAGCACAGGCAGCAGCTTTGACAAGTATTAAGAAAAGCAAGGACACTTTTTGTGTCCTTCTTTTTTTGCCAGCCTTAGCCTGCCATTTTTCCAAGGGTTTCCAGCTTGCAAAAAAATTCTAAAAAATAAAAAATAAATTTTTAAAAAAGCCCTTAATTTTCCAAGAGAAGGGACGATATACATAATGTAAGACGTGGGTGACGTCAGCGCCTTACGCAAAATAAATGGGAACATGGAAGTTACCCAGAAAAATTACATGGAGGTTTATCATGAGAATCCAACATAATATTTCGTCTCTGAACGCATATCGCAACTACACAAACAACACAAACGCAGTTGCAAAGAACCTTGAGAAGCTGTCCTCTGGCTACCGCATCAACCGCGCTGGCGATGACGCTGCTGGTCTGGCTATTTCTGAGAAGATGCGTGCACAGATCACTGGTCTGGAAACCGCTCAGAAGAACGCAGCTGACGGCGTTTCTCTCGTACAGACCGCTGAAGGCGCTCTGACTGAAGTACACTCCATGCTGAACCGTATGGTTGAGCTGGCTGACCAGTCTGCAAACGGCACCTACGACAACGCTGTTGACCGTGCAAACCTGCAGAAGGAAATCAAGGACCTTAAGGACGAGATCAACCGTATCGCTGATGCAACCAACTTCAACGGCATCAACCTGCTCAACGGCAATCTGAGCGGTCAGGCTGCAGATGTTGGCGCAATTCTGGATACCTACAGCGCTGCTACTACAGCTGTCAAGGGTAAGTTTGAGATTGATCTGGGTGCTCTGGACTTTAAGGGTGCAGTAGGTGGTACTGACAAGCTGAAGCTGACTATTGGTGATAAGACAGTTGAAACTGACGCACTCACAGCTAATAAGAATGCAACCCAAATTGCTGATGAATTCAAAACGAAGCTGCTGGGCGGTGGCAATGATGTTACCATTAACGGTGTAAAGTATACAGTAGATTCTAATGCTGGCAAGCTTACTTTTGAAATGGCGGAGGATCCGACAGGAACAACTACAGATGAAGCGCTGCAGACCGGCTTTGTTGTTAAGGTAGAGCATAATGGTGGTGTTACCAGCAAGGGTTCACTGACTGGTTATGTCAATCCAGCAACAACCACGATTACCCATGCGACAAGACCGACAACTGGCGGCGTAGCTGAGGCAGAGATTGAGTTCACCAAGGATATGATCAAGAATGGCGCGACCTTGAAGATTGGTGACCAGACTTTTGTATTTAAGACAGAAGCGGATTCTAACGTAACAGGCGGTACAGTCATTGATGTCAGCGGCATGGATCAGGACGACCCGAACTTTGTGGACAATGTTGCAGCAATGGTGACCAAGGCAGCAGGTACCAATACCCTGTTTACTGTTGGTTATGACAAGGCTGGCGGTACCCTGACCATTCAGCAGCACAAGACTCTGACTGATGACCAGAAGAAGCTGTTGGCAGACGAAAAGCTGTTTGCAGAGCAGCTGCAGTATCAGGATGGCAATACAAAGGGTCTGACCCTGCAGATTGGTGATACCTCTGATGCATTCAACAAGCTGGACGTTTCCATCAAGGACTGCCATACCGATTCTCTGGGTATTGATGACATTGACATTTCTACACAGGAAGGTGCAGCAGCAGCTGTTGACAAGATCAAGGATGCAATCAACTATGTATCTGACGTGCGCGGTACTTTGGGTGCAACCCAGAACCGTCTGGAGCACACCATCAACAACCTGTCTGTAACTACAGAGAACATGACAGCTGCTGAGAGCCGTATCCGTGACGTAGACGTTGCTAAGGAAATGATGGCTTACACCAAGAACAACATTCTGGTGCAGTCTGCGCAGGCTATGCTGGCTCAGGCAAATCAGACTCCTCAGGGTGTTCTGCAGCTTCTGCAGTAATTTATTTCACTTATTTAGGTTATTAGTATTTATTTCGAATAAGCATGAGTTGGACGTGATGACAAAAAATACCGGATTCTTTGAATCCGGTATTTTTGTATTATTTGAACATATATCTTGGAACAGCAAATAAAAAACGCCCATTTGGGCGTTTTTTTGCATCAAATCAACCGCGGATAAGAATAACCATATGTGCCAGAGAATCGCTGGAGCGAACGGAAAGTTCTCCTGCAGTGAAGTTAGAAAATAGGTTCATATTGAGCGAATCGCGGGAGAGCGCAGTCATGTGATCAATCAATTCCTGTGCATTGTGCGGCGCGCTGGCAATCGTTACAAACCGCATCAGGCTGTAGGTGGCACATAGATACAGATAGGAGCGCCAGATAGATTTTTCATTGAATGGAAAAGCAAGACGAAACAGTGTCATGACCATAAAGTTTTCAAAAAAGAGGTCAAACTGGGGGAAACGCTCTGTAAATTGCTTTTCCAGTGCTTCATATTGTTCAATATCGTAGTAGATGTTTTTATTCTCGATGATTTCAAAGGAAATATTCTCCCTGATGCGGGAGAGATAGTATCCTTTTTTGGAGAGCACTATTTGGAACAAGTATAAAATTTTCAAATTATCCATCATAAACCAAGTGCGGTTGCCCGTCAGGTCAGATAAATCCGTGGTGCTGTCCTTGGTCTGTTCCTGCCATTTGACAAACCAGCTGCTGACCTGTGCGTCTGGGTGTTCCAACTCGGATATTTCCTGAAGTTCGCGCATGGCAAGCCCCAACAGAATCATACGGTCCGCCAGAGAATAGCTGCGGTTTTTGAGCAGCCAGATGGACAGGTTGCGCAAATCGGCGGCATATTCATAGAGTGGGTATTGGTGAATACCGGACGCAGGCAAATCAGTAATATCTATCTCGTTGGTTATAAAGGACAGACCTTCCTCCTGCTCCTCCCAAAGGAGTTCCAGCACTTTTTCACAGCCGCTGTCAAGGGATCGAAAAAGGCTTCCGTCAGAAAAGCGCATCATCAAGCGTGGGAAAAATTTGCAGATGCTCGGAAGCGCACCATAACCATACTTTCTTTGCAGACCGCATAGACCCTCGCTGTCAAACAGGGGACAGTACTTGTCTTCGGTCATTTGAACCGTGGCATAAATAAGGTCGTTTGCAGTTTGGCGCGGCAGGCGTTTCAAAAACTGCACGTCGTCATGTCTCAGCAGATGGCGAACCTTGTTGTACTCTGCGCGGCTGATGGTAATCGTCCAGCCCTGACAGCAGGTATTGCGGCATGCCCCCCCCTTGCACTGGAACCTGTCATAGCAGGTCGGGCGGGTAACAGGATATTTCTTGATTGGCATAATGGTTACTCCTTATTCGTTGGGGATTGAAACAGCTGCCGCAGGGCAGCAGGGGAGGTGCCGGCGGCCGCCTCCTGATTCATGCGTGCGGCCTCCAGCAGTTCGGTACGCTTGATCGGGGTTTCCCGTGGGGCGTCAATTGCCAGCCGTACACGGTCTGTACCGATTTCTGTAACCGTTACTGTGATATCGTCCCCAATTTGTACGGCCTCGCCCTTACGGCGTTGTAGAATCAACATGAGGGTCCCTCCTTTGCAGGGGAGGCAAGCGCAGAGAGCTTGTGCCGGAAGGTATAGCCGTTGTCGCCGTTCAGCATGACCTGAAAGGCGGTGCGGGTGTCCATGTGCATGGCAATGGGACAGCGCAGATTCACTGTGCTTTCGGTCATCGGGTCACGCAGGACACAGATGGTATAGAGTGCAATATGTTCGCCGGTTGGGTCACCCAGACGGTCACAGTCCTCGTCGGACAGGTCGGGGGCATAATCCGGCACCAGCTGGAAGGGGTCAAGCACAATAAATGCAAGCTCTGGATTTTTTGTGCTTTGCAGACAGAAGGGAGAAGCTTCGTCATCTTCGAGCCGAATCAGCAGGAACTCATGTTCCTCCTCAAAACCGAATAGCCCATCTGGGAAACAGATGAGCTCGTCGGTTTGATATGTAATTTCTCCACAATACTTTGTTTGAATTTTCATCATGCATTCACATCAATTGGTTCGTAGTCTGGGTCAGCAGACGGCGGAACATAGAGTGGACCCCCAATATATTCGATGACAACATCAGGGCGCTGTGTGACGGAAATCTCGATATTGCCCGGGGTAAACTCGTAGCTGCCTTCGTTCATCTTCCAGTCAAAGCCCAGCTTATCCATCTCATAACGGATAGACATTTCTCCCGGGTCCCATGAGATTTCCGGACCGGTTGAGGGCAGGAAAGTCAGCCCAAACTCGGTGTTGACGTGTGTGGATTCTTTGGAAAACTGTGTTTCCAGTTCCTCGCCAACCTGTGCCTTGAGCAGCAGCTGACCATGACGCCCAGCGGTCGCCATCGCCTCATAGACAGCGTTTTTCCCTTTCTGCGCCGCCTGCTCCACGCTGCGGAACGTTGTCGGAGAAAGGGAATTGCGTGCCTCAAATGTGTCTAAATTTAGCCGAATGGGTCGGCTATGAATGCTTAGACCACCCTTGTCACGGTTGATTTCGAGTTCCGCTGTGCCGCGTGCGTACTCCAGCTTGGCATGATTGACTTTCATTTCAATCTGGATTGGTACGGTTTTAATACTTAACAGTTGTTCCATAGGTGATCACCCCCTGATACTATAGTTTTATTTATTTCATGTAGTCAATGAACGACTGGTCTAAAATGCTGTTGCCGATTTTGATGGCAGAGTTATAATAGGTTTGCGCAAAAGTAAGGTTCGTATATGCCAGCGCAGGGTCGACCTGTGTCAGGTCATGAATCTGTGTGTACATGGAATCCGCATTGGACTGCAGGCGTTCTGTATTTGTCTTTACGAAATTTGCACGGGTATCAACGGTGGAAATCGCCTTGCGGATATCATTTCGAGTGTCGCCAAAGCGCGTGCGCATTTCACTCAGCTTATCGATATCCGGCTTTTCTTTCTCAATCTCATTGGCGATTTCACGCAGCTGACTGATCGCGTTTTTCACATTGCCCTTGTCATCTTTACCGAAACCAATCACGCTGATGCCGGGCATGGAAATGTCCATTGCGCTCGAAACGTTGATATCGCTGGACGAGGTAAAGTTACCCATGGTGCCATCGTTGTTCTGCATGCTCAGACCGATATCGGTATACAGGCTTTCCTTGGAGTAATGCTCCAAAACCTCCATACCCTTTAATGTGGTGCCGTCAGAGAGTGTCAGCTCTGCCTCCACCGGCGGATTGGAATCCTTCACAATACCTGTGTCTACGTTGATGCCGCGGTAGTACAGGTTGTAGTCCTCGTCCAGAGAGAAAGGCGGTTCATCTGTTGCCTGTCCGCCGAATATAAAGTCATCGTTGTATTTTGCGTTTAGGGACTGTACCATGGACTCCATGTTGCCGCGGATTGTCTCTGCAATCAGCTTACGGGAATCGTGGTCCTTGTCGCCGTTCATGCCAGCTGAGATATCACTGTCGATTTTGTCTGCAAGGTCGCTGACTTCCATCGCGCTGCTCCAAACCTGATCGAGACGTTCGGTAACAGCCTTGCTGTTCTGAATGTAGTTATCGGTCTTGCCATAGGAGCGAATCAGCTTGAAAGAACGGGTTGCGGCTGCCGGATTGTCGCTGAAGTTGCGGAAGGTCCGGAAGTCCGATGCGGTCTGGCGCGCAGCCTCTAGGTTTGCGCGTGAGCGCATGAGATTGGAACGATAACTGCGGATTACACCCGCAGAGGAAATTCTTAACATAGTAGGTTACCTCCTGTATCATTAGCGCTTGATGCTGAGCACGGAATCCAGCATTTCATCTAGTGTCGTCATAACGCGGCAGGCAGCAGCAAATGATTTCTGGTACTGTACAAGATTGATGCCTTCTTCATTGAGGTCAACCGAGGAAACGTTGTCGCGCGCAACGGCACGTTCGGTCGCTGCAATCGAATAGTTGTTGAGCAGAGTGCCCGTTGACGCCATATCCGCACCCAAAATAGCGTTCATGTTGGTAAACATACCCTCAAAGGAACCGGTGAAGAAGTTGCGGTTTTGACCATTGTCCTGAATCGGATTGCCGTCCTTATCCAGTGCGACAAAGCTATGGTTATCGTTGAGCGCTTGGATCATGCTCAGTACATTGCTGTTGTCACCACTGCCGGCAGCAGGGTCAACAGACGTGGTGATTTTAACCGTACCATCAAGCCAGCCCTTGGAAATGGAAATGTTAGACGCGGTAATGTTCTTATTGTTTGGATCGTTGGATTCAAACAGATTTGCCTCCTTGCGGGCTGGTTTGCCGTCAGGACCCATTACTGGTTTTCCATCAGGACCCAATTCCAGAGGACGGTTCATATCATTCATTGTCTTGGCAAGCGTCTGCGCGAGGGAATCCAGAGAGCGCTGGTAGTATGCAATACCGCGAATCTCAGAAGGCGGATTGCCAAATTCACCCTTGCCGTTGAGGTACTCAAGGTCAGCCTTGAGGACACCGTACCAGTCCTTTTCCGCCAGCTTATCATTTTTATGTGCGGCATTTTCTACGTCCTGCTGTGTTTTATTGCCGAATGTGGTGCCATTAAGCTTTAGGTCAAGTCCTGTTTGAGTGGCTTCTACACTAAACTGTAGTGGTTTATCATTGGGCTTCGTTCCATCTACCAGTGTTTGGTTTAGTGCAGGATTACCGCCAGTGACGGTAACACTAAATGTACCATCACCATTTTGCTGTTTTGTCACGGTCAAGCCTTGTCCCTGCTCAGTCAGTCTGTTCTGGAGCGCGGTAAATTGATTGTTAAACTGTTTTTCCAGTTCTGCTGTCTGGCGGTCAAGAGACTGCTTTTGCTTATCCAGATTGTGGAAAGTATCAAGCTTTTTCTGCGCGTCTTTCAAATTGTTAATAAGTGTGGTGTCGCCGGGCTTTTGCGCCAAAGCATTACGAGCATCATCAACTGCCTTTTGCAGTTCTTGCAGTTTTTTATCACGGTCAGCGCCGATAAAATCTTTATCTGTAAGGTTATTTGCACCAAGGGACTGTTTCCAAGCCTCCATCTGCTTATTCACATCAGAAAGCTGCTGGTTCACACCCTGCATGGAATTTGTAAGGTTGTTGAGGTTCTCCATCTGCTCCTTGATTTCAGCGAGCAGCGGGGAGTCACCCTTGGTGTTGGTCAAGCCGCCGAGATGGATTTCATAATCCTCAGCAGCGGAATCGGGCTTGCCATCTGGACCAAGCGGAGAAATTTCCAGCTTGTTTGCAAAGCTGCCATCTACCAGAATGGGACGGTTTGCAGGGTCTTGTCCCGGCGCGTCCATTTCAATGGTCAGCTTGTCGACAAAGATACCGGAACTTACCTGCTCCTTGGAGTAAGTGACCTTGATTTTAGTCATTTCAGACAGTTGGTCAATCAACAGGTTTCGGTTATCGATCATTTCAAGAGCGGGGTCACCGTGGATCTGGCTCTTGCGGATTTCAACATTCAAGTCGCGAATCTGGGACAGAATGTCGTTTACCTGATCTACATTTTGGTCAAAGCCCTCAAGTGCATTTTCCTTTTGGGTTTTGAGGTCGGCAGAATATTTATTGAGCAGGGAAACCAACTTCTGGCATGCGCTTCGAACAAGCGTATCATTCTCAGCAGAGGTTGGATTGTTGGCAAGATTTTGAAGCTGCGTACGGATCTCCTCAATATTTGTGTGGATACCGTCCTTGGAGACCTCGTCGAGAACCGCCTGCAATTCTTCGAGGTTGCCAAGCTTTTCATCATAGAAACCGACATTGGACGCCTCGTTGCGGTAACGGATATCAAGGAATGGGTCACGAATCTGGCTGACACTGGTTACCAGAGAGCCAATACCCATACGTACATCGGTAGAAACAGAATAGCGGTCTGCGGTACCATGATACAGGCTGATTTGGTTGATGCGCTGACGGGTGTAGCCATTTGTGTTGATGTTTGTGATGTTGTTTCCCGTGATTTGAAGGCCTTGCTGGCTCGAACGAATGCCGAGCTTGGCCATCGAGAAACTGCCAAAGGTCGAAATCATGTTATTTCCTCCATAATAAAGTGTGATGGCTTAGGCCTTGAGATCGGTAAAGCTGCCATGTTTGGTTGGGCGGTTTGGTTTTGCAGTCTCGCTTGCGCCCTCGAGTGCATGGTCGATTTCACGCAGAGTGGTTTCCAAAATCGCCTGAGAGGCTGCTGCCGAACTGCTGTATAGTTCATAGGCTGCTTCAAAACGCTTGAGTACAGGGGCGAGCTGCTTTTGATCTTCTGCGGAAAGATGGTCAGAAAGCTGACGGAAAGAGACATTTTGGAGTCCAAGTGCCTCGTCCACTTTTGCTTTTTGACGCTGCATACCGCGGATTTGCAGCGATATCGCCTGTTCGCGCTGCATACAGTGTTCCAGTGCCGGCAAGTCATCTTGATGTACAGCCTGAATTTTTTCTTGCTGCAAAGTATTGAGCTGGTCAAAGACCTTGGAAAAGTCATCGAGCAGCTTACCAAATTCTTCAATATGCGTCATGTAAGGGTCACCTCATTGGAGCAGAATACGGCGTACAATTTCATCTACATCAATTTGATATTGTCCTGCAGCGACCTTGTCATGGAGCGACTGGATATCGCCAGTAGTCGTAGCGGCGCGAACCTCCTGCGTAACACGACCAATCATTTCAAGCGTGAAAGACTGCTCCGGCGAGAGATTGCTGCGCTGCAAGGTGACTTTGTCAAAATTTCCGACGTCCTCACGGTGCGGCTCGCAATCGATACGTTCTCCGGAGCGGATCATGCGTGGAGAGACAGGCGATATATAATTGTTGAGGATCTGCATAGGATCACTCCTCTCAAAGATAATAGATCGCTGAATACATTATAAATATCGTACATTTTTCAGGAAATATAAGAGGGGAATTGAAATTTTTCTCAAGAAATATGATCGAATTCAGGAGGAATCATAATAAATAAAAATATGCCCCGATGCTGCGCAGATTCTAAGATTGAAAATAGAAATCTGGCAGTATCAGGACATATAATATCAGAGTATTTCCTAGAGTGTACCGAGGTGGCGCAGCAGCACATCGGAAATGTGCTCGAGCGGCTCCTGATGACAGACAGCACCCAATTTGTAGGCTTCCATAGGCATTCCGTAGACGACCGAGGTCGCCTCGTCCTGTCCGATGGTAAAAGCACCGCGCTGGCGCATTTCCAGTAGACCGCTTGCTCCATCGCGTCCCATTCCGGTCAGAATGATGCCGATCTGTTTGCATTTGACAGACTGTGCCATGGAGTGGAACAGCACATCGACAGAGGGACGGTGCCCGCTGACCTTTGGTTCGTTGAGGCAGGATACCGTATAACCATTTCCGGTATGCACGACCTTCATCTGCATATCGCCCGGGGCGATTAGGACAAGCCCGCGCTCGATACGGTCGCCGTTCTTTGCCTCACGTACCTCCATTTTACAAATGCGGTTGAGGCGTTCGGCATACATTCCGGTAAAACCGACCGGCATGTGCTGCACGATGACAATGCCCGGGGTGTTGGCAGGCAGATGACGCAGCACTTCTAAGGTTGCCTCTGTGCCGCCTGTGGAGGCGCCCAGTGCAATGATGACATCGTTTAAGGAATTGCTGGTGAGCGGAGGAAGAATAGAGGTGGGGTGTGCGCGCAGGGTTCTCTGAATCGTCGCGGCGGTGCGGACGTGTGCGCGGGAGGCAGCGCGAACCTTGAGCGCAAGCTCTCGCTGGAACAGATCTACACTGCTTGGAAGCGACATATCCGGTTTGCGGACAAAGTCCACGGCGCCGGCAGAAAGCGCATCAAACACGCGGATATTCAGGGAGGAGCACAGAACGACGGGAATCGGGTTCTGCGGAATATATTCCTTCAAAAATTCAAGTCCGCTTTGACCGGGCATTTCTACATCTAGTGTTAAGACGTCTGGCTTTAACAGAGCAATTTTGCGGCGCGCATCGGAAGCGTTGATCGCATGACCAACAACCTCTAATCGTGGGTCGCGGGATAACCCATCGTCGAGAACCCGTCGGGCGATGATGGAGTCATCAACAATAAGTACGCGAATTTTATTAGCGGTTTGCATAATATACAGGTCCTTTCCATAGAATCGATTCGTTCACTCGACCGATAACAAAAATTGCCCGTGCGAAAAGCGTCGGGCAATGGGAGGCCTCATGCCTTGCGGTAGGTTGCGGGCTGGAGATATTGATAGGGACTGGTGTCCTTATTTACAGTTTCTGAATGTCCGATCAGCAGGTAACCGCCCGACGAAGTGGCGTTATAAAAACGCTGTACAAGCGCGTCCTTTGTCGGCTGATCGAAATAAATCATAACATTACGGCAGAAAATGACATCGAATTTGAGTCGAAACTGAATCGGGTCCATTAGATTAAATGTGCGGAAAATCACATTTTTACGGATAACCGGAGCAACTGTATATAAAGAACTGTTTGCCTCTTTTACAAAATATTTTTGTTTCCAGCTCGATGGAAAATCGGAGGGAAGGTCATAGGTACCCTTTTGTGCAGCCGAGAGGACACGCTGTGAGATATCTGTTGCAAGCACACGTGTATCCCAATGCGCCGCAGATGCGCCCAAATAGTCCATAAGGATCATTGAGATATTGTAGGGCTCCTCGCCGGAGGAACAGCCTGCCGACCAGATAGACAGCACATGATCGCGTGCATGCCGATGGATCATTTCAGGCAGAATGGTGTTTCGGAAAAAGTCATAGTGCGTCTGCTCACGCATGAAATAAGTATAATTGGTAGTCAGTTTGTTGAGCAGCGTTTCGATATCCTCCTGCGTTGCCGCGGTCAGGATATGGTCGACGTAGCTGCTGAAATCCCGATATCCCTGTGACAGGAGCGTGGTAGACATACGGCTGGTAATGAGCTGACGCTTGCGCGTCAGATCAATACCAAATTTTGTTTTGATGAAACTGGTAAGACGGTGAAAATCATGATCGGAGAGGTCAAGCATCTATTTTTTCCTCCGAGCGCTTAAACTTCACTGATCATGCGTGCACAATCCAGTACAAGCATGGTATTGCCGTCGTCTTCCAGAGAAATCATACCGCTTACAAGCTGCTGATCGCTTACAAGGCTGACAGAGAGCTGGGATTCATCGATATCAACCATTTGTGCAACGCGGTCGACTAGGATACCGATTTGCGTGCCTTCGATATCCAGCACAATGATACATACCGTGCTGTCAGTTTCCGCCTCGGGGCGCCCGATGCGCAGACGGATATCAATAATTGGGATAATTTGACCGCGCAGATTGATGATACCCTTTACATAATTTGGGGTCATGGGCAGGGAAGTGAGTGCGTGATTGATAATGATTTCAACCACGTAGGAGGCGTTGACGCCGAATAGTAAATTATCGGTATAGAAGGTCAGGTATTTTGCCATGGCATCATTATAGACGTGCTCCTTCTTCAGCACATCAATCGTATCTATGGATTCAGTAGGCATAACGTGCCTCTCCTTTCTTCTTTGGGTTTATTGCAGCATATTGCCGTTGTGCGCGGCTGTGTAGAGATTGCCGACATCAAGAATAATACTGATATTGCCGTCGCCCATGATGGTACAGCCAGTGATACCTGAATTTTTGATATTGAAGTTGTTCAGGTAAGATGGCAGAGGCTTGACAACGACCTGCTGCTCGCCCAGCAGCTCATCTACAAACAGACAGTAGGAGAGCTCGCCGGAGTCTACCCATACCAGAATACCGTCCTCA
>JAGZIW010000006.1 GCA_018366035.1 Butyricicoccus pullicaecorum | reverse complement strand
AGTTTTTCGACTTTTTTCTACAACAAAGTCGTTTCTCTTCAAACTTTTTACTTGGTTTTGCTGTCCAACCGGTCAGCTTAACTATAATATCACAACACAAGCTCTGTGTCAACCTGTTTTTTAATTTTTCTTAAATTTTATTTCACGTGCACAGGATTGCGTAAAGAGCTGCACCCATATCTCCCCTTATATGCACCACAGACACGAGATACTTTTTGATAGGCGTGGAGCCAGCTTTTCACGGAAAACGACTCTTCGCCCTACCCTGACAACATCATAAGGTAAGAGCAAAAGATTTCACGGTCTGCATTTACTCCCTAAAAATCGCAAGAATATCTTCCGGTCTGGCAAATCGATAATCACACTCTAACGCTGGTTCATGTGTCCCCCACAAAGCCAATCCACTGTGTGCCCCTGCCGACTTTGCACATTGCATATCTACTGCGCTATCCCCAACATACAGCACCTGTACCGGTTCCACCTGTAAGCGTTTTGCACACTCCAAGAGCGGGTCTGGTGCTGGTTTATGCTGTGCAGTATCCTCTTGACAGACTATTTCTGCAAAAGCCTGTAAAATTTGATGTGCACACAAGCCAACCCGAACACCTCCGATATTTCGCGATGTTACGATACCTAACCGTATTTTCATCATATTTAGCTTCAAAATAGTTTCTTTTATACCATCAAACATCGGCGTTGTCTGCAACGCCTTTACCGAAGCATCATACCAACGCGGCCATACCCATTCCATTTGCTCTGCATCACAGCCCAAATACTGCATAGCTTGCGGGCCTGTCATACCAAATGTATTTAAAAGTTTTTCTTCCGACGGATATCTCCCTGTCGCCTGCTCAACCAATGCTGCCAATGTTTTGCGCTCGTGCAATTCCGTATCAAAGAGAGTACCATCAAAATCAAAAATCACTGCTTTATAACAAGACATCAAGTTTTTCTCCTCCTGTCCATCTATTTATTCGTATCATAACACAAAAACGCAAGGTTCATCAACCACCATTTGACGCAAAAAGGAGCAGCTAAAGCCACTCCTTTTTCCAAAATCAAATCTTTACCTATATGTTACGCAGCCATATCGGTTGCATTCTCAAGTTCTGCCGGCAGTTCAAAATCGGGAGCACTGTCAAAGTTGGAACATGTCATGCCGATCTTCGCCTTTGAAACCTGCATAGACACACCTTGTTCGGCAGCACCTGCCGCCTTCAGTGCACTATCCATAATACCGCTGAGCATTGCAGTCATATCCATTTCATACTGAACCGGATATCCTTCTGCACTCACCCAAACAGTCATTGGCATATCACCTAGATTCGACAACATCTTTTCAGCTTCAGTAGCACCAGCTGCCGCAAACTGCTCAACCATATTCATGATACCGCTTTCTTCCAGCACTTCTTCCAGCTTATCGCCCTTAATTACACCAGAAATCTTGGTTGCGTCCGCGCCATTTACCTGCTCAGAACCTGCCTCCTTAAAGTCACTCGCATTATCAAGATATAGATCCATGGTATCTTGTACGTCGTACATTTCCATACCTTCTACATCTGCACTTTGCTTGACCCACTGCCCATTCATGCCAACATAAATAAACGCCTCGTCATCAGTCTCCTGCATATACATTTCCGTTTCCTGTTTACCGCCCAAATCTCCCATGTCAACGGTCACTTTTCCTTTGGCTTTCATCGGATTTTGAAATACGTCCATATCCATATTGATTGCATAATTCAAATCCTGAGATTGATCCGCCACCTTCATGGTCATACCAATATCCTGCTGCATTGAAATCGAAAAACTCTTTGCTGCATTGAGCTTTTCGACAGCCGCTGCAACCTGTTCTGCCGGTGTTTTCCCCTTTGCCGCATCGCCTCCTGCATTTCCGCCATTGCCGCCGCAAGCAGCCAACGAGAAACAGAGTGTCATTGCAGTCAAAGCTGCTGTGATTCGCTTGGTCATGTTCATAAATTCTTCCCCTTTCGTCCCTATGACAGGATCCTATTGACCTCAGCCGCACATTCTTTATGCACGGCTCCACTGTACGCCTTGGCGTGTATCCTTAATTACAATCCCCATTTCATTCATGAGATAGTCACGAATTCGGTCAGCCTCTACAAAATCCTTGTTCTTTTTTGCCGCGGCGCGCTGGGCAATCAGCTCCTCGATTTTTGCAGTATCAAGATCTTCACTCACCTCTTCATGCTTCTGAACAATATTCAGCACACCGGTCAGCTCCATAAAAAGGTCGTACGCCCCCTGCAAATATGCACGGCTGGCATCTGCATGACTTCCCGAATACGTATTGATATCGCGCATCAATTCAAAGATGGCGGACAGTGCATTTGCGGTATTCATATCGTCGTCCATAGACTCTATGAACTTCACTTTATACTGCTGAAGCGCTGACAGCATCTCCTGTTCTTCCTCAGTCAAAGTATCTCCCTCAGCCTTCGAAATGCGGAATTCCAAGTTGTTCCTTGCTTCGTACAAGCGCTCCAATGATATCTGGTTCATCTTCAGAATTTCTTCAGAGTAGTTAAGCGGTGTGCGATAATGTGCTGACACCATGAATATACGTATGGTTTCATAGCCATATTCCTTCGCAGCATCACGCACCATAAAGAAGTTGCCCTTTGATTTGGACATCTTTTCGTTATCAATCGTCAAAAATCCATTGTGCAGCCAATAATTTGCAAAGGTACAGCCATTTGCACATTCAGACTGTGCAATCTCATTTTCATGATGGGGGAAGGTAAGATCGAGACCACCAGAATGAATATCAATGCTTTTTCCCAAATATTTGTTGACCATAGCAGAACATTCGATATGCCAGCCCGGGCGCCCCTTTCCCCACGGTGCCTCCCAAAACGGCTCTCCCGCTTTTGCAGCCTTCCAAACTGCAAAGTCCATTGGATCTTCCTTTATTTCACCAACCGAAATGCGCGCACCCGCCTGCAAATCTTCAAGCGGCTGATGGGACAATTTTCCATATTCCGGAAATGTTTTTGTACGGAAGTAAACATCTCCATTCTGCGCAACATACGCATTTCCCTTATCAATCAAAGTCTGCACGATCTCAATGATTGCGTCCATCGTTTCTGTTGCACGGGGGTGTACATCTGCCGGCCGAATTCCAAGTCCTTCTGCGTCTACAAAATATTCCTTGATATAACGATCTGCAATGACATCATAGGTGACACCCTCGTCATTCGCTTTCTTAATGACCTTGTCATCAATATCAGTAAAATTCTGTACAAATGTTACCTTATAGCCACGATACTCAAAGTATCTGCGCAGCAAATCAAACATGATGAACGGGCGTGCGTTTCCGATATGGAAATAATTGTATACGGTCGGACCGCAGGAATACATTTTCACTTCACCCGGTGTAATCGGTACAAATTCGTCCTTTTGACGGGTCAGGGTATTGAACAATTTCATTTCGTCAGTCTCCTTTATCTGCCATCTATTATTACAGCGAATGGCTTTGATATTTCGACGAATTTTCCGTCGTCAAAGCTGCCGCGTACTGAAAGCAGAAACTGGTAATACACATCATATCACAGCAATATTCTATCTTCCCACATCTGTTCTGTGAATAATCTGAGTTTAGTATACGCAATCTTTACACGTCTGTCAATATCTTACCAGTCCTCCAAATGCAGGAAAACCAGCAGGCATACTGCCGCTGGTTTTCGACCTTGCATAATGCACGCATATTCAGCAATATTCTATATCATTTTGCCCAGCATGTTCTTCATTGCGCTGCTTCCGCTTCCATACGGCCACAGACAATTTTCTCAGCTGTGATTGGAAGGGTACGCACACGTACCCCAGTTGCCCGTGCTACTGCATCTGCAATCGCAGGAGACGGTGTATTGATCACGATTTCACCTATTGACTTTGCACCAAACGGTCCTGTTTGCTCGTAACTGCTCTCAAACTCCACCCGAATGGTTCCAATATCCAAACGGCTTGGAATCTTATATTGCAGAAAGGAATTCGACAGGTTAGTGCCGTCTGCTGCATACACAATATCCTCATAAAGCGCCATGCCAATTCCCTGCACCAGACCGCCTTCGGTTTGTACTCGTGCAAGATTTGGGTTGATCGGTGTACCGCAGTCCACCGCCGCTACATAGTCAAGCAATTCTACCTTGCCAGTTTCTAAATCTACCTCAACCTCACAAGCGCCTGCCATAAACGGCGGCGGAGAAACCGGAGAAGAATGGCTGACCGTAGCGGAAAGTGCCTCGCTGCAGTTGCACTGTCCACTATATGCAATATCAGACAAAGAAACTGCACGGCTGTCATCTCGAAGATCATAGACACGCTCACCATCAAACGCAGCCATTTCCTCATCAATCATCAAAATCTTCGCACCTGCACGAATAATCTTTCCACGCAGTTCCTCACATGCACGTACACAAGCCATACCTGTGACATATGTGGTTGCGGACGCATATGAACCGGAATCATACGGTGCCGTATCTGTATCCGAAGCATATACTGCAATGTCTTCCATTCGGCACTCCAAACAATCCGCAGCCATCTGCGCCAAAATCGTGTCGCAGCCCGTGCCCATATCCGTACAGCCGATCAGCATATTATAGGTTCCATCGTCAGACAAGCGAATGATGACCGCACCGATATCTACATTTGAAATTGCAGAACCCTGCATCGCCATCGCCATGCCCACTGCGCGAACATGTCCATTCGGCATGACACGCGGCTTGATCTTATGATCCCAGTCAATCATTTCCCGCACACGCTGTACACAGCGATCGAGTGCACAGGCAGCGGCTGTTTCTCCATAATATGCCGGCATGACCTGTCCCTCGCGCACCATGTTCTGCATACGCAGATCGATCGGATCACGTCCCAGCAAATCTGCAAGCTCGTTGACAATGGATTCCACAGCAAAGGTTCCCTGCGTTGCACCATAGCCTCGATAGGCACCAGATGACATTACATTGGTGTAAACAACATCATACCGGAAACGGAATGCCTCCTGATTTCCGCTATAAAGCGGAATGGACTTGTGTCCGGACAAGCCAACGGTAGTCGGGCCATGCTCACCGAACGCACCTGTATTCGACAGGGTATACAAATCGATCCCTCGAATCCGACCGTCACGCATTGCGCCAATCCGTACAGTCACTTCCATTTCATGTCGCGGGCTTGATGCAATCATAGATTCTTCTCGTGTGTATACGATTTTTGCCGGACGCCCTGTTTTCATCGTTACGATTGCCGGATATACCTCGGTAACCACCGTCTGCTTTGCACCAAATCCACCACCTAGACGCGGTTTTACGACACGGATTTTAGACTTCGGAATTCCAAGCGCGGTGGACAAAATGCGGCGCACATGGAACGGTACCTGCGTAGAAGAAATGATATTGAGCCGCCCATAGGTGTCCAGCTGTGTAAAGGTACGAAAAGTCTCCATCGGGGTCTGCTGATTCGCCTTCGTATGATAGGTTCGCTCAAGCACCACATCACAATCTGCCAAGACCGCTTCAATATCACCATGACAATCTTGTCCAGACGCACACAAGTTACGATGATTGTCTGCACCCACTGGACAATTTGCCACCCAATCCTCCTCTGGATGCACCAAAACATGATGATCGATTGCGTGATGGAAGTCCAAAACCGGCTCCAACACCTCATATTTCACCTTAACAAGACGCAATGCGCGATCTACCGCTTCCTCTGTCTCACCCGCAACAATTGCAACTGCATCTCCAACGAAACGCACCCGCTGTTCCAAAATCAAGCGATCATAAGGGGACGGCTCCGGAAAGGTCTGCCCTGCCATAGTAAAACGATGGTGCGGCACGTCCTTAAAGGTGAGTACGCATACAATACCCGGGACTTTTTTCGCAATTTCCGTATTGATTTCCTGAATCAACGCATGTGCATGGGGAGAACGCAGGATCTTAACGATCAGACAATTTGCCGGTGCGATATCATCTGTATAAACAGGCTGTCCTGTGGTGAGCGCTTTCGCATCACTCTTACGCACACCAGTTCCTACATACTTCTGCTTCATGCTTCCTCCTTATCTGCCAAATACTTCTGAATGGCACGCAGCTGTCCAACATACCCTGTGCACCGACACAGATTTCCTGCAAGATAGCTGCGTATTTCCTCCTCAGTCGGACATTTGAGCTCGCGCAGCATTCCAATAATATTCATAATCAGCCCGGGGCTGCAAAAGCCGCATTGCTCAGCACCCTCTCCTGCAAGATAACCGCCTATCTCCTCCGCTTCTTTCTGAAGCCCTTCCAGTGTCTCTACGGTTTTTCCATCAATGCGCGCAGTCAGTGTTGAACAAGATAAAACCGGCTTATTATTCACTAATACCGTACACAATCCGCAATTCGAAGTCTCACAACCACGCTTGACAGAAAAACAACCCTTACTTCTCAAATACTCTGTGAGCGGCTGTGCAGGAGATACCTCATCTGTATATCGCTGACCATTGAGTGTATATGAAATTTTCATAGCTTACGCCTCCTTCAGCGCCTGCACCGCACGACGTACAAGCACACGACACAAATGTGTACGGTATTCCGCAGAACCACGCAAATTTGAGGAAAATGTCAGTTCTTCTGCGCAGCGCTCTGCAAAGGCTTGCGCAGCTTCATCAACTTCTCCCACAACACGCTCTGCGCGCATAGGACGTGCCCCCACTGCGGCAACCCGCTGTTCCGCAGTCTCACAAACTGCAACCGCAAGCACAGGAAAATCTGTTGCAGCAGCGCGGTGTGATAGATAAACAGCCCTCTGCCCGTGCTTCGGCAGACGAATTGCAGTCAAAATATCGCGATCATACGGCATATGCACAAAGTCAGACAGCCGAACCATACCCCCCTGATACAGCAGAACCTCTGCATCTAAAGCCAAGAACAAGGTCAAGGGGTCAGAAAACCCAAAGCGTCCCCAGATACTGCCGCCAATTGTTGCACCGTTGCGGAACTGCACACCAACAATTTGCCGTACACTTGCTGCAATACAGTCTCCAAAATATGCAGCGAGTCCCTCATGCGTTTCCATTTGGCGCAAAGTAACCATTGCACCCAATTCAAAGAAATCATCTGTTTCCGTGATCTGATTGAGTCCCAAAGCGGACAAATCAATTGCGTTTGACATGGCACGCTGACCCATTTTCAGCCAACCGCAGCCGCCGAGCACTGTACTCTTCGGCTTCTGGTTACATTCGTATGCCTCGTCCAGTGCAGACGCGACGATATAATTTTGTGTTGTGAACATATCTGCTCCTTTCGGAATTGTCTGCGATGTGCACAGCACATCTATTTATCACAAAAAAACTGCCGCCCGCGTTCTTTATACAAGTCCTACGCGCACGGCTCCTGCAATTTTATCTTAATTGTATCATCTTGTCCGCATGATTGCAATGCACATTTTCAACGGAAAATATACTTTGTTAGAGAAATTGGCAAAAAACACAACCGTTTTGCTCTGTACAATCCGAACACGAAACAGTATAATAAAGGTATTGCTGATGACTGGAGGAATCCTGACTTGAAAGACACAATCCAAAACAAGCTTTACCGCATCGCGATTCGGCTTGAAATATTGGTTGGACTTTGCATATTGATTGCAATTGCTGCTGCAACCTTCGGATTATTACTCGATATTCATTTGTCGTCAATCATCTCTTCCCCAGAAATGCTGCAAAGCTATCTAACCACCGCTATGACCATCATCATCGGAGTCGAATTTGTCAAAATGATTTTCAGCTACAATATCGACACCGTAGTCGAGGTCATGATGCTTGCAGTGGCGCGGCAAATGGTTTTGACGCACACTTCCCCAACAGATAACCTCCTCACTGTCATTTCGGTCGCGTTTCTGTTTATGATTCGAAAATTCCTATTCATACGGCAGCTTGACCATGTACATGCAGAGCAGCCGGACTGTCTCTTTCCGTTCTTCAAGCGAAAAAACGTCAACGCGACACCTCCCAATACTGGCAAAAATGATTCAGTCAACAATAGAAAGGAAGACGAAACCACCCATGTTACCTCATGACCCTATGATCCTGCTCAGCTATGTCAATACCAAGCTGCGTGATGATTTTTCAGACCTTGATGATCTCTGCTCCGCACTCGAATTAGACCCAGCTGAACTGTGTGACCGTCTTGCGCCATTCGGCTACACCTACAACCACACACATAACCGTTTTCAGTGATATTAAGGAGAGCTTTCCCATGCTGACAAAAATCGAAGCTGCCGCAAAGCAAGCCGGACAGATTCTGCTATCTGCACAGGATATTCGCAGCAGTGTCTCTCAAAAAGAAGGTATCGGCAATTTTGTTACCCACTATGACATTCAGGTACAGCAGTTCTTGCGCGAAGCCCTGTTAAATATACTGCCTGATGCACACTTTATCGGAGAAGAAGATTCTATACACGACGAAGATGCGCTTGACAAATTTGCCTTTATTGTAGACCCTATTGATTGTACCGCAAACTTTGTTCGCAGCATGAATCACTCCGCAGTTTCGATTGCTCTTGCGCAGGACGGAGAACTCATCTGCGGCGTTGTATACAATCCTTATCGTGATGAGCTTTTTTCTGCTCAAAAAAATCACGGGGCATTCCGCAATCATCAGCCCATCATGGTCTCAAACCGTTCTTTATCTGATGGTATTTTTTGTTTTGGTACCTCCCCCTATGACCTTTCTCAGCGGGCGCGTACCTTCAAAATTGCCGGACAGCTTATGAATCACATGCAGGATTTACGCCGATTCGGCTCTGCCGCACTCGACCTTACTGATATTGCGTGTGGTCGAGCAGAGTTGGGCTTTGAATGTATCCTCCAGCCTTGGGACTTTGCCGCCGGTGCACTGATCCTTTCCGAGGCAGGCGGCATTGCAACACAGCTGAACGGAGAACCGCTTACACTGAATCGCCCATGCTCAATTCTGAGCGGCAACAAACAAGCCCATGCTGAATTTTTATCACTCCAACTTGATTTATAATTGATTTTTTGTCCTCGAATTCGAGGACATTTTTTATTTTTTCACTTTTTCCGTCAATCCTCGAATCCCCTTTTGAGCATTATAGCCAATAGTCGTTTACAGATGTCACAACTTTACTCGCTCTGCACCCATGTTTTTTGCCTAATTGATTCAATTTTTTCCATTTTTTTGTATCTCATGAATTTTTTATGCACATCTTGCACAAAATTAGTCTATACTTCTTGAACATTCTGTCAATAAGGAGTACAATAGCTAAACGAATAAAAATACCAAAATTCCACCATAAATCACCCATTTTCAGAAAGGATGTCTCGATTATGAATACATTTTCAACCTCATTTACCTTGAATGCCGGCTGGAACATGCTCAAGAAGGCGGGTGAAAATCGCTATTACCTCATCGCTCCAGCTAAGCTTCAGAGCGATTTACGCACTGTACTCTCTGATGTTGTCAGTCAGCTTCTCGCAAACAAGCATGTTTCCATGCTGGCAGAAAGCAAGGAATTAAGCAACCTAAATATTTTGCGTTCAATCAGTCGGGAAAGCCGTATCTTAAAGCGCGGAGAAAACAGTGCATTATTCGCTGAACTGGACAGCGTACCGTCTATTGATCTATTCCGTAAGCTCCCACATAATGGTCTGTTCAGCTTACGTTTCGCAGGCTTCCACGATACCATTCCGCATGAACTGCTGTTCTCCGGCATGATTGATTCCAATTGTCCTGCTGATATTGTACTGGACTGTACTCTAATTCGCGGTCGCTTGACCCTGTGCATTAGCTTTAATCCAGAAAAAACAGATGAATGTGTTTTGGTCAATCAGGTGAGAAAGGCTGTGCAGGACTGCGGCGAATGTCTGTATATTGATTTTGCATCATAAGCAATCGTGATATTTACAAATCGACACTCCCCATGCCTAAAGTCAGTGACTTTACGGCACATTATTATACAAGCTATGAGCATGAACTTCCCAGCTCATAGCTTTTTCTATCTTTAATTTATATTACTGTTTGTCAACAATTGGTTCCAGCAACGACAACGATGATATCTTGTTATAATGCGTAAACTACAGATACGCAAAAAAGACCTGCTCTTTTGAGCAGGTCTTTGCATATCTGTTTTGATTACTCCGCAGTGTAAGGGAGCAGAGCAACATGACGAGCACGCTTGATTGCTTCTGTCAGCTGACGCTGATGCTTTGCGCAAGTGCCAGTCATACGGCGAGGCAGGATCTTGCCACGCTCAGACATATAACGGCGCAGCTTTGCTACGTCCTTGTAGTCGATTGCCTCTACCTTATCTACACAGAAAGAGCAAACCTTTCTGCGACGACGTCCTCCGCGCTGTGCACGCTCCGGACGTGGAGTAAATTCCTTTTTAGTCTCTTCCATTGTCAGGTACCTCCTTCTTCAAAAATCAAAAGGGAACGTCCGAATCATCATCTGCAAGCTCTGCAAAATCCGAGCCGCCGACCGGAAGGTCGAAGCTAGGTACAGGTGCAGCCTGACTGCCGGAGTCAAACCCCTCAGGACGGATTTGTGAACCCGAGTCATAGCTTCCGAAGCCGTTCGATTCGCGAGACTTTTTGGTCTCACCAAAAGAGACTTCATCTACATTGATCTCGATGGATACACGCTTATTTCCGTTTTTGTCTTCCCAGTTTCGAGACTGGATACGGCCAACAACGATTGCCATCATCCCTTTTGTAAACCACTGCTTTACAAACTCAGCCTGACGTCCCCATGCGACACAGTCGATGAAGTCAGTTTGGCGTTCGTTGTTCGGGCCCTTGCGGTCGCGATCGATTGCAAGAGAGAACGAAGCAACAGCGGTATTAGACTGCGTGTGACGCAGTTCGGGATCACGGGTCAGTCGACCCATAAGAATCGCTTTGTTTAACACGTTGCAGTCACCACCTTAGTCCAGTGACACGATGATGGAACGCATAATGCCGTCCGTAATCTTGTAGATACGGTCAAGCTCAGCTGGGAAAGCAGGAGCGGACGTAAACTGAATCAGGGTGTAATAGCCCTCATGCAGGTCATTGATTGCGTAAGCCATACGACGCTTGCCCCAATCCTCAACCTTGTCTACAGTACCGTTCGCTTCTACGAGAGACTGGAACTTCTGCACCAGTGCAGAAATCTCCTCCTCACCGAGGGTGGGGTTGACAATGAAAAGAGTCTCGTATTTGCCAGTTACCTTTGCCATGTAATTGCACCTCCTTTTGGACTTTGGCCCATGACCCTTGTCATGAGCAAGGATACTCCCTATTATATCGAATTTTCATGGATTGTCAAGTAATTTTCTTGATTTTTTTCATTTTTTTGCTTTTCCTTATTGACGAACTTCCAGCTCTTGTGTTAGAATAGTCATGTTGCTAAGAGTTCTCTGCTTAGGATCCCATATCTGCTAGTATGGCTCAGTTGGTAGAGCAGCGCATTCGTAATGCGCAGGTCGTCGGTTCGAGTCCGACTACTAGCTCCAAAACCGTTTTTTCCGTGGAAAAGGCGGTTTTTATTTTACCAGCAATGACATGATTTCGTTTAGCGTCTTGACAAAAAAATTCACATTTCAAGGTCTGTTTGGCTTATTGCAGCAGGCAAATAAATCAGAATCCCTGCTGTTCCATCTGCTTTTTGAGCGCACAGACTTTGAACACAGCACCTTCCAAATCCAAATAAGAAACGAGGGGTTTTCTATGGAATCTTTCACATGGACACCACCACCAGCACCACACGATGTCTCTCTGTTCTGTCGCCTAGTTACCGGTATACATCTGAATTTATCTGCACAAACCAAATTGGAACTGCCATCTGGTTCAGGGTTCTGGTTCATTGGGGTTACAGAAGGCAGCCTATCCACCGTTTTTGAAGAGCACCCTTTTGTCCTCTCAGCCGGTGCTGCCATCGGTTTCTCATCGAACAGCCCATTTCCCGCACACGCTGAGCAATCGGTTTCTCTCATCGCGATCCTCATTTCGGGACAAGCTGTTACACATATTTTGGGAACGGCGCTTTCATACAGCCCTTACTTTCCGAACGGCTGCGCTGCACTGTCCGAACAAATCTATCCCCTGCTGCATCTGGCACATGAAGGGCACCCGTCCAATGGTGCAGCGGCAAGCGCCAGTGTCTTTACGCTTTTAACCCATCTGTCCGGCACCAGCGCACCTCCTGAGACCGCACGCGCTTATCCACCGCTCATTCAGCATGCGATTGCAATCATGCAGCAGGACTTTGCCCATCTTTACGGCATCGAAGATCTTGCACAGCGTTTGGAGGTTTCCCCCTCTCACCTCATTCGAAAATTTTCTGCTGCTGTTGGCATTAGTCCCGGGCAGTATCTGACACAGGTACGGATTCACTTTGCCAAGCGGCTCCTGCGCAGTGGCACGATTTCACTTGAACTGGTTGCGACCTGTGCTGGATTTTCCAACGCAAGTTATTTTGGAAAGGTATTTCGCCGCATCACAGGAATGTCTCCCTCTGCCTATATTCGCACTGCCCCTCCGCTTCCCCTCTCCGACTTGCCCGAGCTCTATCTGTAAACACACTTAGAATAAACTTGACATGTTCCAAAATCCGCGTATCATAAATATCGGTCATCAGTTTTATTCCCTGCCGTTTTGGACATAGAAAGGATTCAACTTATGAAATTCCTCAAACAATTCAGTATTATTCTCGCAATTACATTTGCTGGCGAAGTTTTGCGTGCCTTACTTCCATTCCCAATCCCTGTCAGTATTTACGGGCTTTTGCTGCTCCTGTTTTTACTTACAACACACATTCTCCCCTTATCTGCCGTTCAAGATGCCGGAAAATTTTTGATTGAAATCATGCCTGTTTTATTCGTTCCTGCCGCAGTTGGACTGTTGGACAGCTGGCCCAAATTACAGACGATTTTACTTCCTGTTTCCGTAATCACCATTGTCACCACCATTTTCGTCATGGGTGTTGCCGGTCTCGTAACTCAAGCAGTTCTGAACCGAGAAAGGAAGGAAAAGTAAAATGTCTGACATTTTAAGTTCTGCTGCATTTTTTGGTGTCATGATCAGCATCTTAACCTATGAGCTTGGCTTATGGCTTAAACAGAAAACAAAGCTTGCACTGTGTAATCCCCTGCTGATTTCCATTATTCTCACCATTGCCACGCTCCTTTGTCTTGGAATCGATTATGAAAGCTATCACGAAGGTGCCAAATACCTGAGCTATCTGCTGACTCCTGCCACCGTTTGTCTCGCCATTCCTCTTTATGAACAGCTGCATCTACTCGTCCACAATGTCAAGGCTATCCTGATTGGGATTCTTGCAGGTGTTCTCAGCAGCATCGGCTCTGTATTTGCACTTTGTCTGGCTTTTGAACTCGGGCACACAGAATATGTTACATTGCTCCCCAAGTCTATTACTACCGCAATCGGTATGGGTCTTTCGGAGGAACTCGGCGGCATTGTTACCATTACCGTATCTGTCATCATTGTAACCGGTGTAATTGGCAATATTCTTGCCGAAAGCATTTGCAGGCATTTTCGAATCACACACCCCATCGCCAAAGGCATTGCAATTGGTACAGCTGCACATGCAATTGGTACAGCCCGCGCGCTGGAAATGGGAGAAATCGAAGGGGCAATGAGCAGTCTTGCCATCGCGGTTTCCGGTCTCATTACCGTTGGCGCTGCATCGTTATTTTCTAACCTTATCTGAAATATAGCCAAAAATATAGGGTGCCGAAATGTTTCGACACCCTATATTTTTGGCTTTTATACCTTTTCAATATGCCAGATATCCTTTGCATACTCTGCGATGGTTCTATCGGAAGAAAACTTTCCGCTGTTGCAGATATTCATCCAGCGTTTCTTTGCAAAAATCAGCTGATCCTTATAATCTCTTGCGACCTGCTTCTTTGCCTCCAGATAACGCTCAAAATCCAGCAGTAAGAAGTACTGGTCGGGGCGATGCCAGCTTGCACCATACACAATAGAATCATGCAGTTCACGGAAGATGCCTGAACCACCATCATTAAGTGTCCCGTCTACCAACGCATTGAGCACACGTTTGATTTTGTAATCATTGTGGTACATACCATTCGGATTGTAATGCTCCTGAACAGACTGGATCTCCTCTACGGTTGCACCAAAGATATATTCATTGATGCTGCCTGCCTCCTCAACGATCTCAATGTTTGCGCCGTCCAAGGTACCCAGCGTCACTGCGCCGTTTGCCATAAGCTTCATGTTGCCTGTACCAGAAGCCTCCTTGCCGGCAGTTGAGATTTGTTCAGACACATCGGCTGCTGCAATAATTTTCTCCGCATAGGATACATTATAATTTGCAAGGAATGCGACCTTGATTTTACCGCGTACACGCTCATCTCGATCGATGAGGTCTGCAACCTCGTTAATGAGTTTAATAATTCCCTTTGCGCGTGCATAGCCCGGGGCAGATTTTGCCGCGAAAATGAAGGTAGTTGGAGTGAAGTCAGTGAGACTTCCCTCTGCAATTTCATAATACAGTTCCAGAATTGCCAGAATATTCAGGAACTGGCGTTTATACTCATGCAAACGCTTGATCTGTACGTCAAAACAGGTATTCGGGTCGATAATAACGCCGTCCTTCTTCTTTGCAAAATCCGCCAGCTTTTTATGATTTTCCAGCTTGATTTCACAAAGTTCACGCATAACAGCTTCATCTTCCACATACTTTTCCAGCTTTTTAAGCTGTGACAAATCAGTTTTCCAGCTTTCATTGCCCAAAAGTCGTGTCAGCAGGCTGGAAAGTCCCGGATTGCAAAGTGCCAGCCAGCGTCTCTGGGTAATACCATTTGTCTTGTTCTGGAAGCGCTCCGGATAAATCTGATACCAGTCACGCAGCACATCATTCTTCAAAATTTCGGTGTGCAGCTGTGCAACACCATTGACATAACGAGAGCAATAGATTGCCATGTATGCCATATGCACAACGCCGTGCTGTAAAATACGCATGGAGTATTCCTTATCACCTGCAACACCCTTCTGATGCAGTTCTCCGCCCAGATACTGGTCAAGCTTTACAATAATATGGAATACACGCGGAATGGTACGCTCCATGAGATGCTGATTCCACTTTTCCAGTGCCTCTGCAAGAATGGTATGGTTTGTATAAGCAAATACCTGTTTACAAATAGCCAATGCTTCGTCAAAGGACAGCCCTTCCTGATCGGTCAGCAGACGAATCAGCTCCGGAATCGAAATGACAGGGTGCGTATCATTGAGCTGAATCGCATTCATTTCCGCAAAATGAGAGAAGTCATTTCCATATTTCTTCTTATATTTGCGGATAATGTCCTGCAAGGACGCCGAGCAGAAGAAATACTGCTGTTTGAGACGCAGTATCTTGCCGTCATCGGTAGAGTCATTTGGATAGAGCACGCGAGAAATATCTTCTGCACGGTTGCGCTCCGCGACTGCCGCATCATATTGCTGCGCGTTAAAAAGATTAAAGTCAAATGCCTGTATTGGCTCTGCCTGCCACAGACGAAGTGTACCAATATTATCTGTGCCGTATCCAATTACCGGCATATCATAGGGAACTGCTACAATCGTCTGGTCAGCAAATTCAACGCGAACGGATTCGTCCTCTCGGCGCAGGCTCCATGGATCGCCATATCGCGTCCAGTCATCTGCCTCCTCCTTCTGACAGCCTCCTTCGATTTTTTGCTTAAATAGACCATACTTATAGCGAATTCCATAACCATCTAGCGGCAGATTCAAGGTCGCTGCGGAATCCAAGAAGCAGGCAGCCAAGCGCCCCAGACCGCCATTGCCCAGTGCACAGTCCTCTACCTCCTCAAATGAATCCAGAGATGCGCCATTTTTTTCAAGCAGCTGGGAAACCTCCTCTGTCATGCCAAGACACAACAAATTGTTATAGATCATGCGTCCCATCAAAAATTCTGCTGAGAAATAATACGCATGACGTACATTCCGATGCTTTTCATCGCTGACCAGCCAGCGATCGGCAATGCCTGCCATAATCGCATGAGATACCGCTGTATGCAGCTGATATGGAGTTGCTTTTGCGGGGGTTGTCTGAAATTCACTTTTGAGATACAATTCAATTGCTTCTAAAATTGCCTGCTTTCTTTTTGGCATATACAATATCCCCTTTTCGAAAAATTTTTTTGGTTTATCGAAACCTCTCGTTTGGTCATGATCGTTTTGATCGCCTGCTTTTTTATCATACCACAAAATACAAAAAAAAATCAATCACAAAGCGATTCTCAGATATTTTTAATATAATGTGGACAAAATATCATAAAAGCACATACATATTTTTATGCAAACAAAAAGCATGCCAAAGCATGCTTTTTGGCATATCCTCATGATATGCGTTTTATCCGAATTCAGTGACTTGCCCTTGATAAAATTTCGTGCTGTTCCGCCTCCAAGTTCCACAATTGGATACGGATTCGTGCGATTGCATAATGATCGGTCATTTGTTCCAGCAGCTGTGTCATAATATCGATCTGCTCCTGAATATAATGCACATTTGATAAATTACTGGTCGGAGTCATATCCGCGTCCCTCGCTTTCATTGGTCCGGTGGGCTAGCCCATTTCAATTGTTGTCTAACACTACCAAATAAAACGATTTTATCAATTACATGATAGTCGTTTTCCCCAATCTTGTCAATACATTACACAAAAGATTCTATGCTATTACAGCCTTATTTTGAACTTACTGCGTCTCACTATACAGATGTACCAAAAAATATCCACACAATTTGCACAAAAATAACAGTTGACTTCACCAAGAGAATAATATATACTATTATTGTAGATTATATCAAATATATCTTTGATTTTTATACACATTTTTCGAGAAGGAGTTTTTATCATGGAATTGAATTTTTATATTTGCAATCACTGCGGCAATGTTGTAGAGAAAGTAGTTGACCACAAGGTTCCGATTCTGTGCTGCGGCGAAAAAATGCAGCTGCTTGATCCAAGCATTCGTGACGGTGCCGGCGAAAAGCATATTCCGGTTCTCTCTATCAACGGTAATATTGTAAAGGTTTCTGTTGGCGAGGTTTCCCACCCAATGGAAGAAAAGCACAATATTGCTTTCATTGCGCTGCATACCCAGAATGGCGTACAGCGCAAGAATCTCCTGCCGAGCGAAGCACCAGAGGCTACTTTCGCACTGGCAGACGGCGATCAGGTCATTGCAGCTTACGCATACTGCAATCTCCACGGCTTGTGGAAGACTGAAGCTTAATCCGAATCTGAAAAATGGCTGTTCATCTTTAATATGAACAGCCATTTTTATTTGATACAAACAGTGTCCCCAATTCTTTTGGGATACTGTTTTTTTATTCTATTGGCGCTGCTGCAAAAATTTGTGTAAACGGTTCATCATATACAGCGTGCCCTGTTTCAATCGGCTGACCTTCCACTGTGATGGTCAAACTCTGTGCTCCATAATATGACAAAAAGGTATCTGCAACTGATGCCATCAGCATGGTCTCGCCCGCAGTTCCGCTATTTGCCACCGCATCTTCGAAAGCTTGATTCAAATCTAATGTCAAAACATTTTCTTCCTTAGAAAATGTCTTTACAGCTATACCCTCCGGCAAGGCTCCCTGCTCTGCCAGTGCAGAAATCAGCGCCCCAGCTACATCTTCCTTTGCAATCTTAATTTCACATTCTGTCGGCTCTACATACTCTGCTTGGTCATCAGGCAAATACAAGGTGACAACCTCTGTCTTTTTTTCCTGCTCGACCTGTTCTTGAGAACAGCCGACCACACCCACTGCAATCAGGCAAAAACAAAGCATTGCTGTAAATATTTTTTTTAACATCGAATAAACCTCCTAAAACCGCTTTTCGTGATGAAAAAGTATCTTGTTCACACGCTCACCGCGTTTGTGCATGGAAAAATAATGCGACTGTCCCGGGACCCGAATGTGCGCCGATGGAAGGCCCGACAAAATGAATGAGGCTATCTCTCACCCCAAGCCTGTCCGCAACCTGACTGCGTACATACTCGGCATCTTCTTCACAGTCTCCATGAGAAATAAAGACGACACCATCATATTGACTGCCCACCTGTGCCTCCATTCGGCTGACAAGCTCATCGAGTGCCCGCTTGCGTCCTCTCACTTTTCCAACCGGTGTGAGTTTTCCCTCATTGTCTACATGCAAAATAGGCTTCATATTAAGCGCTGAGCCAATAAAGGCTTTGGTGCGGGATACACGACCGCCCCGATAAAGATGGAACAGATCATCTACGGTAAACAAATGTCCAATACGCAGTTTATTTTCCTCGCACCATGCAGCAGTCGCTTCCAAACTGCAGCCTGCATCGCGCATTCTGCATGCGTTATGAACCAAAAGTCCTTGACCAAGAGAAGCTGACAAGGAATCAATCACAATAATTTTCTTATCCGGAAATTCCGTCCGCAGCTCCTCTGCGGCAAACATTGCACTCTGGCAACTCCCGCTGAGTCCTGAGGAAAAGGCAATATGCAATACGCCATCATGCTGTTTTAACGCATCACGCAAAACCTGTGCCGCCGCTTCTGGATTGACCTGTGCGGTAGTTGGCATAGCACCAGCACGCATTTTCTGATAAAATTCATGTTCCGGCATAGGACGAAACGCATCATAGGTATTGCCCTCAAGAGTATATGTCAAACTCATAAGACCAACATGATGTTCCTTGAGATAGGTCATTGGTAAATCTCCGTTATTATCAGTCGTAATTGCAAACGAAGCCATAAATTTTCTCCTTCTCTCCTAAAAATAGATTGCTTTTCAAATCATAGGATATCACAAGTATACCACAAACGCGTGGCAAAATCAGTACTGATTTTGCCACGCGCCCTAAAATATTTCTCTCTTACTTTTATTTTATATCTATTCTTTTACAATACTCTGCAATGACTGCACGTGCAAATTTTTGACAGTGCATTCCGGTTGTCTCATCAAATGCCTCTCTATGCACCGCGGTATTGGATAGGATTCGAATCCCCAAAAAAGGGATTCCATACGCCGTGCAGATCTGTGCACATGCCGCAGTCTCCATTTCCTCTGTCAGGGTCCCCCAATTCGTATGCAGCCAGTGGATTCGATCAAGCTCATTGTTCCAGATATCACCAGAGCCAATTGTACCAGTCACTACACGCCCTTCTGCATATTTTATCTGTTCTGCCGCAGATAAAAGCGCCGCGTCAGCGAGAAAAACAGTCATTTTTTTACCGTCTCCCGAATTGGTATTGGCAATCTCCAAGCCAAGCGGCTCAGCATGCTCTAAATCCATACCGGCTCCACGCTCCCGATCAGGCGTACGCACGGCTGTCATATTGATTACCCGTGCCCCAAGTACAATATCCCCCCGATGCAAATCGGGCGCATGTCCGCCAGAAGTTCCCTGATTGAGTATTGCCTGTGGTTCAAAGCGCTCAATGGCAAGCGCTGTTGCAGCGGCAGCATTTGCCATTCCCTGATTGGTTCTCACAATGACCACCGGAATATCATCTAATATTCCGCGCATACATTTCCAACACCCAAGTGTGACCCGCTCGGGCTGCTTAAGTTCCTGCATAAGATACAAGGTTTCTGCGTCCATTGCACCTGTATATAGAATCGGTTTCATAACATTCCCCCATGTATCCATTGAAAAATCCAAGGAATCATTTTTTCTTCTATTATACCACAGCGGCACAAAATAGAAAGCCACTTTCACGGCATTGTACGCCGCTGGTGGTATAATTATGAAATATCCAGTATAATAGTCACTTCTGTGACTATTATACCACAGCGGCACAAAACACAAAGCCACTTTCACAGCATTGTACGCCGCTGGTGGTATAATTATGAAATATCTCATATCATAGCTGCCTGTGCGATTATGATACCGCGATTAACAGTCCCCTTACGAGGCTTCTCTTTCTGACAGGCAGGAAAGTCCATCTTTTCCCTGTTCCTTCATTTTGCGTGCCCAATACAGGATCGGCGTATCCGCAAGCGAGGTTACTACAAAAATAACATAACTTGACAGGATAATGCTAACCATTGTTGGCATATCATAAGTACCCCAAAAAGCAAAAACAGTGAATAAAACGGTATTGAGCAGCTGAGAAATCATAGTAGAACCGTTGTTGCGCAGCCATAAATACTTATGACTGTCTCCCGTCTTGCGTGTGCTGAGCTTCCACCAAGCGTGATAAAGCCATACATCAAAAATCTGAGCGATTGCATACACCAAAAGAGATGCCAGCATCATACGCGGAGTATTGGTAAAGATGGTACGGAAGGCAGGCTGTGCCCAGTCATTGACACTTGGGATATAGAGTATCCACGACTGGGACAACAAAATGAAAAGTATACAGGTTCCAATGCCAATCGCAACCGAAAAATTGGCTGCACGCTTACCTTCATTCTCAGACAAAATATCTGTTATAAGAAAGGTCATTGCAAACAAGATATTGCCAAGTGTCATTTCCATTCCAAAGGCATCTACCAGCAAGAGCACCTCAATGTTTGCTGTAATGGTGGCAAACACCGTCATACAATACAGCCCCACTTTGCCAAACAAGCGGTAAAATAACAATACGCTGCCAAACAGCATCACCAACGAGAATATTAAAAGCAGTTCATTTGTCACGATGCCGTACCTCCCACACCGAAATCTGTATTGTCCATCAAAATATCCACACGCGGATTTTCACGATACAGCGGCGCAATCTGTGCACAGAAAGCGCGAATCACACTTGGATCTGGTTTTACTGCAGTACGATTCTCTACCATAATATTGACACACACACGCTCAAAATTTGCAAGCCCTGTCTCTATATCTCTCTGCATAGATTCCACAGTTTGTCCAGAAAGCCCAAACAACAGACAGCACTCATCAAACAGTTCTGCAATTTCAGCAGGATCACTGACACCGATCCCCTTGTGTAAAATCTCTTCTCGATATGTACGGTCAAAGGTCTCCACACCGATTTTCATTTTTGTCTGCACCCCAATGGCATCAAACCGTTCACGCAGTGCCGGAATCTCCTTCCGATGTATCCAATGACATTCAAAATGGATCACCTGAATTTTCTTTTCAAGGCATACCTGCTCAATGTTTTGCATGGTCTGCGCATCTAAATCACAGAATGATCCAGAATTTATGACCTCTAACCTGCCGAATTCCCCTGTCACATTGGCAAGTACCGCATGGTTGAGCGCAAAATTTTCGGCAGTATCCGGCGAAGCATCTAAATGATAATCACAGAATGTACATTTTTTCCACACACAGCCTGAACCACGCAGAAGCACAATCTCACGTGGATTTTTTTCGGTGATAACCGAGTAGCGGATCATATCGTCCACTAGACATTCCTCCCAAAATAAAAAATGCGTTCTCCATCTGAGAGCGCACCATCACATGCCCATATACAGGCGACAAAAAAGCCATGACCTCCGCAAAAGCAGCGCATGGATGTCCTAGTTTTGTTTTAAGACAGGATGGTTACGAACTGTCTGATATGATTTTGAACTTTTTCAGTATATCTGTTTGTCTAGCATTTGTCAATATACTATCTTTCCATTATTTTTTGTGAAATCATTTAACCAAACAAGTAATTTTTGCGGAAATGCAAAAAATCTGAATTTTTTTCGGAAAAATGATTGAAATACATTTGTTTTTATGGAATAATAATCTAAATTGCCGTTCCAGCCTTCTCTTGGCTTCTCCGGTAGAAATTCTTTTTGGGGGTTTGTAATATGAAAAAAGAACGCAGCAGTTTTAGCAGCCGTCTTGGATTTGTCCTTGCAGCAGCTGGTTCTGCCGTTGGTCTGGGTAATCTCTGGCGTTTCCCATACCTCGCAGCAAAATATGGTGGCGGTACCTTCCTGCTGGTGTATATTATTCTGGCAATCACCTTTGGCTTCGCCATTATGATCGCAGAAATTGCAATTGGCCGAAAAACTCGTCTGTCTTGCATCGGCGCATACAGCGCACTTGACAAGCGTTTTAGTTTCCTTGGCTGGCTTGCTTCTCTGGTTCCTGTTATTATTACACCGTACTACTGTGTAATCGGTGGCTGGGTCATCAAATATCTGGTAGAATTTTTAACCGGACACGGCGCAGACACCGCAAACGATGCCTTCTTCGGCAGCTTCATTGGTGTGCAGATCCCGGGACTTTTGAACACACCTATTACATGGTTTGTTATTTATGTACTGCTCAATGCCGTCATTGTTCTGTTTGGTGTGGAAAAGGGTATCGAAAAAGTCAGCCGTGTTATGATGCCAATCCTCGTTATCCTGTCAATTCTGATTGCTGGATATTCGCTGACACTGCCCGGCGCAATGGAAGGACTGCAGTTCTATCTGCTGCCACGCTGGGAGGACTTCTCCATCTTTACGATCCTTGGCGCAATGGGTCAGCTATTCTACTCCATGTCCCTTGCTATGGGCATTATGATTACATATGGCTCCTATATGCAGAAAGATGCTATTTTGGAGCACTCCGTTACACAAATCGAGATTTTTGACACTGGTATTGCAATGCTCGCCGGTCTTATGACCATTCCCGCAATGGTTGCATTCAGCGGTGGAGATACCACACTCGTAAAAGAGTCCGCAGGCCCGGGTCTCATGTTCGGTGTCCTGCCAAAGGTATTTGACTCTATGGCATTTGGCAACTTTATCGGTATGATTTACTTCTTATTGGTTTTGCTTGCCGCTTTGACCTCTTCCATTTCTCTAATGGAAACCATCGTCTCCATCATTGTAGACAAGCTGCATATCGAACGCAAAACTGCAACCATCAGCGTTATTATCGGTGTGCTGATTTTGGGTCTGCCGTCCTGTCTGGGTTATGGTCCACTCGCAGCAATCCAGCCTCTTGGCATGGCATTCTTAGACTTCTTCGACTTTATCTCGAACTCTGTTCTGATGCCAATCGTTGCATTCCTGACTTGTATCCTCATTGGACATATCGTTGGTCCTAAGACCGTAATCGATGAAGTGGAGTCCTCCGCCTCCGGAGTATTCCGCCGCAAAAAACTGTTTACCGTGATGATTCGTTGGGTCGCTCCAGTTATGCTCATCATTATCCTAGTGACCGAACTGCTCAAAGTTTCAGGTGTTATTAAAATCTAAAAAAACTTGTCTTACAGCAGGCTTTTATAAAACAGGCGATATCGGGAGAAACCCCGATATCGCCTGTTTTTTTACATATTCAAAAAGGACGTGACCTTAATCACGTCCTTTTTGGATTTTGTACATAAAGAAATTTCCTTATATGGCTTTCTATCAAAGTACAATAGCGTCTGTCACGCCTTCATCAATGGAGCCTGCCGCATAGGCAATGCCTGCCTTGCCGGCAAACCAGAAGGTAAAAGCGCCTTCATTATCTATGGAAACCGAACGCATGGACATACGCGAAGCCGCTGGCTGAATTGTCTTGATTTGTGCACGGGCAGCCAGTTCCCACTTTTCTGCTTCATTCTGAAGCTTACGCGCAATCTCCCGCGGCAAGGAAGCTTCGACATCTTCCACCTCGAGCGTAATGGTTTTATCGCGCCACGGGATATCACACTGATACACACTGGTTTCGCGATCATAGCGGAACAGACCCAGCGTATCATCTGTGAATGTCTTTTCTGCCACTTGCACTTCCAGCAGCGCCTGCAAATCTGCGTCTTGTGCAGGCTCCGGCAGATTCTCCATCCACAAACGCCCCTGCTCGCCCTTGTGTACAGTCATGCGAACCAGACTGTCCGACGGCAGAGAAAAGCGGTACATCTGACCACGTGATGGTGTCGCCTGCGCAACAAGCTCAAACAAGCCTTCTTGTATCTTGCCTGTATCCAATCGCTTATATGCCGTAATGCTCTTTCGAACCAGCACATCACCTTCATTATTTACAGGCTGTATAAAGGCCACATCTACATCGGTCAATGCCACAATTTCAAATTGTTCTGTCATTGGGATATTCCTCCTTGTCTCTTTTCTATTGTACATGATTTTTCTTCACTTGTCACCATACTTCTGCAATTGACAAGAGAAAGTCTTATAGATATAATAAATTTAGGTTCTTATATATGCTCATAATCGGTTGAGCGTTTCTACCAACTGCCGGAAACAGTTGACTATAAGTCCTCTCAAGTGGGGCCAGTCCGGTTTTGTCAGTTGTTTTTTTATTCCCGAACGCTCACAATGTTCCCAAATCAGGAGGCATATATTCATGTATCAAACGTTTGCCCTGAAGGGCGATATTATTTTCAGCCAAGCTCCGCAAACACTTGCTGTCTATCCACAGCATTATGCGGTCTGTGAAAACGGTATTTGTGCAGGAGTCTTTGCTCATCTGCCTGCACAATTCGCAGATATCCCTGTCAAGGATTACGGCGATAACCTTATTATCCCGGGTCTTATCGATTTACATGCACATGCGCCGCAATATGCGTTTCGTGCACTTGGAATGGATCTGGAGCTGCTCGACTGGCTGAACACACAGACCTTTCCACAAGAATCTCGTTATGCAAATTTGGATTACGCCCGCCGCGCATATACAATTTTTACCGATGATTTGCGGCGCAGCGCAACCACACGCGCAGTTCTCTTTGGTACGCTGCACGTTCCGGCAACCCTTATACTCATGCAGCTGCTGGAGCAGAGCGGACTTATCACACGGGTTGGCAAGGTCAACATGGACCGCAACAGTCCAGACATGCTGTGTGAAACAGATGCGCAAAGCGCTCTGAAGTCCACACGCGACTGGCTGGCACACTGCCGCGATTTTAAGCACTGTCTCCCCATACTCACGCCAAGGTTTCTTCCAAGCTGTTCGGACGCTCTTATGGAAGGGCTGCATCTGCTGCAAGAGGAAACCGGACTGCCCGTACAATCTCATCTCTCTGAAAATCAGAGTGAAATCGCATGGGTACGTGAACTCTGTCCAAAATCAAACGGATATGGAGATGCCTATGACCAATTTGGTCTGTTCGGCGGTGCAGACTGCCCAACCATTATGGCGCACTGTGTCTGGTCTAACGCCGATGAGCGCGCCCTTATGAAACAAAATGGTGTGTTTATCGCACATTGTCCACAATCCAATATCAACTTATCTTCTGGAGTCGCTCCTGTCCGCACCTATCTGGACGAAGGGCTTTCCATTGGCCTTGGATCTGATATTGCAGGCGGTACGCATCTTTCTCTCCTCCGCGCCATGGCAGATGCTGTGCAGGCCTCCAAACTTCGCTGGCGTCTGCTGGATCAATCGGTTGCTCCCATCACCCTTCCTGAGGCATTCTGGCTAGGTACGCGCGGCGGCGGTGCTTTCTTTGGCAAGGTTGGTGCATTCCTGCCAGATTTTGCCTTTGACGCCATCGTACTGGACGATCGCGATTTGCCATGCCCACTCACATTGACACCAGAAGAACGTCTCACACGTCTCATTTACCTGTCAGATGACCATGTTGTCATTCACAAATATGTAAATGGGCACGAATTATTCTGAAAGGAAACCCCCATGATTTTATCCGGAAAAGAAATTCATAAGCATATCGGTCAAGAAATCATCATTGAGCCTTTTGACCCCAGCCGTCTAAATCCCAATAGTTACAATCTTTCCCTCGCAAATGAACTGCTTGTCTATGAAAATGATATCCTTGACATGAAAACACCGAATCCAACCCGACATATCACCATTCCGCCCGAAGGTCTGCTGCTTGAACCGAACCGTCTCTATTTAGGGCGTACCAACGAGTTCACCCGCACAGACGACTTTGTTCCCATGCTGGAGGGGCGTTCCTCCACCGGACGGCTCGGTTTATTCATTCATGTCACAGCCGGATTTGGTGATGTTGGGTTTTCCGGATATTGGACGCTTGAAATTTTCTGTGTCCAGCCCATTCGTATCTATCCCAATGTAGAAATCTGCCAAATCTACTATCATGATATCCATGGGGAATATGAGCCCTATCAAAGTGGTAAATATCAGCACAATACAGGAATCCAACCCAGCATGATGTACAAGGATTTTGAGAAAAAATAATCCTTTTCAAGTGACTGCATAAGAAATGGAATCCATGAGAATACGTTCAAAATCCAAGGTCTGTGTCCTTGGATTTTGCAATTTTATAGCCGCGGCACTCCATATAAAAATACAAAAACTTTTTACGCAAAAAAATGCCTGTAATCGCTTATTTATGCACGATTACAGGCATTTTTGTCCAGAGTATCTTTCACAGCAGGCGCAATCGGTATCCATATGATACTGCTTTTTATCGATTCTCGCCCTCAATTGCATCAATCGCGCCAATCACAGCCGCGCGGAACCCATTCTGTTCGAGTGCGCCAACCCCCTTAATCGTCGTACCGCTCGGGGAACAGACCGCGTCCTTCATCGCCCCCGGGTGAGTTCCCGTCATCACGTGCAGTTTCCCTGTGCCGCAAATCGCCTGACCCGCCAGACGGTATGCCAGCGCACGCGGCAGGCCATATTTTACACCCGCATCACCCAGCGCTTCCAAAAACATACTGATAAATGCAGGAGAACAGCCGGCCACTGTACCTGCTACACTTAAAAGGTGCCCTTCTACTGGCTGAATCAGCGCTGTTTTGGAAAACAGTCCGGTAAACTGGGCAAACTCATTCTGCGTCAGCGTATGCTTTTCTTCACAAATTATAATGCCCTCTCCAACGGAAATTGGCGTATTAGGAATAGTACACAAAATATGAATATCATCGCCCAAAAGCGCCTGATATCGCTCATAGGTATAGCCTGCTGCCACCGAAATCACAATTTTTCCGACCAACAAATCGTGCATATCAGGAATCAAATTCGGAATCATATAGGGCTTGACCGCAATGACAACCATGTCGACCTTGGAAATCATTTCCTCTGCACTCTGGCAGGGTATCCAGCCAAAAGGCTTTGTATTTCCTCTAAGCTTTTCCCAATCCCGTGCACAGGCATAGATATCTTGTGCGGCAATAGAGCCTGTATCAGACAGCCCCTTTGCCATAGCCTGTGCCATATTACCAAATCCAAAAAATCCAATTTTCATTGTCCGTTCCAACCTTCCCATTCGATTCCATAAAATACTTTATCCAACACAAGCCCCTGCGGAGGCATAGTAATGCCAGCGTTTTCTCGCTCACCACTGTCTAAAATATGAAGTACATCACAGGGCTGACGCTTTCCCAACCCTACTTCCATCAATGTTCCTGCCAAAATACGTACCATATTTTGCAAAAATCCGGTTGCTTCAAATGTCATACGCACCTCGCAACCAATTTTTTCCACATCTGCACGATACAATGTGCGCACAGTGGACTTTTTCATTTTTTTATTCCCGCAGAACGCTCGAAAATCATGACGTCCCACCAGATAGGCGGCACCCTGCTGCATGCGATCTACGTTTAACGAATCTTCCATACGATATAAATATTTCCGTTCAAAGACATTTGGCACATTGCTGTTCCAAATACGGTACTGATATCGCTTCCCTGCTGCATTTAACCGCGCATGGAACCGCTCCTCTGCATAGGTACAGCCTGTTATCGCAATATCCTCCGGCAAATACCGATTGAGATATGCCGCAATATCCTCTGGCGTGCAGTCGGTCTGCACCTTAAAATGTGCAGTCTGTGCACGTGCATGGACACCCGCGTCCGTGCGTCCAGCACCATGGATTTCCACCTGATGCCCAAGCATTTCTGATAACACACCCTCAATTTTGCCCTGTATGGTCTGCTCATTTTTAAGCCTCTGCCAACCATGGTATCGACTTCCATCATAAGCAATGGTAATTTGAAAATTCTGCATAACATCTCCCTATATCTGTAATTCTATCTTCTTGAAACATTGCAGGGTTTCCACGCTTTATTCCAATCACAAGATTCCATTCTAATGGTTGCTATTATTATACCACAACGGCATAAAATAGGAAGTCACGCTTGCCGTTTTGTACACCACTGGTGGTATCAAATATTTTGATATCTTACCCATATCACAATTTTTCTTTCTTTTCGCCTAAGGATATGGTATACTGATAAAAACATTTTCGAAAGGAGATTCTTTTATGAAAAAAACAGTTTCCATATTTCTTTTATTGATACTGCTTTCCGGCTGCGGTGCACCAGCTCCTGTTACCCCCAACACCGATGCCCCATCAAATACATCACAGGACGAACCTTCTTCTGCAAATGAAGATATTTTTCTGGAATTTACAGCGAAGGATTTCGATGGCAATGAAATCGACCACTCCATATTCGCAAACACCAAACTCACAATGATGAATGTATGGGCAACCTTCTGCAATCCCTGTATTCGGGAGATGCCCGAACTTGGTGAGCTTGCCGCAGTCGGCGGCACCGATTACCAAATCATTGGTGTGTGTGCAGACCTAGATAACACCGAAGAAATGCTTCAGGAGGCCAAGGACATGGTTGCAGAAACCGGTGCAAACTATGTACATTTACAGCCCTCTGAAAGTCTGCTCCCAATTTTAACAGCAACCTCTGCTGTTCCTGTCACATTTTTCTTTGACAGCGAGGGAAAGCTTGTTGGTCAAGGTGTCATGGGCGCACGCGACAAGGCCGGCTGGGAAGAGGAACTGAAGGCACGCCTTGAGGTTGTCAATGCCGCAGCGCAGGAAAAGGACGCTGCTGCCACACCACAAAGCACGGAGGATTCTTCTGATGCAGCGGCTCAATAAGAAATTTGTTGCCCCGCTTCTGCTGATGCTCAGCGCTGTTATGATTATATACGGGGCTTGGAACGGAGAAGCTGCAATCGTTCTTCGTAAAGCTACAAAAATCTGTCTCGAATGTATTGGAATCGGCTGATATGAAAAATCTAAGACTTTTTGTACAGGCATGCTTTGCGGCACTGACCAACGGTTATGTGCGCGGATTTGCACAAGGTAAAATCTACGAAGGACCACTCAAGCTGCTCTGTGTTCCCGGGCTGAACTGTTATTCCTGTCCCGGCGCTGTTGGCTCGTGTCCCATCGGCTCTCTGCAAGCGGTATTGGGCAGCCGCGGACGTCAATTCTCCTTCTATGCACTTGGTTTTCTCATCGCATTTGGCGCACTCTTCGGACGCTTTGTATGTGGGTGGCTGTGTCCCTTCGGACTCTTTCAAGATTTGCTTTATAAGATCCCATTTCCCAAAAAAATGAAAAAGCTTCCCAAAGATCGCTTTCTGCTTCGCACCAAATATCTGATCCTGATTTTCTTCGTTATTCTATTCCCCATCTTTCTTGTGAATCCATTTGGTATGGGCGATCCTACTTTCTGTAAGTATATCTGCCCTGCCGGTATCCTATTTGGGGGAATCCCGCTTTCGGCAGCAGATGAGGGAATCCGTGCAGCTGCGGGTGGGTTATTCTTATGGAAATTCGGTATTCTAATTGGCATTACCCTTGGCAGTATTATCGTATATCGCCCATTTTGCCGCTATTTATGTCCATTGGGGGCAATTTATGGACTCTTTAACCCCATTTCACTGCTGCGCTACGAAGTGGACCAATCCAAATGTATCGACTGCGGAAAATGTAAATCTGTTTGCCCAATGGATATCGACCTGCACAAAGACCCAAACAGCCGCCTGTGCGTGCGCTGTGGTAAGTGCAAAAAGGGCTGTCCCACCGGCGCAATCATCAATCCAGTCCTGCAAACCATGCACAAATACCGTTCCTATCACACAGAAAAACAGGGGGACTAATCCGTCCTCCTGTTTGACACATTGAAGGCTTGTGGTCTCTTTTATCAAGACCGCAAGCCATTTTTTTATTGTACGGACTCTAACAGATCATTTTTGACACGCCAAAGCTTTTCCGAATAATCCACATAATATGTCTGCGGATTCTCAAAGCGCCGAATCTGTTCCCATAGGGTTTCAATCTGCTCACTGCAATATCGACGCACTTCTTCAATCGGGGGACACTCATACACACGGTCTCCCTTATCAAACAGCTGCACCTGCAGCGGCTTTATGACATAATCTGTCACGATTTTCTTTTTCCATGTATGGATTGGGTGAAACAGCATATATGGCTGGTCTGTATTAATCACCTCATCATGCAGCGTCAAAACATCACCAAGCGCCTTGCCGGTCAGCTTATCGAAGAAACGATACACCTTTTTGAAGTGTGGTGTTGTAATTTTTTCCACATTTTCAGAGACCTTGATCTTTGGAACAATTTCTCCCTGCTCATTATCCACAGCAACAAGCTTATAAACGCCGCCAAAGACTGGCTCCGATTTCGAAGTAATCAATCGCTCACCAATGCCAAAGGAGTCAATCTTTGCCCCCTGCCCAATGAGGTCACGCACCAGATACTCGTCCAAAGAATTCGATGCCATGATCTGCATATCGGGATAGCCCGCTTCGTCGAGCATTTCCCGTGCCTTAATCGACAGATATGCAATATCGCCGGAATCCAAACGAATTCCCTTGGGTCGAATACCCAAAGGTGCAAGTACCTCATTTGCCACACGAATGGCATTGGGCACGCCTGACTTCAATACATTATAAGTATCCACCAGAAATACACAGTTGTCTGGATAGATTTCCGCATAGGCACGGAATGCCTCATACTCACTGTCAAACATCTGCACCCATGAATGTGCCATTGTACCGCCTGCTGGAATCCGATAGTCACGGTCTGCAAGCACACAGGCAGTTCCCTGACAGCCACCGATATATGCCGCACGGGCACCATATACCGCACCATCATATCCCTGTGCGCGGCGTGAACCAAATTCCAGCACAGTGCGCCCCTGTGCAGCACGTGTAATCCGGCTTGCCTTTGTGGCAATAAGGGTTTGGTGATTGATGGTAAGTAAAATCATGGTTTCCACAAACTGCGCCTGTACCATGGGACCTGCCACGGTCACAATCGGTTCTCCCGGGAAAATGGGTGTACCTTCCGGCACAGCCCATACATCACATTCAAACTTAAAATTTTTCAAATATTCTAAAAATTTCTCACTGAAACAACCGCGCCCACGCAAATATGCAATGTCATCTTCTGTAAAATGCAGATTTTCAAAGTAATGCACAAGCTGTTCCACGCCTGCCATGACGGCATAGCCGCCGCCATCTGGCACACGGCGGAAAAACATATCAAAATATGCACGGCGATTGCCCATGCCCTTTTCCAAATATCCATTTGCCATGGTAAACTCATAGAAGTCTGTGAGCATGGTCAAATTCTTATCATGAATCATAAGTTTCTATCCCCTTATTTATGAAAGAGGCGTCCACTTCGGGGCGCCCATCTCATCAGATATACTGTTATTTTATCCCCATTATTCGAAAATATCAAGCAATTTATTTCATTTTTCAAGGGTATTTCAAAGTGTTTTTCTGGTATTTCTGTCATGCAGCAATGGTATATTTATTCATTATATAAAATATTTATAAAATTATTCTTGCATTGTTACAATTTGGGGTGTATAATAATGCCATATTAAAAAACAACTGGTTTTGGAGGAAATTGTCAGATGGAAAAGAAATATAACAAAGTTGTTCTCGCATACTCCGGCGGTCTGGATACCTCTGTTCTGATTCCATGGCTCAAGGAGCATTATGACTGTGAGGTCATTGCTGTTTCCGGTAATGTTGGTCAGGGCACTGAACTGGACGGTCTGGAAGAAAAAGCACTCAAAACTGGTGCTTCCAAGCTCTACATCGAGGATCTGACAAAAGAATTTGTAGATGATTTCATTATCCCGACCATGCAGGCCGGTGCAACCTATGAACAATATCTGCTGGGTACCTCCTTTGCAAGACCGATCATTGCAAAGCGTATTGTCGAAATCGCGCTCAAGGAGGGTGCAGATGCAATTTGTCACGGCTGCACGGGCAAGGGCAACGATCAGGTGCGCTTTGAGCTTGCAATCAAAGCATTTGCACCAAACATGGACGTCATCGCACCTTGGCGGTTCTGGGAACTGAACAGCCGTGAAAAGGAAATCGAATATGCCGAAAAGCATCATATTCCGTTAAAAATCAACAAAGAAACCAACTATTCTAAAGATAAAAACCTGTGGCATCTGTCTCATGAAGGGTTGGATCTCGAAGACCCTGCAAACGAAGCACCGCTCAACAAGGCCGGCTTTTTGGAACTTGGTGTCTCTCCTGAGCAGGCGCCCGATGCCCCAACCTATGTGACGATTCATTTTGAAAAGGGTGTCCCCACCGCAGTCAACGGCGAAACGATGGACTCTGTAAAGCTCATTGAAACCCTCAACAAGTTGGGCGGTGAAAATGGGTGCGGTATTCTGGATATCGTTGAAAATCGTCTGGTGGGCATGAAGTCCAGAGGCGTTTATGAGACGCCGGGCGGCGCTGTTCTGTATGCCGCACACCAGAAGCTTGAGGAAATCACACTGGACAAGGAAACCCAGCATTATAAGCAGCAGCTTGCACTCAAGTTTGCCGACCTCGTTTACAACGGTCAATGGTACACGCCTCTGCGCAAAGCCATGAGCGCATTTGTTACAGAAACACAGCAAACCGTGACAGGTGATGTCAAGCTGAAGCTGTATAAGGGCAATATTCTGCCTGCCTCCGTGACTTCTCCATATAGCCTGTACTCTGAAGATATTGCAACCTTTGGCGAAGATGATTCCTACAATCAGGCAGATTCTGCCGGATTTATCAACCTGTTCGGTCTGCCGCTCAAGGTGCGTGCAATGAACGATCTTGCATTACAGGATAAGACCGGTGCGGGCTTCCCCTCTGTAGAGTAATTCCATACACGGGGCGACTTATTTTGCCCCGTGTATTCTTTTATCCAATTATCGAATCCATCAGAAACGAGGACTTTTCAACTATGGCTAAAATGTGGGCAGGACGGTTCCAAAAGGAAACCGATGCTGTTGTAAACGATTTTAATTCTTCGGTTATGTTTGACTGCCGTATGTATGCAGAAGACATTCAAGGCTCTATTGCGCATGCGACCATGCTCGGACAACAGGGTATCATTCCATCAGATGATGTATCCAAAATTATCAGCGGGCTTCAGGGAATCCTCGCAGACATCGAGGACGGGAAAATCGAATTTTCCCCTGCACTCTATGAAGATATTCACATGGCAAATGAGCAGTTGCTGACCGAGCGCATTGGAGATGCCGGCAAGCGTCTGCACACCGCGCGCTCTCGAAATGATCAGGTCGCACTGGATATGCGTCTGTATGTCCGCCGTGAAATCGGAGAAATCCGCGCTCTGGTGCTGCACTTTATGCAGGTTCTTTGCGATGTTGCAGCTCAGCACATAAAAACAGTAATGCCCGGCTATACCCATTTACAGCGTGCACAGCCAATCACCTTTGCCCACCATCTCATGGCTTATGCCAATATGCTAAAGCGCGATGTGCGCAGGCTGGACGACTGCCTGAGCGGTATGGATACACTCCCCTTGGGATCTGGGGCACTGGCAGGTACAACCTATCCCATTGACCGCAGCCTTGTTGCAGATCTTCTGGGATTCTCCTCTGTTATGGACAACTCGCTTGATGGGGTATCTGATCGGGACTACTGCATTGAGCTGTGCTCTGCGCTTTCTATTTTGATGATGCACCTTTCCCGTCTTTCTGAAGAAGTGATTGCGTGGTGCTCTTGGGAATTCAAGTTCATCGAACTGGACGATGCCTATTCCACAGGCTCGTCCATCATGCCGCAAAAGAAAAATCCGGATATCTGCGAACTGATCCGCGGAAAAACCGGTCGCGTCTATGGCGCACTCACAACCCTCCTAACCTTTATGAAGGCAATCCCGCTCGCCTACAACAAGGATATGCAGGAGGATAAGGAAGCAACCTTTGAAGCCATTGATACGGTAAAAAATTGTCTCAAGGTGATTGCGCCCATGTTTCAGACTATGACTGTCCTCACACAGAATATGGAAAATGCGGCAAAACGCGGCTTTATCAATGCCACCGACTGCGCCGACTATCTCACCAAAAAGGGAGTTCCCTTCCGAGATGCCTACAAAGCAACCGGTACACTGGTACATTACTGCATCGAGCATGAAAAAACGCTGGACACCCTGTCTCTTGATGAATACAAGGCGGTGTCCCCACTCTTTGAGCAAGATATTTATCACGCCATCGACCTCGTTACCTGTGTACAGGAACGCCGCTCCTTGGGTGGCCCTGCACCGGAGGAGGTTTCCCGTCAAATTCAGGTGATACAGGACTTTCTTGATGCACAGGGAGGCAATGCCTGATGCGTCCCAAAATTTATATTGACGGCAAAGAGGGAACCACCGGTCTGCAAATTTATGAGCGGCTGGGCGCGCGCGATGACTTGGAACTTCTGCTCATTTCCCCTGACAAGCGAAAAGATCCAGAGGAGCGCCGCCGCTTTCTCAATGCCGCCGACATCGTATTCCTTTGTCTGCCCGACGCCGCTGCACGCGAAGCTGTATCTCTCATTGAAAATCCTCATACACGTGTGATCGATGCCTCAACTGCTCATCGTACTGTGTGGACATATGGCTTTGCCGAGCTTTCTCCCGCTCATCGTACTGCAATCCAGCAGGCAGCTCGTGTCGCAAACCCGGGCTGTCACGCAACCGGTTTCATCTCCATTGTCTATCCGTTGGTGTCTGCTGGTCTGCTTTCCAGAGATACTCCTTTGACCTGTTTTTCTCTCACGGGCTATTCCGGCGGCGGCAAGAAAATGATTGCAGATTACGAAGCACAGCAAAAGTCTGTCGACCTCTATGCCCCCCGCATTTACGGATTGCATTTGCAGCATAAGCATTTACCGGAAATGCAGACCGTTTGTGGACTCACACAGCCTCCCGTATTCTGTCCCGTGGTTGATGACTACTATAAGGGAATGGCAACCACAGTAAGCCTGCCACATATGAATGTACAGACGGTTTGGGAGCTTCTCTCGGCTCACTATGCAGAGCAGCCTCTCGTTTCCGTTCAGTCTACGGAGCCCTCAACGCTCTCTGCCAACATGTTTGCAGGACGTGACAGTCTCACACTCTATGTCAATGGACATCAAACGCAGACCATTGTCACGGCACTCTTTGACAATCTCGGTAAGGGTGCTTCTGGTGCTGCGGTTCAAAATATGAATCTTATGCTCGGTTTGGAGGAAACCACTGGACTTACCCGATAGAAGGAGAATTTATTTCCCATGTATGAAATCATTTCTGGCGGCGTGACCGCTGCGCAAGGCTTTTCTGCCGGCGCAACCTGCTGCGGTATCAAAGCATCTTCCACAAAAAATGATACCGCTGTAATTTATTCCCAAACTGTCTGTACGGCGGCGGCAGTCTATACCAAAAACCGCGTACAGGCAGCGCCCATTCAAGTGACACGGGAGCATCTCGCTAATCAGCAGGCACAGGCAATCATTGTCAATTCCGGCAACGCAAATGCCTGTGCACCTGACGGGCTCCAAAACGCCTACCGAGAGTCCGCAGCCTGCGCAAAGCTGCTGGGCATACCAGAATCAGACGTTATTGTTTGTTCAACAGGCGTGATTGGACAGCGGCTCAATATCGAATGTATTGAAGAAAAGCTTTGTACGCTCACCCTATCCCCTGACGGCTCCGATGCAGCTGCCAACGCCATTATGACAACGGACACCATAGAAAAGTCCGCAGCTGTTTCCTTTTCCGTTGACGGAAAGACCTGCCATCTGGGAGGTATCTGTAAAGGCTCCGGTATGATCCACCCCAATATGGGCACCATGCTGTGCTTTCTCACCACAGACTGTGCAATCGATGGGAGTGTGCTACAATCACTGCTTTCCAAAGCTGTTCAAAAATCCTTCAACCGTGTTTCCGTAGACGGAGACACCTCAACCAACGATACCTGCTGTATTCTGGCAAACGGACTTGCAGAAAATCCACCCATTCAAAACATAGAAGCTGCCGCTTCCTTCTACGAAGCACTGGAAGCCGTGTGCATCATTCTTGCACGTAAAATTGCAGCAGACGGCGAGGGTGCATCTCGTCTCATTACCTGCACAGTTTCAGGTGCCTGCGATGAAGCTGCCGCTGAAGGGCTTGCCAAGGCAGTATGCAAATCCTCACTTGTGAAAGCTGCTATGTTTGGCGCAGATGCAAATTGGGGACGTATCCTGTGTGCAATGGGCTACTCTGGTGAGTCCTTTAACCCCGAAACCGTTCGTGTTGCTTTTTGCTCATGTGCCGGAACGATTACCGTATGTGAATCCGGACGCGCACTGGATTTTGACGAAGCACTTGCAAAACAAATCCTGTCTGAAGATGAAGTCACGATTGCAATTACACTCTATGACGGCAATAGTTCTGCCACCGCATGGGGCTGTGACCTCACCTATGACTATGTAAAAATCAACGGTGATTATCGTACTTAAGGAGCAGCTATGAATACATTTGATCCCGCAGCAAACGCAAATGTTTTGGTGGAGGCACTCCCCTATATTCAAGAATATTACGGACAGACCGTTGTAATCAAATACGGCGGCAATGCAATGATAAACGAAACTCTCAAAGATGCTGTCATTCACGATATCGTGCTGCTGTCTCTTGTTGGCGTGCGTGTTGTTGTGGTGCACGGCGGCGGTCCGGAAATCTCAGAAATGCTCAAAAAAATCGGCAAAGAATCTCGGTTTGTCAATGGTCTGCGCTATACAGACCGCGAAACCATGGACATTGTGCAGATGATTCTATGCGGCAAGGTCAATAAAGACCTTGTCACCCTCCTCCAGCACGCAGGTGGGCAGGGCATCGGTCTTGGCGGCATGGACGGCGGACTTTTTTGTGCCAAACGTCTTACAGATGAACAGAATACCGACTATGGCTATGTTGGTGATATCGTTTCTGTCAATCCACAGCCTGTGATTGATGTACTCAGCAAGGGATATATCCCTGTTGTTTCCACTGTTGCGCAAGGTATTGACGAGGATACCAACTATAATATCAATGCAGATACCGCTGCTGCAAAGCTTGCAATCGCACTTGGCGCAAAAAAACTCATTCTGCTTACCGATGTGCGCGGGCTTTTGCGTGATCCCAATGATGAAAGCACTCTGCTGACCCGCCTGAAGGTCTCCGAGGTTCCAGCACTGATTAAGGAGGGCATCATCTCAGGGGGCATGATCCCCAAGGTAGACTGCTGTGTAGAGGCAATCCGCAAGGGTGTAGAACGTGCCAATATTCAGGACGGTCGTGTCAAGCACTCTATTTTGATTGAGCTTCTAAGCGATGCCGGTGTTGGAACCATGTTTATCTAAAATTTTGGGGGATTTCCTTATGACTTATCAGCAATTAAAAGCAGAAGAAGAACAATATGTGATGCAGACCTATGGGCGGTTTCCGATAGCACTCGACCACGGCAAGGGTGCCGCTCTTTGGGATATGGAAGGAAAGCGTTATATAGATTTGACTTCTGGAATCGGTGTCAACTGTCTGGGCTACGATCACCCTGTGCTGACACAGGCGCTGGAAGCACAGATTCATAAGCTCATGCATGTTTCCAATCTATTCACCACAGCACCCATGGTGCAGACTGCAAAAACATTGGCTACTTCAACCGGCATGGGCAAGGTTTTCTTTTCAAACTCCGGTGCAGAAGCAAACGAAGGCGCAATCAAGCTTGCCCGCAAATATTCCTTTGATAAATATGGCGCCGGCCGACACAAAATCATTACCCTTTGGAACTCCTTTCATGGGCGCACCATCACTACCTTAAAGGCAACCGGTCAAACCCGTTTTCATGATTTCTTTTTTCCCTTTACAGAGGGTTTTGACTACGCAGCGGCAGGCAATGTCGCCGATCTCGAATCCAAGATCGATGACAGTACCTGCGCCATTATGATGGAGTTGATTCAGGGAGAAGGCGGTGTCCTTCCGCAAGATCCCAGCTTTGTAAAGGCGGTCGAAGCACTGTGCCGTGAAAGGGATCTGCTGCTCATCATTGATGAAGTGCAAACCGGTATTGGGCGCACTGGCTCACTGTTCTGCTTCCAGCAATATGACATTCAGCCGGATATCGTCACCATGGCAAAAGGACTGGGCGGCGGCGTTCCCATTGGTGCGGTTATGGCAGCAAAATCCTGCTGCGATGTTCTGACATCTGGAACCCATGCGACCACCTTTGGCGGCTCTCCCGCTATGTGCGCGGCTGCCAATGCCGTTCTGTCCATTGTAAATGAGCCGGCATTTCTGGAGGAGGTCCGTCAAAAAGGTGACTATCTCCAAAATAAAATCCTAGCGCTTCACGCACCCATGATTGAAGGCGTGCGCGGCTTGGGTCTTATGCTGGGCATTATCGTTCCAGAAGGGCAGCACAGTGTACTTGCAAGCAAGCTCATTGCGCACGGTGTTCTCGCATTAACTGCCGGAAAGAATATCATTCGTCTGCTGCCTCCGCTTACCATTACATATTCCGAGCTTGATGAGGCGCTTGCCATCATGAAAACCGTATTCTGCAATGAATAGAAAGGATTTTATTTATGAAACACTTACTCAAGCTGCTCGACCTTTCTGCTGAGGAAATCATTTCAATCCTCGATCTTGCCGACCAGCTCAAATATGAAAGAAAGAATGGCATCGCACACCCACTGCTTGCCGGAAAATCACTTGGTATGATTTTTCAAAAATCCTCGACCCGTACCCGTGTTTCTTTTGAAACAGGTATGTATCAGTTGGGGGGACAGGCGCTGTTCTTATCTTCCCGCGACCTGCAAATTGGACGCGGAGAGCCTGTACAGGATACCGCCCGTGTCCTCTCCCGCTATCTGGACGGTATTATGATTCGGACTTTTGCGCAGAAAGAGGTCGAAGATCTTGCTGAATATGGCTCTATTCCCATCATCAATGGACTTACCGATTTTGCACACCCTTGTCAGGTACTTGCAGACCTGATGACGATTCGTGAAAAATACGCTTCTCTCGATGGAATTCACCTTGCCTATATCGGAGACGGCAACAATATGACAAACTCTCTGATTGTTGGCGGACTCAAAACGGGTATGAAAATCTCTGTTGCCTGTCCGGCGGGCTATCAGCCAGACCCCATTGTACTGGAATTTGCAAAAAACAATCCAAACTTCACCTTGACGACCGATCCCATGCAGGCGGCTCAAAATGCAGATGTTGTCTATACCGACACATGGGCTTCCATGGGTCAGGAAAGCGAAAAAGAAGAACGTGCAAGGATTTTCAAAGGCTATCAGATCAATGATACCCTGATGGCAGCTGCACGCGAGGGCGCCATGGTGCTGCACTGTCTGCCTGCATACCGCGGGCAGGAAATCACAGCGGAAGTATTTGAAGCGCATGCAGATGAACTATTCGAAGAAGCAGAAAACCGCCTGCATGCACAAAAGGCAGTGCTTGTAAAACTATTGGGTGCATAATCACGCGCTGTCCAAAAATCTCAAACAAAAAAGCTGTTCTTGGAAATGTCCTTGAACAGCTTTTTCTTATAACAAGTTTTTGCGCTTCATAAAAATCCATGCACCGATACAGCCAACCACTGCAATAATCACAGGAACCCACCACCATGAGGCAAGCGGAAGCTGATTTCCCAAAATATTCATACCATAGAAACCAAAAATGATATTCGGAATGGTCATAAAAATGGTAATAATGGTCAGCACCTTCATAATGCTGTTCATATCGTTGGACACAACCGAGGAATAGGCTTCTCTTGTACCATTGACGATGCTAGAATAAATTGTTGCCATCTCATTTGCCTGACGAATCTCAATGAGTGCATCTTCCAAAAGATCGCGGTCGTCCTCATACAGCTTGAGTACACGTCCACGCAGCACCTTTTCCATCGTGACCTCGTTGGACTTGAGGGAAGCTGAAAAATAGACAAGCGACTTGGACAAGCCCAGCAAGCGGAACAGTTCTTCATTTTTCAGAGATTCATATAAATGATTCTCAATATGTGTAAAGTCCCGCTCAATCATACGCAGATTCCGCAGGAACAATCCGGCTACGCGCAGCAGGATCTGGAGCACCAATCTTGTACGCAGCGCGGTATGAATATCGCGTACCTTGTTTTGTGCGATTCCACGCAGAACCGCTGTATCTTGCAGACAGACTGTAATCACAGTATTTGGCAAAACCACAATGCCCATAGGCAGCGTTCCAAAAATCTTGGATTCGTCCTGTTCTACATTGCTTTCTTCAATGGTTGGAATATCGACGATCAGCAGGGTCTGTTCTTCCTCCACCTCAACACGAGAGCTTTCCTCTGGGTCGAGTGCCGCGCGCAGGAAGTCCTCCTCTACACCGTGATCATCTAAAATACATCTGATCTCCTCTGACGAAGGGCGCACCAAATTGATCCAGCAGCCAGTTTCAAATGCTGAGATCTGTACCACGCGCCCTGCATCAGACTTGAAATATTCAATCATAAGCAAACCGCCTTTCTACAGCGGTCAGCCCAAATCCGTGACACGCTGCAAACCATATTCCCGTTTTCGACTCGGTTCAGGGCTCACAGCCCATCAGCTCCTTTCTCTTATTTGACATTCACTATATGTGGCAAAAACAGCCCTGCTTTAGGGCTGTTTTTACACGCATAAAATCGTGTGTGTTTTTAGTTATTGTGATTGAAGATATCAATGATCGCCTTAAACGCATCATCTTCGATTTCAGCCTGTGTCGGGTGCGACAGCTGCTGTGTATCCTGTGATACCTGCTCTGCCTGCTGTGCGCGAAAAGGCGTTTGGAAACCGCTCTGTGCCGCCGCTCCAGCTGCTGTATTCTGCACTGCTGGTACCGCCTTGCCGTCTGGACCCTTTGCGGATTCCGGTACGTTGTCAAAGCCGGTTGCAATAACAACTACACGCAGCTCATCGTCCAAATCCTCATCAATAGATGCACCAAAGATAATATGAGCATCTGGGTGCGCCGCAGCCTGTACCATACCTGCTGCTGTCTCGATTTCCTCCAGACCAATATCCGCAGAACCGCTAATGGAAAGAATGATGCCGCGTGCATTATCAATCGAGGTTTCAAGCAGCGGGCTGGAGATTGCCATCTGTGCAGCCTCAGAAGCCTTGTCCTTGCCCGTCGCAGCACCAGTACCGATATGCGCAAATCCGGCGTCCTTCATAACCGAAGTCACGTCTGCAAAATCAAGATTGATAAAACCGGGTACGGTGATCAGCTCAGAAATATTTGCAACTGCCTGACGCAGAACATTGTCTGCAATCTCAAACGCATTCTTAAATGTGATTTTTTGCTCGGAAACAAACTTGAGACGTTCATTTGGAATGATAACTAGAGAATCTACATTCTCACGCATATTTTCAATACCATAAAGTGCCTGTTCCAGACGCTTTTTGCCTTCAAATGCAAATGGACGTGTTACAACACCGATGGTCAGCATACCCATAGAGCGCGCAATCTCTGCAACGACCGGCGCCGCACCAGTTCCTGTGCCGCCGCCCATGCCAGCAGTGATAAACACCATATGTGCACCCTCCAGTGCAGAAGCAATTTCGTCCTTGCTTTCCTCTGCCGCTTTCTGTCCACGCATGGGGTCAGAGCCTGCGCCCTGTCCCTTGGTGATCTTCTCTCCGATCTGGATCTTAGTCGGTGCAGAAGAGTATTGCAGTGCCTGCTTGTCCGTATTGATGGCGATGAATTCTACGCCCTGTATCCCATTAGAAATCATGCGGTTTACAGCATTATTGCCGCCGCCACCGATACCAACTACTTTAATATTTACTACATTATCAAGTCCTGCTTCAAACTGAAATCCCATTTTGCCGTCCTCCGTATGTGTATTCGAAAAATTTTCCTTAATTCCATATCTTGAAATCTGAATCGATTGCACAGTTTCTTAAAAAGAAGCGCACTGCCCCCATTTCTTTTCATTTTACCGCTTTTCTGGCCATTTGGCAAGATGTTACCGCTCACTTTGTGAAAAAAACTTACTTTTCCACACGACAGTATCAGACATTATTCTCCAGATTCTTCCATATCCGCAGAATCCTCCTGCTCCTGTACAGTTTGATTGTGAATCCGTTCAATATCCATCTGTCCGCGCACGGTCTTGAGCACATCTACGGCAGATAAATTGGTATTTGTGATAGCGCGGTCCCCCAATGCAAGATTGATGGAGCCGCGATCTGACGGAGTAAATTGGTCACCTTGAATGAGGGCATCGAGAATTGCGAGCTTACGCGGCAGTTCACTGGTATCCCCGACGCAGACCGCAAACCGCTCCTCATATAAAAACCAAATATTATTGGGATCCTGCAAATTATACAGCGTTGCTTTTCCAGCAAGTCCGGCAGTATCCAGTGCATTTGCGAGTATTTTCAAGTCCTCCACAGCCTGTACATTATCCGCTGTCAAAGTTTGTCCCGCTTCTGCGCCGCTTGTGCGGATTCCCATAACCTGTGCAATTCCATTTGCTCCGCTCTGGTCGGTTCGCTCCAGCACCCGACAGTTTTTATCCAGCACAAACCAGCCGCCCTGTATTCCATTGACTGCTGCAATAGGCTTTGCCTCTTTGATATGCACGATGAGCTGATTCGGCATATCCCGTTCAATCCAAACACTTTCAAAATATGGATACTGCGTCTGTAAACGTTTCTCTGCACCTTTTCTGTCACAAAAAAAGAGATTGTCTCCCTGCTGTATCCCCAAAACCTGCCGAACCTCATCGGTGGTATAGCGTGACAATCCTTCTATTTCAATCGATTCCACCTGAAAGAAGGTCGTAAGTGCGAAAATCCCGCATACGAAACTTAGAAGGACTGCCATAAATTTATACATTCGGGCACGTCTTTCCTTGCGCTTTATAATTTTGCGCAGGTGCAGCGAGCGTTCCCGCTCTGTCCGTCCGGGTGCCATTGGCCTGCGGCTGTTATGTGGCTGCTGGTGCGGCGTCATTTTTGTTGTCCGACCTTGTGAAGGAGAACCCGCCCTGCGGCGCTGTTCTGCTTGTGCCTGTCTGGCTCTTTGTCCACTTGTATCCTTTGGGCGCTGCACAGAGGGTTTCTGCGGAGAAACATTGTTTCCTTCTTCTGGGGCAGCAAAACGATCCAGACCGGTCCGCGCCTGACGCGCGGACCGACCGGAATCTGTATGCACTTTCCGTTTTGCCATATTCAAACCTCACTGTTTCCGAATCACTGGGGCAGAACGGTTAAAATCTCTTGATAAATTTTTTCTCCTGCGTCCAGCTGTGCCAGTTTTGCTGCTGCCTTTCCCATAGCTTCCCGTTTTCTGTCGTCTGCCAGCAGCCGTTCTGTCATGCCAAGCAGCTTTTCCGGTGTCGCCTCCTGCTCCAATAGCACCTCACATGCCCCTGCATGCTCCAAAGCCCGTGCATTCTTCTCCTGATGATTTTCTGCGACATACGGAGATGGCACCATAATCGAAGCACGTCCCAGCGCACACAACTCTCCAATGGTCGCTGCCCCTGCACGGCAGATCACCAAATCTGCTGCCGCCATATAAGATGCCATATCATAGATATATTCTGTAACCTCGACCATACCACCTTCTAAAATGGCACCTTGCTCTCTCGCCATCTTTGGCAGCCACTGAAATGCTGCCGAACCAGTTGCATGGATATGATGAAACGTGGTTCCCTTTTTGGTTTCCAGCGCGAGCATACCTGCCATGTGCTCGTTCATATACTTTGCGCCCATAGAACCCCAAAAAGACACAACAAACCTATCCTCTGGACGAAGTCTCAGCTTCTCGCGTGCCTTCTCCCGATCTGCAAACACAATTTCACCGCGCACAGGAGAGCCGGTCAAAACGACCTTATCGCCTCCGCCAACCAGTTCCCGTGCCTCCTCAAAGCAAATGAGCACCTTATCCGCTTTTTTTGCCAGCATCTTGGTGGTAATGCCGGGATACGCATTGACCTCCAGCAATACAGTCGGAATACCAAGCTTTTGGGCGGCGGACACGATGGGAAAGGAAGCGTAGCCGCCGCAGCCGATAACAACATCTGGCTTCGCCTGCCGCAGCAGCTTTTTCGCAGTACCAATTGAAGCTGCTGCCAGCCGCAGTGCATTGAGATTGTGCCCAATTGCAGCCGGACTGAGTGCACGGCGCAGACCCACAATTTCTATCGTATCGAGCGGGTATCCCTCACGCGGTACAAGCCGTGACTCGATCCCGCGGCTGGTGCCCGCAAAACGCACCTCCATATCCGAACGTTTGCTTTCAAAATATCGTGCAATGGCAAGCCCCGGCGTCACATGACCACCTGTGCCGCCGCCAGTAATATACAGCTTCATAAATACTCTCCCTAGCCCCGGCGTTTTTCGCTGGGCAGCATATTGCGTGAAATATTCAAAAGGATACCCATTTCGCCCATCTGCATGATGAGTGCCGTGCCTCCATAGCTAAAGAACGGCAAAGATGCACCTGTAACAGGAAACAATCCTGTGACAACCCAAAGGTTTACTAATGTCTGAATCGCCAGCTTGGTTGCGATTCCTGTTGCAATCAGGCAGCCCATTTTATCCGGTGCATGAAAGGCAACATAATAACAGCGGTAGATCAAAAAGGCAAACAGAAGGATAACAATGATTGCCCCAATAAATCCCATTTCCTCACACCACGCAGAAAAAATAAAATCATTCTGCGGTTCTGGTAAGTACAGATGCTTTTGCAGTCCCTGCCCCAGTCCACGACCCCAAAGACCGCCGGAGCCAATTGCAATCTGGCTGTTGCCGCCCTGCCAGCCATCATGCCGAAAAATTTCAGCAGTTGCAAACGGGTCAAGCCAAGATTGAATACGGGCATTTGCATAGCCCTGTGTTGTAATATACCATGTGCCGGCTGCACCGAGAACTACACCCAGCGGAATAAAATACCAAACCTTCATGCCTGCTACAATCAAAATAGCAAGCCCAATACCAAAGATAATAATGGTTGCTGATAAATGCGGCTCCATATACAAAAGCCCTGCAATAACTACCAGTGCGCCAAAAAATGGTAAATTTCCCCGAAGCTCCCGTACCTTATCTCCCATCTTGACAGTATAGTATGAAAACGAAATGATAACCGAAAGCTTCATCAGCTCAGATGGCTGGAATTCACCCAAAATCGGCAGATTGATCCAGCGCTGAGCGCCATTATGCTCTACACCAATAAAAGGGACAAGGATCAATAAGCCAAGACAAAATAGAAAAAACGGCTTTTGGAAACGCAGATAAACATGATAATCCACGCTAGACACCACAAGCATACCGACAAAACCCAAAACGGCATAAAGCCCCTGCCTTGTGATAAAATACATACCATTATCAAATTTACTGATTGCTGTGGGATAGCTTGCGGAAAACAGCGCAATGAGTCCAACAGCCAACAGCAGCACAATCCCAAGCAGGGTACTGCCGTCTAGCCGTTGTGTGCGTGGCGCAATATGCTGTGGCTGCTGTTTAGCCCGTTTGTTCTGGGGTGTTGTGATATTCATGCGGACTCCTTTCCGGCGGGCACACAGCAGTCCATTAGAGTAACACCCAAGACAATGCACACATAATCACTGTGATTCCCGCAAATACAAACACGATTTTCTTTTCTCCCCAACCGCACATTTCAAAATGGTGGTGAATAGGCGCCATCTTAAACAAACGTTTGCCATGGCTCAACTTAAAATAGCCAACCTGCAAAACAACAGAAATCGTCTCGACGAGATAAATCAATCCAACCGGCAGCAAAATAAGCGGCTGACCTGCTGCAAACGCAAGCCCTGCAACGGCACCGCCTAAGAACAGCGAACCGGTATCTCCCATAAACACCTTAGCTGGGTTAAAATTATAAATCAAAAACGCACAGAGGGCACCGACAAGAGCTGCTGCAAAGACAGTTGCCCCGAGATTATGCCCGTAATTGAGTGCCATGAAAAATACGGCAACCGGCAAGGTCACACTCGCTGCAAGCCCATCAATACCGTCGGTCAAATTCACTGCATTATTTTCTGCCACGATGGTAAAAATTGCAAAAATAAGATAGACTACCCATGGCAGCGTCAGCGAAATGCTGGTGCCCGGAATTGGCAGCAGGATTCCCCCACCTTCGACCATTGGCAGATCTCCTGACAGGTGCAGGAGGGATACAAATACCGCCGCAACCACAATTTGTAAAATCAATTTCTGTTTTGGGGTCAGTCCTGCATTTTCCTTCTTCTTGATTTTCGCCCAATCATCTACAAAGCCAACGCAGCCATAGGCAACTGCCAAAAGCCATACCGAAAAAAAACTGCCAATTGCTGCACCGCCAGACGAAAATACACCTAAGAGCAGTCCGGTGATGCCCACCGCGGCTGAAATGCCAATCATAAACATAAATCCGCCCATTGTCGGGGTATACTGCTTATTCATATGCCACTTTGGACCAATTTCGAGAATCTTTTGTCCAAATTTCTGTTTTTGCAGCCACCGTATAATGGGCTTGCCGATGACAACAGTTACAGCAAAGGCAATCACTGCTGCAATCAGAATGGTTTTCATAATTAAACTTCCTCCCCAAGGAACAATTTCAAAGCATTCTCCATCTGCATAGAGCGACTGCCCTTAAACAGCAGAACATCGCCTGACTGTGCAAGGGTTTGGAGGGCCGCAGCAAGCGTCTTGTGGCTGTCAAATCCCCAAATATTGGCTTCGTCCATGCCTGCCTCCCGTGCCCCTTCACGCAGGTATTCTGTATTTTCACCATAGGTCAAGAGAATATCCGCATACGCTGCTGCTGCGCGGCCCGCGCGGCGATGTCCCTCTTCCGCATAATCTCCAAGCTCTCCCATACCCCCCAGTACAGCGATATGACGCGAGCTTTCCATCTCCGACATTGCCCGAAGCGCTGCCTCCATCGAATCCGGACTTGCATTATAGCAGTCCTCATAGATGATGAACCCATTTCTTTCATAGCACTTTTCGCGCATTCCAACCGGACGATATGCGGAAAGACCGGCTGCAATTTCTGCACCGTCCAACCCCAGAAGCCAACCGCAGGCCGCTGCTGCCAGTGCATTTGTCACGTTATGTGTGCCCTGTGAGGTTACAGAAACCTTCTGACTCCCCTCCGGCATAATCATCGTAAACTGCAATATGCCATCTTTACAGGAAATCTCCTGTGCACGGAACATACACTCTGGGTTTTGTACACCAAACCACACCACTCTGCCAAACAGCTGGTCACGCTGCTCCCACAGAAGCGGCTCATCGCCATTTAGGATCGCAATGCCGCCACGGGCTGCAAGCCCTTCCAGAATTTCCATCTTTGCGCGGCAAATTCCTTCTCTCGAGCCGAGAAATTCAATATGAGAGGTACCAATCATTGTAATAACTGCCAAATTCGGCTGCCCACAGGCTGCCATGGCTGCGATTTCTCCAAATCCGGACATGCCCATCTCAAACACAGCCGCTTCGGTCTCTTGTGTAAGTTCCAAGGCTGTAAAGGGCATGCCAATGGTATTATTGAGATTCCCCTGCGTTTTCAAGGTCTGATACCGCTCAGACAACACCGATGCAATCATCTCTTTGGTCGTCGTCTTGCCAACAGAACCTGTAACAGCAACCACCGGACAGTCAAACTGCATGCGGTATCCACCTGCCAAATCCAGCAGTGCCTGCCGAGTATCCTGTACATAGAGCGCTGGTATTGGATAGGTTTCCTCTTTTCGGTGGGTGAGTACTGCTGCCGCACCGCGCTCCACCGCCTGCCCTATAAAATCATGTCCGTCAAATCGTTCTCCCTGAATTGCGACAAATAAACTTCCCGACTGCGCCTCACGTGCATCTCGTACAACCTTTGTAATTGTCACATCTGCCGTGCAGGTGCCTTCCGTCCATGCAGCTGCCTGAGAGAGGGTAAATGGCTCCATAAATGACTCCCCTTCTATCTCTGTTTTCCAGCAAGCTTACAGCCTTTACAGGTCTGTGGTACCGCTGTTACTTCTTAAAATAATCTGCAATAATTTCCCGTTCGTCCATGTGATGCTTGACATGGTCAATTTCCTGATAGGTTTCGTGCCCCTTGCCCATGAGAACCACAACATCACCCGTCTTTGCAAGCGCCAATGCATGGTGGATCGCCTGCACACGGTCACAAATCACATCTACCGGAACCTTGGCGTCCTGCATACCTGTCAGAATATCATCAATAATCGCCTGCGGCTGCTCGGTACGCGGATTATCCGAGGTCACTATACAGTAATCTGCAAGCTCTGCCGCAATCCTTCCCATAATGGGTCGCTTGGTTTTATCACGGTCTCCGCCGCAGCCAAAGAGCGCAATCACACGTCCCTGTGCAAACCCGCGCACTGTGCGCAGGATATTGGATACACCGTCCGGCGCATGTGCATAGTCAATGAGCACAGTATAATCTGTATCTGTTGGCACGACCTCCGCACGCCCTGCAACACCCTGTGCGCTTTCCAGTGCATGCGCACAAGCCTCAATCGAAATGCCCAGCGTAAGACAGGCACCCATGGCTGCCAGCGCATTTTCCACAGAGAAAAGTCCCGGAATCCCCAAAGAAACCCGTGCGATCCCGCCCTTTTCTGCTGCTACAAATTCCACGCCAGAAGCACCCAATACTATATTCTTGGCAGACAAATCCGCAGCGTCCTTTCGCGCCGAGAAGGTCATGCAGGGGCAATGTGCACTTGCCAGCATTTTTTCTGCTGCTGGGTCATCTAAATTGATGACCCCCTGATTACTCAGTTCGAACAATTTTGCCTTTGCCTCACGATAGGCTTCCATAGTCTTATGGAAATCCAAATGATCCTGCGTAAGATTGGTGAACACGCCGGTTTCAAAACGCACCCCGCGCACACGGTCGAGCACCAAGGAGTGTGAAGACACTTCCATAACACAGTGTGTGCAGCCTGCATCTGCCATGCGTGCAAATAATGCTTGAAGTTCATAAGACTCTGGTGTGGTGCGTTCTGTCGGGATCACCTGCTCTCCAATCATATTCTGATTGGTTCCGATGAGTCCCACCTTGAAGCCCTGACACTCCAAAATATGCTTGATGAGTGTTGTTGTAGTTGTTTTGCCATTGGTTCCCGTAACACCGATCATCTTGAGCTTTTCAGATGGGTGTCCAAACCGATTGCCTGCAATATCGGCCAATGCAGCGCGGGTATCGGCAACAATGATTGCCGGAATCCCCTTGCCTGCCTCCTGACATACCACAGCAGCAGCTCCTTTTTTGAGCGCCATTCCAATATACTCATGTCCATCGGCGGCAAAGCCCCGAATTGCGACAAATAAATCACCCGACTCTACGGCTCTGGAATCGTAACGTACCTCCCGAATCTCGGTGTCTAAATCCACTGCACTGGAGAGCACGGGAATATCTTGTAATAAATCACGCAGTTTCATACGGATCAGCCTCTCTTCTCTTCATTAGCGGTCACTTACGCCCTCTGTATTTGAGAACTCGACCTCAATCACAGTACCAACAGATACTTTACTTCCGGCTGCTGGATTTTGTTTAATGGCATTGGTCTGCCAGTTATACTTATTGCTTGCTACACCTGTACGCCGTACATACAGATTACGACTTTCCAGCATAGACTCCACTTCTTCTGGAGAGCGTCCAATGAGACGTGGTACTGTAACCGGCTCAGTCGTCTTGGTGCGGTCACCCAGATAAATAATCATCTCACTGCCTACGGGAATCTTCTGACCGGCACTCGGAACCTGATCGCTTACCGTGTCTCCCTCCCCTAAGAATCGACACTTCAGCTCTGCACGTTCTGCCGCCGCCTTTGCATCTTCTTTTGTCATACCAATGACGCGCGGCGTACTCATCTCCCGCCGATCGGTTTCGCTCTCATCATAAATTGGCTCTGTGCCCAAATATTGCAGCACTTCATTCATCACACGTCCAACAACCGGCGCTGCAATAGCACCGCCGCCATGAGGTGCCGAATACGGCAAATCTGAAATAATAATGAGGACAGCAATTTGCGGATCGTCCATAGGCGCAACGCCGACAAAAGATGCCGTATAGCGCTGCTTGTCAAGTGGTGTGCCCGGCAAAGACAGCTCCGAGGTTGCGGTCTTACCGCCAATGCGGAATCCTGCAACATAAGCGTTCTGTCCGGTACCTTCTGAAACGACCTTCTCCATTGCCTCACGCATATATGCGGAAGTCTCTGCTGAGACAACCTGACGTTTAATCTCAGGCTCTATCACCTGCTTCACTGTACCATCTGCATTCAATATTTCCTTTACAATATGTGGTTTCTTGAGTCTTCCATCATCTACAATTGCACAAACCGTAGACAACATCTGAATTGGGGAAACCTTAAAGCGCTGACCGAAAGATGTAGTCGCCAGTGTACTCTTTGTTTTACGCAAAGCTTCCAAACTGTGCATGTCAGAGGAAACGGTATCGCGCTCGCCCGGAAGATCGATTTCAGTGCGATCCAGCAAACCGAATGCATCAAAATATTCATAAAATTTATCTGCACCCAACTGGAATGCAATATTCATCATCGCGACGTTACAAGAATTTTCCAAAGCCTCTGTCAAGGTCTGCTGACCATGACCCGCAATCTTATGACATTTAATAGTCGTCTCCGAATCCACCTTCAAAGCACCATTGCAGAAAAATGTGCTGTTTGCATCAACTGCATGTTCCTCATACGCCGCAGCGACTGTCACAAGCTTAAACGCAGATCCCGGCTCATATTTGTCTGTAACCGGCTTGATTTTCCACATATCATTGAGAGATGTGGTGCGGATTTCCGTCAAAATAGAAATCAAGTCCTTATTGTCCTGCATTTCCTGTGTCAAATTTTTGGAACCACCATTTTTGAACCACTCATCGTCTGGCAGCTGTGTGGTATCCATTTCTTTTTCGGTCAATTTTTCGGTCAGCTGCTCCTTCATCGAAGCGATCTGCTGTTCATTTGTAATGGTATTCGGTGTATTGGGATCAAAGTCCGGCAGCTCTGCAAGTGCCAGCAGTTCTCCTGTTTTTACATCCATGACGATGCCGGAAACGCCGCCGCGTGCTTTCGGGTTATCTGCAAGCGCAGTCTCCAGCTGCTTTTCCAGTGTTTCCTGAATCGTAGAGTCAATAGTAAGAACCACAGAATTTCCATCTTGCGCCGGAACATACTGCTCTGCCTCGACCGGAAGCTGCCCGCCAGAGGAATTTGCCGCCCGTACAATGCGTCCGGCAGATCCGGCAAGCTCGGCTTCATACTGCCGTTCGATTCCCCACTGTCCTACCGGATTTTCATTTTCTGTCATAAAGCCAATTGCCTGAGAAGCAAAAGCCCCCATTGGATAATAACGGTGATAGTCATCTACAAAGCCAATCAGACTGCCATAAACAAAAGCTTCATCAGAATAGCTTCCCACACCGTCATTTGCCCGAATACGCTTTGTATCCTCATCATACGCATCTTTGGCTTTTTTAATTTCCTCACGCAGGCGGTCAGCAACCTCTTTTTCCACACCAAACGCAACGCTTAGACCGCCCTTCTTGGTGTCCTGTGCTTTTTTCAGTACAGATTCGTAATCCACCCCCAAAACATCAGACAGCAGCCTTGCAACCCGTTCCTGCTGCTCCTCTACCGGTATATTGAGTCCTTTTTTTTGGGAATTGATATTGTCCTTGCTGACGAACTGGCTTGGATAAATTTCCACACGTTCTGTGCTCGCGGAAACCGCAAGCTCGGTCATATTACTGTCATAAATTGTGCCGCGCTTTGGCTGCAAAATCGTATCTCTCGTTTGCAGAGAGCTTGCTTTGGTATTATAATACTCAAACTGATAGATTTGCATCCAAGCCAAGCGCGCAGCAACTGCGGAAAACCCGATTAAGCAGGCAAGCGATGCCATAACAACCATACGGCGCTGCATTTCCTTGCCGGGACCTTTCATGGGCATAAGCGTGATTCCTCCGTCAAATTCAGAAAAAAAGGAGTCAGAAGTGCATGACACCTCTCACTCCCGTAGTATCTATCTTATTGCGGGGCTTATCGCAGATATTCCAAAAGCGCAGTAAAGCCTCTCACAAGCGAACCAACCACACCACCGGTTGTCGGCGCTGACGATGTGACATCAATGCCCTCCTGTCTGGCAAGTTCGATATATTCGATCTGACTGGTGCTTAATTTCACCATGCCAAGTGTATTTTCTGCATATTCCGCAATATAATCTGCATTATATTGCTGCTCATACTTACTCATAAGCGACACATGGGCACTTTCAAGTACCTTCAGTTCACTCTCGCACTGGCTCAGCTCATGTGTCTTTACGGTCAACATCATCTGCGAATAAATCAAGCAAGTACACAAAATGCCAACAAAAACCGCACAAAACAGTCTTGCTGGTGTAACCAGTCGAATACGCTGCCTGATTTGCGTCCCTTTTTTGTTTTTTTTATGATGTCTGCCAGCGGTTTGTTTTTGTTTTGACGCCGGCTGTCTCCCCTCCGGCTTCGACTGCTGTTGCTGCACATCTGATTTTTCAGGCTGCGCAAAACGGCTGGTGTCCAGCTGGTCTGGCGACGATGCAGCGTCCAGTTGATATGCAGCGCTGTCACGGCTTGCTTTTATCATAATTGGACTCCTCTCGTAGTTACCCCAGTTTCTCGCACACACGCAGCTTTGCACTGCGGGCACGGGCGTTCTCGTTCAGCTCATCACTGTTCGGAACGATTGGTTTACGTGTAATTATTTTGATGCGCGGCTGATTGCCGCACACACATACCGGAAAATCACGCGGACAGGTACAGCCCTGTGCCGCCTTCTGGAATGTGTTTTTTACAATGCGGTCTTCCAGTGAGTGAAAAGTAATGACAGCCAAACGCCCACACGGCGCAAGCACATCAATCGCCTTTTCCATCGCCTCAGAAACTGCGCCAAGTTCATCATTGACCGCAATCCGAATTGCCTGAAAGCTGCGCTTTGCTGGGTGCTGCTTTTCGCGCAGTGCCTTCACAGGCATTGCACCCTTGATAATATCTACAAGTTCCAGTGTTGTCTCAATCGGCTTTTGCTGACGGTACCGCTCGATTGCAGCCGCGATGAGCGGTGCATAGCGTTCTTCTCCGTATTCAAACAGAATTCTGCGGATTTCCTCACGCGACCAGCCATTGACAATATCATAGGCTGTCAGAGCCTGTCCCTGATCCATGCGCATATCAAGCGGTGCGTCCTTCATGTAGGAAAAGCCACGTTCCCCATGATCGAGCTGCGGAGAGGATACGCCCAAATCAAAGAGTATGCCATCTGCCTGTGTAAAGCCCTCACGTGACAAAACTGCATCTAACTGCCGAAAATCACTTTGGCACAAACGCACACGGTTTCGTACAGGTGCCAAGCGAACCTCTGCATTTGCAAGGGCTTCTCTGTCCCTGTCTATGCAGAGCAGTGTTCCCGCATCGGACAAACGGCTGGCAATATGGAATGAATGTCCTGCCCCACCAAGGGTTGCATCTATGTAGACACCGTCCGGCTTAATCTGCAATGCGTCAAGGCAAGGCTCCAGCAAAATACTGATATGAAAAAAATCGTTCATGCTTAAATTTCCTAATATCCTGAGCCCTATGATTTAGGCACACTAAAAAATAGAGACACCCTCTATTCTTGTTCTATTATAGTCGTTTTGTAACCAAATTGCAACCCCTTCCCGCGCCTTTACTTCAATTTTAACGGACAGAAGTGTACATTTTTTTACATTTTTCCACGTTTTTCGTACATTTGTTCGATTTTCATTCTTTGACGGGTACAGACGAAAACAATTGAAATATACAACAAGAAAATTTTTATTCGCCGCACAATTGAGGTATCTTCAGCGGAATTTCACCGTCTGAAAGGACTTTGACAGCCCTTCGACAGTCTCAAGCAAAAGGAGAACGCACAAACGTCCTCCTCCTGTATTTATCCATTTTTCGCTGCCGATCGAAATCGCGCACGCGCTTTCTTGAGCTCCTCCGAAGATAAGCTGAGCGCCTCTTCGGTGCGCTTGAGGGAATCCTCACAGTATTCATTCGCTGCGCGGCGCAGCTCTTTTGCCTGAATCTCTGCATTCCCTACGATTTCCTTTGCCCGTGCGCGCGCCTGCTGCATGATTTCCGTTTTGCTGAGCATCTTGCGCGCTTCCTCTTCAAGGCGTTTTTTCATGGTATCGAGCTCTCGTCTGCCGTCTGCCATCATTTGATTTCTCTGCTGAACAATCTCTGCCGCCATCTTGATGTCTGCCGGCAATGTACTGCGCAGCTCGTCAATCAGATCGAGCATTCTCTCACGCTCAATTACACACTTGTCACTCGCCAATGGAAGCGTCCATGCCTCCTGAACCATTTCCTGAATATTATTGATCAGTTCTTCTAATGCAGCTGCCATAAATTCAGTCTTCCTTTCTCATTCGTTTCAAGACCTCTGTTTCGATCTCCGACGAAACAAAGCCAGAGATTGCACCGCCATGGGCCGCAATATCCTTCACCAGCGACGAGGACAAATACATGTACTTTGCACTCGTCATCAAAAATGCAGTATCAAGATTTGGGTTCAGCTTCCGGTTTGCCAGCGCCATCTGGAACTCAGATTCAAAATCGGAAACTGCGCGCAGCCCTTTTACAATGGTGCATGCACCGCGTTTTGCCGCATACTCTGCCAACAAGCCGCAAAATCCATCTACTTCCACATTGTCCAAATGTACTGTAATCTGACGCAGAAATTTCTGACGTTCCTCCAATGTAAACATTGGCGTCTTTGTCTGGTTGTGCATAACAACCACGATTAGACGGTCAAAAAGTGATGATGCTCGTTCAATGACATCTAAATGCCCCAGCGTCACCGGATCAAAACTCCCCGGATAGATTGCAATTTTCATAGATTCGTTCCATTCTCCTGCTGATGTGATAAAATCATAATCTGAACGGTTCCATATCGATAGGTACGGCCAATCGAAAATTTGGTTTGCACGGAATCGTCTACAAAACTTTCGCATACTATTATACCAGTTCTCGACAAGATGTCAAACCTTTCTATTGCGCGCAGGGCTTCTCCAAGTATTTTTCCGCCATACGGCGGATCCAAAAAGATGATATCATACATCTCTTTTTTACAGCCTGCCACAAAAGAACCAAAGTCTCCGCCTGTGACCCGTGCGCGCTCGGAAACACGCGCAGCCTCCACATTTTTCCGAATCACATTTTGTGCCGCCTTATCCCGATCGACAAAATCACAATGCACCGCTCCACGAGACAAGGCTTCAATGCCCATCTGACCAGTTCCCGCAAACAAATCGAGTACACGTGCAGATTGCACATGATTTTGAATGATATTAAATACAGATTCCTTCACCCGATCTGTGGTAGGTCGGGTGCCCATGCCTGACACCGGAATCAGTTTTTTCCCCCGTGCCGTGCCGGAAATGACTCGCATATTTTTATAACTCCTCCTATTTTTATTTTTTCTGGTAGTATGACGCAATATGCTCTGCCACTGTGCGGGGCACCACACGCGACAGTTCCTCTACTGACGCCGCCTTAATATTCTCAATGGTTCCAAAGTGTTTCAATAAATCATTGCGCCGCTTTTCTCCTACCCCTTCGATCTTGTCCAAAGAGGAGCCGCGCAGTCTTTTGCTGCCAAGCGCACGGTTATAGGTAATGGCAAAGCGGTGTACTTCCTCCTGAATCCGCCCAATCAGCGCAAACACAGCCGGAACCGTAGAAATCCCAAATTCCCGTCCGTCAGGTGCAATCAATGCGCGGGTGCGGTGGCGGTCGTCCTTTACCATACCAAAGCACGGTACATCTATGCCAAATTGCTCGAGCACTTCCCCTGCAACACGCACATGCCCCAATCCGCCATCGATGAGAAACGCGTCTGGGAGCGGACAAAACTTTTCATCACCATCTTGAAAGCGCTGCAAGCGCCGTGTCAGCATTTCGCGCATGGAAGCATAATCGTCTTGTCCATTGGCTGCCACTGCAATTCGAAATTTGCGATAGCGTGAACGTGCCGGCTTTGCATCTGCAAACACCACCATTGAGCCCACGGTATCCTGTCCGGCAAAATTGGAGATATCATATGCTTCCAAAACAGCCGGCAGGGCTTTCATTCCTGTCATCTGCTGTAAAAGCTCGAGCGATCTCACACGACGTTCCAGACTGGTCTCTACACGCAGAATTTCCTCCTCTGCATTCTTGTGTGCCAGCCGCACGATATCGTGCTTTCTGCCACGCTGCGGCACCGTAAGCTCCACCTTTCTTGCCGCAATCGAGGAGAGGAATTCTCCCACTGCCTCCATTTCGTCCACGGGATCAGAGAGCAGCACGGTGCGCGGCACCGCGTTCCGAAACGTGTAATATTGCTTGAGAAATGCCCCCAGTGCCTCCCCTGCATCGGCAGCCGTGACCCCATCGAGCAAAGTAAATTCCTTGTCATACAAATTGCCTGCAAGATAATGCAGTACAACAACGCAGCCTCGTGTCTGCCCCTGCACATAAGCTATGGCATCAAGCTCTGCAAACGCCGCAGCCACAACCTTCTGTTTTTCTCCCAGCGCATGGATCGCCCGAATCCGATCGCGCAATACCGCAGCCTGTTCAAAATGTAATTCTTCGGCAGCCTGCTCCATACGTGCTTCCAAATCCGTCAGCAGCTTTTTATCGTTGCCTTCGAGAAGTGCAACTGCTTCGCGCACACGCTCTGCATATTCTTCTTGTTGAATCTGTCCTGTACAGGGTGCAATGCAACGTCCCAAATGCAGATTCAGGCACGGTCTTTCCTTTCCAATGTCACGTGGAAAAACACGGCGGCAGGTTTTAAGCTTGAGCGCTTCGTTGATGGTATCAATGGCATTGGCTGCCGCACGGCGGCTCGTATACGGGCCAAAATATCGGTCCGCATCAGCAGCCGGCTTGGACACAATCGAAAATTCCGGATATGATCTGGAAAGGGTCACCTTGATAAAGGGATATCCCTTGTCATCTTTCAGCAAAATATTATACTTTGGCTGATATTTTTTGATCATCTGGTTTTCAAGCACCAATGCCTCAAATTCTGTCTCTGTAACAATGATATCAAAGTCATAGATATTCGACACCATGCGCAAGGTTTTAGGGCTATGTCTGGCATCTGATTGAAAATATTGAGAAACCCGATTTTTGAGCGCCTTCGCCTTTCCAACGTAAATAACCTGTCCTGCCTTGTTTTTCATAATATAAACGCCTGACATAAGCGGTAAACTGCGCACCTTATTTTTAAGTTCTTCAAATCGTTCCTGCATGATTCTTTCCAAATAAATCGACAATTTCTGATATACAAGAAAAGCACCGCTCACGCGGTGCTTTTATGGACCTTACAAAATGGCTTAGTCTGAGAAATTTGAAGTAATCAGCTCTACAAGTGCATTGACGGCTTCTTCCTCATCTGGACCATCAGCGATCAAATTGATCGTAGTGCCCTTAGTAATGCCAAGAGACAAAATACCAAGCAGGCTCTTTGCATTGACACGGCGTTCTTCCTTCTCAACGAGGATCGTGCTCTTAAACTCATTTGCCTTCTGAATGAAAAAAGTTGCTGGTCTTGCATAAAGACCTACCTGATTGGTCACCTGTACTTCTTTCGAATACATTTCCTCATCGCTCCCTAATTCAAAGTTTAATCGGTTCTTTGACTGTTTCTGACTCTCATTTATCGATATGATAATAGGATACCTTTTTTTTCCCTTTTCGTCAATCCTATTTTAGCGGAAATACTCGTCTGATTTGTAGAAAATATGCAATTTTTACATTTCATATTGAACCATTTGAACAATTCCCAACCCCTGACAACTGTTTCGGAAGCTTTTCATTTTTTCTTTTTTCTTTTCTCATCATCGAAATTCTACTACGGTCACGCCCATTTCTCCCTCACCAAACACGCCATTGCGCACAGTCTTGCAGAACTTATTTCGCTTTAAGTGAGACTGAATGGCAGCACGAAGAGTTCCCGTTCCCTTGCCATGGATAATCCGCACGCTCGGAAGCTTACTCATGAGTGCAGAGGAAATAAACTGATCCACTTCCAAAATCGCCTCCTCTGCGCAAAGTCCACGCACGTCGATTTCGCTGGGTGCAGCCTGCACACGCAGTTCCCGCACGCCATGTCCTGTGCCGCTTGCCGGCTTTTTTTTCGAGGTCGTCTTGCTTTCCTTCTTTTTGAGTGGGCGTACTTCCTCTATCCGCACCATCATCTTCATGATGCCTGCCTGTACCTGCACGTTTCCCTCCGCATCTGGCGCTTTGAGTACGGTTGCCGTTACCCCTGACACATTCAAAAGCTGTACTTCATCTCCGGCCTTCAAATTTTGCACCACATTGCGGTCAACCGTGTGCTTCTGCCGCGCCTGACCGCGCAGTTCAGTCTCCGTTTGTGTAATAATACCACGAAGCGCAGTCTTTGCCGCAGATAAATTTGCATCTGCTGCCGACTTCTGCGCCTGCTTTTTCATATCCTCGAGTTCGTCAAAGACCGTTTCGGCCGCCATACGGGCGTCTTTCAAAATGCGGTCAGCCTTGAGACGCGCATTTTCCAAGATCCGGTCGGTTTCATCTTGTGTTTTGTCACGCAGATTTTCTGCCTTATCTCGTTCGCTTTGCGCAGATGCCCGCAGACGTTCTGCCTCTGCTTTATATCTTTCCAACTGTCGGCGCTCTTTTTCCAGTTCCACAAGCACATCTTCAAACCGCGTGTTCTCATTCGAAATCTGCTCCTTTGCGTGCTCCAATATCGCTGGCTGCAAGCCCAAACGTGCCGCAATAGCAAACGCATTGGACTTGCCCGGAATTCCCGTCAGCAAGCGATAGGTTGGGCGCAGCGTGCTGACATCGAACTCACAGGAAGCATTTTCTACGCCTTCTGTTGTCAGTGCGAAGGTCTTAAGTTCAGAATAATGCGTAGTTGCTGCAACCCGTGCACCCATTTGTCTGGCATAGCCGATCACTGAAACCGCAAGCGCCGCCCCTTCCACAGGGTCAGTTCCCGCGCCCAGCTCATCGAACAAAACCAGATCACCACGTGCACACTTTTCCATAATCCCTACAATGGTTTTCATATGTGAGGAAAACGTGGACAGACTCTGCTCGATCGACTGTTCATCGCCGATATCTGCATAAATATTTTCAAAAACACAGACCTCAGACAGTTCATTCGCCGGAATATGCAGACCGGATTGCGCCATCAGACATAGAAGTCCCAGTGTCTTAATGGATACCGTCTTACCTCCTGTATTTGGACCTGTAATCACCAAGGTATCATAGGTATCACCAATTGCAATGTCAATCGGAACTGCCTGCTTCTGATCCAACAGCGGATGCCGCGCACGCTGCAAATTCACACGATACTGTTCTGTCAGCCGCGGTTCACTTGCGTTAAGCTGAAAGGACAGCTTGGCACGTGCAAAAATGAAGTCAAAGGTACAGAGAGCTTCATAATCCTCTTGGAGAGAGTCTGCGCACTGTGCAACGTCCGCTGACAGTGCCGCTAAGATCCGCTCAACTTCCTGCTGCTCTCGCCCCTCCAAGACCTTGAGCTGATTATTGATTTCGACCACCTGCGCAGGTTCCACAAAGATGGTGGCACCCGTTCCCGAGGTATCATGCACAAGTCCCGGCACGTCGCCGCGATGCTCCGCTTTTACCGGAACAACAAAGCGCCCATTGCGCTGGGTAATAATGGCTTCCTGTAAGTATTTTGCACGCTCACCCGAAATCAGACGCCCAAGCGTTTCACGCACCCTGCCGCCGATCCGACGCATTTCACGCCGAATCGAAGCAAGTTCTGCCGAAGCGCCATCGGCCATTTCCTCCTCGGATAAAATCGATGTGGTGATGGATTCCTCCAGCGCACGGTTTCCGGATAGACGGTGATAAATCGCAGTGAGCGTAGTCTTTTCTTCCTGTTCAGCAAAATATGCCTGCATGAGTCTGGACGCCTGCAAGAGTGATGCGACATCTAGAAGTTCCCGCATATTGAGTACGCCGCCCACCTCACATCGGCGCAGTGCAGCGGTAATATCCCGAATTCCGCCTAAGGTTGGGCTGCCATTTTTGACCATCATATCCTTTGCGTCCGTTGTCTGACGCAAAGAAAGCGCTACATCTTCCCGATCAGAAATCGGGCGCAGTGCAAGCGCAAGCTCACGTCCATGTGCCGAGACCGTCTGTGCTGCCAACAGCTCCAAAACGGTAAAATATTCCAATGTATGAAGTGATTTTTGTGCCAATCGGTTCATTTTTTTGCTCCCAATATTCTTGAAATACCTCCCTCCGCCTCGAGGGAGTGATAAAATGTCAGACTGTCAAAGCCACGCTCTGCATGACAGAGTGCATAGGCTTCGCACAGCTCTGCCAGCTGTATCCGCGCTGCCCCAGATAAGGAGAATGCATAGACGCGCGGGATTGTCTGTGTCAGGATATGCGAAAAAGCCGCCAGTGTTGCAGGCGACAGGCAAGCATATCCACATGTACCAAGCCGTGTGGTGCACGCACCGCAGCGGCACACACCGTCCTGCGGAGAAAACCAGACAGGTTCCATCGTCTGCGTGCTGCACACAGAACACGCAGACAGATCCGGTGTATATCCGCTCTCCGCCATGATTCTCAATTCAAATGCCGCCTTGACGGTCAGACGATCCCGTTTTTGATCCGCAATGGCGCGCAGTGCATATAACAGCAGCCGAGTCACTGCCGGACTATCTACCTCTGTATCGGTCATATGTCCGGCAAGCTCCGCAAGATAACAGCATAAGGCGTAGTTTTCCATGCTCTCCGTCACGCCCCAAAAAGATGCTATGAGATCCGCCTGTGTCAAAGTAAACTTTCCGCCGCGCCCTGCATACAGGGTCAGTTCGCTAAAGCAAAACAGCCGCACGGCGTGCACCATACGCCCGCCGCGTCTGCGCACACCTTTACATAGCACCTCGATGCGACGCCCCGCTTCTGTCAGTACTGTAATATACCGATCCTGATCTCCGAAATCATTTTCCCGAATGACCAGACCCTTGAGCGTTAGATGCTCCATATCGCTCCTCTTTGTCCTGTACCAGCCCGCGATATAGTAAATATGCCGCCGGCTCTCCTGTGTGGATAAATCGATCCCAGAATGCTTGTACGTCCATTAGAATCGCTCCTTTCAAGGCTTAGTCTTCCCCAAAGAATCCGACATAATGTTGGCAAATCCTGCATTCTATGTCTATCTCAGGCTCTTATTCGTCCTGATATCCAAAATTACGCATCTGATACTGGTTGTTGCGCCAGTCCTCCTTGACCTTTATCCACAGATCCAGATAAACCTTGCTGTCAAACTCACGTTCGAGATCACGGCGCGCATACTCACCGATGCGCTTGAGCATGACACCATTCTTACCAATGATAATGCCTTTATGACTGGCTTTTTCGCAGTAAATGGTTGCATAAATAGCAGTAACACCATTTTCGCGCTTTTCCATCTTCTCAATACCAACCGCGACTCCATGCGGGACCTCCCGATCCAGCAGCCGCAGCATTTTTTCGCGAATGATCTCTGCCGCCATCTGCTTTTCCGGCTGATCTGAAATCATATCCTCTGGGAACAGCTGTGGTCCTTCCAGTGCAAATTTTTCAAACTCACAAAGCAAATCGTCCAGCCCTTCACCTGTACGGGCACAGACGGGAACAATGGCTGCAAATTCGTGCTGTGCGGCATATGCCGCAATCACAGCAAGCAAATCTTCATGCTTTACGGTATCGATTTTGTTGATGACAAGGATAGCCGGAATATTAGAAGCCTTGATTTGTGCAATCAGATTTTCCTCTGGTGCACCGATATTGGCAACCGGCTCTACGATCAGCGCCGCAGCGTCAACCTCAGACACCGTATCCGCAACCACCTTGACCATGTAATCTCCCAGCCGAGAACGCGGCTTATGCAGCCCCGGCGTATCCAGAAATACATACTGACAGCAGTCACGGTTGAGCAAGCCCGTGATCCGTGTACGGGTCGTTTGCGGTTTATCCGATACGATTGCAACCTTGCGCCCAACCAGCTTATTGGTCAGCGTAGATTTTCCCACATTCGGTCTACCGACCATCGAAATAATCGCAGTTTTTGTAATTTTCATTTATCTTTTCCTTCCAAATGCAAAAATAAACCAGACAGCACAGGGCACTGATATCACAAGTGCTGTCAACAAAAAAACATGTGCCCGCAGCTGTCTCAAAACAAACGGCAGGACAGGGAGAAAGAACAGCAATCCAATAATCGTACACGAAACTGCACACACGAACACAGCGGCCGCCGCAATATCCTTGGCATCGCGCACGGTGCGGTCGTATCCGGCCGCTTTCCAATCGCACAGATATTCGATTGCTGTATTCATAAGCTCAGCACCCATCATCACCCCAAAGCACAGTGCCAGCACTGCACATTGTACCGATGATAACCTGCCTAAAAATGCAAAAATTGTTACATATCCTGCCGCAGTCAGGTGTATCCGAAAATTTCGTTCGCTTGCCATGCAAAGACCGATCCCGCGAATGGCATATTGAAAGCTTTGGCGCAGCTTTCGAATTTCATGCCCCATCATACCTTGCGTACCAAACCCAGTGCAGCGAGATTTTCTTCTTCCTTTTTGCGCATGAGCAGACGGTCTGCTTCGTCCCGCTCGTGGTCATATCCGAGCAAATGTAAAACTGAATGTACTGTCAAAAATCCGCACTCACGTTCCGCAGAATGACCAAAATCTGCTGCCTGTTCACAAGCACGGTCATAATTTAAGATCATATCACCCAGCATCACACAGTGGGTCTCCGGATCATCGTCCAGCGGTTCCTGTGCTTCTCCGTTATAAAACGCATACATGGGAAAAGAAAGAACATCTGTCACCGCATCTTTGTCCCGATATTCCGCATTCATCTGCCGAATGGTTTCTCCAACGACAATTGTGACATCAATGAACGCATCAAAGTCAATATCCTCCTGCAAAAGCACCTGCTCTGCACAAGAGGTGATGAGCGCACACACTTCTGCTTCACGCGGCAAATCTACCTCTGTCGTTACACGGATTCGATGACTCATCTTCTTCCCTCCAATCGACGTCTGAATGTGCGCGGCGTACCGTCCTGCTGCATGCTTTGCTTACGGCGCATAGTGGGCTGCTCCCGCTCACGCGGCTTTTTACGGCTTTCATAGTCTGCATACGCCTTAACAATCCTCTGTACCAGCTCATGCCGCACAACATCTTTATCTGTCAGATAGCACTGCGCAATATCCTCAACATTTTCCAGTACGCGGCAAGCCTCTCTCAGTCCGGAAATTTTTCCATCGGGCAGATCGATCTGTGTGATATCGCCTGTAATCACCGCCTTGGAGCCAAACCCAATACGGGTCAAAAACATTTTCATCTGTTCCGGTGTGGTGTTCTGCGCCTCGTCCAAAATGATAAAGGAATCGTCCAAGGTACGTCCGCGCATATACGCAAGCGGCGCTACCTCGATGGAGCCTTTTTCCATATGTTTCTGAAAGGTTTCCGCACCCATCATGTCAAACAGCCCATCATACAAAGGACGCAGATAGGGATCGACCTTACTCTGTAAATCCCCGGGCAAAAATCCAAGCTTCTCTCCAGCCTCAACTGCCGGACGCGTCAAAATGATACGGGATACCTGCTTATCCCGAAACGCTGCAACCGCCGCCGCTACTGCGAGATAGGTTTTTCCGGTACCTGCCGGACCAATCCCCATAGTCACCGTATGATTGCGAATTGCCTCCATATATTTTTTCTGTCCCAGCGTCTTGGCTTTCACCGGCTTTCCCTTCGCAGTAATGACCAGCACATCACGCCCCATCGCGTGCACCTCATGTTCTCGTCCCTCCCGTGCTAATCCAATGACATATTGAACGCTTTGCGTACCAACCGCATCTCCGCGGCGTGCCATCTCCAAAAGGGCAATCAGAACCCGCTCCGCAGTCTCTGCCGCCTGCGGCTCACCTGAAATCTTCAGTTCGGTTTCTCGGCTGACGATCGACACCCCAAGTTCGCGTTCAATGAGCTTAATATTCTCATCGAATGCCCCAAAAACGGCAATCATCAAATCAACCTGTTCCATTTGCATGGTTTTTTCTATCATAATATTTGTCATGCCTTTCTAAAACCTTGCAAGGCTTATGAATCCTCATTTTTCGGCTCTGGTTTTTCAGGAAGCGGCGTGTAATCGATCATCTCGGCTGCAATCTGTTCTTCACAAGCCGCCGTCACACGCACGCGTACTGCACCATTCACTTCTTCCGCCTGCCAGCTGCTTTCCAGAATTTTTCCATCTAGTGTCTGCGCCAGTTCATCTAAAAAGCGCTTTGCCGCTGCCTCTCCCACTTTTTGTGCATCTCCGGTTATCAGGGCGGCATCTTGAACCTGATAGGTCTGCCGAACAAGCGAGATGGGCAGCATCAGACGACTGCCAATCGAAAGCCTTGTTTTTTCTATTATTTTATCACAACTCCCCGCTGTAATACCACTCCCTAAATATAAATTTATGCGGCGATCACCAAAAACCAAAGCATATTGTGTTCGGACCTTGTCCGTTGGAGTCTCCTGTATCCAAGTTAAAGGGAGCAAAAATTCTGCTGTACGGCTGGTGTATGCCATGACACGCCCCATGCTATGTGTGCGATGCGGCACCCCCCATTCAGTCGTGTTTGGCACCGCTGAGGAAACCAACAGGGTTCCGGTTTCCACCGCATCTCCGGGCTTTACCAAAAGGTCTCCTCCGGTAATTGTTGCTTTGCTGATTACACCAGCCCGCTCTGCTACAAGTCCCGTCGGTGCGGCGCGGTCGAGCTTTTTCGGGGTGGGTACAGCCTCCTGTACAGAGATCCGAATTGCATTGCCGATTTTGGTTATGGTAATCACACCAGCCTCTGGAATCTCGGTCTGAATGGCACGTCTGGCAACATCTGTCTCAATGTTCTGCAAATATGCCCCTTCATAAATACCAGATTCGCGCAGGATATGCCGCAGCTTTGCCACAGGTACCCCCGGCGCTGCATCAATCTCCAGCACCCACAGAAATTGGCTCAGCATTACCATAAGCCCAAGCAGCCCCACGGTGCCTCCCACAAGCAGCGGGCGCATTTTCAGCCACTTGCCCCAAAATGGCAGCCCAGATTTTTTGATAACATGTACACGACAGCCAGTACGTCCCATAAAGCTGCGCAGCCGATAGAAATCCTGTAAGGACAGCGTGGCTGTCAAAGTACGTGCATCTATGCGTACCACATTCCATAGTTCGATTTCCCCGCGCAGGCACACATTCAAGAAGCGCTCTGTTGACGCCCCCTGCACTCTAATCTTTATCCTTCCCGCTGACCACATAAGCAGCCGTCCCAGCATCTTATATCACCTGTCCTTCCATGTTACGCTTATTATCGTCCCCTGAATCGACAGTTCTGCCCTTGAAAGTGCCTCCAGCGTCAGCTGTTCTCCTTCAATACACACCTCACCGCCCGGGCAGTCCACCCGGATACATGTACTGCTGTATGCACGCATACTTTTGTGCTGTTCAATGACCAGACGGCCATTCTCGACCTCAAGCCGTGGTCTGCCCTGTACCACACGACCAACCCGCTCGCTCCATTCCAGCAGTCCCATCCGCATGCACCTCCCTTCCACCTCACAGTCTATGCACTCCCAGCATGAAACTAGACCGCACTGCATACGATGGACAAAGCTGAATTTTTCTATGTACTGCCAAGGGGGACTTCTTATGCGCACATTGCTTTCTTATTCTGCCATTATTTTTTCCTGTGCATTCTTTTTTTTGGTTCTTCCCCATGCCAGTGCTGCTGCACAGGGGGTGCAGGAAGGTCTTAAAATCGCATATTCTACGGCAATTCCATCTTTGTTTCCTTTTTTTGTTTTGAGTGGTCTGCTCATTCGCACGGGCGCTGTACGAAAACTGGGAAACTGGTGTGCACCGCTGCTGCGCCGCCTATACGGATTGTCCGGTGAGTCTGCCGGTCCCTTGCTGCTTGGGCTGATTGGCGGTTACCCAATCGGTGCGCAGGCAGCATACGAACTTTATCAGTCTGGTACATTATCCCGCACAGAGACCGAGCAGCTGCTCGGTTTTTGTAACAATACAGGACCAGCATTTCTCATCGGCGTATGCGGAGCCGGACTATGCGGCTCTATCAAAATCGGCTTATTTTTATATGGAATCCATATTGTGACCGCACTCTTGACCGGACTTCTGCTTCCTCACCACACGGCACAATACCAAAAATCTCCCCAACGAAGCTTGCCAGCCAATGTATCTTTCTCTGCAAGCCTTGTTGCATCTGCTGAACAAGCTGGACGCTCCTGTCTCAAAATCACCGTATTCATCATGCTTTTTTCCATGCTTCGCCATGTATTGGAAGCCGCTGGTGTATTTGCGCTGGCACCGATTCTCTGTGCACCCCTTCTTTGGTTCCTTGGGGCACCGGAAGCAGCCGCTGCACCGCTGCTCACCGGTCTTTTGGAAATGACCAGCGGTCTGGTGCTTCTTCCGGAGTCCTGCGGCCGCGCACTGCTTCCGGCGATGAGCATGCTTGTGGGATTTGGCGGCTGCTCTGTGCTCTGTCAAACGGCAGCGGTCATGAACGGATTGTCCATTCGGCGTGTCTTATACGGGAAGGCTTTGCATGGCTTGCTTGCCGCTGCCTTGACCATTCTTTGTCAGGCAGCTTTTCCCATCTCCATCTCTACGTTTTCTCCCTATCCCATATCGTCCGCCGGAAAACCTGCAATCGGATTTATTTTCTTCATATATTCACTTTTTTGTGTAATTTTCTCTGGAAAAAAGCATCATATTCCGCTATAATAATGATATATACCCATTCGTGCAAAAGGAGGTATGGTGTACATTGCGACCAAATCGTTTTCTATTCCGTCAGGATATCGAGCCACGCTGTCTTTACTGCGCCCGTTCTGCGCCGCTCGACGGCGAGCATGTTGCCTGCCGCCGACGCGGCGTGGTACCGACAAGCTACGCTTGCCGCGCATTCCGCTATGACCCTCTGCGTCGTATTCCACCCAAACCCGCCGTCATACGAGGACACTTTTCCGATGAGGACTTTATACTGGAGGAACCCGAAGAATGACTTTCCCTGCCCTGCGGCGACATTTCGCCGTGCTATTGACCGTTCTACTGTGCATTTCCGTCTTATTCGTTCCCACCGCACAGGCGATTGAAGATCCTATGATCCAAGCGGAAGCTGTTTATCTCGGTGACCCTGTCACCGGAATGCCGCTTTATCAAAAAAATGCGGAGGAACGCCGATATCCCGCTTCCACAACAAAAATCATGACCGCACTGATTGTACTGGATAATGTTCAGGATCTTGAGCAGAAGGTCACAGTATTGGAAGAGGACTTCAACGGAATCCCCTCCGACGGTTCTATGGCTGGCTTTGTAGTAGGAGAAGAAGTTCCCGTCATTGATTTGCTTTATGGTCTCATGCTGCCCTCCGGCAACGAAGCAGCGAACACACTTGCACGTTTTGTTGGCGGTTCTATCCCCGAATTCGTAAAAAAAATGAATGCACGTGCGGCCGATCTGGGTTGTACGGATACACATTTTGTCAATCCAAACGGTCTGCATGATGACAACCATTACACCACTGCCCATGACCTGTTCCGTATTACGCAAGAGGCAATGAAAAACGAAACTTTTGCCATGATTGCCAATACTGCACAGAAAAATCTCAGTGTGACCAACAAGGTTTCCGAGCATCCGAATGGAAAAAACCTGTATATTCTGACAACCAACCAACTAATTTTATCCCGCAATAACCCACATTTTTATGGCTATGCAAAGGGCGTAAAAACCGGACATACCTCACAGGCAGGCTACTGTCTGGTTGCAGCTGCCGAAAAGAAAAAAGCCAAGCTTATTTCTGTTATGCTCGGCTGCGAACGTCTCCCGAATGATCCCTATCCCCTCTCATTTCCCGAAACAAAGCGCCTGTTTATGTGGGCATACGATAATTATGCCTCCAAAACGCTTGTAGAAGAGGGTGCCGAAATTGAAGAGGTTCCGATCCGGCTTTCTACACAGACAGATTCTTTAATGCTTGTAGCAGGCAGTGACCTTGACGCAACTGTACCGAAAGATCTGACATTGGAGGACTTCGAAAAAACATTATCTGTCAAACAGGATATTGTCGCCCCCATTACTAAGGGAGACAAGCTTGGTACGATGACCCTGTCACGCGACGGAGTCACCTATGGTACGGTTGACCTGCTCGCACTCAGCGATGTTTCCATGTCCGAGGTACTCTACTACGCCTATCTATTGGAAAACTTTTTCAGCACCCCTATATTCAAGGTGCTTCTGGTTGTACTGATTGCCCTGTTTATCCTTTATATATCCCTCTATATGATCCGTATTCGCCGCAAGCGGATACGCCGGCAGCAGATGATGCGTTCAAAGTATTCCCGTATGGAACAGTATGAACGCGACCAGCATCATAAGGATAACTGATTTCTTTCAATCCTCGAATACATATTTCGGGCAGACCCTTCTCATACCGGTCTGCCCCATTCGATTTTTTACTGTACAATAAATTTTTTTCAAAAAAGCGTTGACATCGCCCTGTCGATATGATATTATAATGGAGCACCAAACATGAGCGGTGCACAACACCAGATATCGCAGGGTAGAGCAGCTGGTAGCTCGTCGGGCTCATAACCCGGAGGTCGCAGGTTCAAGTCCTGTCCCTGCACCCATTAAAACCGTCATTTCGTTAAGAAATGGCGGTTTTCTTTTTCTGTTTTTCGCCTCGGTATTTATTTTATAAAGAAAACTATATCACAGAAGAGAAGGCAATGATCTAACTTTAGAAAGGCATCATGTGACTTTCTGAAAATAATGGATACTTCTGACAACTTCACACTATAACTATCAGACACGATATTCCATGGCTTTCCCTGCGAAAGTTGCTCCATCAGATAAAAATGTGGAGAGCTGTTATAAAACAGCTCTCCACATTTCACTTCACAGAACTCAGATTTTTAACTTCGTGTCCTGACTGATATCTACCGTCGGGGTATAAACGACATCTTTTATAGATCCTCCTGTAACCTCTTCCAATTCGTCAAAGTCAAGCTCCTGAACGTCCTGCTCCTCTGCCTCTTTGTTTAGATTCTTCATTTCCTTTGCCATAATTTTATCAACCTTTCTAAAAATTATTGTACCATACTGTTTTTCGATATATTTTCTATATATCTCTGGAGAATTGCAGCAGCCTCAGCACGTGTTGCGCTGCCCTTTGGATCTAGGATACCATTGCCCTTACCAGAAATCAAACCGGAGCCAACCGCCCAAGAAAGACTTGTGACTGCCCAATCTGAAATTTCTTCTTTGTCCGTAAATTGCGACATATCGACAGAATTTGATACTCTATTTCCCTCATAGGTAGCATAACGCTCCATAATGGCCGCAAACTGTTCACGGGTAATTTGATCATTTGGCGCAAAAGTTCCTTCTGCATACCCCTTTACAATCCCGTTCTGGCTTGCCCAATATACAGCATCTCCATACCAGCTTTCTGCTGCCACATCTGTAAACGAACTTCCTGAAATTCCATTCATATCTAAATCTCCCTCCAAACGATAGAGCACTGTTACCAGCATTGCTCTTGTCAATTTGGCGTGTGGTTCAAAGCTTGTATCCGTCATGCCCTTGAAGATGTTGTTCTCACAAACATATTGAACGCTGTCAAAGAACCAATCATCGCTAGAAACATCACGGAATGGATTTGTCCAAGTTCCGGTTGACGGTGTAGTTGGCTCATTCAATTCTTCTTCCTTTTTGGGTTCCTCTTTATCAAAATCATCATCATCGTCGGAACTGCCTCCGGAAGAACCACCACCAGAATCTGTGCCAGTTTCGTTTACGATTACATCTGCAACTACTGTGTGATGCAGTGTCGAAGGTATATTCTTCAGCACATCTTCCTTCTCTGATGTTCCGTCGTATTGGAATACGATATTTTGTGCAGACGGGATAACATAACCTGTCAGACGAGCCGTACCGTTTCCGGCTGCAAACAAAGTGTTGTCTTCTCTGACATATACAACATCTGCATTGTCGCTTTTCCAGAGAACCATAACTTCATCGCCTGCTGTACCTCCAACTTCCGTTGCAATTTCAATATCCTCAAGGCGCTTTGCATAAATTCTGTCATTGCCCTCGATGGACACACCAGTCACCTTACGCATCGTTTCGATTGCCTGTGCATCGAAATTTTTGTGTGCAGTCGCTTTGAGTGTAATCACGTCCTCGCCGCCAGCCTGTACCACTGCAATAATATCTGCTGCACCGTCATTTTCATCAATCACAAAGGCACTGTCAGGAATTTGAACCGTCTCCTCCATCGTTATTGATGTATTTTCGGCAATGGTATTGACAGTATATGCGTCTATCAGCTTATCTACAGTATCTCCCTTCGCGGTATATAGACTTACCGTAACCTCTGGGGACGTGACATTTCCCTTGTTTTTCAGCGGGATATACAGACTATGCCCGTCCGTATTCTCTACGAGAGAGGCATCTCCATCAGAAACCAGATTATGCTCCTTTATAATACGCATCTCCTGTCGAATTGGTGTTCCGCCTTCTACGGTAATATCTGCACAGAAAGTAAGATCATCACGAATCTCAGAAATTGCAGGAACATTGACAGATGCCTGCAACATCTTTCCGGCACCCCAGACACCTTCTACGGTCTGTGTTCCAAACTCTGTCACCACACCATTAGATACCATTGTGAATCTAAAGGTAACTGGTTTGTCAATAAATTTAGTACCCTCATTCTTTACTGTTGAAGTTAGAACGAATCCTGTATTCGGATACACATATTCTGTATTTACTGTCAGCGCATTTTCATCGACTGTTACAGCCCTTGCATATGGTATATGTGTCAGCATGACAAGGCTTGTATTGTTATCATCAAGCTTCTTGCTGTCACCATCTGTAATATAAGGAGTCTTTGATGATACAATATAAAGCTTTCCGTCCATAACAGCTGCATCAGCATTTCTGTACGATACATCTTCTGCATTTGTCAGCTTAAACGCTTCACTCCAGTCTGAGTTCCGCGAAGCCTCATCAGCTGCTGCAGCTTTCGTACCCACAGACGGGTCACAGTCAAAAATAGATGTATATACCTGTCTGGAACCATTTTCATCAGAATTTGTCCATGTCAAATACATGCTTTCGTTCTGATCGACGTCAACACTGTAATTGTTTACATATCCATCTAATTTCACAGCATATGACGGCATAATCTTTACAGTTTGCTTTTCTTCGGGAATGATTGTTCCATCGCTGGAAGTTGTTTCCCCAGACATTGTTTCGTATTCCAGCTTATAGTACTCAGAGGAACCTATATTGACCTTTGTGTACTTATCGTTTGAGATAATATCGCTTACCTCCAAATAAGCAATACCGCTTTGTTCTTGATTCTCACCTTCTCCCAATTTCCCAATAGAAGAATAGAACAGGAATGTTTCATCTTTATATCGGCCAAATTGTGGTGCTTGATACGCACCTGCTTCTGGCGTCATTTTTACGATATGGGTAAAATCATTTTGCTTAAAGTTATAAATCTGCATGAATACATCGCGGTCCTCTACGGTATTCAAATCCTTATCATAGTCAACCGTCCATGCATAGAGCGCCAGCCCGTTGTAAGAAATTGCATCGGAATCAACGATTCGGAGCATTTCTTGGCTCATTTTGTCAAGTCTCGTATCAAGGAATCTCTGACCGTACCAATTTCGTTTATACGCCTCCTTGTCTGTAACACCTGCAAGCTCTTTATCTGTATAGCTTGATGCATCATTCCACTTCCCATTTTCATAGAAACGGTATGCGATAACCGATGCAGCAGTAGTAAGATCTGTCAATGTTTTGGCATCTTCATACTCAGTTTTGGTATAGTAGAGTATCAGTCTGTCGCTTGTACTGTCATATGCAGCCTTCGGATTCACATCCGCAGCATAGTCCTGCTCTGTTTTATGTGTCAGCTGTGTCACCTGTTCAAAACGTTCACTCTTTTTTTCAAAGAACACCGTCTTGATATCCAGCGCGGACAAAGCCTGCTGCGTTGTTGCATTGTTCCCAAACTTTTTGTCTGCCGAGGACCATGAAATCAACAGCTTATCTCCCAAATCAAATACATTCGGGTAATCATCTAGCGTTCCATCATCGTCTACCAGCTTTGGCTGTGACCATGTTGTGCCATCATATATGGAGTAAAACAGACCAGTTCGATCCACATCACCTCTTGACGGCACATCACCGATGAATGTCATAAACATCTTACCGCCACCAATTGGTGTAAGCGTTGTCTTTGCGCTGGGATATATTCCGCTTTGCAAAGTCATTTCCTCTGTATTGCCTGCATCGATATCAAAAGGTGATATTGCATAATTGCTGCTGTTCCACCCCGATTCATTGTCAAGATAATCTCTTGTTGACTGTATGGATTGTATTCTATCATCTTCCGCACTCAAAAGATCCGGAATGAGGTCGGGTTCGATATGTCCATCGGCATTCTCCGAAAATAGCTTGACAGTCTGTTCCTTTGTTGCATTAGAGTAAACCTCAAATGACAGCACCTTGATATAATAATCAAAGTTATATGTCATATCACCGTACATGCGGTGTCCTAACGAACCTGCATTCAGTCCAAATTCAAAATCCATATCAAAGTTGAAGTTCGCATGTCCACCCAATTCAATAATTGCAATCTCTACGCCAAGTCCAAGCGAAATATTCGGATCGAGCATCAGATATGCCTTTCTGTTGACATGCTCTATTTCTTCGAATAATCCGAATGTCTCCGGACTGTACTCGACCTTATTGGTGTTCCATGTCGAATCTCCTGTGTAATCGGTTTTGAGTTGGAATATGCCAGTAATATTTCCATTCAGTCCAGCCGTGATAATGACGTTCATTCCAATGGGCAAAGTGATCGTTATTTTTCCGTCCACATCAAAGTCAAGCCCTACAATGAAATCCAGTTCTTCAAAGAAGTATTTGTATTCACCATCTACATTTCGGCTTGTTAGCTGCATGGCAAATACCATTTTAGGGGAAAGCTCCCATGAGAAGGATTTTGCCGTTTTATATCCTCCTCCATCAGGTTTTTGACCGTTCTTGTCCAATGCCTTTTTCGCCTTTTTCTTTGTCTCTTCACTCTTGCTCTGGTCAGGCTCCTCCTCACTCTCCGCACCGAAGGTCTTTACCGCACTCTTATAGTCACCAAATTGATAAGTTGTCATTTGATACTTATACTCATTGGAGTCCATTCCCGGCGGAGTAACATCTTCCGTTACAGGTTCATCAAAGCCAATCTTACCTAACGATACGTTGCCAAGTGGGTCACCTATCAGCTCTACCGCACTGCTGTATGTGTCTTCGAGCAGCTCACTGCCAATCAGCGGGAACAAAAAGGTTCCGAGATTAAGCGGCGTAACAAAGTCATACCCCAAATCCATTGATTTATAAGACTTACCATTCTGGTCTGTGAAAGAAACGTATATTCTGTCACCCGAATCCAATACAGATTTCGGATTAAAGCTGAGTGTTGCTGTTCTGTTTGCAAACCCGTTGGTAAATCTGCTGTCTGTTGAACAATCAATCACCGAACCATTCACCTTATGGATAGAGAATTTTGCGTCCACAGGCTCAATGGTACCATTGCTTTCGACCTCTGCGGTTATATGCAGTGTATCATCTTTGACATTGACAGCTGTACCGTTTATTTTATTGGTTACATCATCTTCATATCTTATATTCAATGCCTTTGGCTTGAAACACTCGTACGCCGGAAGTGTCAGATATAGATTATTTATCAACGCTGTAGCGGGATACGTAGTTCCATTGTCATCTACCAGAATACTAATCATTCCTGAACGTGGAACATTTTTAACCTCTATGGCAAAGTGACCCGTCCCATCTGTAAATCCAGCAGTTCCCGCAATACTTACCTGTGTCGCGTTAACTGGTGTTACATCGAGCCGCCTATTGTGTACCACATCGTAAAAACTTCCATTTTCCCGTTCTACTCTGCCTTTGACTACCGTTGATGTATTGTTATTCTTTACAAACTCATAATAATATTTTGTGTTGTTCTGTACGATATCGCGAGACAATATATCACCGAAAATCGGATTATACAAGTCCTTGAACTTTTTCGTACTTTCTGTTTGCTCGTTGACATTTGGATCGGAGCTTGCATCTATCATTCCGTTGATATTTTTAATATCTCCGGTTCCATTTGTCCACTTGACATAATATCCTTCTGGTGCTGTTGCGCGCAGTGTCCAGAGCATGCCCGGATAAACTGTTTTGATATGGATATCACCGTTTTTATTGGAAGCGAGCAGCTCTTCTGCCTCCTGTGCGGTTGACGGCTGGAGAAATGCGCGCCCTGTCAGATCATCTACCACCTTATCCACATTCGGCATATACGCAACATTCATTCCGTCATTCTCGGTTCTCGGATAAAAACTCATATTTTCAGAAAGAACATACGTCATTCTTTCTGGTGCATTACTATCAGAATAGATCGGATCGTCCTTATCCGACTTTGACCACAGATCTACTTTGAATCCTGTAATCGTTTTATTTGAAGCACCAACCGCACGAACCTTAATCTTGGAATTCATTGGGAAGGTATATTGATTATAATATCCCCTCGCCCCCCAATCACGATAGCTTTCCGCCTGCTTGCTGTTCATATTAGCAATATACGTATTTTCATCATCTATATTATGAACATTTAACGTGATTGTTTTTTGCTTAAACTTCGGCATCACTTTGACTACTGTTACATTGCGTCCAAATGTTTTGTCAATGCGTTCTGCCAAACTCTGGTCTGCGCTTATGCCGCTCGAAGGTATCCACAACGTCTTGTCTGTATACCAATGATCCTTATATGGGTATCTGGTCTCTTTCCTATAAAGACTGTCGTTGTCTTTTGTATAAAGATATACGCCCTCAAGCTCTACGCCATACTTTGCATCAAGCTGCGGATTTGTCGATACCGGCTTTATTGTTTGATTTGCATTCGCATAAAAACCACTTACCTCATTGCCTGCGTTATCCACCAGCTTCACAGAAGGAATATAATCATAATCATCTTGACCATCTGTATATGCGATTTTTAAAGCTTCACCAGTTTTATCTGCGTAATCATATGCAAGGCGGTTAAATACCTGTTTGTTATGAATGTCAAAGTTATACCTTTTCCACTCTAAATGCACACGATCTCCAAACCAGCTTTCCGCATTATCAGCGGGCCAGCCATCATTTCTGATACCAAAACGGATAAAATAATCACCGTTCAACTCCGAAACATCTAGCCTACTGTCTGTCCATCCATGATTTCCATCTTTTCTGAGATTTTTGTCACCAGATGCTCCGTAATCATCTCTGTCCTTTCCACGAAGGAGTTCAATAAAGATATGGTATGCCCCACGTTTTCCGACATAATGTCCCTTGTTCTGATGAGAAAACGAAATTTTGTCTACGCCAGAAAGATTGGTTGCATTCTTCGCAACCCATGTCCTGCCACTATTCTTATAGGTTTCATAAAGACCATAATCCCTTTCTCCCCTTCTATGCCAACCATCCTGACTGCCCATGCTAGGCCCCTTCTCCATATCCAGTACAACTAGTGTAGATGGGGCTCCGAGTACATTTGATGCTGCCTGCGCAATGTTATTATCCACAGACGTTAGCACAGCGGCTTCGCTATTTATTACAGCAGCTTGCGCAGACTTTGCCGCCATGGTTACATCAATGTATTCATCTGTTATCTCACAGGTGCCATCACTTTCCAAGCGAATTCCAAACGTCATTTCTTTGTCGAAGTGTTCCGCTGAAATCTTCACTTTCTTTTCTGTTTCTCCGGGCACAAACGCAAGGCTTGCATTTTCGATTTTTTCATAATGGTAGCCCTCTTGTGCTGTGCCCTTAACTGTCGAAACAAGAACAGAAGTGTAGTATTCAACGCCCTCGTTTCTTGTGAGCGTAAGTTCATAGGTCGGCTCCTGCTCTGTCAGCGTAATTTCATTGATCGCTGGAGTAATAACAGGCTTTTCATATGCCTCATCGTCCATAATATTAACATACGCCGTAGGATTTGCTGCAAGTGAAGTTTTCTCATCGCCGTTTATTCCCATAAGCGACAGCATGATAATCTTATCTGCATGAGCGCGATCATTATCAAGAATCTTTATTGTGATTTCCTTTTGGGTTTGTCCCTCCTGAAAGGTCACAACACCCACTGCACCACGCGCACCTTGAAAATAGTTGTTTGTCTCTGTAAGAATGTTTTCTACTGCTTCCGCAGTCTCTCCATCTTCGTCAGGCAATTGTAAATACTGTGCCTGTGCATCAAGCAGAGCAGAACCGGTGGAGGTCCTTGCTGTGCCTTGACTATCCAAAGTTGGCTCATCTTCCGCAGTATCAGATACCTCGTCCTGCTTTTCTGTATCTGGAACATTTTCTGTCGGCTCCTGAGTCTCAGTATCGGTATCCTCACCGCCTTCGTCTCCCGTGGTATCATCTCCAACATCTTCACCGGGCTGTTCAGATTTTTCATCTGTCTGTTCACCTGTTACAGGATTGCTATTCTCAGACTCTGATTTTTCAAGAGACTCCTCCGGCTTCTCTGCATCAGCGGTCTCCTCCTGAATTTCCGCATCAGAAACATTTTCAATTACAGTCGAAAGCTCTTCGACCTCTCCCTCATCGTTTATGATTTCATCTGTTGTATTGTTATCTTCAGTATTTTGCTCTGATTCCTCTAATTTTTCAGTGGTTTGATCGTCTGTTACAGTAGTATCCTCATCAACCTCTGTAATGATTGCATTGTCCGATACCTCCTCAAACATAGATTCATCTGGAGCAATTCCGTCAACAACAGGCAATTCATCACCGTTTTCGTCAAGTACAACATAGTCAGCGCCATATTCAGCAGTAAAATCAGCTGTCTTAAATGCTACATCAATCTTACTCTCGTTACCGCCTGAGCGTACGATTTTCACTTTCAGCTTTTTTTCATTTTCTGAGACGACATACTTTGACGCCGCAAAAGAAATTTCGGCTGTCCCACTAATTGATTCATTTCGCGCAAATGCGCTGGGCATTGCTGATACAATCATTGAAAATGACAAAATACCACTTACTGCCCTCTGTTGAATTTTATTCAAGTTTTTCCCCTCCTTAATTCATTTTGCATTGAACAACCTGCTGCGTGATTTTTCACGCAAATATATGAGTTCTTTCCTTGTTATCTTTTCACCTCTTTCTCATTTTTGTTATTGCAACTTTTGTCCTGACATCAGTCCAAAAAATATGCCCTTTTTAGCAATCAACTCATGATAAGTACCACATTCTGCAATCCTACCTCGATCCATCACAAAAATCCTATCACAAGCCCTAATTGTTGTATATCGGTGCGCCACTATCAGTTTCGTGCAGTCAAGCCGATTGATACCTTCTGTAATCTTAGCCTGTGTAATATTATCCAGTGCAGATGTCGCTTCATCAAAGATCAGTATAGATGGCTTTGCAATCATGACTCTCGCTATCAATATTCTCTGCCGTTGACCTCCGGAAAGCGTACAGTTATCCTCACTAACAGGCGTATGCAGTCCCATAGGAAGTGCTGTAATATCATCGTACAGGCCCGCCAGAGAAACCGCTTCCCACACCTCGTCAATGTGTGCATTTGGCTTTGTCAATACTATATTAGAATAAATATCTCCTGATATCAGCTTTGCATTTTGCATCACGGTACCAATATTTTGCCGATAATATTTCAAATCCAGCTCTCTCAAATCAAATCCGTCAATATAAATACTGCCGTCCTCAGGCGTTTCAAATCCCAAAAGCAGCCGGATCAGTGTGGATTTCCCACAGCCTGAGGCTCCCACAATTCCAATACTCTCGCCCTTTTTCACACGAAAAGACATGTCCTTTATGATATAAGGCATTGTATCATGATATCGAAACGACAAATCTGAAACCGTGATCTCACCATTTATCTCTGCTGGTCTTTGCTTGTTCGTCTCTGTCTCCTCAAGCCCTGCATCAAAGAGCGGACGCACCATTTCGTAGGCTGCCTGAAACTCACCAATTGTTGCAATTACGCCCGCGAGACTCATCAGTGCTCCAATATACGAACCATACGAAGTTGCAAACGCAATGTAACTCGATGCAGGGACATCTGCAGCACCCCAAAATATAAAAAGCATCGCAAGGGTCGTAATCAGCTTATAAAGCACTTCGGAATACCTTATAACAAACGGCGGTGTCTCCGCATTGGCACATGTGACATATCGTTGACTCCACCGATGCAGCATTTTTGCCTCCGCTCCGTTTAACTTTACCTGTTCCATACCCGAAAACATTTCATAAACAAAGCCAGACATATCGGACAGCGCTTTTGCGTATGTTTTTTTGTATTGAATACTAGATACACCTTCTCTTATAATAACAATTAAAAGTATAGCCGTTATCAAAAACGTTACACCCAAAAGAGAAGGTGCATAATGATAAATTTGATAGAGATATACCACAGATAAAGCTGCTGATATAAAAGCAGTAATACTATTTGCTGATATAATCTGCAAGATATCAGAAAACCGCATGATCAAATCCGAAACAGCTCCTGACTTCTCAGATTTAAAAAATCCAGACTGTACTCTTAGCAATCGATGAATAACACTATTTTGGACATACGCACTCACCCTCGCCATCGAATTGGTCATTACAAAGGATTGAATCAGCTTTACAATCGTCGCAGTCAGGATTGCAGACAGCATCAGTGCCGCAGTAGCTAAAACGCCCGACGAATCCCCTGTCGGAATAATCTTAGAAAAAATATAGTTATTTGCCCATGGCAGAAGCAGCCCGCTTACCGACGCTGTTACGGAAAGCAATATTACTGTCAACTTATCTCTTGTCGATACACAATCGAACATGAACTGCACAAGGCTTTTTAAGGTAACCCTATCATTTCCCAAATTCTTATAAAAGTACAGTGCCTCATCTGTAAACAATGTACGTTTTTCTTCGGATAAATTTATCTTTTGATTGCCCTTTATATAGTAGCAGGAGCCGTTCTGTCTTGGTATCACCGCAAGATACGTATCCTCCTTTGTCTTTACAAGCATGGGCAGTATCGCTTTCATATAAAAATCTGTTTCAAGCTTTCCATAGCGAATATTGATATTATAGCGCTCCGTAAGCCTTTCAAGCTGTACACGAATTGGCAAACTGTCGTCAACACTCCCATTGACATTTAAAAATTTCAGCACTGCATTCACGCCCTGTAAACCACCATTTCCCTTGAGCGCTTTCTCCATATTCTCATGGGCAAGCCGAATATCTTCACGCTTTTTTTCTCTTATTCTTTCAAGTTCCTTCACTAGATATCACCTTCTCTCTGAAGCGCAGCATATTCTCCGTCCATTGCCATAAGCTCATGGTGCGTACCACGTTCTGCAATCTCTCCATTTCTCATAACAATGATACTATCGCAATATCTTATTGCAGAAAGCCTGTGTGCTACTACAATCGTTGTGATTCCCATGTCAGACACTGCCTGCATAATATCCATTTCCGTGTCCGCATCTAAGGCGCTTGTTGCCTCGTCCATAATCAGCAGTTTTGGCTTTTTCACAATTGCTCTTGCAATTTCAATTCTCTGTCTTTGCCCACCTGAAAAATTTCTTCCATTTTCTGACACCCACTCACGATAACCTGAAGGTCTTGCAATAATCCCCTCATGAATACAAGCGATTTTTGCCGCAGCGACAACATCATCATACGGAATGGTATTGTCAAACATGGTGATATTATCCAGCACAGTTCCCTCAAAAAGCCTGATACTTTGTGTTACGACTGCAACCTCCGAATAGAAGTCATCTCGTCCGATTTCCTTTCTTTCGCTGCTGCCAAAAAATATCTTACCGTTTTGTTCACAAAACAATCCTGCAATCAGCTTTGCAACAGTAGATTTTCCACTGCCACTGCCGCCTACTATGGCTAGACTGCCTCCTTTTTTTATATGGAAATGAAAATCCTTTAAAATTGGCGTATCCAAAGGGCTATATCCGAACGTGATGTTTTCAAATGTTATGTCACTGTCCAGCTCTGTTAACTCTTTCTGCTCAGCTTCGGCAAACTTTGTATCTGTCATATAGCGCATGACATCATTTGTTCTGTGTGTCATACCAGAGAGCTGCTGCATCTGAAATCCCATATTCATCGCGTTTCCAATTGGTGCCAGCATTGCCGCCATAACCCCCTGAAGCGCAATCAGGGAGCCTGTCGTCAAAGAACTGAATAAGATTTCCCATACACCTGCCACAATCACCAAAGCTGAGGAAAAAGCGTTCAAAAATGTAAATACTGTATTGGTGAGAACTGTGGTCTTTTCGATCTCTGTTCTTGCATTGATTGCGATACTGCCGGCAGAAATCAGCCTTTCAAAAACAGCATCTTCACAGCCACAGGATTTTATCGTTTCCACAGCGTCTATAGTTTGCGAAATAAGCCCTTGCAGCGTGGCGCGTTCCCGATCAGATCTCATAACCTTTTCCCGATACCGCTTGGAAGCGATTACCACGGCTATTGCATTCACTACGACCATAACAGCACCAATGATTGCAATTTTTAGATTCATAAAAATCAAAAGTGTCAGATATATGAAAATCTGAAGCATTGATGTGAAGATAAACGGCAGCATCATCACAATCCATCTTCCCGTATTCATCACTTCCCCCTGCCTCATAGCCAGCTCTCCGGAATTTCTCTGCAAGAAAAATTCTATGGGAAATTTTAATATATGCTCAAAAAATCCAAAATTCAATTTCGCATTCAACTGTTTTACAATTTTGTTTATGGTATATGCCCTTATCACACCACCAAAAAAAGCAATCAACAAACAAATAAGTAATACCGCAGTTGCAAAGGAAAGCTGCTGCATTTTACCATCTAAAAGCACTTTATTAATGTATACTGAGTTTAGAAAAGGAAGAACACCGCCAGATATGAGCATGCAAAACTCACAAACCACAAATATAATCAGAACGAGTGCGAACGATTTTAGACAGGATTTGATATAATCCTTTTTCAGCGTTCTATTTTTTTCAAAGCTTTCATTCGGTGTAAATTCCAGCGCAATCCCAGTAAAGTTTTTGGAAAATTCTTCTTCCAGTACATATCTTAGCCCTGACGCTGGATCTGCAATCACAGCACCTTTTTTTGTGAATCCGCAAAGCACCACAAAGTGATCCATATTCCAGTGAATGATGGCAGGAAATTTCAATTCCTTTGCTGCATGTACGCCCACCTTTAAGGCGCGTGGCTTGAGCCCATGCAGCATAGAGGCTCTTGCTATATTTTTTGCATTGACGCCATTTCTGGAAACCCCGCACTCAAGACGCAGCTGCTCCATCGCAACTGATTTTCCATAATAATCCAGTATCATACAAAGTGAAGCTGCACCACATTCCGTAACCTCCATCTGTAATACTGGTTTTACCTTTTTCACTTTTTTCATACTGTCACCTACCTGACCAAATACTGGTATGGCTGCAGCTTATTGGTGACAACATCGCAATGGCAGAGCGTTCCCAGACCTATATCAATTTCCTCACTTTTTGTATTGGACCATTTTAATCCACTTTTTGCGTTTGCGTCGGAAACCATTGTGATTTCCACACAGATATACTTTTCCTGCATATCGATACCCAAAGAAAATATAGAATCATAATACTGCTTGACATATTCTCCGGTTATTGGATATTTTCCAACACTCGATATATAACCATAGACATATCCGTCCCTATCCCGTGACGCAAATTCGGGGACAATCTGAACCTCCATATTATTTTCGATTTGATCTAACCGATCAGCCGGAATAAATGTGGTAATTCTTTTATTATTTCCGTCTTTATCAAAGGGAATGACCTCTGCTACTACTTCACCTTCGGCAACACGAGTATCCTTATCTACAATGTGCGATACGATACCGTCAACATGAGAACGAACAACCGTTTTTCTAATGTACTTTTTTTGTAATTCTGCAAAGGCAGAAGAATTTTCTGTTTTGGCAAGATCGAGCTGCATGAGTGCTTCATCATCGTATAAAATCGCCAAAATATCTCCAGCTTTCACCTCTGCACCAGAATATATCACTTGTCCTGTTACAATACCTGTTGTTTCCGCATATACTGTTCCTCCAGATTCCAAAGGCCATACAAGTCCAGTAACGGAAACAGTCTCATATATCGTGCCGAAAAACAGCCATATCATAAAAACGGCAGCACAAATTCCAAGACCCATGACCGAAAGCCATACAGAAATACGAATACCTGCAATTCCCCTTCCGACATCAGATAATGTACTGCTGCTTTGCATGGCTTTTTCTCTGAACAATCCCATAACGATCCCCCTAATGTGCAATATATTTCTTCCAAGTGCCCTCTGATGTATAGATTTGATAATAATCAGGAACCTTGGTCTGAACACCGCGCATATCAAACTGGAATATCTGCATAAGCCCGTCATATCCATCAACGTGCAAAGCCTCAGCTATCACCTTTGGATCTGTCGTTTTATTTTTTACAACAGTATCGCAAAGCATACGCACTGCATTATAGCCCTGCAAATACCAATAATCTATCTGAATACCCTTTTCACGAAGATAGCTTTGTGCAATCTGATCAACCTTCTGGTTTTCACTTTCGTCATTCTCATCTAAATAGAAAGCGTCTGCTATGATGAAGTCTTTCATTCCGGCTTCAAATGCTGCATCTTCCTCCATCATCAAGCTGTCATCAAATAAGATATCGCCTGCGCAAACCAGATTCGGATTTTTCGCTTTCAGCTTCTTCAAGATGTTATGTCCTTCCAATTCTTTTACAAAGAAAGCAACACCTTCCACCCCTAACAGCTCCCATTTATCATACACTGCATCGAAATCCTTACTCAATTCCTCTATGGATATGCAGTCTACGACTTCGGTTTTGTAACCTTGATAATTTACAAAACCAATCAGTTCGTCTCTCTCAAATTCACGGGAAGTGAAGCATGCTGCCCATTTTTCAGCATTGCTCTGCTCTGCTGCTTTTCTTAAAAGGATTCCTGTATTTTTAGCAGAACTGCACATGGAAAAAACATAATCATAATAGTTATCCGCACACACACTGTCATACATATAATATGGTGCAACGAAAACCTTTCCGTACTCATCGAAAATATGTGCGGTTCCACTGCTAATTTCCATATTTCTCGAACCGATTACACCGATAAAATCATCATTGTGTATCAATTGGTCAACAATTTTCATGCCTTTTTCATAATTTGATTCATCGTTGAAAAACTCAACATCAAAGAGATATTCGGTATCTGCATACTCCTTTTGGACATCAGAAACAGCTGCTTCTATACCGTCCATATAAGAAGCGTAAAAATTTTCAGGATTTCCCATTACTGCTATACGTACAGTCGTTTTTTCGACAGTTTTTTGAGGATCCTTCCCTGCTTCACAAGCAGTCAGCACCGCCATTATAAACATTGTCAGACATAATATACCTATCTTTTGCAACACTCTCATGACCTTTTCCCCTCTTCACTTCCCCTTGTTTGTCATCAAAAAATGGCTTAAACTCATATGAATTATTGCAATTACGGGTCTGCTGCGCCCCTGCAATAGATTGCACACCTTAATCTATATAGGAACTTTCTATTGTGGAATCAATTTCTAATACAGGTGCTCTCCTTTCCTACAGAGAACATCTGCCTCTTTCTTAATTAAAATTTGATTCACCTTTTTGGTTTATCTTTATTATATATGACTCGCCCCAATCATAGATGTGCAGTTCACGCCAAAAATCTGCTTTTTACGAAATAACTTGTTGTGCTGAAACAGATTTGTTGTTATGATAAACTAAATCATAAGGAAAGGAAGTGTTCCTCTTGCAGATCGCGCTGTGCGATGATGAACCGCAGCAACTCGATATTCTGGAAGCCTTTCTTCGGGCATACCAATCCACACACGGTCTGGAATTTGCCATTACACGCTTTTTCAGAGGAGAAGCGCTTTTAGATATGTCACAGAGCTTTCAAATCATCTTCATGGATATTTATCTAGACGGGCTTCTGGGCACAGAAGTCATTCGGCATCTGGGCGGAGATCCACAGGTCGTATTCATCACCACTAGTCGAGAGCACGCCATTGAAGCCTTTGGTCTGGGCGCAGTGCACTATCTGCTCAAACCCTTAGAGCAGTCCGCCGTGTGGGAAGCAATGGATCGCTGTCTTACCCGTTTGGGAGAGAGTGCCAACCCTGTTTTGCACATTCATAGCAGTCAAGGCAGCATTTCTATTCCAGCCAAACGAATCACCTATATCGAGGTGTTTAATAAGCTGTGTATCGTTCATACAAATACACAGCAGTTTCAGACCTACACTTCTCTAAATACGCTCTTTGAACAATTGGACAGCTGCCGTTTTCTGCGACCTCAGCGCAGCTTTGTGGTGAATATGGAATTTATTCGTTCCTTTCTCTCCAGCAAGCTGATTCTGAAAGATGGAACCGAAATTTCTCTTTCCAGAAACAATCGTGCCGAACTCAAAGCACAGTACCAACGATTCCTATTCGACCTGACACGGAGGTAAATGCCATGACCTTTCTCCGACTGTTTACCGGCTTTTTGCTGCAAATTATTCCCTTTGCTGTCCTTGCGTTTTATCCCTACCGCAAACATCTTCGCTTGTCCACAAAGCGCTCTGTAGTCTTGACTCTTTGGCTGATCCTGACACTTGCTATACTTTTTGCAATCGGTGGCTGTACTTTACAGCAGCTGTTTCCTCCTGACCACACCCTGTTTCAAGCAGTCAACGTGGCCTTTATCCTGTGTCTGTTTCCCTGCCTGATCTGGTATCTGTATTTGGTCAGAGAAATCTGGCAGAAAAAACTATTTATTTTTTCCTTTGTCCTTACCTGCGGACTGGTAATCACTTCTATCAACAATGTCATCTGTACCCGCCTGCTCCCCTCCACTGGTTATGACGGGCTTCCCTACCGCAGCTGGACAATTATCAGTCTGGCTTTGAGCACCGCACTGATTCTGCCCTTGTTCCTATTGATTCTGATTCGGTACTACTGCCCGATGGAAGCTGAGCTGACAGCCAAGGAATGTACCTATCTATCGGGACTTCCCTTGTTTCTCTTTCTGCTGCTGACCGTGGGGCTGTCTTTCATCGACTATGAATACCTCTATAATCCAATGTCTCTGTTCCTGTATTTTGCCCTGTTTGCGCTGGTTCTGACGATTTATCTCATCTTCTTCAAAATGATATATCTCTCCTATGAAAAGCTGCGCTCTCAGCACGATACAAGTCAGACCCGCCACCTGCTTTCCATTCAAAAGGAACAGTATCATCACATTTGTACCAACATCGAGAACAGCCGCCGGCTGCGTCACGATATGCGGCATCATATTATTACGCTGCAAGGCTTCTTGCAGCGTGGCCAAGTACAGGAAGCAAGCGAATATTTGGAACAGTATCTGTGTGCTGTTCAGCAAGATGAGTTAATCGAGCTCTGCCACAACCCCATAGTCAACATGGTCGTTGGATACTATCAGACTATCGCCATACAAGAGGATATTCGCTTTGACGCCCGTATCCAGATTCCTGATACGCTTTCCATTTCGGATATCGACCTTTCTGTGATCCTCGGCAATCTGCTGGAAAACGCCATCTACGCTGCCAGCCGCGGAGAGCCGGACGAGCGATTCATACAGTTTCACATGCTCTGTTACGGGCAAATGCTGGCAATTACTGTGGACAATGGCTTTCACGAGGAAACAAAAAAAGTTGGTGGCCGATATATTTCCAGCAAACCTAATCACAGCGGTTTGGGGCTGCGTAATATCGAGGCGATTGCAGACAAATACGATGGAGGGGTGGAGTTCACTCACGACCTGCATGTGTTTCACTCCTCTGTCATGCTGGCGCTTTGACACAGCTGCATTGCGGACAGCTAATCTTATATTTTCAGTCCCTATTTTCTCCCCCTGCATCGCATAGCTGGCGCTGCAGGGGGCATCTATATCTGCAATGAAAATATATGTCATTTGTGACATATCTCTCAGATAAATGCCCATAGATTTACAAAAACAGAAAAACATGCTATTATAATACCGATCTGAAAATAGTATCCTGTACGCACGCTGTGCAGGACAGAATAAGGGGGAAAAGGTTTGCAAAAGCATAAACTGTTCACATTGGTATTACCGGCAATCCTGACCACAGCATTGTGGGGCAGCGCCGTGCCCTGCATCAAGGTCGGCTACGCACTCTTTGGAATCGGCTCGGATTCCTTTTCACAGCTGGTGTTTGCAGGCTGGCGCTTTACAATGGCGGGAATTCTAACACTCATGATTGCGCTTCTTATCGGAAAGCGTAACATACCCATCAATCGAAGCAACATTGGTGCCATTTTGTCAATTTGTCTTTTCCAAAGCATCATTCAATATGTATGCTATTATATTGGTTTGTCCCACACAACCGGAACCAAGGGCGCTTTGCTTTCCGGCACACAGACATTCTTTGCCATTCTGTTTGCCCATATCTTTCTGGCAAATGATAAGCTGACGCTGACAAAGACAATCGGCTGTCTCATGGGATTTTCCGGTGTCGTGCTTTTGCAGCTGGGCGGAGATTTGGGGGGCTTCTCGCTCATGGGTGATGGGCTGGTACTTCTGTCAGCGGCTTCTGCCGGCATGGGCGCTTTGGTGTCCCGTGTGATGACAGCCGGACGGGACCCCATGGTTCTCACCGGCTGGCAGCTCACACTGGGCGGTATCTTCCTGCTTGCTCTGGGCTATGGCGGCGGTGGTTCGATTGGAACGCTATCCATTAAGGGCTGCTTCCTGATGCTTTATCTTATCATTTTATCGTCTGCCGCATTTACCATTTGGACAACGCTGCTGAAAAAGTGGCCCGTTGGCACCGTATCACTATACGGGTTCCTCATTCCGGTATTTGGCGCGATTCTGTCCGCCGTCTTTCTATCTGAGAGAAGCTGGACATTCCAAAGCTGGTGCGCATTGGGTCTTGTCAGTGCCGGCATTATAGCAGCAAACTATACCAGAAAATCCAAAGATGCCATAACATAGGAGCAAATTGTTGTATGAACAAGCCTGCATAAATCACAAACTACAAATACTGATAACAGCACAGGAGGAGCGCATGTGAAAACATTATATTATAACGGTACCATTCTCACGATGGACGAAAAAAATCCAGTGGCAGCAGCGATTGCGGTGGAAGCGGATCGTATCCTTGCTGTTTATACCGAACCGCCCAAGGACTGGCAGGGTGAAAAAATCAATTTGCAGGGCAATACCCTTTTGCCCGGCTTTATTGATGGACACTCCCATTTTATCGGCTTTGCAAATTCGCTTTCTCAGTGCGATTTATCCGAGGCAAGGGATTTTGACGATATCGTTTCCACCATGCAGGAATTTATCCGCAAACGGAAGATTCCCAAGGGACAATGGGTCATCGGCGTCAATTACGACCAAAATTTCTTAAAAGAAAAAGCACACCCTGATTGTCATGTTCTGGATCTGATTGGTTCTGATTATCCGATTATGATTATCCACATATCCAATCACATAGGCGTTGTCAACTCTTACGGTTTGCAAAAGGAAGGGCTAGATGACACTGTACAACCACCGAAGGGTGGCCGCTTTGGTCGATTCAAAGACACAGGACGTCTCAATGGCTATATGGAAGAAAACGCATTTATTGAATTTCAAAAATCCATTTCCTCTTTTGATATCGAAGTGCTCAAAAAAAATGTAGTCGAAGCGCAAAGGATATATGCGCAATATGGCATTACCACAATTCAAGACGGTATGGTATCCGATACCCTGTACCCCCTGCTCAAAATGCTTTCCAACGAACAGCTGTTAAAAATCGATGTTGTTGGCTATCTGGATTTGGCGCACTGCCGTGAAATCTATCAGAAGCATGCAGAGGAGCACAGCTATCACAACCACTTCCGTCTTGGCGGCTATAAAATCTTTTTGGACGGCTCTCCGCAGGGAAAAACCGCATGGGTGAAAGAACCCTATACGGGAACAACCGATTGCGGCTACCCGATTCATTCAGATAACGAACTGTATCATTTCATTGAACAGGCACTGGCAGATCATGCACAGCTGCTGGCACATTGCAACGGAGACGCCGCTGCCGATCAATTTGTAACGCAATTTGAAAAGGTTGTTTGTGATCATTCTGTCACAGATACCTGTCGTCCTGTTATGATTCATGCACAGCTTGTGCAAAAGAAAGAATTGCAGCGCATGGAAAAGCTTTCCATGATTCCAAGCTTTTTTGTTGCACACACTTATTACTGGGGTGATATCCATTTGGCAAACTTCGGGGAGCAGCGCGGCCGCCGCATTTCTCCCGTCCATGATGCGCTGGAATGTAATCTGCACTATACGTTTCATCAGGACAGCCCTGTTCTCCCGCCTGATATGATGAAAACCATCAGCTGTGCAGTCAACCGCGTCACCCGAAACGGAATCCCGCTTGATCAGAATCAGGCAGTTTCTGTTATGGACGCCTTAAAAGCGGTCACCTTGAACGCAGCCTATCAGTATGGCGAGGAAACAGACAAGGGCAGTCTTGCGCAAGGTAAAAAGGCAAACTTTGTCATCTTGGAGCAGAATCCCCTCGATATCCCCAAACGTGACTTGGAGCATATTCGGATATTGGCAACCATTGTAGACGGAGCCGTTATCTATCAGGCAGGAAATTGACAATATATCTTTATAAACAGAAATGAGCCTGTATAGTTCTCTATACAGGCTCTTGCTATCTCTCCCTTTCTCTGTGATAAAGTTACAGAAGCGGAAACGGAAACGTGTTATAGTAAACGCATAAAAGAAAACAAAGGAGGACATTACAATGTCTGCAATCAATGTAAATAAAAGCAATTTTCATCATGAGGTTGTCGAAAGTGATAAGCCTGTCCTTCTGGATTTCTGGGCACCATGGTGTGGCCCCTGCCGTATGGTCGTTCCGATTGTAGAGGAAATTGCAGAGGAGCACCCAGAAATCAAGGTTGTAAAAATCAACGTACAAGATGAACAGGAACTGGCTGGACAGTTTCAGGTTGCAAGTATCCCCACCCTCATGGTCGTAAAGAATGGAAAAATCACCAATCATGCAGTCGGTGCACGCCCAAAGGAACAAATTCTGGCAATGCTGGATTAAATCAAAGCAATTAGGAGGGAATTTTCAATGCGCAATACAGATTTCGTAGTGACTTTATTCGAGGGAAAATCCAATCCCAATCATGTCACAGTTGCAGTTGTGATGGGACTCAATGCACTCAAGCAGGGACACAGCGCTACCATCATTCTGATGGTAGATGCGGTAGCGCTCGGCAAGCCCAATGCCACCAAGGGCATTGACATTGGCGCTCCTTTTGCGGAGGTCAGCGGACAACTGGAGGAATTCCTGCAGCTGGGCGGTCAAGTCTGCATTTGCAACGCCTGCATGCTCCACAATGGTTTTACTGCCGAGGATATGGACAGCCGCTTTGAACTGATCAATGCACCAGATGTCGTATCCCTGCTGATGAACGCAAAAGGCTCTTTACAGCTCACCTGATTTTCAATCAGAAACATTCAGACCGCAAGCAATGCGTAAGCTGCTTACGGTCTTTGTTTTCCATATCACAAGATATCAAAAAAAGGAGTTTTCAAAATGGATTTCAAAAAGAAAACAGGACGTATTTGGCTCGAAAATCAAAACGGGGAAGAAATTGCCTTTGTAGCATTTGCCAGCAGAACTGAGGACACCATAGAAATCACCTCCACTGTTGTAGACTCCTCGCTGAGAGGACAAGGCGTTGCTGGAAAGCTGATTGATGCACTCACACAGGAGCTGCGCAGCAAGGGTCAAAAAGCGATTCCCACCTGCTCTTATGCACAAAAATGGTTTTCTCAGCACCCTGAGCATGCAGACCTGCTGGCGGAGGAATCCTAAAATTTACAGATACGATAAAAGCATTGATTTTTGAATCAATGCTTTTTTTATATTCCATTATGATATTGACTTTTGAGCAAAATCTGATTATAATAACCCCATAAAATATATAAAAACCAAAATGGTTATTATATGTGAGGAAAGGTGATTGCCATGAATAAAAAGAAGCTATCCAACTCCGAAGAAACATTACTCAATATTTTTTGGGATCAGGGAGTTCCGCTGACCAGCTTGGAAATCCTGCCGCTGGCAAAAGAGTATCCAGAAGCCGCAAACTGGAGCATGAGTTATATCCATAAAATGCTGGGCATTTTAGAGGAGTCCGAATTCCTTGCGGTCTGCGGCTTTGTAAAGTCGGGCAAGCGGTATACCAGACAATTCAAGCCTTGCATGAGCAAGGAGGAATATGTTGCTGAACTGCTCGCACAGCAAGGCGTGAACACAAGTTCCTTTGCAAAAATCGCCATGGCACTTGTAAAAAAAGAGGATAAGAAAACCGACCGCACAAAATATGAAAAGCTGATTGACGAACTGGAACAGATGATCGATATCTTTGAAGAAACCGATCAGGAGAAAGATTGATATGCAGATAACATTATGCTCTTTTTTGGCGTCCATATTCTGGAGCACACTTTTAATTGGCGGCATGTATGTTCTTCGCAGGCTATACTGTGTCAAAAGCGGATTTAGTCTTTGGGCTATCCTTGTGCTCTATCTGCTGAGTATGGCACGTGCCTTCTTTCCTGCGGAAATTGCGCAGGTGATTGTATTGGGCGACAAATATCTATATGCGTGGTTCTATGTGCCGCTCCGCAACCTTTTGAAAACACATTTCATGGAGTTATTTGGCTTTCCGCTTTCTGTGGGACAGGCTCTGCTCATACTTTGGGCTGGAATTACCACTCTCCTGCTCATTCGGCATTTCTTCCGCTATCACAAAGCCTGTGTACAGATTCGAAAATACGCCAGCATGTGCCATACACAGGCATATACGGTCTTTGAATCGGTACAGAGAAGGTTTGCAAAGCCGCAAAAAGTTTCCCTCTATACAATGCCCAATATCGAAGTCCCCTTTGGTGTTGGTTTATTCCACAAAGCAATTTTACTTCCAAAAAATGTGTATACCGACGAGGAGCTGTATTATATCCTGCTCCACGAATATACGCACTTTCAAAACCACGATATCTTAATCAAATTTATAGTTTCGATATTTTGCTGTATCTTCTGGTGGAATCCCATTGTATATTTGCTGAGGGAAGATTTAGAGCAAATGCTGGAAATCAAGTGCGATACCATCGTGGTTCGTGACATGAAGAAACCGGAAAAAGCAGCTTATTTGCGCACAATCGTCATGGCGATGCGCAATATATCCCCGTCCAAACCAGCCTGCTATACGGCAACCGCATTTATTCATTCTGACGACACAAAAAATATCAAGGAGCGCTTTCAGGCGGTCATGCACTATCCCCCCAAAAACACGCACAGGCTGTCTCATTTTCTGGTTACGCTGGTTTGTGTGCTCATGCTGTCGCTATCCTATATTCTGCTCCCGCAGCCAGTATACGAAGCACCGCCCAGTACTGAGCCGAATGCGATTGATTTGACTCCATCAAATACTCAGATGGAAATCAAAAAAGATGGGACTTATTGGATTCATATCGAAGGAACAAACTCTAAGCAAATCTCCGAAGAAAATTTCAATTTTTTCAAAAAACATACAGACTTTCCAATAATATATGAGGAGGAGTAATACAATGAAATTCAAATTTATCGGTACATTAGGTACTCTACTATCCATAAGCGCTTGTATAAGCGCAGCTAGTGCAGCAGAACTACATAACATACAGATTAATACTTCGGTAACGCCCACATCTTTGATGACGATATCTAATGTTAATATAACACCCTATGCAGATAAGATTGTGTATAAATATCGACAGAATGCGGACGGTGTGTTGCAATATCGCCGTTGGAATGAAACGAAAGGCTGTTGGGTTGACCCATACTGGATCAATGTCTAAATCCTATCCACTAAATAAATCATTACTTTGAACCAACAAGGAGCGTGTCCCTTGCTTTTCATCATGAGAGACGTTTCGCTTTTGTTGGACTGAAACACAACAGACATAAAAACACTGAAAAGATCTTTGGTCTGAGACAGGATAGGTGCTAAAGTATGAGAATAGCAATTTGTGATTTTCAAATTTGTGAGTGCATGGAGCCTCTGCTGCAAAAATATGCGGCAGCGCTCCCATATATCAGCTTTGATTCTATGGAAAGTCTGATAGAAAGTGCAAAACAGGAGTTCTTTCCGCTTATCTTCCTGTATGTTGAAGAAGAACATTCAGAGCGTTTGAAGCAAGTCCAAATATTGATGACGGGAAAGCAAAAGCCCCTCATTATTCTGGTGAGTGAAACAAGCACCTGTGCGGCAGAGGCATTCGGTATTGCATTCCGCTATTTGCTAAAACCGATACAGGAGAAAAAATTTCAGGAGGTGCTCCAACAGGCGCTGCAGATTTCGAACTGCAAAACCATTACTCTGACCGATGATTATGGCAGAACCTTTTGTATGCCCTTGCAGGATATTTTATATTTTGAATGTCAAAATTACGTTGTGATAGCACATACAATTGATGGACAACATGCAATTCGCACAAGATTAAAAAATGTAGAAACCCTGCTGGCAGAATATGATTTTTGTCGGGTACATGCAAGCTTCTTAATCAATCTGCATCACATTTCAGACTTTGTGAAAGATGACATCAAAATGATAAACGGCAGCCACATCAATATAAGCCGAATGCGCAGAAAACAATTTCATGCTGTATTTTTCAGCTATCTGCAAAAAAATGCTCAGCAGAAACTGTCTGTAAAAACAGGTTTTCACCAGCTTTCCTAAACCAGACAAGCATGCTGTGCAGATTGTCCACAGCTGGCTTTCCATCTCATGGTCATGTATCATTTTTACCAATCTCTGCTATATATGGTCATTCTCTGCCGTGATATTGTATATTACACATCTGCATGCTACTATACATATAGATTCTTCAAATAAGATAATTATTTTAAGAGGTGTTTTTTATGAAAAAATATTGGAAAACATTGGTGTTCACCGCAACGACCGCAGCGATTCTGTCCTGTGGTGTGAACGCACTTGCTGTATCTGATATTCAGGCAAATACAATCAATGGACGTATCTACACCGAAGGACGGCGAGCGTACTGTTGGGACGCAAATGGCAAAGAAATTGATTTTCTAAGCTATAATGGCACCACTTATATCCCGATTCGTACTGCTGGTGAGTGGATGGGAAAAAATGTCTCTTGGAATGAGTCCTCTAAAACTATCACACTAAGCGGTACTACACAAAAGCTAATTCATGCAGAATCCGGCACTTACGACCCAGAAGATGATACCGCTTCTCAGGAGACAACAGACGGTATTACTGCCAGACTGCGTGATGATATCAAGGTTGTCGTAGATGATCAGGTGCAGACCTTTAAGAATGCAGCCGGTGAGGTCATCTATCCCATTGAATACAATAGCACAAATTATCTTCCGGTGCGCAATATCGGCGAGTTATGTGGTATGGATATCAATTACCGTGAAAAAGATACACAGGGTCCAGCCATGATTTTCTTGCGCACAGCCATGACCGACGCGCAAATCGCTGCTGGAAACACCTATATAGACACAATTGAACAGTTATTTACTTATGAACACCTTGCACAGAGTGGTGATGTTCCCGCACATCTGCAAAAACAATATACACCTGATGCAAATACGTCCAGTGTCACAGGTACAAATAGCTCAACAGATAAGGAAAATAATATTTTTCTGCTGATGCAGCGAAATTACAATCAAACAACCAAGGACGAAATCAAGCAATGTGCCGAAATTGGTAAAAAAACCATGCAGGCTGTTCTGGACACTGCTAAGCCGGATACACCTGTTTTGGATTACTATTACAACGAAACCATTGCACAAGCAAAACAAGCAATTACTGCTTGTGATGCCGTTTTGACAGCGATTGCCGAAGGCAAGGACGAGGACACTTGCCGCAATATGATGTTCTCCAATTCCAACGGATTGTCTGCCGCTGAACAGTGTTTCCGAGCAGACAACTCTAATATTATGCGTATCATATTGCTTGAGAAATTATGATAAATTCTTTGAATCTGTTAAATAATTTAAGAAGTATTTCTAAGGTAAACTGAATAAACACAGAAAAATACAAAATTGTCCAACTCCGGCAGATCCTTTGTGTATATCTTTTTCTTTTCTTTCTATTTTCTGCCGGTTTGGAATATATTCAGACACACCAGAGTCGCTTTGGTGTGTCTATTTTTATACTATGGCATTGTATGCTGCATTTCACCCGTTTTCCGAAACTCGACAAACAGGCTGATATCCACAGACGCTTTCTACTCTATGGTAGTACTATCATTTTTACCAATCTCTGCTATATATGGTCATTCTCTGCTGCGGTATTGTATATTGTACATCTGTATGCTATTATGTATATAAACCCTTCAAAAAACATGGGCAAACATCATTTGACATTTAACGTCGTAAGGCAGCTTATGAGACATGCAAACTGGCAGCAGCAAGAAAATGGTGATTTAAGCACCGCTTTGCATAAGCTATTAAGATGCGATAGATTCTATCGCTGTAAATATAAGCTGAACGAACACAGAAAATTATTAAATCGTCCAACTTCGGCAGAGATCCATTCTTTGCGTATATCTGTTTCTTTTCTTTCTATTTTCTGCCGATTTGGAATATATTTCAGACACACTCTAGCGCTTTGGTGTGTCTGTTTTTATACTATGGCATTGTATGTCATATATCTGACTCCTTCCAAGTAAAAACTAAGTATCTGATAGCAAAAGCGGGTGTTATCATGAAATATCAAGCAAAAAGAGTCCTGAGTGCTATGTTTGTGGGCTGCATGCTGCTCTCTGCCGCTGTAATGCGTGCTGATGCAGTCGATACAGCGCAAAATATCCAATCAGACAACGCTTCTGCTCTGGCATCTTCCCCAGCACAGCCATATCCACTTTTACAGGAATGGAATTTGGATACAGGCAGCCGCGGAACAGATGAAACCCCAAGATTTATTATGGAAAAGGGAGAGGGCTTCTATCTCCGTTGGTACTGTGAAGTGCCAAAAGATTCAGAGCCTGTCCATGTCTATTTATATGACATTGGAAAAGGAGAAATCGTCTCTGCCATGTCTCCGCAAATGAATCCAGGAGAAAAGCGGCAGGAGGTATTTTATGTAGGCAGTGACAGTTCCAACTGCCAATTCCGCATTAAAATTGAAAGTGTCACAGGCGGAACTGCTTATGCGACGGTACGTGCAAATCAAATCGCGGATTCACGTGCAGAGTGAGTACCAAAAAATCGCTTTTGAATTTCAAATATGATGATAAACAAAGAGTGGTGCTGTTTATACGGCACCACTCTTTGTTCTTACAAAATATGTAAACCTCTATCACTGTAATTTGCGGAACAGTTCCTTCAAATCCGCAACATTAGTATCCTTCGGATTGCCCGGGCAGCAAGCGTCTGCAAAAGCGGACTCTGCCAGAAAATCAAGGTCCTCCTCGCGGAGTGCTTCCAGCTTAGTCGGAATTCCAACATCAACAGACAGCTGGCGCACTGCATCAATGGCAGCCTTACGGTAAGCCAGCTGATCCATTCCCGTTGTATCAACACCCATTGCCTCCGCAATCGCCTTATATTTCTCTCCGCTGCACTCTGCATTATACTCCATAACAATCGGCAGCATCATTGCACAGGCAACACCATGTGGTGTATCATATACTGCACCCAATGTATGCGCCATTGAATGCGCAATACCCAAACCAACATTCGAAAATGCCATACCTGTTACAAACTGACCCAGCGCCATATCCTCACGTCCTGCGTCTTCCCCATTGACTGCACTGCGCAGACCTCTAGAAATCAGACGAATTGCCTCAAGGTTCAGGCAGTCCGCTAACTCCCATGCTGCCTTTGTGGTGTAGCCTTCAATTGCATGGGTCAGGGCGTCCATACCGGTTGCAGCGGTCAGTTTCTTCGGCATACTTGCCATCATTTCTGGATCTACAACCGCAACATCTGGAATATCATTTGTATCTACACAAACAAACTTGCGTTTCTTTTCCACGTCTGTAATGACATAGTTGATGGTTGCCTCGGCAGCCGTGCCCGCAGTTGTCGGAACGGCAATGGTAAATACAGTACGATTTTTGGTCGGCGCTACGCCCTCCAAAGAACGCACATCTGCAAACTCCGGATTGTTGATAATAATGCCAATTGCCTTACCGGTATCCATAGAGGAACCGCCGCCAATAGCAATCATATAATCCGCGCCCGAAGCCTTATATGCCTCTACACCCGCCTTTACATTCTCAATGGTTGGATTTGGTTTAATATCCGAATACAATGTATATGCCATTCCCTTTGCGTCCAACAAATCGGTAACCTTTTTGGTCACTCCAAACTGAATCAAATCGGGGTCTGAGGCAATAAACGCCTTTTTGAAGCCTTTGCTCTCGATAATTTTCGGAATTTCCTGAATGGCTCCCTTTCCATGATAGGACACACTGTTCAAAACAAAACGATTCACCATGATAACAAGTACCTCCTGTTTATTTCCATGCGATGGAGCTCCATCACAATGTCAACGAATAATAAGCTCTTGAATGTCCCGCCATGCAAACCAGTCTGCAATTATCGCAACCGCCACAAGTGTCAGCACTGCCCATACCGGAAGTAGCACGGGAGAAAGAAATCCTGCTGCCGTCATCAACGCGACCCCTGCTGCAACACCAGAAATCGCATGATGCGGACGTGCCAAGGCGAGCAGAAACGCATTTTTTACAATCGCTCTTGTGTCCAGCTCTACGGCAACCAGCATAGGAAATACATAAACTGCCGCCATAGCCAACACAATCAAAAGCCCCGTGCACACCAGAGAAAGTCCGACGATGACACCCTGCTGTGCTGCATAATATCGAAGTGCGAATTGCAATAAGCCTCCAACAGCCAAAAAGAAAAGCGTAATTGGCAATGCTTTTTTCCAGCAGCTTTGCCAGCCATGGCGAAAATCAAACCACGGATCGCCCGGCACGTCCTGCAAAATACGCATAACCCCCGCATGAAAACCAGATAATGCAGCCGGAATCGTCACAATGGGAATACAGGTCAGCAGACACAGGGCTGCCATTTTGCAAATATCCCAACCGTCTCGGCGCACAATTTCAAACAAGAGTGCTGTTCCTGTTTTCGGCGGAGCGTCTTTTTGTATCTCTGCGCGCGGATTTTCATAAAATAAACGAAACAGATTCATCTGTACCTCACAATATACTCGCACATAAAAGCCGCAAAGAGAATGGTTCTCCTTGCGGCGCTGTTCCTTCATCAGTTAAAAATCACCTGTTCTGTTTCCTTGTCAAACAAGTGGAATTTATTTCTGTCGAGAGCAATTTGAATATGGTCTCCGCACGCAGCTTGGGTGCGGGACGGAACACGTGCAACCAAGCGCTGTCCCTGGCATTGCATATATAAGTAAACTTCTGCTCCCATCAGCTCTGCAATTTCAATATCAGCAGAAATTACACTTTCTTTCGACATATCAAGGAAGGCCGCTTCTACATGGAAATCCTCTGGACGCACGCCCAAAACCACGGGCTTGCCCACATAGGCTTCCATATCTGCATGTTCTGTTTTTCCCTGTGGAATGGGGATTCGGAATCCTGCAAACTCTACTGCATATCCATCATCAGCGCGGCAAACAACCGCATCAATAAAATTCATCTGCGGCGAACCAATAAAACCAGCGACAAATAAATTGCACGGGCTCGTATACAGATTTTGGGGGGTATCAAACTGCTGAATGACACCGTCCTTCATGACAACGATGCGATCCCCCATAGTCATCGCCTCTGTCTGGTCGTGTGTGACATAGACAAATGTTGTGCCGAGCTTTTTGTGCAGCTTACTGATTTCTGTGCGCATTTGTGTACGAAGCTTCGCGTCGAGATTGGAAAGCGGTTCGTCGAGCAAAAATACCGATGGATTGCGCACCATGGCACGCCCCAGCGCAACGCGCTGCCGCTGACCGCCGGAAAGCGCCTTCGGCTTACGATTGAGCAAATGTTCAATATCGAGCATTTTTGCCGCCTCATGCACCTTGCGGTCGATTTCGTCCTTTGGCACTTTACGCAGCTTCAAAGCGAATGCCATATTTTTGTATACGGTCATGTGCGGATAAAGCGCATAATTTTGGAATACCATTGCAATATCGCGATCCTTTGGCGGGACATCGTTGACAACGCGGTCTCCAATGCGAAGCTGACCGCCGGAAATTTCCTCCAATCCGGCTATCATACGCAGTGTGGTCGATTTGCCGCAGCCCGAGGGACCTACGAGAATGATAAACTCCTTATCCTGAATCTCAAGATTCAAATCTGCAATGACCTCAACATTGCCGGGATACACTTTTTTGATATGTTCTAAAGAAATGCTTGCCATAATAAATCCTCCATTTTTGAACGATGAAGCCGGTACACAAATGAGCTTCCACAAGAAAAATGGGAATTTACATTGCTTATAGTATAATACTGTTTTTTCTGCAGATTCAATGCCTATCCTTCACAAAATTTTTTTATATTTTTGTTAAGAATGACGATTTCCTTTGACAAATTTACTTGGACTCAGTCCAACAATATCACGAAAAACACGGCTGAAATACAATGGATCTGTAAAACCGACCTTCTGTGCAACGTCCTTTTGCAGTAAATCAGGTCTTGTCAAAAGCAGTCGCTTGGCTGCTTCGATACGTACATTAACAATATATTTGCTGGGTGAAATGCCCATTTCTTTTTTGAACAAATAGGCAATATACTTCTCGTTATACCCAAAATTCTCATAAAGCACTCGATAATTGAGCGCTTTGTCATAATTTCTGTCAATGTAGCGTTTAATTTCCGTAATCTGGCCAGAGGCTCCCATATTTTTGTCTGATGCTGATGAGGTGCGCAAAAATGGATACAGCGTATCAACAACATCATTGAAATCTAGTGCGTCTGCCAACAGCTCTCCTGCTGTCAGCGTATCTGTCTCGTAGCCATGATCCCCCAGCTTTCCCAAGAGATATTCCAACTGCCGCAAGAAAACTGCCTCACAAGGCTGCTCCTTTTGCCAATATCGCACAAGCTCTTTCAGGGATTCCGCTTCCTGATACGGCAGCTGCTCCACAATCTGTGTGCTCAGCCGGCGAAAGGAATTGGGCAGTACCTCTGAAATTGCCGGAAGCCGCTCCAGTCCCATGCACCACACGCCGCTGCTCCCAAATGGAAATGCCATCATGCGGCACTCTGCAACGCTATGAATCTGCTGCACAAAATCTGTCGGCTCCCGCATTGCCTCTGTGACAATCATAAAAATAGGAAGCCTGCCTCGACAGCAGGCAAGGATATCCTCTGCAATCATGCGGATTCGTTCATTCTGCCCCTCTTGGCTCTGTATCATCGCAAAAACATGTTCGTTTGCATAATTACCGGTAAAATGTTCGATATGGATTTTCCACTTCTCCTGTATTGCTTCCAACCACGCAAAGGTATTCTCCTTCCAGAATTGTACACCCGGGCTGAACTCTCCGTATGTTCGGGAAGCAGCAGCTCCAACCTCTGCAAAGATGAAATAACAGACCTCTCCCTGCGGCAGCGGCGCGATTTCCTTGGGGCGAATGTCTAAATTGAACCACTGCCTTACATACGCAGCAAAATCATTCTCTTTGCCCTGTGCCACTTTCTCTGTCAGACTCTTGAGCTGCAATTCCAAATCGTCCGGGTCAATGGGCTTGAGCAGATAATCCTCTACCCCCAGCCGCAGGGCAGACTGTGCATATTGAAATTCTCCATAGCCGGATAAAATCAAATAGCGTCCGCCCAGTCCGTTCTCCCGTGCCTGCGCAATCATATCCAAACCGGACAATATCGGCATCTGAATATCTGTAATAACAATATCCGGCTGATGCTTTTGGATTTCCTGTAAGCCGTCCTTTCCATTCCTTGCTTTTCCGACCACACGATATCTGGGACTGCATGCACAAATACTATATTCCAACTGCTGCAAAATAAGCGGCTCATCTTCTACGATTACAAAACGAATCTCACCTTCCATGGATTGGTCCTCCTATCTTTACAACGGTTTCCTGCCCCTCAAGCGAAATATGAAAGGTTTCATCTCCCTTATAAAACAAAAACAGGCGCAAAACGGTATTCCCCAGCCCAAATCCTGTCCCAATCTCACGCGCGTCTAGCCGTCCTGTGCTAAGCTCCTCCCGATACTGGGCAAACCTTTGATAGATGCTTTCGATTGTCTCCGGCGTCATCGGTTCCCCATTGTTCCGAACCTCTATCGACCAGCGCTCCGCGTCACATTGGTTGATGATTTTGATTTGCTTCATTCCCTCCTGATTGTGAAAGCTATGCTTGAAGCAATTCTCTACAATGGGCTGGAGGATTAGCTTTGGCACCTCAATCTGTGCTGCCTGCGGCGAAATCTGCCAGATGAACTCGGTTTGCCCATCATATCGTGCCCCCATAATTTCCAGATAATCGCGTACATTATCCAATTCGTCCTGCAACGTCACACATTTGAAATTATAATCCACAGAATATCGAAGCAGCTTGGCAAGCTTTGCACAAAGCCGCGGAGCAGTTCGGCTGCCCTCCATCTGACCCACCGCACCAATGACTGCCAGTGTATTGTATAAAAAATGGGAATTTAGCTGTGCCTCCATCGCATTGAGTCGAGATTTCAAATCATATTCTCTCGCCAGCAGCAGTCTCTCATTTTGCTCTCGAAAACGCTGTACCATTTCAGAAATCGCCTCTCGTAACGTCTGTATCTCATTATTTTCATGGTCTTTTGGAAGCAGCAGAACACCATCCAGGGATATTTCGTCCACCTCCTTGCGAAGCTGTTGGAGCGGCATGGTCAAGCGCTTGATTACAAAATCAATGGACAGCAGGGAAAAAATCTGTACAACCATGTAAGACAAAAGCAAAATCATTTGTATCCGATGGAGCTGCTCCCGCAGCGAACCCAGACCGCTGACCTGAACCAAATAGGCATCTGTTTCCTCCAACCGCAGGGTTGTGACACAAAACCGCCCTTTGTCATATTGTGTATGCGCCTCAATCCGATTGTCTACATACCATTCCTCCGGCGCACGCAGATTGCCGTCTGTGTATTCATAAAAAATTTTTCGGTTTTTATCGACCAGCACGATGCTGGAATCCGACTGCTTCAAATACGGCTCACAGATTCCGTCAAATTTTTCCAAAGGCACACTATACAGGATTACACCATAGGTCTGCCAGCTGGTGCGCAGCGGGCGTGCCAAGGTCAGCATAGGCTCCTCCGTTTCATGCAGCAGGTCCTGATCTGGAAGGAAAATACGCATAAAATCCTCAGTGTAAAGTCCCCATTGAACGGATTTCTGTTCCAAAACCTGTGCACTGCTTGGGGTGCAGTCATCTGGACGATTGTCCACATAAATATAATCCCCATAACGGGAGACCACCATAATCTGTCCATTCAAATTGCGCCCACCCAAAGCAGCATACAGTTCTGCCAAAAGCCGGTCCCGCATCAGCGGGTGCTTATCGAAATAATTGCCCTCTCCCTGAGGGATTGCGTGAAAAACCTCATGGATATCCTCTGTGTTATGAATGTGCTTGCTCACCTCATTGATATCCCACAAAGCCCGTGAAAAGTTTGCTGAAATTGTATTGATTCCCTGCTGATTGGCTGTATCCCAATTTTTTCTTGCGTTCTGCAAAATGACTCTGCTCAAAACGAGCCCAAAGAGCAGCATGAGAATGGTAAGCATGGACGACACTGCCAAAAACAGCTTGGTTCGTAAACACATCTTCCTGAGCATTTCAATCTGCCTCGCTTCATATTTGTCACGAGCATAGCATATTCCCCAAAATTCGTCAATCATTTCTTAGTAAAATTCACGGTCACACCAAAGGGATTCCGACAAAAACTACGGTTTGTCCATCTACTTCTTACCTTTTTCCATTTTCTAAATACACTCCATCTTTTATACTGAATTCACACAAATGAGAAACACAGAAAAATCAAATGGGTTCCGTATGTCAGGAAAATGAGTAGGAGGATTCTTATGAACTGGAAAAAAACATTGGCATGGACAATTACGGCTGCAATGATGGCCACTACGCTGGCAGGCTGTTCAGGCGGAGGCAATAGCGCAGGCGGAGATGCCGGAAAGGACACAGTCACTCTGGTGGTCATGGGCAACTCCAATGACATGGGTCGTCCCTATATGGACAAGGCATTCTCTCTTTACGAAGAAAAAACCGGAAACAAGCTGGATTTGCAGGGAATCCCCGGCAACAACTTTGAACAGGTCTCTCTGACCAAATTTAATACAGGTGATATTCCGGATATTTTCATGTGCTTCGGCAATGAAACACTCAAGGCATATAATCCCGAAAAAAACTTTGTTGACTTTTCTGATGCCGCATGGATCTCTGATGTAGAAGATACTGTCATCGATCAGGCGGAATGGAACGGAAAAATCTGGGGACTTCCGCTCTGGGAGGCAACCAACACCGGTTTCTACTACAACAAGGAAATCTTCTCCAAATACAACATTGCGCTGCCCACCACACAGGACGAATTTATGGCAGCTTGTGAAACACTGAAATCCAACGGAGTCAACCCACTCTACATCGGATTCAAAGATGTCTGGCCCATTTTGGAACAGGTTGCTATGGACCCCATTTTTGAAGATGAAAGTATCCGTGAACAAATCAATACCAACAAAATCACCTATGCTGATATTCCAGAAATGAAGGGTATGGTACAGTGGTACACCGATATGGCAAATAAGGGTTATCTGGGTGAAAACTTTGCAGCAAACTCATGGGACTATGGCATTGATGCTATGGGTTCTGGCGAATATGCAATGATGCTCACTTGGGACACATGGCTTTACACCGATCTGGAGCAGAAATATCCCGGTATGGCTGAAAAGTTTGGTCTGATGCCTGCATTTATGGGAACCGCTCCAGAAGGCTCCATTGAAGGGCCAAACACCTCTCTGCTGCTTGTCAACAAGAACAGTGAAAATGTAGAAGCTGCAAAAGAATTTATTGAGTTCATGGCAAATCCTGAGAACTATAATGTAATCTTTGACGGCATCAACACCGCACCGGTGTTCAAAGGACAGACAACCTGTATCGTACCACCACAGTATGAAGAAGCGAAGGAAAATGGTATACTGGACCGTGCGCACCGCAATTCCAGCACTTGGGGCAATGTAATCGGCTTTACCCAGACAGAGACCGCCAAGTGCATTCAGGAAGCCATGCTTGGTGCCTGCACCGTAGAAGAAGCCATTGCAAATATGGATAAAAGCCGTATCTCTCTTGCACAGGCGCAGCAAGCGCCCGGATTCTAACGCATCACCTTGTAAAACTATGATTGGATGGCCATAAGAACCCATATCATTTTTCATGGTCATAAGAGAAGGGGTATTTATGAATCAAAAAAAGATCTATCCTTCCTATATGTTGATTCTTCCTCTGGCAGTATTTCTCATCTTTTTTGTACTGCCCTCCACAATAGGATACTTTTACGCCTTTACAGACTGGAACCAGTATAATACCTCTGACTTACAGTTTGTTGGTCTGAAAAACTTTGCAGAAATCTTGGACAACCGTTCCCTGATGACAGCTTTTGTCAACACCATTATTTTTGCAGTTGTTAAAACAGTTGGCGTCACGGTTTTAGGCTTCGTATTTGCGTTGGCACTCAACCGCAAGCTCAAGACTCGAAATGTTCTGCGCACCATCTATTTTATCCCCGCAATTTTCTCAGCACTGATTGTTGGTCTGATTTTTGCCGCATTATTTGATTATCATACCGGCGTTGTTAATCAGGCACTGATTGCACTGCGGCTGGAAGAATGGACACAGCAATGGCTCGGTTTGCGTATTCCCGCACTTGTCACAATCAATCTTGCAGAAATCTGGCGCTCCCTTGGCTATGCTATGGTCATCACGCTCGCTGGTCTGCAATCCATTTCCAGTGACTATCTGGAAGCTGCAATGGTAGACGGTGCAACCGGCTGGGTTCGTTTCAAATCCATCATTCTCCCGCTGATTATGCCTTCTGTAAATGTAAACATCTTGTTCTCATTAATTTATGGTTTGAAAATGTTTGACCTTGTATATGTCATGACGCAGGGCGGTCCCGGGCATGATACGGAAACCTTCGGCACACTGATTATGAACGAAATGTCTCAAGGACGTTTTGCGCAATCTGTTGCAGTCAACTTTGTTTTCACCATTTTACTCGTGATTGTCGCCATCGCATACCAAAAATTCAGCGCAAGATGGGAGGATATTGACTGATGCATGAGAAAAAAAGTGTAAATATCCTGCTGGAAGTCTTATTATGGGTTTTCAGCCTGCTGATTCTCTATCCGCTCGCCATGGTTTTCATGACCTCCTTTAAGTCCTATGGCGAATCCAATATCCTTTCCATCAAGCCGCCGAGTGAATGGCTGTTTTCAAACTATGTAGAGGTATGGGAATCCGGCAAAATCTTTCAGTCTCTGCTGAACAGTACCTATATCACGGTATTTTCCGTCATTCTCATTCTATTGTTCTCCTCCATGATGAGCTATATCCTTGTTCGCCGCCGCAACTGGTTTAACCGCTTTGTATCCAAATTTATGACCTTCGGCATCATTGCACCGTTTGCTGCACTCCCAACAGTTGAAATGCTCAAAATGATGGGAATTTATGGTACGCGCACCTCGTTGGTTCTGATTTATTCCGCAATCTATCTGCCGTTTACCTCCATGCTGTTTTCAAGCTTTATTGTTGGTATTCCCAAAGAGCTTGACGAAGCAGCTGTGATTGATGGCTGCACGGGCTTCTCTCTATTCACTCGCATCATTATGCCGCTGCTGACACCAGTCACTGCCACCACAGGTATCCTGAATTTCATGTGGGTTTGGAACGATTTCCAATATCCCATGTATCTGCTCAATAGCTCCAGCAAATACACATTGCCTATGTCTATTTACAGCTTTTATGGAACCTACAACCGCAGCTGGAACCTTGTATGTGCAGATATGATTCTGGTTTCCCTGCCCGTTATCCTGCTCTATCTATTTGCACAGAAATATATCATTGCTGGTATGACCGCTGGCGCTGTCAAGGGCTAACAGGAGGTGCCTCATGGAAAAACGTTATTTCGCAACATGGGAATCTGTGAAAAGCCACACCGTTCCCGACTGGTATGATGACTGTAAGCTTGGTATTTTCGTCCATTGGGGGGCATATTCTGTCCCCGCATGGGCACCCCCAACCTGCCAATTGGGTGAAATCGACGGAGATGAAAACTGGTTTTGCAACAATCCTTATGCAGAATGGTATTTTAACTCCATCAATGTACGCCGTGGTCCCACATGGGAGCATCATAAGGAGGTATGGGGCGAAGATTTCGGGTACGAGAACTTTGCTCACATGTGGAAAGCGGAGCACTGGAACCCTGATGCATGGGCAGAGCTGTTCCGCAAGGCGGGTGCTGGATATGTTGTATTGACGACCAAACACCATGACGGACTCTGTCTATTCCCAAGTCAATACACCGATTATACAACGGTTGGTATTGGACCACAGCGGGATATCATGGGGGAGTTGACCCGCGCAGTACGCGCAAAGGGTATGAAAATGGGCGCCTACTACTCCGGAATCATTGACTGGAGATTTGCACACGACCCCATTTTCCATGATTCCCAAAATTTCACAAATGCTTGCCCGACCTATGAATATGCAGACTATGCCTATAAGCAGGTCATGGAGCTGATTGACCGCTATCAACCCAGTGTACTCTGGAATGACATTGGTTGGCCCAAACGCGGCGAGGATATGCTGCCGCATCTGCTCGCACATTACTACAATACGGTATCAGAAGGTATAATTGATGACCGCTGGAATGGCTTAATTCGTGATTTTTCCTCTTTGGAATACAAGTTTGGTCAGGTATGCCGCGAAGAAAAATGGGAAATGTGTCGTGGTATGGGGCTGTCCTTTGGCTATAATGCCGTAGAAGATGAAAGCCATCTTATCCCAAAAGCTGAGCTGATCAGCCTGCTGGTTGGCACAGTTGCAAACGGAGGAAATCTGCTCATCAATATCGGTCCGATGGCAGATGGTACCATTCCGCCCAATCAGGCAGAACGCCTAGAAACTCTTGGAGCATGGCTGCGTGTGAATGGGGAAGCGATTTACGGAACGCGTTGTGCCGACCGGCTTTCCGAAACGACCCCGTCCGGAGTCACGGTACACTACACAACAAAAAATGGTACGCTGTATCTTTTACTCGACCAGCTTCCTGCCGGAACCAGCACCGTCTCCCTCCATGGTCTGCATGGCGCCCTGTCTGCTCTGGACCCTGCAACACAGTTCACCTGTACAAATGATGATGGCTGTCTGACAATCACCGTTTTGGAGCATGACCCGCAACGGTATATCGCAGCCTTCCGTCTCGCATAAGATAAGGAGTACATAACAAATGAATTATCAAGAAGTTCGAGAGCAAATCTGTGATATCTGTTATAAAATGTGGCAGCTTGGCTGGGTTGCTGCCAATGATGGCAATGTCAGTGTCAAATTAGAGGAGAATCTGTTCCTCGCAACTCCAACCGGCATCAGCAAATCCTTCATGACCCCCGAAAAATTGATACTGGTCAACAAAAACGGAGAGATTCAGGAGGAGTCCAACGGATTGCGTCCCTCCAGCGAACTCAAGATGCACATGAGATGTTATGCAGAGCGCCCTGATATCACTTCTGTGATTCATGCACACCCGCCTGGGGCGACCGGCTTTGCGGTTGCGCATAAGCCCATGGATATGTATAACATGATTGAAGATGTGAGCGTCATCGGCTCTGTTCCCTTAACCCCCTACGGAACGCCATCTACCTATGAAGTACCGGAAGCAATCGCGCCATACCTCCAAGAGCACGATGTCGTGCTCTTGGAAAATCACGGAGCATTGGCAGTGGGGGCGGATTTGGTTACTGCTTTCTATCGCATGGAGTCCTTAGAACTTTGGGCAAAAATCACAATCAATGCCGTGATTCTCGGTGGAAGCCATGATATCTCGCGTGAGAATATCCAAAAGCTCATTGATTTGCGCAGCTACTATGGCGTCACCGGAAGACACCCCGGCTATAAGAAATATTCCAAGGAAGGCGAAGGGATTTAATCATGGAAAAGCGTGTGCTCGCCCTTGATTTCGGCGCGTCCAGTGCACGCGCAATGCGTGCGGTGACCGACGGCACGACACTCACCGTTGAAGAGCTTCATCGTTGGGACAATGTTCCCATTGAAAAAAATGGACATCTCTATTGGGATATTGATACCCTTTTCCATGAAATCTGTATCTCCCTGCAGCGAGCCGCGCAAGCCGGCGGTGTTGATGCCATCGGTATTGATACTTGGGGCGTTGATTTTGGGCTGTTAGATGAAAACGGACATTTACTGGAAAATCCGGTGCATTATCGTGATGCACGTACCTCTGGTATTTTGGAACGCGCGCTGTCCCGTATGCCAGCCCAAACACTCTACCAGCATACCGGTATCCAAATAATGGAAATCAACACTGTTTTTCAACTGTTTTCTATGACAGAACAACATTCCGAATGTCTGAAACAGGCGAAAACCCTACTGCTCATGCCCGACCTTTTTGCATATCTTCTGACGGGTCAGATTGGTGCGGAATATTCCATTGCCTCCACCACAGGTCTGCTCGATTGCAATACCGGCAATTGGTCAGATGCCGTATGTACCGCCTTTGGAATCCCCCGTACCCTGCTTCCTCCACTCTCTCCAGCCAGTTCCATTCGAGGCACCCTTTTGCCGGAGCTTTGTGCGCAAAGTGGACTTCCTCCCATTCCTATCATTGCAGTTGCCGGACATGATACGGCAAGCGCCATCATGGCTGCTCCTGTGGAAAATGATGAAACCGCCTTCCTAAGCTGTGGTACATGGTCTCTTCTTGGCACGGTACTGCACACTCCCGTCCTCACCGAACAAGCACGGCAGGGTGCACTCACAAATGAAGGTGGTTACGGCAATACCATTACCTTTCTCACAAATCTGACCGGACTCTGGCTTGTTCAGGAGTCCCGCCGGCAATGGATACGGGAAGGACATACCTTTACGTTTTCAGAACTTGAAGAAATGGCACTCCATGCACACACAACCGCCCGAATCGACACACAGGATTCGGCACTCTCAGCACCTGGAAATATACCTGCCTATATCCGTGCGCAATGTGCAGCCCGTCAGCAGGAAATTCCGCAGTCCCCCGGAGAGATTGTACGCTGTGTTTATGAAAGCCTTGCAGACACCTATGCACAGGCAATCCAGCATTTACAAACCTGCACTGGACGCAAACTGCAAACCATTACATTGATAGGCGGTGGGGCACGCGGCACCTTGCTGCCGCAGCTGACCGCTGACCGAACCGGCTGTACCGTCTTAACCGGTCCGGTGGAAGCAACCGTCCTTGGCAACGTCCTTGCACAATTCCTTGCATTGGATATTTGCCCCGATTTGACATCGGCAAAAAAGCTATTAGAGACGCAAGAACAGATAACCGTATATAAGCCGAACAGAAAGGCGTGAATTATTTATGAATCATTATCCAAAAATTGGGATTCGTCCCACAATTGATGGGCGCTGGGGTGGTGTCCGCGAAAATCTGGAGCAGCAAACCATGACAATGGCAAACTCTGCGGCTGCACTGATTCAGCAAACACTCCGCTATCCAGATGGCACACCTGTACAATGTGTCATCGCAGATTCTACCATTGGCGGTGGGGCAGAGGCTGCCGCTTGCGCTGCCAAATTCAAAGAAGAAAATGTATGTGCAACCTTGACAGTCACGCCCTGTTGGTGCTATGGAACCGAAACAATGGATTTAGACCCGCTTACCGTAAAAGCAGTTTGGGGCTTCAACGGCACAGAGCGCCCGGGTGCTGTCTATCTTGCCGCTGTGATGGCAGCCTATGCGCAAAAAGGATTGCCTGCATTTTCCATTTATGGACATGATGTACAGGACTTGCATGATGCTTCTATTCCAGATGATGTCGCCGAAAAAATCATTCGCTTTGCACGCGGCGCAGTTGCAGTTGGCTGGATGCGCGGCAAGTCTTATGTGAATTTGGGAGGTGTTGCCATGGGCATCATGGGCTCCTATTGTGACATGTCTTTCTTCCAGAAATATCTTGACATTCGCCCCGAATGGGTGGATATGACCGAGCTGGTTCGCCGAATTACACTGGAAATCTATGACCATGCAGAGTTTGAAAAGGCTCTTTCATGGGTTCATACCCATTGCAAGGAAGGCTTTGACTGCAATGCTGGAAAGAACTTAAGCGATGTGATTACACGCTCCAAGATTGTGCCGCCAGAAAAGGATTGGGAATTTGTTGTAAAAATGACCATGATTGCCCGTGATATCCTATACGGAAATCCGAAGCTGGCAGAAATGGGCTGGCACGAAGAAGCGCTCGGCAAGCATGCTGTTGCTGGCGGATTCCAAGGACAGCGCAACTGGACCGATTGGCTGCCAAACGGTGATTTTATGGAGGCAATTCTGGCATCTACCTTTGACTGGAATGGTCCCAAAGCACCTACCCCATTTGCAACCGAAAACGATACGCTCAATGGCGTTTCCATGATGCTCGGCACCTTAGTCAGCAACAAAGCACCCTGTTTCCACGATGTTCGCACGTACTGGTCTCCTGAGGCAGTTGCACGAGTAACCGGTCAGAAGCCGACTGGTTTAGCTGCAAATGGCTTTATTCACCTTATCAATTCTGGTGCTACCGCACTAGATGCAACTGGTGTATCTAAGGATATTGATGGCACTTCCTGCATGAAACCATGGTACGAAATGACTTCTGACGATATCGATGCCTGCACACAGGCAACCGACTGGTGCCGTGCCAATTATGAATACTTCCGCGGCGGCGGATTCTCCAGTCACTTCAAAACAGCCGCCGAATTCCCTGTTACTTTGCTGCGTCTGAGCATTGTAGAAGGTGTTGGTCCTGTCCTGCAAATTGCAGAAGGCAGCACAGTCCTGCTCCCAGAGGAAATCCATAAAACACTTGATGAACGCACCGACCGCACTTGGCCGACCACATGGTTTGCACCACGCTTGACAGGAACGGGTGCATTCACCGATGTATATAGTGTTATGGCAAATTGGGGGGCAAATCATGGGGTAACCATTCATGGTCATGTAGGCGCCGATCTCATCACACTTGCCTCCATGCTTCGTATTCCTGTTACTATGCACAATGTTGAGACCATCTTCCGTCCACACTGTTGGAGTGCCTACGGAACCGCAGATGCGGAATCAGCCGATTTGCGTGCTTGTGCGCAGTATGGTCCTCTTTACCGATAATCTCATAACTTTGCCTCTTCTTTTCTAAAAGTTCCTCCGGCTTCGCCGGAGGTTCTTTTTATATTCTGCGTTTCATTTTTTATGTTGTACGGATTCTATCACAGCATCTGTGCAGGAATGTTCAACTGCAAGCATCAGCGCACCTTCCACCGCAGAACGCTTTGGCGTTTGCAGCTCACAGCTGAGCATGCTCACCTGCTCTCGAAGCGGCTGCAAAACCAGTTCGCCTGCATGAAACAATCCGCCGGAATAGGAAACTGGAATTTGCTGTTTGGAAAAGCGCAATTTATTTTTGAGTGCACGGATCATCAGAGCCAACTCGTCAGCCGCCTTTTTATAAAGTGCAATCACTGCCAAATCTCCTGCCTGTGCGGCTTGCAGCGCATACCGCTGGAAGTCTGCCACACGTGCCCGATGGGGCACAATCTCCTCCATCACCCGATCGATGAACTGATAATCCTCTTGCAGCCTCAGTTCCCTTGTAACCAGTGTATACAAAGCACCTCTTGGAATACGACCATCTGCCTCCTTGGAAAATAAGCTCATGGTTTCCCGTCCTACCCAGTAGCAGGAACCTTCGTCTCCAAAAAACTCTATCCAGCCGCCGCAGCGAGCAAACTGCCGATCTGCTCCGCGTCCAAATGCAATCGAACCGGTTCCGGATACTACGTGTATGCCTTCTTCGCAGGCAAGAGAGCCTGCCCAAGCAACCTCTCCGTCATTGACCACATAAACCGGCATAGGTGCAAGCGCCTTTTCTAATCTTGTGCAAATTTCTCGATCACGCTCCGCATTTTCCCCGTAGCATGGCATTCCAATACAGCAGCCGGCACAATCTGCAAACGCTGCACCTACCACCGCAAGGCACTCCGCGATTCCCTTTTTTATCAGTGCAACAGATTGCGCAATTCCTATCGACTGGTAAGAACACGTCGGATAAAGCCTTGTTTCAACAGGCATACTATCCGCTCCCGAAACTGCAATCGCCGTTTTTGTTCCTCCGCCATCTACACCTACATACCACTTTTTCATATAAAAACCTCTCGATTTCTCTTTCTTATTGTGTTCTGCTTTCATACTACCGCGCTTCCCTATTTTGGTCAAGACGATTCCAAGCGTTATTTTTGAAAATGCACAGAACTGCCCGCCGTCTAATTCTGGCAAAAAAAATATGGTACTTTGTGACATTTCCAACATTGACAATTCTTGCAATCGCCCTGATAATTGTCATAGGCTCACTTTTCTATCATAAGAAAACACCTTTCTTTATCATTTTCAGTATACAACCGCCAGAAATTGTGAGGATTCAAATGGAACGGAAATTATTATTTTTAGACTTGGACGGCACCCTGCTCAATGATTCCAAGAAAATCACAGCAGGAAACCGAAAGGCATTAGAGCAGCTGTTAGACCATGGACACGGTGTTATCATCGCCACCGGACGCCCGCTGCAAAGTGCGTTGAAGCAAGCCCATTCATTGGGGCTTGACCATGCTGGCTGCTATGTCATTGCGTATAACGGCGCTGTAATCTATGATTTTGAAACCCAACAGCAAATCTTTTCACAAACGCTTTCTCTTGACAATGCCATTCGTGTTTTTGAATATGCAAATGCACAGGGTATTCATATACAAACCTATGATACTTGGAATGTATTGGTCGAGCCACGCTGTCATGATGAAGAAGTACGCCGTTATTGCGAACTGATTCAAATGAATTACCGAATCATTTCGGATATCCGTACGGACTTACAAGAACAGCCCGTCAAGTGTCTGGCAATCGATTTCAAGGAACAAACAAAGCTTGTGCAAATGCAGTGTTGGATTCAAAAAAATATGTCGCAGGAACTGGATTGCTTTTTCTCCTGTCAAGCGTATTTGGAAATCGTGCCAATCGGCATGAACAAGGGCAAAGCCGTACAAATATTATCTCATATTATGAATGTACCGATTGCAAACACAATCGCAGTAGGAGATGCTGCAAATGACATCTCTATGCTCCAAGCAGCAGGTGTAGGCGTTGCCATGGCAAATGCTGCAGAGGAGGTCAAAGCAGCTGCCAATACAGTCACTCAGCGGGACAACAACCATGATGGCATTGCAGAAGTCATTGCACATTATTTTCAGCTGTAATGACTGGCATCTATCAAAATCTGCTGTATCTTAGCGTCGGTTCATCCCCAAAGTCGAAGTATACTGCTTCGACTTTTCTTCACTTCTCACAAAAACGATACAACACACAAAAGAATACCATATCCTCTCTGTGTACAAACTAGCTCCATAACATGCAAAATCCAAATAATTTCATCGTATTGCTGTGTGCTATAATATGCTTATTGGACTCTTTCGTTTTTCTCTATACCACTGCATTATTCAAATAACAAAAACTTTTCCAATATACCAAAAGGTTGTGATTCTGTGAAAAATCAAGGACAAAAATTGAAACAATTATTTTTCTCTACCTTCAAGCTGAGCGCCTGTACTTTCGGCGGCGGTTATGTGATTGTTCCGCTCATGCGCAAAAAATTTGTAGATGATTTGCACTGGATTGAAGAACAGGAAATGCTGGATTTCACCGCCATTGCCCAATCCTCTCCGGGAGCTATTGCCATCAATGCCTCTATTCTGGTTGGCTACCATGTTGCAGGCATTTCTGGTGCACTCCTGACAGTCCTTGGCACGGTATTACCTCCACTTATTATAATCTCCATTATCTCTTTATTTTACCAGAACTTTCGTGACAATACGGTTGTCAACCTTGCCATGAACGGTATGCTCTGCGGTGTCGCTGCCGTTATTCTCGACATTGTACTCAATATGGCAAAGACAGTTTTGCAGCAGAAAAGACTTCTCCCTTTGCTTGTACTTCTCGGGTCTTTTGCGGCAACTCGTTTTCTGCATGTAAATATCATTGTTATTATTTTGGTCTGCGGGATTATTGGCGCAATTGACACCTGCTATTTTGGAAAAGCACGAAAGGGGTAAACATAAAGATGATTTATTGGGAACTATTTTGGAGCTTTTTTCAAATCGGATTATTCAGCATTGGCGGCGGTCATGCAGCTATGCCACTCATTCAAAATCAGGTGGTCGATATTCATTCATGGCTCACGATGTCACAGTTTGCAGATATCATGACCATTTCTGAAATGACCCCCGGTCCCATTGCGATAAACTCCGCAACCTTTGTCGGTATTCAAACAGCAGGGATCCTCGGCGCAATTGTTTCAACGCTCGGCTGTGTGTTTCCCTCCTGCATTATCGTTTTGACATTGGCATATATTTATTATCGGTTCCGTGGTCTTTCTGTGATTCAGGGAGTTCTTGCGGGACTGCGTCCTGCTGTTGTTGCCATGATTGCATCGGCTGGCATTTCGCTTCTCATCATGGCAGTCTACGGTCAGCAAACGCTTCCCTCAAATCTGGGACAAGTCGATATAATTGCGTGCATCATCTTTGCTGCTGCATTTTTTATCCTGCGAAAATGGAAATGGAATCCCATTTATGTGATGGCAGGCAGCGGCGTATTGGGCGTACTTCTATATACTATTTTTTAACAACTCCTCAAAATTCCGCAAAGAGCTAACGCGCACATAGGAGAGATATCATGACGAATTATACACATATTACAAAAATGGAAAACATCTTGAATACACAAACTGAAAAAATCGACGCACTTCATAAAATTTTAGATTTTATGGAGGAAAACACAGACAGCTACCAAACACTCATCGAATATTATTACAGCGAGCAGCGTGAACAGGATTTGGAAGATGACAAAAACAACCGGATTCCCGAAACACTCCATCGCGGCGTACTGTCCGAGGACAGCATTTACGATTTGATGGGCGACTACCATCACTGTGGGCTTCGACTGATAGAGGTCGGTCTTAAAATGTTAAAATCCAGATAAACAAAAACGGTCTGCAAAACAGACCGTTTTCTTTATGCTCTCCCATGCCTTGGAAAACAAATTTATCCCCGCAAAGGGCAGGTAATCCAACCGTTCGCAGTCAATATCACTGATTCTGTGAACCCAGCCTGCCGCGCAAACGCGATTGCATCGGCATATCCATATACAATGCCCGCCGCAGTGTGTGCATCTGCTGTAATCACAATTTTTCCGCCTCTGGCACGCCATTCCTTCAGCAAAAAGAGTGCCGGATATGGTGTTTTTCGATACCCGCGTGCCATCGCGCCGGTATTCACCTCCAGCACTGTTTGCAGCGGCTCGACTGTATGCAGCGCTTGCAGCGCCATCTCCTGATAAATTTTTTCATCTTCATCAAAAAAACGATTTCCTGCATTGCATTTTGTAATCAAGTCCATATGTCCCAAAATCGGAGGGTGCAGTGCTGCAACCTGTGCAACCTGTTCAAAATACGCCTGTATCATAGCATATACATCACCATGGAAGACCTCCTGCTGACAAGAAATCAGTGTTTCAGCATCTAAATCCACCGCATAATAGGCTCCATTTTGGCATTTTAAGTAGTGCACACTTCCAATCCAATACGCAAATTCCTCAAAGCTGACATCTGCACAGCTGTCCCATTCCAATCCAAGCAAAATGTCCATCTTTCCCCGATACTGTTTTTGGAGCCGTTCCGCCATTCTGCAATAGGCTGTCATATCCTGTGGCAGCACAAGCCCCTGATCTTGCGCGATTGGCGTGTGACTGTGGCTGGATATCCCATAATACTGCACACCAGCTGCATAAGCCGCAGACACCATGTCTTCCATGCTATCCTTTCCATCGCACAGAGCTGTATGCGTATGCACCGAACAAAGAAATGGGCTGTTCCTCATTGCAGCCGCTCCTGCTTCACCTTATGATCAATCACATGCCGCTTTTCCAGTTCCCGCGTGATATCCTCCACTGTGATTCCTATCTGTACCATCAACACCATCACATGATAGGTAAGGTCTGCAATCTCATAGATGGTCTCCTCCCGATCCTGCTTGCAGGCACCAATGATAACCTCTGTACACTCCTCTCCAACCTTTTTCAAAATTTTATCCAATCCTTTTTCAAAAAGGTATGTTGTATAGCTTCCTTCTTTTGGTACAGCCTTACGTCCTGCAATCAGCTGATACAGTCCTTCGTAGCTAAACTGCTTGATCTCCTCCGAGAGATAAACCGGTTGGAAAAAACAGCTCTCCTCACCTGTATGGCAAGCCGGTCCCTCCTTTACCACTTCTACCACAAGTGCATCTCCATCGCAATCAGCCGTAATACTGACAACATGCTGGACGGCTCCAGAGGTATCCCCTTTACGCCATAATGCCTGACGGCTACGGCTCCAAAAGCAGGTACGCCGCTCGTCAATGGTAATGGCAAGGCTTTCCTGATTCATATAAGCTAAAGTGAGCACCTGCTTGGTATAATGATCCTGCACAATCGCAGGGATCAGTCCTTGTTCGTCAAATTTCAGTTCCATTTGAGCACACCTCCCATCAAATACGCATCGGAACTCCCTTATCACAAAGAAAGTGCTTTAGTTCTTTGATCTCTACCTGCCCTGTGTGAAAAATCGAAGCGGCTAATCCAGCATCAATTCCCTGATGTGTAAACAGTTCGGCAAAATGCTCCATATGACCTGCACCGCCGCTTGCAACAATGGGTACCTGTACTCTAGACGCCAATTCATCTAGCATTTCCAAATCAAAACCGTTTTTCACCCCATCTGTATCAATGGAATTGAGCACAATTTCTCCCGCGCCATCGGCAGCTGCCTTGACCGCCCATGCAATTGCGTCCATTCCGGTATCCTCTCTGCCACCCTTGGCAAAAAGCCGAAACTGTCCATCGACTCGTTTGACGTCCATCGACAATACCACACACTGATCCCCATATTTTTTTGCTGCTGCCCCGATAATACTCGGATCAGCAATCGCGCCGGAGTTCACGCTGACCTTGTCCGCACCGCATTTCAGCACCCGATCAAAATCCTCCAACGTGCGAATTCCGCCGCCTACGGTTAAAGGGATAAAGATTTCACTGGCAACCTTCCGCAAAGCATCTGTAAACAGGCTGCGTCCCTCTGCGGAAGCTGCGATATCATAAAAAACTAGCTCATCTGCACCAGAAGCATTGTAGAAACGAGCCATCTCCACCGGATCTGCGATATCCTGTAAGCCTTCGAAGTTTACACCTTTTACCACCCGTCCATTTTTCACATCTAAACACGGAATGATTCGTTTGGCTAACATGCTCCCACCTCCTCAATCACGGTTTGCAAATCCAACCGTCCTGTATACAGGGCTTTTCCCAAAATTGCCGCATGGGTTCCTATTTTTTGTAATTGCCGCAATTCTTCCAGAGAACTGATCCCTCCTGATGCAGTGACCTGCAAGCCGCTGATTTTGGCAAGTTCCTGATATACCTGCAAATTGGTACCCTGTTCTGCACCATCTCTGCTGATATCGGTATAAATAATGGTCTGGACGCCAGCCGCATATAAACGCCGACAAAAGTCGAGTCCTTTTTCCTCTGACAGTTCCTTCCAGCCATTGATTGCTACATACCCATCACGTGCATCTACACCCACGGCAATCCGATCTCCATAGGTTTGTGCGGCATGCGCAGTAAAATCAAAATCTTTGACCGCAGCTGTTCCTAAAATACATCGGTTCACGCCCAGTTCCAGATACTGCTCTATACGCTTCTCTGTACGAATCCCGCCGCCAACCTCAATATACATTCCACCCTGCTGGACAATGTCTGCAATAGAAGAAAGGTTTGCAAGGGTTCCATCTCGTGCACCGTCCAAATCCACGACATGGAGATATTTCGCACCAGCCTCCATAAATGCTTTTGCCACAGCACAGGGTTCTGTGCCGTAGACTGTCATCTGGTCATAATCCCCCTGATATAAACGCACCACCTGTCCGCCAGACAGGTCAATAGCAGGAAAAATCTGCATCTGTTTTCCTCCTTATATCTCTGAAAACGCTTTCAAAATAGCAAGTCCGGTATCTCCAGATTTCTCCGGATGGAACTGCGTACCCCAGACATTGCCCCGCCGCACTGCCCCTGTGACTGCCACATTTCCATACTGAGAAACCGCGAGCGTGCTGTCCGTACAGTTTCGTGCATAGTAGCTATGTACATAGTAAACATACGCGCCATCGTTGATATAGCGAAAAAGTGGATCCTGCCGGCAAATTTGCAGACTGTTCCAGCCCATATGCGGTACCTTTAACCTTCTATCGGTCAAATCCTGCGCTAGCGCTGCAACCTGCCCCTGCACAAAGCCCAAACCCTCATGTGTTCCATATTCAAAGCTCTGTTCGAAGAGAAGCTGCATACCCAGACAGATTCCCAAGAGCGGCTTGTGCCCCGCTTCTTCGCGAAGCACCGACACAAGACCGGCTGCGTCCAGCCTTGCACGCGCATCCCCGAAGGCACCGACGCCCGGAAGGATCACACGGTCTGCCGCACGCAGTCTTTCAGGGTCACTTGTAATCTCTGCTGCGAGCCCCAGTGCCTTGAGACTAGATGACAATGAGAATAGATTTCCAACACCATAATCTACAATTGCAATCATAGGATCACCAACCTCACAACACACCCTTCGTGCTGGGAATTTCATTTTCATGCCTTGGGTCCATCGCAGCAGCAGCCTTCAGCGTTCTTCCCATGCCTTTGAATATGGCTTCTATAATATGATGTGTATTTTCTCCCGCTGTCTGACGAATGTGAATCGATGCCGGACAATTTCGAACAAATGCCAGCCAGAACTCCTTGACAAGCTCCGTGTCAAAGCTGCCCACCTTGGTGCTGGGAAGATCTACGACCCAACCAAGATAATCTCGTCCCGAAAGATCGCAGGCACACAAAATCAAAGCTTCGTCCATAGCCAAAAAGAACTGTCCATAGCGCACGATTCCCCGCTTATCACCCAACGCCCTGCAAAATGCCTGACCCAAACAAATTCCAACATCTTCCACACTGTGATGGTCATCAACATCGGTATCTCCCTGACAGTGTACGGTTAAATCAAAATCTCCATGCCGTGCAAACACCTCCAGCATGTGGTTAAGAAATCCACAGCCTGTGGAAATCTCTGTCTTTCCCACACCGTCCAGTTCAAGTTCCAGCTGAATCTGTGTCTCCTTTGTATTTCGTTCAATCAATGCATGACGCATTTGAATTCCTCCTTTTATCCCGCAAAAATACAGTGCAATTCGGCAATCAATGCCTCCATCTGTTCCTTCGTACCGATTGTAATGCGCACATATTCTCGGATACGTGCACAATCGAACCAGCGCACCAGAATTCCCTGCTGCTTCAGCTTGTGATACAGTGCCTCACCCGCAAGGCGGTTTGATTTTGCAAATACAAAATTCGTTTGTGAGGGAATCACTGCAAAGTCCAGCTTTTTTAGTTCTGCCATGGTCCATGCACGGACTTCCCGAATGGTCCGACAGCACTTTGCAAAATATACCTCATCTTCTATTGCCGCAATCCCTGCCGCCATGGTCATTCGATTGACATTATAGGGATTAAAGCTATATTTCACACGGTTCATTGCCTCAATGAGTGCGGCACTGCCAAACGCATAACCCAAACGTGCTCCCGCGAGCTGCCGGCTTTTGGACATCGTCTGCACCACCAACAGGTTCTGATATTGATTGATTAGCGGCACACAGCTTTCCCCGCCAAAATCCACATACGCCTCATCAATGAGTACGACCCGCTCGGAGTCTCTGTCCAGCAGCCTCTGAATCTCCGCGCGGGATACTGCCATTCCGGTTGGCGCATTGGGGTTCGCAATCACAATCATACCCAAAAAATCCATATAATCCTGAATGTGCAGAGTCAAGTCCTCCCGCAGCGGAATCTTGTGAGCAGTCAGCCCAAACAATGCAGTCTGTGCCTGATAGAATCCATAGGTGATGTCTGCATAGGCAACCGGCTTTTCTTCTCCGCAAAAAGCACGAAAAGCAAATGCCAAAACTTCATCAGACCCATTTCCGGAAATCACATTCTCCGGCTGTACCCCATAGCGTTTTGCCAGTATCTCATGCAGCTTTTTACAGGTGGGGTCAGAATACAAATTGAGTGCCTTCTCCTGTAAAATCGCTTGATAGACCTGCTCAGAAGGGGGAAATGGACTTTCGTTTGTATTCAACTTGATATACTGCTGATCTTGGGGCTGCTCCCCGGGTGTATAAGGCGCCAAGCGGGCAGCCTCCTGCGAGATGAAAGCAGGCATCATAACATCTCCCTTCTATTTGAAGCATGGTTTGGATTGTATCAATTACTGCGCGATGATCTCACGCAGACTGTTTAACAGTTGCCCGATCTCGCGTCCTTTCATCTGAAAACTGGCGCGGTTTGCAATAAAGCGTGCCGAAATCGGCATAAATCTTTCCCGTACAGTCAGATGATTCTCCTTGAGTGTTGTGCCCGTCTCTACAATATCCACAATCACATCGGAAAGTCCCAGAAGCGGCGCCAATTCAATTGAGCCATTGAGTTTGATAATATCAATATCCCGCCCCTGCGAAGCATAATATCGCTTTGTGATATTGACAAACTTGGTTGCAACACGCAGCGTGCGGCTGGGGTCATCGACAAAGCCCTCCTGTCCTGCTGTGCACATATCACATCTTCCCAATCCCGTGTCCAGCAGTTCATAGACATCGGCTCCAGACTCCTCCAAGATATCCTTTCCCACAATTCCAATATCTGCGGCTCCGTGCTCAACATAAATGGTGACATCGCTTGGCTTTACCAAAAAATAGCGAATCCCAGCCTGTGGGTTTTCCACCACCAGCTTTCGTGTTTCATTATAGTTTTCCGGACAGCCATAGCCCACACTTGCCAGCATGTTATATACCTTATCCCCCAGCCTTCCCTTCGGAAGTGCAACATTGAGCATTGCGGGTTTTTGTTCAGCGTCCATACAATCCAGACGATCGAGTGCGTCTAAATACAGCGCATATCCGATTGCCCGCGTCCCTGCACGGAACTGTGCCGCCATCGGATCATAGCGCCCACCCTTGAGGACTGCACGCGGCAGACCCGCTAAAAACCCTTGCAGAACGATACCGTTATAATACTTCATATCATTTACAAGGGAAAGTTCCAGCCTCAAATGCTCTGTCTGTCCAGAAAGAGACTCACACAGCACACGCAGTTCCGAAAGTGCCGCTCCCATTGCAGCATTGAGTGCCAAAGTTTCGGCGTCTTCCAGTACCTCCTGCCATGCGCCGGATAAATCTCCCAACTTACACAGTGCATCTATCCCCTGCTTGGACAGTCCGGCAGACACCGCACAATCTTGTAATTCATGCCAGTTCCTATTTTGAATACAGGTCAGAAGCTGTGTGCGAATTGTCTCCGGCGCTCCCACAGCGTCCAATAATCCGGTGACAAATCCCATATGACTGATTTCCAAAACATATTCCTGTCCTGTCAATGCCAAGCTTTGAATCGCCAGCGAGACTGCCTGCGCGGTAACCGCCTCATCTACGTTCCCAATACATTCCAGCCCCATCTGGCTAATTTCCTGAAAGGTGTGACTCTCATGACTTGGACGATAGACCTTCTCCTGATAATAGAACCTTCCACATTCATTTTTATCGATACGGGCATTCTTTGCGATGGAAAGCGTCACATCTGGCTTGAGTGCCACAAGGCGGCCGTCTAAATCTGTGAACGTAATGACCTGTTCAGAGGGCAGGAACCGTCGATTCTGCTGGTACAAGCCATACTCCTCAAACCGTCCCATATGATATTGCTGGAATCCCGCCTTTTCATACAGCACCCGCAGCTGCAAAGCAACACGTTCCTGTGGTTTTAACAAGTTCAGTTCGAGTTCCATAGCGTTCCCTCCTGTCATTAGTATTTTTTCTTATTATCATTTTAACTTATTAAATTAAAAAAGTAAAGTATAAATTCTATAAAATTTGATGCTGTGCATTTGCTGACTGCACACACAATTCGGCATGAAACAGAACCGCCGATGTATCCAGCAGAAAATATGTCACCAGCTGCCATTTTTCTGTCTCCTAATCATACATACAGTCAGTCACAGCAATTCCATGCGAATTTCAGCTGCTCTTGCATGGGCAGCCAGACCTTCCCCGTGTGCCATACGAGATACCAACGGCGCAATTTCACGCATTGCACTTCGCTCATACCTCTGAAATGAGCACACCTTTAAGAAGGTTCCTACCCAGACTCCACCTGTATAACGAGCAGCCCTCACCGTAGGCAAGGTATGATTCGTACCGGAAGCATAGTCTCCAAACACCTCACCGGTCTCCTGACCGATAAAGAGCGAGCCAAAGTTTACAAGCTCCGGAAGAATCCGTTCCTCTCTTACAATGACCTCTAAATGCTCCGGCGCATACGCATTTGCAATTTGAACAGCTTCGTCCAAATTCTCTGTCAAAATCACTTCTCCGTAGGTGTTCCATGATGCAGCTGCAATCTCCGCGGTTTCCAATGTTTTGAGCTGTTCTGCAACGCACGTCATAACCGCCATTCCCAGTCTGCGGCTGGTAGTCACCAAAATACTCTTTGCCAAACGGTCATGCTCTGCCTGTGCCAGCATATCCGCCGCCAATATACGGGGATCTGCACTGTCATCTGCCAGTGCCAACACCTCACTTGGTCCGGCAAAAAAGTCAATCCCCACCTGACCATAGCACTGCCGTTTTGCTTCTGCTACATATTGGTTTCCCGGTCCAACAATCACATCTACCGGCTTTATTTGTTCTGTTCCATAGGCAAAAGCAGCAATCCCCTGTGCTCCGCCAACCGCATAAATTTCATCTGCACCTGCAATATCCATGGCAACAAGGGTTTTATAGTGAATTGCAGTGGTCCCCTTCACAGCCGGAGAACAAACAGCAACACGCTTGACGCCGGCAACTCTTGCAGGAATGATGAGCATCAACGCAGTAGAAAACAAAGGGTATGAACCGCCCGGAACGTAACAGCCACAAGACTCCACCGGTATCACACGATGCCCCAAACAGGAGCCGGAAATCATCGAAACCCGATCCAGTTCTTTGAAACAGTCCCGCTGCGCCTGTGCAAATGTACGGATATTCTCGGCTGCTTGCCGCAAATCCTCCAGCTCCTGTTCGCTCATCTGTGTATAAGCAGCATCAATCTCTTCTCGTGTAACACGAAATCGTGTGCGGGCATTGCCATCAAAGCGCGTATTGTATTCTAAAAGCGCCCCGTCTCCAGACGTGCGAACCCTTTGAATGATCTCTGCAACCTGTCTGCTGCGCTCCTCCAATTCTCCTTCCGGACGGACAGCTCCTTTTTTCAGATATTCCATAACGATGCTCCTTTTCTATGAAATCATTGATATACATATTTTATCGCATTTCCTCACTAAAATGTCAATACTATTTCTGATGATTTTCTACACAATAATTTTTGAATTTTCATCATATTCTTCCAAAATCTGTTTTCTTCCCCCGCCGCATATTTTGCATATAGTGGCAAATACTAGTGATACACTCAAATTTGGCATGGAGGGATTTTATATATGAAAGCAACTGGAATCGTGCGTCGTATCGACGATCTTGGTCGGGTGGTGATCCCAAAAGAAATTCGTCGCACCATGCGCATTCGAGAGGGGGATCCACTGGAAATTTACACAGCGCGAGATGGGGAAGTGATTTTCAAGAAATATTCTCCTATGGGTGAACTGGAAACCTTTGCCGGAGAGTTGGCAGAAGCACTGTCCCGTACAGCCGGTTTTTCCTGTGCGATCTGCGACCGCGATGCAGTCATTGCTGTTGCAGGAGGTGCGAAAAAAGATTTGGCCGAAAAAACCATTTCCAATGATTTGGAATCCTTAATGGAAAAGCGCCATATCTATGAACACAAAGAATCTGATGCCGCGCTGCATGTTTCAGACAACGACCCCTACTGTGTAGTTGTCGCAACTCCTATCATTGCAGAAGGAGATGTCACAGGTTGTGTGACACTTTTAACCGATTCCGAACACACCGTCGCAACCGAGGTAGAAAGCAAACTCAGCCAAACTGCCGCAAACTTTTTATCGCGTCATGTGACGATGTAATCTTCAAAATGCTGTCCGCATCTGTAAGGACAGCATTTTTTTATTCTCTGCACATCGCTTGACCCTACCAACAGAATTTGTTACAATTACAAAACATAGTATTGAGAGCGTATCCCATAGCTTTTTTCAAAACTATCCCATACTTCGCCAAAAGGAGAAGCACATTCTTATGGAATCACAACATACACGCTATGAGACCATGCTCCCCTTCTTATGGGGATATGCTGCACTGCTTTTTCTGGCTGGTCTGCTTGTGGATTCCCCAAGCAATCTGATTGCCGGATTGGGTAAAATCATTGTGACAGAGGACGCACTCATTACAGATTATGTGCTGGTCGCAGGTACAGGCGCAGCACTTATAAACGCCTCCCTTGTAACCGCTGTCAGTATCCTTATCCTTTCTCTGTCCAAAGTTCCCTGCAATGGCGTCACCCTGGTTATTATGGGGCTTATGTCTGGTTTTTCTTTATTCGGAAAAAATATCGTGAACATTTGGCCCATTCTCTTTGGTACATGGCTCTATGCAAAAACACGTCACGAGGCATTTGGCAAATATGCCGCGACCGGTCTCATGGCAACTGCACTTTCTCCCATTGTCAGCTATTTTGTATTAAATACTGTATGGCGTTCCTTTCCGGCGGGAATTCTGGTTGGCATGCTGATTGGTTTCATCATGCCTCCACTCTCCGCCTATACCTACAAAGTGCAAAGCGGTATGAATCTATATAATATCGGCTTTGCCTCCGGCCTGCTTGCCTTTCTCATAGTCCCACTCATCAGTTCTCTGGGTACGGCACCTGCTGTGCGCTACGAATGGGCGTCCGGACAAGATCCTACTCTATTCTGCCTTGTTTTCCTCCTATCTCTTATTTTAATTCTATGTGGTCTATTTTTATGTAAATCAACTCCAAAAGCTGCACTGCAAGGCTATCGAAAGCTGCTGAAAACCAGCGGACGTGCACCCAGTGATTACCTGCGCATGTTTGGTCCCGCTCCCACGCTCATAAATACAGGTATCAACGGTTTTATCAGTCTTATGCTGGTCCTATGGATCGGCGGTGACCTCAACGGTCCCATCACGGGCGGCATCTTAACCGTCATGGGCTTTTCTGCCTTTGGCAAGCATGCCCGCAATATTCTGCCTGTAATTTGCGGCGTTTTGCTTGGCAGCCTTGTAATGCACTGGTCACTCACTGACAGCACCGTACAGCTTGCCTGTCTGTTCTGCACCACACTTGCCCCCATCAGCGGTTATTTTGGCTGGCCCTTTGGTATCCTAGCCGGATTTATCCACGCCTCTGTGGTACTCTATACCGGCTCTCCCGTTGCCGGTATGAACCTATATAATAACGGATTCTCCGGTGGTCTGGTTGCCATTGTCTTATACGCCGTGATTCTTTCTGCCGTCCGGCATCGAAAGCCAGAAATCCAAAATGAAGATTATTTTGACATCGTAACACACGACGAGCCGATGCTTCCCAAATCTGCTTTTGATATTATGGAGGAAAAATACTAAGGCTCCCATTCTGCGTTCGCTCCTATGCAGTGTATTTGCCAAATCTAAATCCTTCAGGATTCTTCTTTTTTTACGTTTTTACGGTTGTCGGCAGTTGCAAGAACCGTTATAATAAGAAAGGAATATCCGCGGGCTGTGCCCGTAATAAATATGTCGAAAGAGGATTTATCTATGGAGAGAATGATTGGTACTGTATCACGCGGCGTGCGCGCCCCCATTATCCGCGAGGGTGATGATCTTGCGCAAATCGTAGTGGATTCGGTTCTTGCTGCATCAGAAAGTGCACCATTCACCATCGCAGACCGCGATGTTATTGCCGTGACCGAGGCGGTCGTGGCACGTGCACAGGGAAACTATGCAAGTGTAGATAACATTGCTGCTGATGTAAAAAGCAAGCTGGGCGGTGGCACAGTCGGTGTCATCTTCCCCATTTTGAGCCGCAACCGCTTTGCCATCTGTCTGCGCGGTATTGCAAAGGGCTGCAAGAAGGTGATACTCATGCTGAGCTATCCTTCTGACGAAGTTGGCAACCATCTCATTGATTTAGATGAAATGGACGAAAAGGGTGTAAACCCATGGACCGATATCTTGTCTGAAGCAAAGTACCGTGAACTGTTTGGCTATAAGACCCATGTATTCACAGGGGTAGACTATGTAGATTACTACAAAAAGCTCATCGAGGAAACTGGTGCTGAGGCAGAGGTTATTTTTGCAAATGATCCGCGTGCGATCCTGAACTACACAAAGCATGTTCTGGCCTGTGATATCCATACCCGCGCCCGCACAAAGCGCCTGCTCCAAAATGCCGGTGCGGAGGTCGTGTGCACACTTGATGATATCATGACAGAGAGCATGGACGGTTCCGGTTATAATGACCGCTTCGGTCTGCTTGGCTCCAACAAGGCAACCGAGGATTCGGTCAAGCTGTTCCCCATTCATTGTGATGAAATGGTGGCAAAAATTCATCAGATGATCAAAGATAAGACTGGTAAAAATGTGGAAGTCATGATTTATGGTGATGGTGCATTCAAGGACCCTGTCGGAAAGATTTGGGAGCTTGCGGATCCGGTTGTTTCTCCAGCATACACCTCAGGTCTTGAAGGCACTCCGAATGAGGTCAAGCTTAAATACCTTGCAGATAACGATTTTGCAAACCTATCCGGTGATGCGCTCAAGGACGCAATCAAGGAATATATCCATGATAAGGACGAAAAGGCAAAGAATCTCAAGGGCACTATGGTGACACAGGGCACTACCCCACGCCGCCTGACTGACCTCATCGGCTCTCTGGCTGACTTGACCTCTGGTTCCGGCGATAAGGGCACCCCAATCATCTATATTCAGGGCTATTTTGACAACTACACACGATAAAATATCGCTCACAAGCAGGCAGTATCGAAATGAGAACTGCATCAGAGCATCGAAAAAGTTCAGCAAAACGCTGGACTTTTTTCAGCAAGCTGAACCGCCCACCTATGTGGGCGGTTTTTTTGAATGTTGCCAAAATGTATCCCGCTTCGCGCAGAGATATGTTATAATAAAAATAATCACTTAATTGGAATGATACACGAGCAAAGTTGTATTTTTATCAAATTGCCTAACAGGAGGTTTTTCTATGCAGAACTTTACATATTGCGCCCCGACCAAGGTCATTTTTGGGCGCGGAATCGAGTCACAAATCGGCAGCACACTCAAAGACATGGGTGCCCGCCGCGTACTTGTACACTATGGCAGCGGCTCTGTCAAGAAAATCGGGCTTCTGGACAAGGTTACCACATCTCTTACCGAGGCTGGGCTTTCTTATGCAGAGCTTGGCGGCGTTGCACCAAACCCCAAGCTGTCTTTCATTCGTGAGGGCATTGCCTTCTGTCAGGCTGAAAAAATCGATTTTATCCTTGCTGTGGGCGGCGGCTCTGTCATCGACTCTGCAAAGGCGATTGGTGTTGGTCTGGCAACCGGAAACGACCCTTGGCAGTATGCCTCCACAGGGACACACCCAAAAGCAAACGAGGTCTTTCCCGTCGGCGTCGTGCTGACCCTTGCAGCAGCAGGCAGTGAGATGTCCAACTCTGACGTCATCACAAACGATCTGGTGACCCCATGGGTCAAGCAGGGCATCACGTCCGAGACTGTTCGCCCGCTTGTAGCATTCTTAAATCCGGAAAACACCTATACCGTATCCAAATTTCAGACAGGCTGCGGCATTGTGGATATCATGATGCACACAATGGAGCGGTATCTCACCGGTGACGGCGAATGTGATCTCACCGAGCGACTTGCCGAGGCTCTTCTGGTTTCCGTGCGCGAAGCTGGTCGGACTGCAATCGCACACCCAAAAGATTACGAGGCGCGTGCAACACTGATGTGGGCTTCTTCACTGTCGCACAATGATTTAACGGGCTGCGGCAAACAGCGCAAATTCCCTGCACATAAGCTGGAACACCCAGTTTCTGCGCTGCACGATACCGTGGCACATGGTGCAGGGCTTTCTGTTCTGTTCCCAGCTTGGGCGCAGTATGTCATGCAGCATGATATCATGAAGTTTGCACAGCTTGCAAACCGTGTCTGGGATTGTCCCATGAATTTTGACCACCCTGAACGCACTGCTCAGGCGGGAATTGATGCCATGAAGCGTTACTTTACAGAAATCGGTATGCCCACCCATATGTCTGAGCTTGGGCTGACTCCTGATGAATATGAAGCCATCATCGATCTCACTACCAAGGGTGGCGTACAGCCAGTGAAAAGTTATATCGACCTGTATCCCGATGATATCCGCGCAATCTATGCACTTGCGGAATAATACAAGGAGGCTTTTTCATGAAACATATATTCGCCCGTATCTGCGGCACTGTTTTTGCTGTTTCTCTCCTGCTTGCGGCTGTTCCGGCACCCACAGCCTCAGCAGCCGGTATCCATGTCACACTAGACGACGCAGAATTATCCTTTTCCGATGCACAACCGCTCATGCGCAATGACCGCACCTTTGTTCCTTTCCGTGCTATCTTTGAGAGCATGGGTGCCTCGGTTTCATGGGACGATCCCTCTCATACAGTTACAGCCAGTCGTGGAGATCGTACGATAAAGCTGACCATTGGGCGCAAAGCGTGCGTGGTTGACCGTGCCGGTTCCGACCGTTCTTTCACTACTGATGCGGCGCCATTTATTGAAGGCGGACGTACCTATGTTCCCGTGCGTTTTGCAGCACAGGCACTTGGCGCTGCTGTCGGCTGGGATAATGCAACCCAGACCGTTATCATTGTAGATACTGAAAAAATGATGCAGACAGCCTTTGCCGGACAGTTCCAAACCATTAACACCATCGTGCAGTTTGCCAACAGCTGCGCACCAATCACACCACGTTCTGTCACGGGTTCGCTTGGTGCGACCTTCACCTTCCATACCGCAATGGGAGATATCCCTTCTACCCTGATCGGTTCTCTTACAGGTACAGAAAGTGCTGACGCCGCTCAGTTTACAGCGACGCTGCAAACCGATCGCAGTTCTATTGAATCTGCCATAGCCGCCAATGAGGGTATGTCTGTCATCGACGAAAATGTAGATGCTCTGCTCAAGAAGCTGGCAAATATCACAGTAGAAGGGATCATCAGCCGCACCGACAGCAAACTCTATCTAAAATCTGATTTTCTAACCGAGTTAGGAATCCCCAAAGGCACTTGGGCAATGAAGCCGCTGGACATGAGCACCGGACTGACTGCTGTCAAAAATGCAGATGGCATCGACTTTGTATGTGCGATGGCACAGCAGCAAGCACTTACCTTGGGAAGCAGCGTTGCCCAAGTACGTTCGATTGTTGCAAGCCTGTCTGACCAGTCCTCCTCGCCTACGGAAGCAAGCGCTGGGAACGCCGTTTTACGTTATAATGCGTCCCCATTTACCGAGGTAAACATGAATCTATCTGCCAACCAAGCACTTACCATTGTCCACACGATCTCTCCCAGCGGGATTGGCTCGACCCCAACCACCACCATGACCACCGTGCAGCGCAAAACAGGAACTTCCATTACCTATGAAAAAAATACGCCCAGCTATAATGCAGCAGTACGCATCGACTTGACCCCGGGCGCTTCGTCCACTGCTCCCGCTGTACGTCCCTCTTGACCTACGGCCATTCTAAACCAAATATGACTGTTTCAGCCACTGACCAGCCGCCCAAAAAGGCGGCTGGTTTTTGTAATTTTTTATACATTTCTTGGATTTTGTTAGAAAAGCAATTGCAATTCCCATGTAAACATAGTAAACTTAATTTCGGAAGCTATTTATCTTGGCGTCTTTCACCTAAAGTGTAGCAAATCAGTGCAAAATAACCTATTTTCTGCGTATGTAATTGTAGAAAATCATGCTTGATAATTCCTACTGCTCCGGTGTATATTAAATATAGAACACGAACTCCACAAGGAGGAGATCTATTAAATGAATCGTTTTGTTTACGCAGACAATGCGGCAACTACGCCCATGTCTGAATCCGTATATGAGGCTATGAAGCCCTATTTGACCGAGTTTTATGGAAATCCATCTTCCCTTTACCGAATCGGTCGAGAAAATCATCGCGCCATCACAACGGCACGGGAAAAGGTTGCGCAGGCAATCGGCGCACAGGAACCGAAAGAAATCATCTTTACCGGCGGCGGCTCGCAGGCGGACAACCTTGCCATTCGCGGCTATGTAAAGGGGCGCTCCGCGCGCGGCCGCAAGCACATCATCACCTCTAAAATCGAGCACCATGCCGTACTCTATACCTGTGAGGCGCTCGAAAAGGAGGGCTATCCAGTCACCTATCTGGACGTAGATGCCGAAGGTCATGTTGACCTCGAACAGCTCAAATCTGTCATTTCTGACCAGACTGCCATTGTCACCATTATGGCTGCCAATAATGAGATCGGCACCATCGAGGATCTCAAGGCAATCTCTGAAATTGCGCATGCACACGGCGCTGTCTTTCATACAGATGCCGTGCAGGCGGTTGGGCATATGCACATCAATGTACAGGAAATGGGCATTGATATGCTCTCTCTCTCCGGCCATAAGTTCCGCGGCCCAAAGGGAATTGGTGCACTCTACCTGCGCAAGGGCATCGCACTTGAACCGCTGATTTATGGCGGCGGACAGGAGCGCGGTCTTTCCTCCGGTACAGAAAATGTGGCTGGTATTGTTGGTCTGGGACAGGCAATCGAAGATGCGACCGGCAGCCATCTCGATGAAAAAATGGGCTATGTAAAAAAGCTCACTGACCGTCTTGTGAAGGGCATTATGGACAAGATTCCTTATACCCACTACACTGGCGATCCGGTCAATCGTCTGCCCGGCACTGCTTCCTTCGTATTCGAAGCCATTGAGGGCGAAGGTCTGATCCTCCGTCTGGATAATGCTGGTATTTGCAGTTCCACAGGTTCTGCATGCTCGACCGGCTCCCTTGACCCGTCCCATGTGCTCATGGCGATTGGTCTGCCGCACGAAATCGCACATGGCTCCCTGCGTCTGACACTCGGCGAACAAAACACCGAGGAAGATGTAGACTACCTCATCGAAAAGGTTACAGAAGTCGTTTCTACCCTGCGTGCAATGAGCCCTGTCTGGATCGACGGAAAACCCGATATGAGTGCAGCATGTGATCTGCATGCCGATCACGATCATCATCACTAATTCGTTATTTTTACAAAGGAGATACACGCTATGGATTACAGCGAGAAGGTATTTGACCATTTTACAAACCCACGCAATGTTGGTGAAATTGAAGACGCAAGCGGTGTCGGTGAAGTCGGCAACGCAAAATGCGGCGATATTATGAAGATTTACCTCAAGGTTTCTGATGACGGCATCATTGAAGATGTCAAGTTCAAGACATTTGGCTGCGGCGCTGCAATTGCAACCTCCTCTATGGCAACCGAGCTGGTCAAGGGCAAATCTTTGGAAGAAGCGCTTAAACTCACCAATCAAGCTGTGGCAGAGGCACTTGACGGTTTGCCGCCGGTGAAAATGCACTGTTCTGTGCTGGCAGAGGAAGCGCTGCGTTCTGCAATCGCAGACTACTACCGTAAGCAGGGCAAGGATCCGGAGGCACTCCTAGGCTGTTCCTGTGACTGCTCTACTTGTCACTGTGAGCACTAATCAAATATCCTGCGATTCTTCTGGATTCCGCATATCAGGGCAGACCATAAATCTGCCCTTTTGCCATTTTCTTCTCCCGTTCATTTCCCACTATTTTCCGACAGGAGACTGCTATGCAAAATATCACTCTCAGCATTACAAATTCTTCTCCATATCAGGCGCTTTATAAAGGTCTGCGTTCTGGAGAAACACCAGCTTTGGCTGTGGGACTTCCTCCCATCGCCAAGGCACAGCTTGCCGCCGCTCTTCGTCTGGAAACCTCATGCCCAATCTGTATTATCACAGACGAAGATACTGCAGCTTTGCGTCTGGCCTCCGATCTGCAAACCTTTTCTGAGCTTCCGGTTGTGCATATCCCTTCCAGAGAGCTTAGTATGGCGGGTATGGAGGGTATGTCCCGTCAATATGAGCAGGCACGCATCAAAGCTCTCTCATGTCTGCAAACAGCGCCTCTGGTTACGCTGTCTGCGGCTGCATTGGTACAAAAAACCTTGCCGCCTCATACGCTCGCCGCCACCAGCTTTACCATTCACACCGGAGATCTCACTCCACTCACCGACCTCACCCAACAGTTGATCCGTGCAGGCTATCAGCGCTGCGCACAGGTCGAGGGCTCTGGTCAATTCTCGGTTCGCGGCGGGATCCTCGATGTATTTCCTCCCTGTACCCAAACGCCAGTCCGTATTGAATACTGGGGAGATGAAATCGATTCTATGGCGCGATTTGATGTAGGTTCTCAAAGGCGCGGGGATCGTATTGATACCCTTGTCTGCCTGCCCTGCATGGAAACATTGCCCTCCTGCGCACATGGCGGAATTTCGGGTCTTTGCAAGACACTCTATCAAGCAGTACGCGCAAGGCGTAAAAAACACCCAGATCTAGTCCGCAATGTGGAGCGTGATGCAGAACGCCTGACAGAAACACAAGCCTTGCCCTCTGCGGATAAATATTTACCGCTGATCTATCCAGACGCTGCAACTCCGCTTGCTTATCTGCCAGAAAACACCATATTCCTCATTGATGATACACCGCGCCTGCGCGAGGCAGTCCGCGGCTATACCCTGCGGCTTGCTGGTGACTTGGAGGCACTTACCGAACGCGGTGAACTTCCGCAGGAACCAGATGCCTTTGCGCTGGACTTTTCTGCGCTATGTAAAATGCTGTCCCCCCGTCCGCTCATTCGTCTGGATACATTTCTCAACACGGCAGAAGAACTGATTCCCAAAACCCTTGTGAACTTTGTTGTCAACCAGATGAATTCCTTCGGGAGCGCATTTGATATTGCAGCTGCGGATATTCAGAGTTTTCTGGGACAAAACCGTGCAGTTTGTGTAGTTTGCAGTTCTGCGCTTCGCTGTAAAAATATGCAGGAGGAGTTGGCTGCACATGATATCCATGCTTCCGTTACAGACCGCCTCCCTGCTTCTGGGCACGTGCATATTTTAGAGGGTGCGTTGTCCTCCGGTTTGGAGTACCCCGAACTTGGCCTGATCCTGCTCAGCGAAGGACATTCTCCAGCCCGCAAAACAACTTCACGCACAAAAAAATCCAACCGTGACCGCGTCAAAAGCTACGCTGATTTGACCCTCGGCGACCTCGTCGTACATGAACACCATGGCATTGGACGCTATATTGGCATGGAACGTATGAAAATTGATGGTGCAGAGCGTGATTTTATAAAAATTGCATTTGCCGGCACAGATTTTCTATATGTTCCCGCCACATCACTCGACTTGATTTCCAAATATATTGGCGGCAGCGACCCTGAAAAGATACGGCTCAACAAACTGGGCGGCACAGACTGGCAGCGCGCCCGCACACGTGCAAAAGCAGCTGCCAAAGAACTTGCCGCCGGTCTCCTGCAGTTATATGCAGAACGCAGCAGACTCAAGGGCTATGCTTTTCCACCTGATGATGTCTGGCAGCGCGAATTTGAGCAGTCCTTTCCCTATGAGGAGACCGAAGATCAGCTGCGCTGTATTGCGGAAATCAAGCAGGATATGCAGTCTGACCGCCCAATGGATCGTTTGCTCTGTGGTGATGTTGGCTTTGGAAAAACAGAGGTTGCACTGCGCGCAGTGATGAAATGTATCCTTTCGGGCAAACAGGCGGCTATCCTTGTGCCTACCACAGTGCTCGCAAGACAGCATTATCTCACAGCGATACAGCGTTTTGCGGGATATCCTGTGAAAATTGACTTGATTTCACGTCACAAAACACCTTCAGAGCAAAAAAAAATTCTGGAACAGCTGCAAAACGGTATCATTGATGTGATTATCGGCACCCATAAGCTATTTAACAAAAAAATCCAATTCCATGATCTCGGACTTTTGGTGATTGATGAGGAACAGCGCTTTGGGGTCAGCCACAAGGAAACACTCAAAGAGATGTCCAAGCAGGTAGATGTACTCACACTCTCCGCAACTCCAATCCCGCGTACCTTGAATATGGCATTGTCTGGAATTCGAGATATGTCGGCAATCGAGGAACCTCCACACGACCGCTGGCCTGTGCAAACCTATGTGGCGGAATATAACGAACTTGTCATACATGATGCCATTCGGCGTGAGCTGGCACGCGGCGGACAGGTCTATTATCTGCACAACTATGTGGAATCCATTGAACAAACTGCCCTGCGCTTGCAAAAAGACTTCCCTGACGCACGCATTGGAATTGCACACGGCAAAATGCACATGCGTGAGCTATCCAAAGTGATGAATGACATGAGTGATGGTGCATTGGACATTCTGGTCTGCACGACAATCATTGAGACAGGCATTGACATTCCAAATGCCAATACACTGATTATCGAAAATGCCGATTGCATGGGACTTGCCCAACTGCATCAGATCCGCGGACGTGTCGGCCGTTCCAGCCGCCGCGCATTTGCATATCTTACCTTTCGGCGCGGCAAGGTGCTGTCCGAAACCTCGCAAAAACGCTTGTCTGCCATTCGTGAATTTGCCGAATTTGGTTCGGGCTTCAAAATTGCAATGCGCGACCTTGAAATCCGTGGCGCAGGCAATGTACTTGGTCCTGAGCAATCCGGACATATGATGAGTGTTGGTTATGACCTATACCTCAAACTGCTGGAAGAAGCTGTACTGGAAGAAAAGGGCGAAACTCCGCCGCAGCGTGTCGAATGTGCGGCAGAATTCACACTGTCTGCCAATCTCCCCGCCGAATATGTCAGCGACCCGGGGCAGCGTGTGGATCTGTATCGCCGTATCGCACTCATTCGCTCAGAGGAAGGACGCAGCGACCTGCTCGATGAGTTGATTGACCGTTATGGAGAGCCGCCAGCAGAAGCGATTGCATTGCTTGACATTGCACTCATTCGTGCACAGGCAAGTGAACAGGGATTGACCGAAATCAAACAAGAAAATGGTCGTCTGCTTCTGACCTTTGCACAGGCAGATTTCCGCCGCCTTTCCATTCTATGCGGCGATAAAGATTTTTCCGGCCGCTTGCTCCTCAATGCGGGCAGTACGCCATATCTGTCCCTCCGGCTCAACGCCAACGAGACCCCACTTGCAATGGCACAAATCCTCATACAAAAATATGCCGATACACAATCGGCATACTAAGGAGACTCTATGGATAAAACCTTTGGCACAAAAGACCCTCATCTCGATTACTTTGACCGTGCAGGCGCTTATCTCATTGACATCAAAGAGGGTAAGCTTGCCTGTGTACACACCCCAAAAGGCTATTTTTTGCTGGGCGGCGGCATAGAAGCCGGTGAAAGTCACCTCGACTGCATTTATCGTGAATGTCTGGAAGAAGCAGGGCTTGCAGTTACCGTAACCGCCCCCCTGTGCTCGGCAGACAGCTATTGTATACACCATCGTATCGGTCCCTTTCACCCCATTCAATATTATTATCGTGGTATTATTGGACAACAGGTACAGAAGCCGACCGAACCTGACCATACCTTTGTATGGCTCCCACTGGAAGAAATTGAAACCATGTATGTCCCCCAGCAAATCTGGGCGGTACAATACGCCATGAAACAGGAGTGATTTTTATGTTATTCGTACACTACCCTAAGTGCTCTACCTGTGTCAGAGCAAAAAACTGGCTGTCTGCGCATGGAAAAGAATTCGAATGTCGTGATATCAAGACCGAGAACCCGACTGCCGACGAACTGCGTCTGTGGTATCAAAAAAGCGGTATGCCGCTCAAGAAGTTTTTCAATACCAGCGGCATGTTATATCGCGAAATGGGACTCAAAGATAAGCTTCCGACAATGACCGAGGAAGAACAGCTCGCGCTGCTCGCAAGTGACGGTATGTTGGTCAAGCGTCCTATTGTTGTCGATGGTGATACCATTCTTGTAGGATTTCGCGAAAAGGAATGGGAAACAGCCCTCTAAAAAAGAAAAAGAAGCGCGTCCACAAGTGGACACGCTTCTTTCTTTTTATTTGTCTCTACATTAAGCTGAAATCAAATACAGATTTTTACTCTGTCGGCTGACCTTCAGTATCTGCCGCACCTTCTGTCTCCGGATCGCCCTGACTTTCCGGTTTCGCACCTTCATCTTGCTTATCTGCATCTTGTGCTTCTGGCGCAACGATTTTCATGAGATTTTCGTAATTTGCCTCACCATACTCTGCTGTATGCTCAATTTTTGCAGATTCCACCAATGCTGTGATTTCATCATCAAAAGTTTTTCCCGTAAGCTGATGGATCAGCTGCTGCTGAATGGCTGGTGTCATTTGCTCCTTTGTAAGCGGCTCACGCTTGATGATATGCCAACCGAAGCTGCTCTTGACCAGTTCACTAGAAGTTTGCCCGGGCTCTAACGCCTTTGCTCCATCGTAGAACTCCTTGACCATATCGCCATCTGTAAATACATAGCCCTCTGGATACATCTCCATGCCGGGATCCTCATTGTATTGCTGAACCAGTGTATCGAAATCCTCGCCAGCCTTTACCTTTTCCAGCGCCTCGTTTGCCTTGCTCTCGGCGGCTGCCAGTGCATCACCAGTCAGCTCTTCTCCCAGTCCGTCTACGGTCTGCACCAGAATATGCTTTGCGCACAGGTAATTTTCATTGAAGGCATTTAAGATTGCCTGCTCTGTGGTTTTAGTACCGTTCTCCCCATAATATGCACGCTCAATTGCGCCCAAATATGCAGTTGTTGCAACAGTATTATCATAGATCTGCGGTGTATAATCAAAGCTTGCAAGCCAGTCGTTAAACATTTCCTTGCCGCCCATCTGCTCGATCTGCAATTGCTTATCTGCCTCTGCACGCTCCTTTTCCTCACGTGTAAGTTTCAGATGCAGGGCATCAAACTCTCCTGTGATGGCACGCATATATGCAGCCTGCTGATCTGCCATATCAAACAGCTGCTCAACAAACGGAGCTCCCACCTGCGGATCGCTCCAGACAGAGTCATCATATCCATAATAGCTCAGCATATTTTCCATGTACAGCTTGTTATACTTAAGATATGCACGAAATTCATCTGCATGTACATCGTCTCCATTGACGGTCATGACGACCGGCTCAGAAGATCGTACTGGCTTATACTTGATATTCGGAATCCCGTATGTCATTGTGATGCCTGCAACAATAGCTGAAGCAACCGCCATTGCCAGAATCCGCTTGCCAAACATCTTCATCATTCCTATAACTCCCTTGTATCATTTGTCGCACAGTTTGTGCGCCGAGTTCTTCTTATTATAGCATCATTGTATGCAAAATACAATAACGTACACAAAAACATCACAAACCTGATTATAGACTACCCGAAAGAATACACCAAGTACAAGCTCATCTGGGAGGACCTTCTGAATCTGTATCTAAGTGAAATCCCCCGTAAACACCACCCATCGCCAGCAGAAGCAGACCAAACACTAGGATATATAGCAGTAACGCACTTTCTATTTCCTTCCTCCAGTGATAAAATAAAACTAGTTCTGACAAAATACCCCCACTGAGATAAAATACTAGGGACGGTATAACAAATAGGAGGCAAGGTATATGGAACGGCTTGGATTTTATGAAGCGAAGTATACAGCGTTAGAATCATTTTATGGCTGGGTAGACCAAAGCAGCAGTTATGAAGTAGCAGCAGAACAGTGCATATACTACGATACCAGTCTAAGAAAAAAAATCCCGTTTTATAATTTCATATTACATATTGAAATTGCAAACCGATTTGTACGGAGTGGACGCTCTATCCCACCTCAGTTTGCAAAGCGTGTGCAGCACACATTGGAAACAAATGATATTTCAGAATTTCAAGAATACTGCTTACCACACGAGTTTGAAAGACTTCATAAGGAAGTGTCCGAAGCTAAAATGGGAGTTATGCAGGCTGCTATTTCGTCATCTGCAAAATGAAAGTGACCAGAAATTAAAATACCTATCCCACCTCTGAACACTTTGTCCGACCAGCGAACAGCAGGAAAAATCTCCAGAACCATGCAATCACGAATTACTGCTCATGCTATTTTCTCCTATTCCTAATAATCGCACAGCAATACAGATGAAGTCTTTTCAAACTTTTCTTTGGTTTAAATCATTATTTTTATGTAGTGTTTTTCTAAAACGATGTACGAAAAGGACATTATTGCCTATCTCATTGTATCATCAAAAATATGTAAGTCCAAGTCATATAACGCCCTATATTCTGCCACATAATCATCTTCTTGGTCGTAAATTCTGATAGATACTGAAATATAATCTAAGGGTGGTTCATAGGAATATGATCGACTAAAAGAGATTCCTTCATTTTTAAATTTATAATCATTTAAAACTGTGCTTATATTGGTGTTATATTGCTCCTCAAATTCTTTCGGGCTATCATACCACAAACTTTCCAACCATTTTATCAGATATTTTTTAGTGAAGGCAAAAATGTCATTTTCTTGCTCAAATGCATTGACTTCTAAATAATTAATAGGTAATTTCATCTATGCAAACCCTCCGCAAGTAATTTAAACACCCGTTATTTATTTGAAGTTCCTTGCTATTTTAGCTTTCTATGCTGTACCTGATAGGTTACTCTTGGCAGCATACATTCTGGAACAAAGCGCCTCGCAGCCATGGCAGCCTTCATGCCAGCACCCGGAACAATGGTCTGTTTTTTGCGCAGCAAGCCGCGCACCGCAATGCGTGCACATCGCTTTGCGTCCATGCTCGGCACCGAAAAGCGTACATTTGCAACCTCATTAAACTCCGTTTTGACGGGTCCCGGGCAAAGGGCAGATACCACTACCGCACTTCCCTCATGGCGCAGCTCCTCGCGAATTGCCTGTGTCAGACGCAGCACATAATTCTTTGTCGCATAATAGGTCGCCATCAGAGGGCCTGCCATAAATCCTGCCGAAGATGCCACATTTAGGATATATCCTCGGTTACGCATACGAAAATCATGCAAAAACAGTTTCGTCAGTATGTGTACGGCAACAATATTGAGCCGAATCATTTCCAAATCGCGCTCTAAATCGGTTGTGGCAAAGGGTCCGCAGACTCCAAACCCTGCATTATTGACTACAATTTCCAAATCCTCACTGCGTGCACGGCAATACAGCATACGGCACTGCTCCTCACTGGATAAGTCGAACTCTAGGATTCGGCACTTCACTGTCAGTTCTCTTGCCAGTGCTTCCAATCTCTCCCGCCGTCTGGCAACCAAAATGAGTTCATATCCACGGGCTGCCAACTCTCTTGCCATTTCCATTCCAATGCCTGATGATGCACCTGTAATCAGTGCTTTCATTTTTCTTCCTCCTGTCTTTTCTGTGTGGAACATGCCTTGCTGCACCCATGACAGCAGCCTGTTCCCTCCCGTTTTTGAATACGGATCACACGCCATGCAAACAATATCAGTGCGGCAACGACACCCAACACCATATAATCTATCATGAAATCTGCCCTCATTTCTTCAGATTTCTTCCATCATAGCGCATTTTATGGAAATGGTCAATCATTCTTTTCCTTCTTTGAAACCTATTACAAAAATATAAAATACAAGAGATATTATACTTCACATAAAATGTATTTTGTCCCCCGAAAATACAGTATTTCGCCTTGAAAATACAATATGCTGTGATAGAATAAAATTATAACCAGAGGAGAAGGAGGGCTTTTTTATGAACGAACTGGATACAAGGCTCTATACACTACTCGAACGTCCAGCACGTGCAGAAGAACTCAAAAAATATCTGCCGGCTTACTCTAAGCAGCAAATTCGAGAGTCGCTTGATCGTTTGTCCGCAGACGGAAAAATCTTAAAAAACAAAAAGAATCGTTATGCTCATGCAGAACACTATGGCTGTCTCACGGGCACCTTTCACGCAACCGACCGTGGATTCGGCTTTGTTACCCCCGAGACCTGCGGCGCGTCCGAGGATATCTTTATCCCGCCCTATGCAACCGGAAAAGCATGGCAGGGTGACCGCGTACTCATTCGTCTCATCGACTCCGGACGCGGACACAAGCGTGAAGGCGAAGTTTTGCGTATCCTGACCTTATGCCAAGATGAAATTGTCGGCACAGTAATGAAACGAGGAAAAAGCGTATTGGTACGCCCATTATCCAAAAAATATCCCGAGATTATCATTCCCAAAAACCGTGTTTTGGAAGCACAGTCCGGAGACCGTGTTGCCGTCAGGGTAATGCTGCGCAGTGACGGCCGTCTTCCTGCACAGGGTGCAATCGTGAAGGTCTTTGGCAAGAATGGTACGATGGACGCCTCCATTGCCTCTATTCTGCATGAAAATGGTATTGTGGTTCCCTTCCCTGATGAAGTTCTAAAGCAGGCAGAAGCCTGTGGAGATACCGTTGATCCCGCAGAAGCAGCGCTTCGCACAGATTTGCGCGACGAGTTGATTTTCACCATCGACGGTGACGATGCACGTGACTTTGACGATGCAGTTTCTCTAAAGCCGCTTGACAATGGGCATCTGCTGCTCGGTGTACACATTGCAGATGTATCGCATTATGTAACTCCCAGCTCTCTGCTTGATGACGAAGCCTATCGCCGTGGTACGTCGGTCTATTACCCCGGTCACGTTGTCCCCATGCTTCCGGTCGCATTATCTAACGGTATCTGCTCCCTGAATCCGGACGTTGACCGTCTCGCCTTTTCCGTTCTCATAGAATTCGACCAGAACGGACGCTGCCATGGGTCCCGATTCTGCAAAACCGTAATTCGCTCACGTGCACGTATGACCTACCAAAAAATGAATGATATTTTTGATGGAAACCAGTCTCTCCGTCAAGAATACGCCTTCCTGACGGAAACCGCTGACCGTATGCACGCACTTTCTCTTGTCATGCGCAAGCGTCGCATGGAGCGCGGTGCACTTGATCTCGATCTGCCAGAAGCAGAAATCCAGACCGATGAATCCGGTGAGCCCGTTTCTGTGACCTTCCGTTCACGCGGCGATGCCGAAAAAATGATTGAGGAATTTATGCTGGCGGCGAATGAAGCAGTTGCTACTTTTATGGAAAAACGCAGCAATCCCACAGTTTACCGCGTGCATGAAAATCCAGATCCCGAAAAGCTGCGCACTTTTGCCATGTTTGCGCGTCCATTCGGCTACAAGGTCGATTCCTCAAAGCCGAGCGATACGGCACAGCTGCAAGCCGTTCTAGACGGTGCAAAGAACGATCCCAGACAACGCGCTCTGCCCACACTTCTTTTACGCGCACTGGCACGCGCCCGCTATGACCCTGAATGTCTCGGGCACTACGGACTGCAAGCCAAGGAATATCTGCACTTTACGTCCCCGATCCGACGCTATCCTGACCTTGTAGCACATCGTATGTTGTTTAAGGCAATTTCCGGACAACAATATACCAAGGCGGACACGGTTTTCTGCGAAGAAGCTGCAGCACAGTCCACCTCCCGCGAGCTTGCAGCGGATACCGCAGAACGCGATATTGACAAGCTCTATCTTGCCGCCTATATGGAGCAGTTCATTGGGCAGGACTTTGATGCAGAAATATCAGGTGTTGCTGCATTCGGCATATTTGTGACCCTGCAAAATGCAGTAGAAGGAATTATCCGCTTGGAGGATCTGCCCGGTGATGACTATGCGTTTGACGATCAGAAAATAATGCTCATCGGACGCCGCTCTCATATGCGCTACACCATCGGCACCCCTATGCGTGTACGCCTAACTGCCGCCTCCCGCGTCACCGGTCTTATTGACTTTATTCCCACCCCCGAAAGGAACGAATCTTGATGCCCGGACTTATCTTAGAGGGCGGAACCTTCCGTCCGATCTTCTCCAGCGGTATTATGGACGCACTGCTTGCACATGACATTATGTTTGACTATGTGATTGGTGTATCCGCTGGCATTACCAACGGTTTTTCCTATTTATCTCGTCAAACAGGAAGAAATTTAGATGTACTATGTCAATATCGCAATGACAAGCGATATTTGTCTGCGAAAAATTATATCAAGCAAGGCTCTGTTTTTGGAATCGATTTTGTATTCGACACCATTCCCAATGAACTGCTGCCGTTTGACTGGGATACCTTTCACGCCTATACCGGCAAAATTCTTGTTGGTGTCACCAATGCAGAAACCGGTTGCTGTGAATATCTCGATGGACGTCTGCTCGATGCCAAATGCACGATGCTGCGTGCAACCTGTGCCATTCCCCTATATTTCCCGCCTGTTCAAATTGAAAGCAAGACTTATTATGATGGTGGGATTTCCGACTCCATTCCCATACGCAAAGCACTGCAAGATGGAAGTGAAAAAAATCTTATTATCCTGACACAGCCCTCTGGATACCGCAAAAAAACAACACGTGCAAACCGAGCAGCGGCTGCCGTTTTACGCCAGAATTATCCCAAGATGGCGGAGGCAATCTTACAGCGTCCCAAAAGATATAATGAAACGGTCTGCTTGTGTGAGCAGCTTGTCAAGCATCAGCCTCAAAATACGGTACTGCTCCGCCCAAAAAATCCCATACATTCCTTTGAACGGGATATCCAAAAACTGACTGCCGCCTATCAGGAGGGCTATCAGCTGGCAGAAAGCCGAATAGACGAAATCAAAGCACTTTTTGCATAGTACACAAACAGCCATCTCAATATATGAGATGGCTGTTTCGTTTCTATGTAAAAAATCACCTGCCATTAACAGCAGGCAATTTTTTATATGCTCTCCAAAATCCGGTCTTCTCACTTAATCAACGTACAGATGCATCGGATACGTGAGATATTCTACATCGTCCAGCTTTTCTACCGTTATATAACCAGCTGGTGCATTGAGCACAGTTGGAATACGATTGACGATCGTTGCGCAGGTATGCTCAGGGGTTGCAGGCTTTACCACATGGAACTCTGTGGTCGGTGTGCCAATGATCTTCCAATCGCACATATCACCGTCATCTGCTCCATAAACCTTACCGATGCATTGCGTCTCGATAACCGGCCCTTGGAAGGTCTCCACAGTCACGACTGCGCTCATACCAATACAGTTCCCTTTCGGAATGGTTGCGCCAAGCGTATCACTCCACAGGTCACTGTTATAGAAATAAGGGACACATTTCTGACGAATCGACCGAATGGTCAGCCCCAGCTTATTTGCCAGCGCCTCATTGGAATTCCAAACATAGGAAGGCTCCACAGTTTCCGGATGCGCGAGCTGTACCTCAAACTCCTCCGGAGTCAGCCCAACACCGTGTGCCTTTGCCAGTGCCAATCCATAATCTTCTACATTATAGCTGACTGCACCTTCAATTTTTTCGATATGATGCACGCCGCCAGCGACCATGCCAACCATATTAATCCAGAAAATATCCTGCATACCTGTGCCTGTGATGGTGCAATGATTTTCCTTTGCCAGCTTATCCAGACGGTTGGTCACTGCTGCGGCTGTTGTCCATGAATAGATTGCTTCTTCACAAGTTGTCACCACATTGATTCCACGAGAAAGGCATCTTGCAAGATGTGGTTCCATATCTGACATAAAGCTGAAGAGTGTTACAACCGCAATATCTGCATCGCACTCGTCCAGAACGGCATCTGCATCAGAACGAATCGGCACATTCAGCTTAACACCCAGTTCTGCAAAATCACCAATATCCATTCCTACAATTGCTGGATTTGTATCAATTGCACCGACGATTTCTGCACCCTTCTCAAATAAATAACGCAGAATATATTTACTCATCTTACCACAGCCATACTGTACAACACGAATCTTTTCACGATTTACCATAACTGAATTCCCTTCCTTTCAAGCTTTCCATTCAGAACGGCTTCGCCGCCCTGCTTCATAGTATAAAGGTTATCCCAAGTATAAGGTCAACCTGCATAATTGATAGCATTTTCGTATATTTTAACGATATTTCATGGGGACTTGGAGTCGCACAAACGGCTTTCTCTCCCTGATGTGCAAATATCTGCAATAGAGCAGATAATCCCGTACACCTGTTTTCATAGAGAAATGCAAGCACCGTCGGAACGGAACATAGCAAGGGTTCTTCGATCTGCAAACACAAAAACCTCTGTGAGGCGAAATCCCCCTTTTCCTGCGTAACAGAATTTCAAATTGCACAAATAGATTGGCGGCAATGGATCCCGCATCAGGAGTCCTGTAAATCAGTATTCCCTCTGCGCACGCTTGAAAAGAGCGGCTCCCTATAATTGAATCATCGGTTTGATTAAAAACATGATTGTGGTTCTCCATTTCCCCAACTGTCCAAAAACGCATAGAACCTTCTGCCTCTTTATTATATCCACATGCCCACAAGCATTATTCCAGAAATCAGTTTTAATCCATGTCCAACGCAAATCTTATGTTGTCTTTTTCACGCAAAATCTTGTCTATATACAAAAAGGTCTGAAAGCATAAATACTTTCAGACCTCTTTATAATAGCTTAGCCGCCAAACACCTTAATCATAAAGCCTGCGGCAATCGCAGAACCAATCACACCTGCAACATTTGGCCCCATTGCGTGCATAAGCAGGAAGTTTGCAGGATTTGCCTTCTGCCCTTCAATCTGTGATACACGCGCTGCCATCGGCACTGCCGAAACACCGGCAGAACCAATGAGTGGATTGATCTTGCCTCCTGTCAAATAATACATCACCTTTCCGCAAAGCAATCCACCAACCGTAGACAGCAGGAATGCAAGCAGACCCAGACCAATAATCATAAGCGTTTCTTTTCGGAGGAAAGTATCCGCAGTTGCCTTACAGCCAACGGATAATCCCAGAAAAATTGTAACAATATTGATCAGGGCATTCTGTGCAGTATCTGACAGACGCTCTACAACGCCGCACTCTCGGAACAGATTTCCCAACATCAGCATACCAATAAGTGGTGCAGTCTCTGGCAGCAGTAAAATGACAAAAAGTGCAACAATAATCGGGAATGTAATTTTTTCTGCCTTGGAAACCTTTCGCAGCTGCTCCATCTTAACTTCGCGCTCTTTCTTGGTTGTCAACAAGCGCATGAGCGGCGGCTGAATCATTGGAATGAGTGCCATGTACGAATATGCTGCAATTGCAATCGGCGGCAAGTATTCCGGTGCGAGTTTGGACGCTGTTAAAATTGCTGTCGGTCCGTCTGCACCACCAATCACACCGATTGCTGCGGCAACTTTCTCTGGAAATCCAAGAGCAAGTGCCAGAAGAAATGCCGAAAAAATACCGAACTGTGCTGCTGCACCCAAAAGCATAGAGGAAGGGCGCGCAATGAGCGGTCCAAAATCTGTCATTGCTCCAATTCCAAGAAAGATAATCGAGGGATACACTGCATATTGTACACCCTGATAGAATACCCAAAGTAAGCCCACATTTCCGTTGGCGTCCGGTGGATTCAAAAGTCCTGTAAGCGGAAAGTTTGCCATCAGCACACCAAATGCAATGGGCACAAGCAGCAATGGCTCAAACTTTTTCACAATACCCATGTATAAAAGAACACAGGCAATCACCAGCATAATGAGATTACGTGGGTTCTCTGCGAGCGCTGCAAATCCGGATTGTCTAAAAATCTGTTCCAGCGTTCCAATAAAGGAGAATTCCATCACACGTCTCCTCCTTTAAGAAATCGTACACAGAGGCGTGCCCGTCTCTACTGTGCTGCCCTTATTGACAGAAACTGCGGTAATAGTGCCGTCTCGCGACGCGCAAATCTCATTTTCCATCTTCATTGCCTCTAAAATAAACAGTACATCGCCAGCCTTGACTGCTTTTCCGACTTGGCAGCGGACGTCCAGAATGGTTCCCGGCATGGGTGCCATCATATCTTCCCCAGCCGCGGCGGGCGCTGCGGGTGTCGTCGATGCGACTGGCGCGGCGGGTGCCGAAGCCGGCGCAGCTGCCGGCGCTGCGGTCTGCGATGTCTGTACACTTTTCGTTGATTGTCCAACGTAAACCGCTGTCGCCTGTCCACGCTCGACCTCTACTTCATATTTATTTCCATTTAATGTAACAACATACTTCATGGCTGATGATCCCCCTCTATCAAAGTGCCTTAATCTTTTTGAATATGAGCTCAGATACTGGAATACCGGTCTCATGACTTACAATCGCCATGACACAAGCTGCTGTTTTCTCGTCCACATCAACCAACAGGATTTCTCCGCCATACGCAGAGGGCGCTGTTTCCCGCACGGGTGTGGGAGCAGGTTTGGGCTGCTCTGCTGCCGGTTTCTTCTGCTCTGTTTGCTGAGAAAACGGATCCTCTGCAAATGCACGCACAAGGCGAGAGGTAATCGGAATCAAGAAACATAGAGTGGCAAGCACCAGAAATACAATCACAATACCTGAAGCTGCAATTAACAGCGACTCTGGTGTGAGTTTACCCATTATTGCACCTCCTCAATGCTATATGGAGCAACCAACGCACGTTTTCGCTCACGCTCTGCAAAATATTGTTCTGCCTGCTGCGGAAATGTAATATAGGATAATACGTCCAAATCATTTTCTGCACGACTTCCAAGCTCCGCCTTTGCTTTCGGGAACTCCGGCTCTAAGGTATCTGCATACCGTCCCGTAATTGGCGTCTCTCCCTCCAACACGCTTTGTGCGAGTGCTGGATCGATCTTCCCGGGTGCTTTGCCATATTCCCCGCGAATATATGCCTTGATCTCTTTTCCAATGCTCTTATAGCGTTCTCCCATCAATACGTTGACTGCTGCCTGCACACCAACCATCTGACTCAATGGTGTAACGAGCGGCGGATACCCCAAATCTGCACGTACGCGAGGAGTTTCTTCCAATACCTCGTCCAAGCGATCGATTGCATTTTGTGCCTTGAGCTGTGCGACCAGATTGGACAACATGCCGCCCGGGATTTGATATGTCAATACATCTGTCTTTGTTATCAGCACATAGGGATCGAAAATACCATCTTCCAAAAACTTTTTTTGAACCGGACTAAAGAAATCATTGATCTTCTTCAGAACAGCAGCATCTGTTCCACATGAGATTCCCATTTGCTCCAAGGCATAGACCATTGTCTCTGTCGCCGGCTGACTGGTGCCTCCAGAAAAACAAGCGGTTGCTGTGTCGATTCCCGACGCTCCTGCTTCTGCTGCTTTCAAATAGGTCATAGCAGCAAGTCCTGTGGTCATATGCGTGTGTACGAATATGGGAATATGGATTTCTTTCTTGATTGCACTGACCAAATCAAAACATTCCTTTGGACTCATAATGCCAGCCATGTCCTTAATACACAGCGACTGACAGCCCATCTGTTCAATCTCTTTGGCAAGTCCAACATACAGTTCCAGATTGTGGATTGGAGATAATGTATAGCAGATTGCCCCCTGTGCATGTCCGCCTGCTTCGAGGCACGCGTCCACAGCCGTTCGGATATTGCGCAAATCATTCAGTGCATCAAAAATTCGAATGATATCGATTCCATTTTCTACCGCTGCACGCACAAAACGCTTGACGGTATCGTCTGAATAATGATGATAACCAAGCAGATTCTGACCGCGCAGCAGCATCTGCAGCTTGGTACGCTTCATGTGCTTTTTAATGGTGCGCAGACGTTCCCACGGATCCTCTGTCAAATAGCGCAGGCAGGAATCAAAGGTCGCGCCTCCCCAACATTCAATTGCATAGTAGCCAGCCGTATCCATTTGGTCTAGAATCGCCTCAAAATCTGACTGCGGCATTCGAGTTGCCATCAGCGATTGTTGGGCATCACGCAATACAGTTTCTGTAATCTTCATTTCCATCAAATCGTCACTTCCTTTTCCACAGGCTTTACTCACAGGTGGACATCACAAGTCCTGTCTCTGTTATCATATCACAATTGCATCTAAAATAAAACATTTGACAGGCGTTCAATCCATAAAAAACAATAAAGTTTCTCAATTTTTATGAACACCCAGTCAAATCACTCTCAAACCATTGACTTTTGAGAAAAGATACGGTATCATTAAAAAATATAATGATATATTTAGAGCATATTGAAACACTCCCAAAACGATACGATCGTGCTTCCCCGTAATAGGCTCTGCACGTCAAATTTTATATGTCTCTGTAGCTCAGCTGGATAGAGCGTTCGCCTCCTAAGCGAAAGGCCGTGGGTTCGAATCCCGCCAGGGACGCCAATAAGTAAAGTCGTGATCTCTTTTCAGAGTTTCCGACTTTCTTTTCAATTTTGCTTCTTTCTTTTTCATTATAAAAAGGCGGCTTTCTGTAATTTTCCAGCTGCTGAACACTTATATTGCTGAGGTAATATGGTTATGAACAAATATGCACTTCTCCTAAATCCCGGGCACAATCGTGTTTATTATAAATCCTCTCAACAGCTTTCTGTTGCTGAATTTTCCATTCTGGCACAAACGATGGACTGTTCCCCTTCTGATATCCATATAGAACAGATTGCCGGCGTTCATTATCTGATATTTTCTGCTGCACAGCCTCTCGACAAGAACGATTTGAACCGAATCGCACGTCTATCCTTTGTGTTTGCGCTGTATCATATAGAAGCCTCGCTTTTGCGTCCAATCCCGATCCCACAGGTCGATCTGACCGAAATCAATATCAGCAGTCTATTCAAGTACACGGGAAAAACCAACGAACTGTTCACACGTATGATGATCAATGTGGCTGTTTCCTCCTGCCAAATAGCGGAACCCAAGCGCATCTCTCTGCTCGACCCCATTGCCGGAAAGGGTACAACTCTGTTTGAAGGTATCAGCATGGGATTTGATTGCTGCGGCATTGAAATTGGTGAGAAAGCAGCCGCAGAAGGCTACCACTATCTAAAAAAATATTTGGAGGTCGAGCGCATCAAGCACGTAACCAATCTGCACAGGCAAAGTGGTCCCAATAAATCCTTTGCTGCAAAGCACTATACAATCGATTTTGCCAAAAGTAAGGCAGCGTTCAAAAATCACCAAGAGCAGCATTGGGAAATGGTGGCTGGCAACTCTGTGTATGCAGACCAGTTCTTCCGCAAAAACACATTCCATATTCTGGTTGGTGATTTGCCTTACGGAGTACAGCATGGCAATGTAACAGGCGAAAAGCAATCCTCTTTGACCCGAAACCCCAAAGAACTGGTAGCTGCTTGTCTGCCTGCTTGGAAAAACGTTCTGCAAGCCGGTGGTGTGTTGGTTCTGGCTTGGAATACCCATGTTTTTCCAAAAGCACAATTTGCAGCACTTTTGGAGCAGCAGGGTTTTGATGTTTTATTAGAAGGTCCTTACAGCCAATTCGTACACCGTGTCGATAACGCCATTATGCGTGATATCATCGTTGCGCGAAAACCCATTCGATAATACAGCAAAATCCAAAGATATAGATTTTGAACATTTTAAGTCGCTTTTCTCCACAAAACAAATGGAGAAGCGACTTTTTTATTCTCATAAACGGGAAAGCTGTTACAACTTGGAGTCATTTTCTGGTTGGAGCATCTGAACTGTGATGCAGGACTGGATACCAGAAGTTCCCTATTTATATACAGAAATAAAACCAACTGCAATCCTTATGCACTCAAATATAATCCTCCCTGTGCGTCCTTGAGCGCATCTGGGTGCAGCTCCACAGCCTGTACATAAATATCCGGAATTTGAGAGCAGTTTTGCAAACCGAATTCTGTGACTGACCGAAATCCAAATCTGCTATAATATGCAGGATCTCCCACCAAAAATACCGCACGATATCCAAGTGCTGCGCCATATTCACATGCCGCCTTGACAAGCGCACTGCCAACTCCCTGTCTCTGAAACATCGGCGCAACACTTAAAGGTGCGAGATACAAGGCAGGTGCAATGGACGCCATCTCATGATCCTCATGTACCGTCATCAGGATATGTCCAATGATGTCCCCCTGATTCTCCGCCACCAATTCCAGCTGCGGAATATATCCCTTCCCGCCCCGCTGCTTCACGATCCAATTTTGCTCCTGACCATCAGAAATCTGTGACCCAGAAAATGCCTTCTTTACCATTTGATAAATCGCACGATGATCTCCCAGTTTTGCCTGCCGAATATGCATGATATTCTCTCTCCCTATGTACAAATAGACACAAAAAAACGGCACAGGCTCACCTATTTGCCGTTTTTTATCCTGCGGCTTTCCCGCATACTGGTTTTATTATAACACACGACCTCTATGAAGAAAATGGCTTTTTGACAAAAGCTTATAACATGGGTGCAAACAATCTCAGAATAGAACCGATGATGGAAGAAATCCATGGCACATTGCGAAACCAATCTCCATCTATCTCTCGGCTCATTCCAATGGTCTCCAAAATATCGTTGCGGATCTCAGTGATGGTCTCTCCACCATACAGCAGGGTTCCACATTCGAAATGCAGGAAAAAGGAACGAAAATCCATGTTCATAGTGCCAACAATTGCAACATCGTCATCTGATACAATCATTTTTGCATGGAGAAAGCCCGGACGATATTCATAAATCTTGACACCCGCACGGCATAGCTGTAAATAATAAGAACGTGTCACCTGATAGACCGCCTTTTTATCTGGAATCCCGGGTGTCACAATCCGTACATCTACACCGCTCTGTGCTGCAACAGTCAGGGCAGTAATCATCTCATTATCCAAAATCAGGTATGGCGTCGTAATATATACATATCGCTGTGCACGATTTATGATATGCATAAACGCCGTTTCTCCAACATTGCGGTCGTCCAGCGGACTGTCATAAAACGGCTGTACATAGCCATCTCCACAGCGCACCTCGGTTGGCATATAGCGTTCTCTGTCATAAAACTGTTCTTTCGTGGCATATTCCCACATTTGCAGGAACATTTCTGTCATATTCGCAACGCCTGCTCCAGCGAGACGAACACCGGTATCCTTCCAATGCCCAAAACGCACCTTAACATTGATATATTCATCTGCAAGATTGATTCCACCCATAAATCCAATATTTCCATCTACAACGCAAATCTTACGGTGGTCTCGGTTATTCAGGTAAGTGTTTAAAGTAGGAATGAACCGATTAAAACGCACTGCACGGATTCCCAAGCCACACAAATACTGATCATATGCATGCGGCAAGGTGCTCAGACAGCCCGCATCATCATAGAGAACTCGCACCTCTACGCCTGCTTTGACCTTACGCACCAGAATATCTAACAATGTATTCCACATTGTACCTTCTTCAATGATAAAGTACTCCATAAAGATAAAGCGTTCTGCCTGCTCCAGTGCCTCACACATTGCAGAAAACTGCTTTTCTCCCACCGGATAATAATTTGTAACGGTGTCTGCCCAAACCGGCATTGCAGACTCATTTTCAATATAACGTGCACCGCGTGTATGACGCGGCAAAGCAACCGATAGGGCTTCGCTCGCAGGCGCAACCGGTGCTCCAGAGAAATCTGGGTGCTGCAGCGTCTGACGATGCCGTGTTCGGGCGTGATTGAACGGGGTATTGCCCCATAACAGATAAAATAATCCGCCAAAAATCGGAAACAGTAAAATAAGTACGATCCACGGAATTTTATAAGCTGGATTGTCATATTTTCGAATAAGCCAAATCACCATCACAGCGCTGATAATGTGACAGACACGATAAATCCACATCCAGCGCCAGCTGAGAAATGTCACGAGCCAAATCATTCCCGCCGCCTGCAACAGCAGCAATGCACCACCGACTACTCGACGATCACTTAATAGTCCTTGTAATTTCTTTAACATATTTCCTCCAAAAATTGACGCGGATCTCTTTTCTTCATCATAAACTGCATGCTGCCAAAAGTCAATAAGATAGCCCTCGAATCCCCAGTATCCCCATTGCAATCCTTAAAAATTCTGGTATACTAACAGTAATTTATCCTTGCAGGCTATATGATATGATTTGATATGAAAGGAGATTTTATAATTATGTTAACACACAATCAGGTTCCCAAGGAAGAACTGGATCATCGGCTCTCCGCCCTGCGTTCCAGCCTTTCCGAACACGATCCAAAATGGGAAATGGTAATTATCAGCAATCGGATCAATCTCTATTACCTGACGGGTACCATGCAGGACGGTATCCTCATCATTACTCCCGATACAGCAACTTTCTGGGTACGCCGTTACCTGCCCCGCGCACAGGAAGAATCCCTGTTTGAAGATTTGCGTCCTATGAAATCCTTTCGCGTACTGGAGGGCAGCTATCCTGTTCCGCAGCACGCATATATTGAATACAAAACAGCTTCTATTACATGGCTGAATATGGTACGCAAATATCTTCCTTTTCCTTCTCATAAGGATATTACACCCATTCTCACAGACCTGCGTGCACATAAAAGCGCCTATGAGCTTGACTGCATGCGCCGTTCGGGAAAAATCCACGAGGAGGTACTCGAGCGCGTTGCCCCAACCCTGCTTTGTACCGGAATCAGCGAGGCACTGCTGTGCACAGATATTTACCGCGCCTTTCTTGCCCGTGGTGCAATGGGTATTTCCCGCTTCAACCAGCTGCATGGAGAGGACGTTTTGGGGATATGCTCTTTTTCAGAAAATGCACTGCGTGTCACTGCTTTCGATGGGCCAGACGGAAATGCAGGAACGTGTATTGCAATGCCTGCCATCGGAGACAACAAGCGCTTACTCCGAGAAGGTGACTTGCTGCTGTTGGATATCCCCTCCGGCATTGACGGATACCATACCGATAAATCGGTGGTATTCTTCTATGGCAATATTGAAAAGCACCCGCAAGCAGATAAAATACGCCGCGCCTATGATTTCTGCGCCCAATTCGAACAAAAGGTTGCCGAAAAAATGGTAGCCGGTGCAATTCCAGAGGACATCTTCCTCTCTCTCTGGCCAACCGTACCAGAGGAATTTGCAGAGGGCTTTATGAATGGCGGAAAATTCCTCGGACATTCCATTGGACTGGTCATGGACGAAGCGCCTGTTTTGGCACGTGGCTTCCAATCCCCACTCACCGCTGGCATGACATTTGCCGTAGAGCCCAAAATTGCACTTCCAGACATTGGAGTCGTTGGCACGGAAAACACCTATGAGATCCGCTCTTCTGGTGCTGCAAAGTCTTTGACTGGTCATATTATGGATTTTACCTGCATCAGAAATTAAACCCCAAAACTTTATCTTGCTCAAGATAGTTGCTTTCCGATTTTCCCTATTGTATAATAGGAAAATGACGGAGGATTCACACTTATGATGGTATCAACAAAAGGACGCTATGCATTGCGTGTTATGATTGATCTTGCGCAGAACCAGACAGACGGTTATCTGCCCTTAAAGGAAATCGCCGCACGACAAAATATCTCTGAAAAATATTTGGAAAGTATCTTGAAAATACTTGTCCAAAACAATATCCTCATTGGTATGCGCGGAAAAGGCGGCGGCTATCGTCTTACTCGTCCCGCAGAAGAATATACAGTTGGCAAAATCTTGCTTCTTACAGAAGAAACTCTGGCTCCTGTTGCTTGTCTCGGCAAAAATGCAGAGCCTTGCCCTCGGACAGAGAAATGCCCAACCGTGGATATGTGGAAGGAGTTAGACGCCTTAATTACCGGCTATCTGAACAATATTACCATCGCAGATTTGGCGAAACGGTCAAAAAGCGCAGTCGAATAGTGCAATCAAAAAAAGGAATTGGCAAACGCCAATTCCTTTTTTTGTTAAATATCCAACAGTACTTCGAGATGATGAAAGTCCTTTGAAAATCTTTTTTCTCTGTTTATTTTTCTTCCAGCGCCTGCTTTTTCGCATTGTGTGTCATTACTGTCATAAAGACAATCAGAAGCACTGCACCAACACCCAAGCCAACCCAGCCATTCTGAGTAAAGCCAGCTGCCAAGTAGCCAGCCAGACTAATCACAGCAAGAGATAGGGCGTACGGAATCTGTGTAGATACATGGTCAATGTGGTGACACTGTGCACCCGCAGATGCCAAAATCGTTGTATCCGAAATGGGAGAAATATGATCACCGCAGACAGCGCCTGCAAGACATGCGGAAACTGTAATGGTCAACATTTCACTTGCACCAAAAATTGTTACTGCAATCGGAATCAAGATTGCAAATGTTCCCCATGATGTACCTGTTGCAAAGGCGAGACCCAGCGCGATAAGGAAGAAAATCGCAGGCATCAGCAGTCCAATTGCCGATTCCGGATTAACAAAACCGGCTACAAATCCCCGCAAATTCAAATAATCATCTGAACAAATGCCTGAAAGTGTCCATGCCAGTGTAAGGATAAAAATTGCAGGTACCATTGCCTTGAATCCCGCGGTAAAAGACTCACAGAACTGATTAAAAGTGAGAATACCACGCGGTACATACATCAAGAATGTGAACACGAGCGTAGCAAAGGAGCCAAGCACCAGTGCATCAGAGGACGAGCAGTTCGCAAATGCAGTAGAAATCGCCTCGAATGACAGTTCATGGATACCGCCGCCACTATATATCATAGCAGCAATACATGCAGCAATCAGGAACAGAATGGGAATAATCAAATCCTTTACCGAGCCTGCCCCACAGATAACCGTAGACTCTTCACCGGTGGAGTCAATTTTTCCGCTTTCCAAAACTCTCTTATTATACTTACCCATTGCCATAAAATCAACATCTGCAATCATCACCCAGAGGACAAATGCCAATGTCAATAGCGCGTACAAATTAAATGGAATGGTATTGAGAAACAGTGTAAATCCGTTGATGCCCGCATCTGGCGGCAGCGAAGAGGTCACGGCTGCTGCCCAGCTTGAGATCGGCGCAATAATACAGACAGGCGCCGCGGTCGAGTCAATGATATACGCCAGTTTTGCACGTGTAATCCGATATTTATCTGTCACCGGACGCATAACAGTACCCACAGTCAGACAGTTAAAGTAATCATCTACGAAAATAAACATTCCCAAGAATGACGTTGCCAGCAATGCTCCACGGCGGCTCTTGATGACACGGCTTGCCCATTCTCCATACGCGCGAGATGCGCCAGATTTTGTGACAAGCGAAACCAAAATACCCAACATGACCAAAAAAATCAAAATGCCAATATTGTCGCTGATCTTGCTCCCCATAATGGAAAATGTGGTTTCCGTCGCATGCAGCGGATTAAATCCACAAAACATCAATGCACCCGCAAAAATACCGATCAAGAGGGAAGAATAAACCTCTTTGGTAATCAGTGCCAACGCAATTGCAATAATGGGAGGCAAGACCGCAAAGATCGTTGCGCTCATTCGTGTATACTGCTACTCAAAATGTGTTTGAATATACGCAAGCACATTGAGACTTGGAGACCTCACGGTTACTCCTTACTGTTTCATCGTATATGCTTTTGCAAAAATGCTACTCACAGGTTCTGGTACACTCCACAGTCGTAAATTCCCAAGTAGCCCTTGGTACATACCTACGGTCACGTGCTTATGCGACTTCGTAGGTTACTGCATCCCGCAAATTCAGGCTTGCATTGAGGTCTCTATCTTCTACATACCCACAATCACACCTGAATGTCCGATCAGAAAGCTTCAAATCTTTCTTGATACATCCACAAGCGTGACAAGTCTTCGAAGATGGATACCATCTGTCTATGATCCTGAGTTCAATGCCACCCACAGCACATTTGGCTTTCAGTTTTGTCCTGAATTCATAGAACTTCTGTGCCGCAACCGCTTTTGCAAGATGCCGATTCTTTATCATACCAGACACATTCAAATCTTCGATTGCAATATAAGATGGCTTGGTTCTCACGATCTCAGCAATGATTTGGTTGATGTAGTCCGTTCGAATACGATCGATCTGATGATAAAGTTTTTGTACCTTGAGCTTTTGCTTTTGTATATTCTGAGTAGCTTCTCCTTTCTTTAGATTTTTGTTTTTCTTTCGATGTTCGTATTTGCGAGAGAGCTTTCTTTGCTCTCGGTGCAGCTGTTTTTCCAGTTTCCTGAGTCTTGCAGCTTTGTTGATGTTCTTAAAGACTTTGCCTGTGGAAACCACTGCAAATTCTTTGATTCCCAAATCAATGCCAATACCAGCATTGATATTGTTTGCAAGTTGAACGTCAGGCATCTCAATGAGAACAGCAACATAATATCTGCCAGCTTTCGTAGAAACCGTTCCGCTTTTGATGTTCCAGCCGTCTTTTGTGGTTGGAAGATACCCCTTTTCTTTGAGCTTCACCCAACCTAAGGTAGGGATGTTGATCCGATGTCGTTCGCAGGCGCAATCTTTTGGATTATTCCTTACGAAATACATCTTTGCTTCAGACTTTCCCTTTTTCTTGAATTTTGGAAAGCCGCTCTGGTGTTTGAAAAAACGCTTGAATGCAGTACATCCATGTTCAATGGCTTGCTTGACTGACTTGGAGGATACCTCCTTGATCCAGAACTTGTCTGGATTGTTTGGAAGATACTCATGATTCAGCCATACGCTGAATTCCTTACCAGACATGAATGGTTCTCCATGGTCATGGCGTTCTTTGTTGTGAGCCAAGTAGAAATTGTAGACGTATCTGCAAGTCCCGATGGTTTTGTGTATCTTGATCCGTTGGTCCGGAGTAGGATCTACCTCGGTTTTGAAACTTTTGAGCATGTTTTCAGATCCTCCGCAGACACGTTTGTACGCGGCTTAGCATGAATGTCAATGTTTTTCATTACTTAAGAGTTCCTCCTTACTTTTTATTTTGTGAGATAGACCAAAGTCTTGTACATTATTTTACACGTTATATATTCGTTTTACAAGTCTCTCTGTAAACTTTTTGTATTTTTATAAGATTTTCTGCATTTTTCTGAATTACAGAATATTTTTCTTTTCATCTTTCAAAATACCGTCCCACTGACAAAGTGTCAAGTCAACACGACCATCTGGTAAGAATCTGACACCCTCTGCTTCCAATAGAGCGCGCTGCACATCAGAACCCCCGAATGCAAAGGCTGCCGCGGTATGTCCCATGCGGTCTACCACCCGATAACATGGAATTCCCTCTGGATCTGGATTGACATGCAGGGCATAGCCAACTACGCGTGCCCAACGCGGATTTCCAGCCAATCGAGCCACCTGTCCATAGGTTGCTACACGGCCAAAGGGAATGGCGCGAACAATGGTATAAATTCTTTCATAACTATTCATAATATCCTCTCTTTCACGTAAAACAAGACCCAGCAAACCACATTTCGGATTTGCTGGGCATATTCATGAAATCTGTGTCAGTGCAAGACCAATATCACAGCTGTTTCCATCTTGAAATACTACCGTTATCACACAGAACAGCTGATGATAGCTTTCCTGTGCTGACTGAAAAGAAATCGGAAAGGTACAGCTATGCAGTTCACCATTTGCATCGGGTATCATGCTGATACTTTGCGGTTTGTAGACTGCATGCTTTGTAGTCGGCGTTCTATTCCCATCGTATATGGTATTCGGGTCCAGCGCCACTTCTATCTGCGCAATATCCGCTTCTGGAATCGTCAGTGTAATCTGTGTTCCCTCTGCTACACTGTCCCATATACCCGCATGCTCCAAATACTGTGTGGTAGACTCTCTATCCAATGCCATACCCTCCCACACATTCGCCAAAAGCGCTCCACTGGTCAATCCACCTGTTTTTTTGTTCGGCTGCTCGAACTGTAAAGAATACGATAGCCCTTGTGCCATTCCATTTGATACGGTATAACTTCCTGTTTGCTCTGTCACATTCACCTGTGCTGTCTGCTGTAAGTCCAACGCAGCAGTCTTTTCCGGCTGTCGACTTGGCGCAACGGCTGCAACAGCCAGCGCAATCCCCAAAATAATAGAAGCTCGATTCATAAACATTTTCCTTCTTTCAGGCAATCTCTTCTATTTATAAAGACGCACACAGTATCCAAAATGTTCCACATTTTTTATAAATTTTTGTCACACCAAAATTGCAAATCTTCCCATAAACTGCAAGTTTTACGCTCTTTGTATATAGGTATATACCTGCTCATTCGATAATGCCGGTTCAAACGCAAAGTCAAGCCCGTCGAAGTCCATCAGTCCCTCTGCTCTGTCCACATGCTGCTCGATGATATATCGCGCCATTGCACCGCGTGCCATTTTTGCCCGTGCTGCCAAACAGCATAACTTTCCCTTTCTTTCCGATAAAAATTCACACGTCAAAAATCGGTCTCCCTTATGCAAATGCTTGGACACGGCTCTGCTGTATTCATTGGACGCCAGATTGATTACCAAATCTGTTTGTGCATACAGGTCATCGCGCAGCTTGCTGCCCCAGAAGGTATAGAGATTGCGCCCTTTGGGGCGGTGCCCCATTTCTAATCGGTATGGGCGGATTGTATCCAACGGACGCAGCACACCATAAAGTGCAGATAAATGCCGTAAATGCGTTTGTGCATATTCCAAATCGGCATCTGACAGTGTATCTGCATCTAAATTTTTATAAGCAAGTCCATCATAGCTCAGGATTGCCGGCTGCCCTCCATCGGGCTGCCACAAGGCAAAATCAGCGGCTGCCTTGAGCGCCAAGGTTGGACTGATTTTCATAATACTCTCTAATTCATATGCAGGAATATCCCGCAGCCCCTCATATAAGGCGATACGCTCCTCCCGCCGCAGCGGTTCTGTAACCGACAGGGTACGTTCTGGTGCGATCCTCATATTTTTTGCCGGAGATAAAATCGCAATCATACACCCTCTCCCTCCAAACATCTTTTTCTTTTATTTTATCCGCCATTTTGATAAAACGCAAGCATATTTACACCCTTTGCACAAAAAATGAGTGGCTCCGAAAAGCCGTCCACAATTGATATGCACACAGAAAAAAGCAAGAGCCTTAACCCCACGGGAAAAGACTCCTGCTTTTAACTTGCAGCCATGTACTATATGATTCTCGGCTTAGGTTGTGCTACAAGGTTTCACATGTTTTATACATGGTAATGCGATTCATGATTTCATTTAGATTGACGGACCTTCCGTGACCGGATTTGCGCTTGGCATCGCCTTATGGTTCTTCTGCTCAAAGCGCATCAGAATGGTTGCAACCTGTGCACGTGTTGCCTGTCCTGCCGGTGCCAGTGTTCCATCAGACATACCCGACAGGAATCCCTCCTGAACAGCCCATGCAACTGCATCGTTTGCCCATTCACTGATTGCACCAGAATCCTTAAATGTCATATCTGACGCAGATACCGCAGGAGATCCTGCAAACTTATACAGAATCGCTGCCAGCTGCTCACGGGTGATATTACTGTCTGGCGCAAAATGACCTTCACCAACGCCAGATACCAGATTCATCTGACTTGCCCATGCAACTGCATTCTTATAATACGCATCTTCCGGAATATCCACAAACTGGTTCTGTCCAAGAGTGGGCTGACCAGCCAAGCGGTGCAGCACAGTTGCCAGCATACCACGTGTCATTGCGCTGTCCGGTGCAAACTGTGTATCCGAAACACCTGCAAACAACTTATTGGTGACAGCCCATGCAACTGCCTCCTGTGCCCAGTGTGTCTGTACATCTTCATACGCCTCAATTGCCTCGGGATTGCCCGGAACAGTCGGGATAATGTCCACCTTTGGTGTCTCTGGCTTCTGCTCAGGTTCACTTGGTTTTTCCTCTGGCTTATCTTCCGGCTTTTCCTCCGGTTTCTCTTCTGGCTCTTCCTCTGGCTTTTCAGGTCTTTCCGGTCTGGAGGAATTGTCAGCAGCTGACTCTCTCCAACCTGCATAAAGGGTCAAATCATTATATACTGGTGCGTCAAAGTTATACAGGTTATTCATTGATCCATCGGTATACCAACCACAGAAAACATATCTTCCACGATCCGGCTCGTCTGGTTCGCTCACACGCTGACCATCTGGAACAGTAATGGACGCAACCTCGGAACCACCATTGCTTTCAAAACGAACGGTATGGCTTACCTGTTCTGCCACAAAGTTAATTGTATAAACCTGTGTATTGCCAGTGTTTCCGTCCTCTGGGCTAATGAACACAACCGCGCTGTCACCAACACCAGATGCCTGCTTTACGTTCACAAAGGCATTGTTGTCGACTTCAACTGTAACCTGCGGAATTTGCTCGCCCTCACGCAGCTGAACATTCAAAGTATTTTCTTCAAAGTCATGCAGGCGGTTTTCACCATTGAGTGAAATCGAAGATACTTCAAAGTCACTCGCAAGTGTTTCTGCCGGCTCCATGCCGTATACTTCGAATTCTTCCAGACCAACCCACTGATTATTCTGTGGAGTCAAGGAAATGCGAATTGCACGTGTTGTAACTGGCTCAAAGGAAATTTCAACCATCTTCTTGAAATCGCTACTATCTGGTACAGATGGCTTGGAGCTTGTATACTTAACCTCTGTCCAGTTCTTATCGTCCTGAAGCGCACTATTCGTCCAATCCTTAACCATATGGTTTTTAGAGGCATCATATTCAAATGACGATGGACCTGTATAATACTCAATCTTATAATCCTGTGGCAATTTTACCTTATGCTGACCGTCTCCATCTTCTTCCATGAATCCAACGGATACACGATCTACAACACGAGGTGTCACACTGGAACCTGAGCCTAAGATAACGCCCATCCAGTTCTGATCGGTATGATACGTATCTCTTTCCCAGTCACTCCAAATGTTCTTACCTTCACCAGTCACAAAATCCTTGTTACCATCTGTTGCATTAAATGGGTTATCATTTTGAGGGCCAACCCAACCAATTGCAAGCGGCATATCCTTCTTGCTGGTGTTGAGTGCGATATTCTCATCAGACGAAGTTCCTTCTACAAACCGGATCGTCGCAGAAGCCTTGATATCTGTACCTGTTACCTCACCGGAAACCGTAACCGTACCTGTCTCCTCAGATACCGGTTCCCACTTAACGGCAAGCTGTTCTTCTGTACCATCATTAAAGCGTGCTGTTACGCTGTCCGGTAATTCCGGTGCAAATCCTTCCATTGCAACCATATATACGGGGTCAACGCTGTGAACACCACGTACAACTACGTTTGCTCTTGGTCTTAACAGTTCTCCATCAACAGTACCTTCCACAACAAACTTGTTTACTCGGTTATACTGCTCTTCCGGAATCTCATCCCATACAACAGTCACAGGCTTTACCTGTCCGGTAGACATATTTGCTTTTACAGTTTCTGGCATTTCTGGCTTTTGGCCCAGTTCTGTTGTAACCTGAAGCGGCTCATACGACTGCACCTCTGATTCTACACCCAAAACCTCTGCAACACAGAGACGGATTTCTGCGGCAGTCATGAATTTATTTTCCGGTTTTGTTTCTATGCCATACAGACGAACATATTTTGCCTCAACCGCTCCGCCAAATGGTGCCAGTTTCCAACCAGCGCTTGCTTCCCAAGTACCAGTCGCAGCCTTTGACCATTCAGCTCCATCGATACTTGTCTCAATGTAATACTGGGTAATCGTACCATTGAGCTCACCCTTACGCGGCAAATAACGCAGCGCATTGAGCATAGTTGGCTCTTCAAGTTCTAACTGAATGAAACGCTCCTCTGGATATTCGGACAAGTTATCATGTCCCTCACCTTCACCCCAACGGCTGTGCCACCAGTCATTTTCATTTCCGTTGACCGCAAAGGACGGAGGTCCATCGTTGCCAGCCGGTTCATTCCAGCTTGGTGCATATGCTGTCATCTTTCGGTAATCATAATCCTTAGAATCATCATCGGCACTCGGTACATTACCACTATTGTTTCCAAGCCGAATGGTGTACATACCCTGCTTTGTGTGATCCTCTGACTCTGTCAGAATACGAATGACTCTGCTGTCCAGCGGCAAAACGGTAACACTGGCATTGTCCTTACCAACAGCTACAACATCTTGCTCAGTCGCGCCTACTTCCGGTATATTAAATATGTAATTGTCAAGTGTACCTTGTTCTGCAACATGTGTTCCAACCTTTAGAGACTCCAGCTTATCGATGGAACCAACAGAAAAGCTTGGAATACCTACATACAATTCCGATTCTACCAGCTGCACTTGCTCTTCAAATTCCAGCTTCATCCATTCGGCAGATACCATTTCAAATGCATAGGTCAGAACAGTTATTCCATTTTCAGTATCTTTACTTACTTCTGCATTTACATCCTGCCAGTTTGTAGAATCTGGTGCCCATTTTACATGAATCTTGCTTTCGTCTACATCGCCCTTCAAATACAGCTTCACCTGTGTCATGTTCTGCGCAGTATCATAGCCGAACTTAACCGCACCATTTCCTGTCCAAGCCGCATCCGCAGATGATTTTTTGCCGTCACGGATAACCTGCAGCTCATTTGCTTTTGCCCCATCTAGAGCTTCATTTGTAAATTTACTTGCATTCTTGGCAACATTACCGCCCAGATTGACTTCACCCTTAGAGACACGAATGGTTGCGGTCGGGTGCATCTCCTGACCAAATACCTGCGCCGTGCCTGAAACAACATAGGTGCCTTCTGTATTCAGATCCAGATTGCTGTCATCCCACTGCACTTCAAAGGACGCTTCCGAAATCTCTCCGTTTTCCATAACTGCTGGTACAACCTGCGGCAGATTGGCAGTCGTAGAGCCGGCTCTGACAGCTGCTGAATAATTTTTCAGTGCTGCCACATCATCCATCATCATGACGTTGACCGAAACGCCCAAACTTCTGTTCTCTCCCAAATCCAGCACGCCATTCACCTTGGAAACACCCTCATTGTGAATGTCCAGCTGCTGTGTATCCCAGCTTACGTTTCTCATTTCATGCTTGTCTTCGCCGTAGTTTACCTTGAGTTGTGTTGGCAGCTCCGGCTGATTTCCCAACTTTACGTAATAGTTTTTGGAATACTCTAGGCTAACAACAGAATTATCCGCTGCTGGTGCATCTGCATCAGCTGTCGTTGTTACCTCTACAAAACCTGTTTCCAAACCGTTTGCTTTTGCTGTTACAGTAAACTCACCTGACTTGTTTGTAGACTGTACAATTGCAAGCAGCTTGCCGCGTGCCGCATTTCGGCTTGAATTGGTATACGGAGTATGGTCAGACTGTTTGCCATTGTCCAGAGCCAGCAGCTTGCCTTCTCCAGTAACCTCAACAGAAATTTCCGGTTCCGCGCCATTTACAAATTTTCCCGTAGAATCCTCTACATCAATTGTAATATAGCTCAAATCCTTACCGTTTGCGGTAATCTTTGTGCGGTCTGCGGAAACATCAAGCTTTGCGGCTTTTTCAGTTGTCTCTACTGTATGACGTCCCTCAGTTTTAGCAATTGGAGTTGTTCCATTCGCTTCAAATGCTTTCGCTGTCAACTTACCTTCCGCATACGGTACACTAAATGTTGCATACAAGCTCTGATGCCCATTCTTTGCTTGGAATGTGTTTTCTTCTGCTGTTCCCTTTGTCATCTCACCTTTTTCATAGGTTTGATAAGTATAGTTTCCATTTCCATCAGTATTACTCTTATTTGTTTTTGCCTTAGCAACACCGATTTCTTTCTCTACGCCATCTTTACCTGTAAAATACAGCTTAACAACCGGTGCATCACTATACACAACAACTTCTACTTTATTATCGCTATCCTTTTGGACATCAGTTTCATTCCAAGTCGGCAGGACGTGTAATGTTGTGGCCTTATCATTCCACTGGCTCTGATAGAAATAATAGGAGTCCTTCGGGAAACCAGTCGTATCAATGATACCAAAATAAGAAGACTTTGGTGCAACATTGAAGTCATTTGTTGTAGAACCTGAACCAATACCATTCCACGGAGTTGGCTCACCTAAATAGTCAAAGCCTGTCCATACAAATTCACCGGCATTGTAATCGAAACGAATGGTACGCCACCAAGCATCACTTGCAACCGCACCCCAACCAACAGCACTCTTATCATAAGAGGTCAACAGCTGATTGCCTGTCTGAACCGCACCGCCCTGTGTGGGTCCCTTATACTCATAGACGCCGCGGCTGTTTACAGCAGATGCTGTCTCAGAACCGTATGTTTTCCAGCCTTTCTGATTCCATTGGGTCATCTTATCTTCACTGGCATAGTTTAACCCGACTACACCACCGTTATCATGGATTACCTGTGCAACCTCAAACGCTTCATTGCCGCCATGATTGTTATTCTGACCAAAGGTCGTTGGGCGAGTCGGATCAACTTCCTCTACCCAATCGATTAAATCTTGTGCAATACTATCGTAATTAGAGATATTTGCACCACCATTTAAGCCCTCAAAAATCTCATTGCCCAAAGACCACATGATAACAGAAGGGGCATTTTTGCCGCGCTCAACCATGGACTTGGTATCAAACTCAGCCCATGTCATATTTGGCGCACCGCCCTCAATCTCATTATCCGCACCAATCTGTGTATTAAAGTGCTTTGCATAGTCATTGCTGTTGCCGTTCTTTGGATTGCTCCAAGTATCAAACACCTCATCAATGACCAGCATACCCTGCTCATTACAAATTTCAATCAGACTCTGTGCTGCTGGGTTATGGGTAACGCGAATTGCATTACAGCCCATATCCTTCAAAATCTCGACCTGACGTTCAATTGCACGACGCCATGCCTCACCACCAAGCGCGCCCTGATCATGGTGCATACATACGCCGCGCAGCTTCATCTGCTCGCCATTTAGTGAAAAGCCCTTGTTTTGATCAAAGTCAAAATAGCGGAAACCGAACTCGGTTTCATAGGTATCAATCACCTGTTCGCCCTTCTTGACCATGGTACGTACAACATACATGGTCTGATCGCCCTGATCCCATACATTCCACTTCTCAGGGTTTGAGACGACCAAACTGCTTTCTACGGTTGTACTCTCGCCGGCAGCCAACGTATCCACTTGTGTCGTTGTGGTTTCAATGACTTCTTCACTGCTTTTTTTCAGGACAGCGCTTTCAATCGAAATTCCCTCTGCCGCTCCATTGCTGTCGTTGGCAATTTTTGTCGTGAGCGCCACAGTACCTTTCCCATTTTCAATATCCGGTGTTTGGACAGTCACACCATTGGGCGCAACATGAACCGGATCGGTAACTGTCAGTGTTACATCACGATAAATACCACTGCCTGAGTACCAACGGCTAGATGGAACCGGATTATTCACCTTGACAGCCAATACATTTTCGCCGTCCTCCAGCAAATCGGCCGGCAGTTCAAAAGAAAATGCGGTATAGCCATATGGGTGGGATCCGAGCTTATGTCCGTTCAAATACACTTCGGCATTCATATATACACCGTCAAAATGAATAGACAGGCGCTTGGTCGTTTTCCATGAGGGATCTACCGTAAAGGTCTTACGATACCAGCCTACACCCCCGGGCAAATAACCACTTTCTGCCTCACCGGAAGCTGTATACGGCTGATCGATGCTGTAATCATGTGGTAAGTTGACATCTTGCCACATGGCATCGTTAAAAGCAGGTGTTTCTGCTCCGGAAGCATCTCCCAAATTGAATCTCCAGTGATCATTAAAATTGATCGCGCGTTCTGTACCCGTATATGAATTTACATATATGGTCTCTACGGGAGATGAGGTCTGGGTATGGCTATTTGCGACATCGCGTCGGATTTCCGTTGCAAATGCTGCCGGAACTGTACCAACTGTCATAATCGTTGCCACGAACAGCGCAGTCAGCCGACGCGGCATATGCCCTCGTCCGCTGTTATAATGCTGCATACGCATTATTACATTCCTCCTATCTTTTTACAAACTCGTGTTCTTATGTTTTAATTATCTCAGATTTTCCCATTCTTTGTAAAGCATCATTTCCCACGAAATTGCTACACCTTTACTATGCACTTTTACTAAAATTTTCCTCTCTGTTTTTTCATCAATATTTCGTATCTGCTTCGTTTTTTGTCTGTTTTACACGCTTTCCTGCATTTTATTCCATATCGCAGAGAATATAAGCACAAAGCCTCGAACACTTTTCGCTTTCCATTTGACACCATCTGCATAACAACATTGTTTTTGTGACGTATCATGTGATATATACGATAAAGCAAAATACAGTCTGTGCCCAATCAATATACAGAAATTATCCTTAATTATCCTTTGGCATCGCGTACCCTCTAATTTACCCATTTTTTACATGACAGGCATCTGCAATTTACATCATTTTGATAGAATAGATTAAAATATAGTGGGATTCTCTTGTGAAAGGAAGCAAAAAAAGCTATACTCATTATCAATGGGATACCCCAATCTATTGAATAAAGAGAGATGTCATATGCCAACAATTTACTGTGTCGAAGATGATACCAACATTCGAGAGCTTGTGCTCTACGCTCTGCGTGCCTCCGGCTTTGAGGCAGAGGGCTTTGAAAACGCAGACCCATTTCTTGAACAACTGCATACCGCCTGTCCCGACCTCGTTTTGCTTGATATCATGCTGCCCGGAATGGACGGTCTATCCATTCTGCGCACGCTGCGGGAAAACCCGCGCACCGCTAAAATTCCGGTTATTCTTTTAACTGCAAAAACCGCAGAATATGACAGAGTGCGCGGATTAGATGATGGTGCAGATGATTACTTGTGCAAACCCTTTGGCGTTATGGAGCTTATCTCCCGCATCAAAGCTGTTTTGCGCCGAACTTCCCCTATCTCAACCACTGACAGCATTTCACTGGGAGATATCACACTGGATACTGCCCGTCACACCGTTGAATCCGACGGACGTCCCGTTATACTCACACTCAAGGAGTTTGACCTTCTGCATTATCTCATGAGAAACGCAAATATCGTTCTCTCCCGTGAACAAATCATGGAATCTGTTTGGGGCTTTGGCTTTGAGGGTGAAAGCCGAACCGTTGATATGCATATCAAAACACTGCGCCAAAAACTGGGCGCTCCCAGCGCACAAATTCAAACAGTGCGAGGTGTCGGCTACAAAATCGAGGCAGACCGCAAATGAAAAATCGGATCTGTCACCGTATGCTGGCACTGGCAATGCTGGTCGCTCTGCTCACTGGTATCGCGATGCTTGCTCTGCGACTGCAAGATGGTTTACACGAATTGTCTGAACAAACCTCTCGGCAAGCTGCCATTGCGCAGGCAGGGTATCTGCACGCAGCAGACCCAACTGCCGCACTGCATGCCATCGGAGAGTCCGACCGCTCACGCGTCACACTGATTGCAAAGGACGGCTCTGTGCTCTATGATTCCAATGCAGATATCACGCAAATGGAAAATCATGCCGCGCGTCCAGAGATTCAAATGGCACAAGCTACCGGAAGCGGAAAAGAGGTACGTTTTTCGTCCACGCTCAACACACTGACCTGTTATGTTGCGCTTCCGCTTCCCAACGGGGATATCCTGCGTGTTGCGAATACCACAGATCTGCTGATACGCTCACTCATTGATACTCTGCCCGCGATGGGTATTATCATTCTGCTCATTTTCCTGCTTTCGGCTCTGGTATCCAGCCGATTGACTGAACAGCTTGTACGTCCAATCAATGCCATTGACCCATCGAACCCGCTCACAACCGATGTATACGATGAGATTTCTCCTCTTGTTCAGCGGCTCAGCGACCAAAATAGGCAAATTGCAATGCAAATTGCTACGTTAAAGCGCAAACAGGTAGAGTTTGACGCAATTACAGCCGGTATGGACGAAGGACTGCTTCTATTAGACGAAAATTTGACTGTACTGACATGCAGCCGTGCGGCGCGTTATCTTTTAGACTGTCCGGCAGCACCTAGTCTGCCATTAGATACCTTTGAACAGGATTCTATGATCCTGCAAAAGGCACAAAAGGCATGCTCTGGGGAATCCAGCGTTTATATCGCTGAGCGTTCCAATCGGCATCTGCGCCTGTCTTTCAGCCCTGTTTATGTGGACAATGGTGTACGCGGTGTTGTCATTCTGGTTCTGGATATTTCAGCGCAGTACGCCGCCGAGCAGTCACGCCGTATGTTTACTGCAAATGTAACGCATGAACTCAAAACACCGCTGACATCTGTACTTGGCTATGCAGAAATTATCCGCTATGGTCTTGCAAAACCAGAGGATATCCCGGGCTTTGCTGTACGAATCCACAATGAGGCCGCCCGTCTTTTGAATCTTGTCGATGATATTATGAAGCTGTCCCGATTGGACGAAGGACACAGCACACTGGATTTTGAAACCCTAGATCTCTATGCACTTGCAAACACAGTCTGTGAACGTCTATATGACCGCGCTGCACAGCACGAGGTGTCTCTGACTGTGCAGGGTACATCGTGTATGATTTACGGCGTTCCTATCATGGTCGATGAAGTTATCTCAAACCTCTGTGACAACGGAATCAAATACAATCGCCCGCATGGTGCCGTTCAGATAACGCTTGAACAGCATGATTCGCACGTCATACTCAGCGTTTCAAATACTGGCCCTGCCATTTCACCCGATGCACAAGCGCATATTTTTGAGCGCTTTTATCGGGCAGATGCTTCCCGCTCACAGGAAATCCCCGGCACCGGTCTGGGGCTTTCCATTGTCAAGCATATCTGTGAAATCCACAAAGCCTCTATCAGCGTCACATCAGAGCCAGATCATACGGTTTTCCGCGTTTGCTGGCCAGTCTGTCCGGAGATGCACACATGACCATACTTTCTGTTTCACTCTATTACGCACAGGTCTGTCCTGACCACTCTCTATCTCAGTTTGACGGTCAAATTTCTCCAGACCGCCTTGCATACCTGTCCAGCATTTCGCACCCCCATGCACGAGCCTGCTCTCTGACAGGGGATCTGCTGCTCAATGCAATTGTGCGCCATCTCATTCCAAACGCAAGCTTTCCTCTGATACGTAAAAATGCAGCTGGAGGAAAGCCATATCTGCCCGCCTATCCGAATTTTCATTTTTCCATTTCGCACAGCGCTGACCTTGTTGTCTGTGCAGTTGCCCCTGTTCCTGTTGGGGTCGATATCGAATTGCCGCGGAAAGTACGTTCTGGAATCGCTGCACGTTGGTTTTCCCAAGCGGAACAAGAATTGCTTGCGCAAGATCCCTCTGTTTTTTTTGATTTATGGACGGCAAAGGAAGCTGTGCTCAAGGAAATCGGCTGTGGACTTTGCGGCGGACTTCAAACAGTCTCTGTTGGTTTATCCCCTGCGCCCCATCTGACTGCCCCTGTTCATGGACAATGGCATGCGCTCACACGCGCCAAACTCCCATGCGAGCTTTCGGTAATGGTAGCAGTTTCCGGCACACAGCCTGCCCATGTGACAGTTCACCCCAAAGTACCACTATGATTTTATCCATTTTCACCGATATATTCTCCTGTAATCCCCATATTTTTCGGCATCTTGCCTTGAATTCAATGTCCAAGATTGTTATAATATGAATAAGTAATCAACACCCACAGCAATCCATGCTGTCATACAGTATGCTAACGGAGGGTTTCTCTTATGAAAAATATCTTATTTGTCGCATCTGAGTGTGTCCCGTTCATTAAGACCGGCGGTCTTGCCGATGTTGTCGGCGCACTCCCCAAAGCACTGAACCCTGAGGAGTTCGATGTTCGTGTCATCATTCCAAACTATATGGCAATTCCAGAACACTATCGCAACGAATTTGAATATGTTTCCCATTTCTATATGGATCTCGGCGGTCTAGGCTCGGTCTACGTCGGTATTCTGCAATATAAGATGGACGGTGTCATCTACTACTTTATTGATAATCAATACTATTTTGGCGGCAGCAAGCCCTACGGCGATATTCATTGGGACATTGAAAAATTTTGCTTTTTCTGCAAAGCAGCCCTGTCTGTGCTCCCAACCATCGGTTTCCACCCTGATGTCATTCACTGCAACGACTGGCAGGCAGGTATTGTTCCTGTTTTTCTGCATACCCTGTTCAAAGACAATCCCTTCTACCACAATATCCGTACGGTCATGACCATTCACAATCTGCGTTTTCAGGGTATTTGGGATATCCCAACCATGAAGCTCTATACAGGGCTTCCGGATTGGGTATTCACCCCCGACCGCATGGAATTCAAAAATGATGCCAATATGCTGAAAGGCGGCTTAGTCTTTGCCGACTGGATTACTACGGTCTCCCAAACCTATGCAGGTGAAATTCAATGTGCATTCTACGGAGAGGGTCTTGATGGTCTGCTTCGCGCCAAGCGCGACACCCTTTCTGGAATTGTAAATGGTATTGATTATACGATTTATGATCCGGCAGCCGATCAGAATATTGCAGTTCCCTATTCGGTTCAAAATTATCTCAAGGGGAAATCAGCCAACAAAGCGGCGCTTCAAAAGGAGCTTGGACTTCCTGAGGAACCAGATACCATGCTCATCGCTATGGTCACCCGTCTTACCGACCAAAAGGGCCTCGATCTTGTAAACTGGATCATTGGCCGGCTTGTCGAATCCCGTGTACAGCTTGTTGTAGTCGGCACGGGCGATCCTCGCTATGAAGGTCTGTTCCGTCATATGCAGGAGGTCGCACCAGATAAGGTACGTGCCTACATTGCATTCAACGAGTCCTTTGCACACAAGGTCTATGCAGGTGCAGATGCACTGCTCATGCCTTCGCTCTTTGAGCCATGCGGCCTCACACAGCTTATCTCTCTCCGATATGGTACTGTTCCAATTGTTCGGGAAACCGGCGGCCTGCGTGATACTGTGGAACCCTACAATGAATTTGAGAATATCGGCACCGGTTTTTCTTTCTGCAATTACAATGCAGATGAAATGCTCTCCACAATTTACTATGCAGAGCAAACCTACTATGAGAACCGCAAGGCATGGAACAGCATCGTAAAACGCGGAATGCAGCAAGATTTCTCATGGAACGTGTCTGCAAAAAAATATGAAGCGCTTTACACACAGCTGTGTGAACGATAATCTTCTTTTCTCCCGATAAAAAAGCCAGATTTTTTCTGGCTTTTTTTGTTTTTTAGCCCGCTCTATAAATATTTTACGGATTATAAAAAGCATAAATCGTCAAAAAACGTCATTACAATCTAGTTACCTTGCTTGACAAGTATACTTTCTACTCGTATACTGTGACTGTACTAGACTTACTCATACAGTTGCTTGCATCTGCATTGAGACGAGTGAAAAAGCGAGAGGAGAACTATCTATGCCAACATTGGATAAGACACCGGTAGAAAATACACCAGATTCTGCGGATACCCAGAACACAGCCACCGTACAGGAAGCTGTGACCGAAGGGAATCCAGATCCTTCACCTCCAAGCCTTGTACGCAACCGCTATGCAGATACAATGAATAAGCCTCGTCGGCGTCTGCCCAAGCCTGTGCGCATTGCGCTATGGGTCGCAATCATTGCAGCTATTTTAGGCGGCGGATTCTATCTCGTACAAAAATCTCGGCAAACAACTGAGACCTCATCTGTCAAAACAGCAACTGCACAGCGCGGCTTTCTCGAAACCTACGTAGAGGGTGACGGCCGCACGGCTGCAAAGACCCGTTCTGAACTGGGCAAGGATATTAAGGGCAAGGTACTGAAGGTCAATGTTGCAACCGGTGATACCGTAAAGGCAGGTCAGGTCATTATGACCATTGACCCAACAGAAACCCGAAAAGAATTAGAAGATGCACAGACCGCACTGAACGAGGCGCAAAAGGGAATTACCGATGCAAATAAAACGCTCAGCAATCTCTCAATTACCGCCCCATTTACCGGTCGCCTGCTTCCTCCCGGGGAAGTGACGAGCACAGACACTGATTCTGCGCCCTCCTCCGAGGAAAGCACGCCTCCTCCAGCCGGCAGCACACAGGAAGTAAAGATTCAGGCAGGAGAAGAGGTAGCCTCCGGCACAACACTCGGTACACTGGTTGATGATACCAATATGCACCTCGACCTCTATTACAGCTACGCTTACATAGATAAGCTCAAAGTCGGTGCTTCGGCCACCATCTCCATTCCACAGACCATGGGTACGGTTTCCGGCAAGGTTGATAAAATCGAACGCATCGAAAAAATCTCCGATGAAGGCAGCCGTCTGTTCCGTGCAACGATTACGTTCCGCAACCCCGGTACACTCAAGGCAGGCATGGCAGCGACCGCAACAGTTACCGCAGACGGTCTCAATATTGCTCCTACCGAATCCGGAAAGCTGGCATACAGCCGTGAAGTCCAAATCGTTACCAAAGCAGCTGGTAAGGCAAATACCGCTTGTGCTCCCAGCTATCAAAAATTCTCTGCGGGTCAAACCATTTTGCAGCTGACCAGCGACGAAGCAGCCAATGCACTCACCACAGCACAGCAGCTGCTGAAAACCCGTCAGGAAACAGTAAACGACCTCACAAAGCGGATTCAGGAATGTACTGTCACTTCTCCAATCGACGGCATTGTAATGTCCCTTAATGCGGTAGAGGGCGAGGATCTCAACGGCACTACCATTCCCTGTGTCGTTGCAGATACTGATAATATCGTCATCAATGCCGATATTTCCATGAGTGACGTTGCCCATGTGCAGGTTGGACAGACGGCTTCCATTACAATGGAATTCGGCAATGAATCCATGAGCTTTACCGGAACTGTACAGTCCGTCGCACTGGAGGCAAGCAAAAACGAGAACAACAGTCAGGGCTCCATGCCCACCTTCCCCGCTGTGATTTCGGTTGACCCCGTAGAGGGACAGACACTGCGTCCAGATTTTTATGTAAACTACCGCATCACAACTGCACAGTCAGAGGACTGCATTACGGTTCCTTCCTCTGCTGTTGTCAACACCGCAGACGGTGTTGCTGTATTCGTACAGCCAGCGGAAGGACAGACCTTTGAAAATGCACTGCCGCTTCCAGAGGGAGCCGATGTTCCGGAAGGCTTTGTACTCGTGCCTATCGAAACCGGACTTGCCGATGCAGAAAACACCGAGGTACTCTCCGGAATCGAGGAAGGCACCACCGTCCTGCTCGCAGGCCCGCAGGATCTTTATAACATGGATCAAGAGGGTGATTCGGCTGGCGGCGGTACTGCTGTTGCCGTTTCCGTTGGTTAAGGGAGGACTGTTTTATGTTCTTCCGTAATCGAGAACCTGCCGCACAGTCGGTTGGTGACGCTTCTCTCCTCATTGATGTACAGCATCTGAGCAAAATTTACAACGAAGGCAAGGAAAATGAAGTCCGCGCACTTGACGATATCTCACTTGCTGTGCCATGGGGACAGTTTCTCTGTATCCTCGGTCAGTCCGGCTCCGGTAAATCCACGCTGATGAATATTTTAGGCTGTCTGGATATCCCGACCTATGGTATCTATCGTCTGGGCGGGCAGGCAGTCAGTGACATGAAGCCTTCCACCTTATCTGGTATCCGCAACCGTGAAATTGGATTTATCTTTCAGGGCTTCAACCTCATTCCTGCACTGACTGCCATTGAAAATGTAGAGCTTCCCCTCATTTACCGCGGTATGCCGCGTGCCAAGCGGCACGCGCTGGCAGCCGCTGCCCTTGAGCAAGTCGGTCTTGGACATCGTCTTAATCACCGTCCCTCAGAAATGTCCGGCGGTCAGCAGCAGCGTGTTGCCATTGCGCGCGCTGTGGCAGCCAAGCCACCCATCATTATGGCAGACGAACCCACCGGCAATTTGGATTCTGCATCTGGACGGGAAATCATGGAGCAGCTTTCTGCACTCAACCGAGAGGGCACCTCGGTGATCCTTATCACACATGACAACCATCTGGCACAGATGGCAGAGCGCATTGTCACCATTCAAGATGGGCATATTGTCTCTGATGCCCTTGGGAGAGGAGGACTGGACTAATCTATGAACTGGCTACAAACCATTCGCATGGCATTTAAGTCCATTGCAAACAATAAGGTACGCTCCTTCCTAACGATGCTCGGCATTATCATCGGTGTTGCCTCTGTTATTACGCTCGTTGCGTCCATTCAAGGTATGGCAACCCTGTCACGACTTCAGTTCGAGGCCATGGGAAGCAATCAAATTCGCATCTCCGGTTGGAATCTCAAGTCTGCCGATTGGGAAATGTTGGAAAAAACCTTTGATACGGAGCTAAAAGACCGTATCAAAGGCTGGTCTCCACAAAGCCGCTATTATGATTGGCAGTCAAAGGGCGTCCAGTATCGCGGTAAGGTATTGAGCGATGAAAAATATCATACCAACATTTACTTTGGAAACGAAGATTACAGCATGGTAACCAACAATACCATCTCCTCTGGGCGCGACATCTCACCTATGGATATCAAGTACGCCTCTCGCGTGTGTGTCATTGGCGACGCACTGCGCCGCTACTTCTTTGGTGCCATGAGCCCCATTGGACAAAAAATTTATATCGGCGGAAAAAGCTTTGAAATCATTGGCACCTACAAAGCAAAGTTTGGCGGCAGACTGAACTCTGATGACCAAATGATTTTACTGCCATATACCTTACAGCCGATGATGATGGACGTCCGCACCGCTGGTGACCGCGATTATTATGTGCAAACCAATACCAAGGAGGATATCCAGCCAACGGTCGATTTTATCAACGAGCTTATGCAGCCGCGCGTTGGTGAAAACGGATACTTTGACTGCTCTTCCAATGCCCAGTATCAGGAACAGATGGAAGCCTCCAGCAATCAGATGGCATTGCTTGGCGGTGGTGTTGCTGCAATCTCCCTGCTTGTCGGAGGCATTGGCATTATGAACATCATGCTGGTATCTGTCACGGAACGTACCCGCGAAATTGGTATTCGTATGGCAATCGGTGCACGCAGGCGCGATATCATCGGTCAATTTCTCATTGAATCAGCAGCTGTTTCCTGCTTTGGCGGACTCATTGGCATCGCACTTGGCTGCTTTGGATCTGCCATCATCGGCAACTTGCTGCTTGGACAGATCATACAGGCAAACTCGGGCTGGATGCCCGATGTCGAGCAATTCACAGTTTTGCCCTCTGTTCCGTTGGTACTGGGTGCATTCCTGTTTTCGGCATTGCTCGGTATCATCTTCGGGTTGTATCCGGCAAACAAGGCTGCCAAGCTGCAGCCGGTAGATGCGCTTCGCACACAATGATAAAAAAGGAGATGATACGCATGAAGAGCCGTTCTTTCACTTGTCTGTCCCTCTCTCTTGCCTTGCTGGCAGGCACTGCGGGGGCAGCATTCCATGATATTCAAAATACAGACCTTGCACAGGCAGCGGCTTCCCTAAGCGCGCTTGAAATCATGCAGGGCGATGGTGCGGGAAACTTTGAGCCAAACCGAAGCCTCACACGCGCCGAGTTTACAAAGCTTGCCGCAACCTCACTGGGACTGTCGGACGCAACAGCTTATAGCAGCTATACTCTGTTTCCAGATGTACTCTATACTCACTGGGCATCTGGATATATTGCTGCTATGTCCAAATCCCCAGAGCTTGCAAAAAAGCAAATCATTCGCGGCAATCCAGACGGAACCTTTACGCCTGAAAAGCCAGTAACCTACGGAGAAGCCTGCACCATGCTTTTGCGTATGCTGGACTACACAACGGCAGATGTTGGCCCCATCTGGCCCACAGACTATATCACCAAAGCGCAATCACTAAACCTTACGAAGGGCGCGCAGACGCACGGAGAAAATGATCCCATCACTCGTGCAGATGCCGCAATCATGCTGCGCAATACGCTGCGTACTCCGACCAAGGGCGGTCAGAAGCTATATACTGCGCTCTCCGGTTCCACACCGATCGAAAATTCAATCCTGCTGGCAACACCGGAAACCGATCCTTCCATGACAGCAGGGCAGCTCCGTTTCTACGAAAATGGTGAAATCGTAACCCGTCCCGCGGCAAATACGATAGACAGTGCGCTTGTTGGCTCCCGTGGTATCGTCCTGTTTGACAAAACCGCCACAAATAAAGTGCGTTCATTTTTGCCCGAAGTCAGCCAACGGGAAACCTATCAGGTCGTACGCGCAGAACGGCAGCAGCTTGTCACTTCCGACGGCGGCGCTATTCCGGTTGGACGCAAGGTTCCTGTCATTGTAGGCGGCGAACTGCATGACTACATTGAAGCATGGTATGATATCCACGAAAAGGATCAGGTCAGCCTATATTATGATAATGAACATAATCTGGAGCTCATCTCCATCGATACTGTTCTTTCAACTGGTGAAAGTTATGTTTGGGGTATGGATAATTTCTCTCTTCCCAACGGATACCGAATTGAGCGCAACGGTGTCACCATTGAGCGCGGCGACTTGAACAAATATGATGTCGTGACATTGAATCCCACCACACAGACAGCATATGTTTCCAATGCGCGTATCACTGGTCTTTATGAGGAGGCTTCTCCCTCGTTCCGCTTCCCAGAAAAAGTCAAAGTGCTCGCAACCGAATTTACCATTTCTGAAGAAGCTGCGCCGACCTTTGATAAAACACAGCTGGGTGAAAAAGTCACCCTGCTGCTCGACAGCAACCATAACGTGCGTGCCGCTGTACCGGCAACAGAACTCTCAGCTCCCATGCACGGTATTGTAACGGCTTCCTCCGAGAATGAAATCACAGTACAGCTGTTTAACGGCTTGACTATCAAGGGACCGACCGAAAAAACAATCCATAATGTGGCAGTCGGTCAAATGGTAAACCTCTCTCAGGACAGCAAGGGCAATTTGCGTGTGATAGAAAACACCCGTCCTGCCACAAATCCGGGCGACTGGATCGTGTCCCGCGGCGTACTTGGCAGCAAGCCAGTTGCACCCGATGTACAGGTCTTTGAGCGCACCAACAAAGATGCGCCGCTCTATCAAATCAAGCCGGAGGAAATTGGCACAGATGTGATTTCCGGTAAAAAAATAGAAAGTGTTGTCACTGACCCATCTGGCACAGTCATTGCGATGGTTCTAAACGATGCAACCGGAGAAAGCTGGGTATGGGGTGCCGTGGAAGGTGCATCGGAAATTGTTGATGTGCGGACAACAGGAACGCCCGGCGAGCCGGATTATAAAGAATTCCCGATTTATGATTACAAGGTCAAAATTACCACGCTCGAAGATGATAAGGAAAAAAGCTACACCATTGATGTAGATGAGCAGGTAGAAGGCTTGTCCGGCAACCCCATTCCACTTGGTCTGCCACGTGCGGCACTTAGCAACACAGGAGAAATGAATCTAACCTCTAAGCAGCCGATTCGCGTTGGTGCAGCATCTCTTTCTGCCTTCGATGGTTATACCAGTGTCAAGTATAACGATGCTGTATGGCAGATTACAGAAAATGTTCCCGTTTGGAATACACGCACCAATCACTTTATGACACTCCGTCAGGCAAAAGCTGACTTTGATGCTTTCAATCTCTATGCTGATGCGCCGCTGGACAAGGGTGGACAAATCCGTTTGATTACGGTTTCTTAAAAGGATACAAAAAAACTGGAGCCTAAAGACTCCAGTTTTTTTATGCTCTTTACTTTGCTTCTATCCGTGTATTTTCCAAGCGTGTCAGATATTTCTTCTGGAAATATTCTACTGCCTCTTGGAATTCTGGAGAGGCTTTGTATTCATGCTTGCTGAAATCATGGGTGTCAAATCCATTTTTCCCCTCTGCAAGCTGAATGGTATAAATCGCAATATTAGAGGCATGGTCTCCAATTTTTTCCAAATCGTGTACGATTTCAAGGTATGGCAATCCGGTCTGGATACCACACAGGCCCTCATTGAGGCGATCAATATGACGATCTTTGAGAATCGCTTTCAGCATATCTACCACTTCTTCAATCGGTTCTACCTGACGAGAAACTGACGCAGAGCGCTCCAAATAACCATTTACTGTTTTTTCAAGCAACTCACTCACGGCGTCACACATAATACTGAGTTCTGCCTGTGCCTGATTAGAGAAGTGTCCATTTGTCTCCCGCAGCATGGTCACACAGTCGAAAATATTCTGTGCATAATCACCGATCTTTTCAAAATCACTCAGAGAATGTAACATTTCCGCATGTTGTCGACGCAAGCCGCTTGGAAGATCGGAACGAACCCGTACCAAATACTTCGCAATCTCAACCTCTGCACGATCGAGAAAATTTTCCTGTTCCAAAAACAGTTCTGCATTTTGTGCTTTGTTTGTGAACATTGGTTCCACTGCAAGTGCATAATTGCTGAGCGCGGCAGTACCCATATCCGCAATACAACGCTGTGCCTGATCGAGTGCAATGCTCGGCGTTGCAAGCAGGCGTGGTTCGAGCTTTGACAACGGATCTGCTTTTTCGTCTCCCGACGGAATGGTATGTTCTGCCAAGAACACCAATACTTTTGTAAACGGCAAGAATAAAAGCGTCACAACAACATTAAATAGAGTATGGAAGTTTGCAATTCCTGCCTTGTCAATTGCTTCCTCCCAAAAAGCGAAGCCAATTGTATATTCAATAGAATATACAGCAAGCAAGAAAATAATGGAGCCGATCATGTTAAAATAGAAGTGTATCATCGCTGTACGGCGCGCATTTTTTGTTCCGCCAATCGAGGACAAAAATGCGGTGATACAGGTACCAATATTCTGTCCAAGAATAATTGGGATCGCAGCTGAATAGGTGATTGCTCCCGTAGTAGAAAGCGCCTGCAAAATACCAACCGATGCAGAAGATGACTGAATGATCGCTGTAACACCTGCACCAACCAAAACACCCAAGATCGGGTTGGAAATTGTTGCAAAAAGCTCGGAAAATTGCGGCAAATCTGCCAACGGAGAAACGGCACTCTCCATGGTTGCCATACCAATAAACAGAACACCAAAGCCCACCAAAATATCTGCAATATTACGGCGGCGCTTGCTCTTGCTGGTCATCATCAGGATAATACCGACCAGCACCATAATATAAGCAAGATTCTTTGGCTTCAGCATCTGCATCAAAAAGCTCTCGCCCATCGCCCCCGAAGAATCTAGGCGCAGAATCTGTCCGGTAATGGTCGTACCAATATTGGCACCCAGAATCACACCGACAGACTGTTTCAGAGTCATAATACCAGCATTTACAAAACCAACTACCATAACGGTTGTTGCAGAAGATGATTGGATCACCGCTGTGACAACCATACCCATGAGAAGCGCTTTGAAGATGTTTCCTGTCATCTTCTCAAGCGTTTTTTCCAGCTTTGCACCGGCAGCCTGCTCCAATCCGGTACCCATTATGGTCATACCGTAGATAAATAGCGCCAGACCACCTGCCAGCTGTACTAGGTTCATTAAATCAAACCCCATGTTCTACTCTCCTTCTTTTCTCGAACTTTTTTGAGCCTTTACAATATGTTCACCTAAAATTCAACATTTTTATTATATCGTTTTACATTTCAGCCTGTCAACCACTTTGCCGAACTTTGTCATTTACACAATCAAAAACTTCTTATACCTTTGGAGGTGCGTTTTGTGCAAAAGTCTGTTATACTGATTACAACCGGAATCGAATCAGGTGCACGCTCCCCACAACGCATGGCTTCTGTGCTTTATGGCGCTGCCTTGTGCCACGTGGGACTTACAGGTGTTCTATACACCGGTGGAGACCCAGCTTTACTCGCACAAGCCTTTGATGGCTTGCTGCTTTCCGGCGGCGGTGATCTCTCTCCCGCTCTCTATGGTGCACCTGCCGTCTATCGGCAAACCTTTTGTCATGCCTGTCGAGATCTCGAAGAACTCGCTCTCATTCGTGCATTCTGCGCCAACCAAAAGCCTATTTTGGGAGTTTGCCGTGGAATTCAGGTATTAAATGTCTTTTTTGGCGGTACTCTATTTCAAGATATCACAGGTCACGACAATTCCATACACCTCATTCATACAGTACCTAAAACCCATACTGCCTCTCTGCTCGGCACGTTCTTTCGTACAAACAGCTATCATCATCAGGCTATTGATCAGCTAGGGCAGGGTCTATATGCAGCTGCATACGCCAAAGACGGAACTGTGGAAGCAGTCGAGCACCGCTCTTTCCCCATTCTCGGCGTGCAATGGCACCCAGAACGTATGATTTCCGGACTTTGTGCTGATACACCAGCCGATCACACTGCACTATTCACCTATTTTACCCAAAGGATACAGAAAACATGAAAAACTATCGTATCATCAACCTAGAACTGACTCTTCCAGCTGTACATGATATTCCGGAACGCATATCCCGCGAGCTGCGAGAGGCCAGACGCCATAAAATTCGAGTCATGAAGCTGATCCATGGGTATGGCTCCAGTGGAAAAGGCGGAAAGCTTCGTCTGGCTGTCCGCAGAGAGTTGGTGCGTGCACAAGAGAGCAAACAGATCATCTGTTTTATTCCCGGTGAACAGTTTTCTATTTTTGATGCAGATACCCAGCGTGCACTCCATACCTGTGCCGAATTACGGCATGATCCCGATTTGGAGCGCCACAATAATGGCATCACACTTGTTGTTTTTCAGGGTTCTCACTGATTCTGTCATAAAAAAGCAGAATTTCAAAAGCCAAAGGACTTGCCGCCTGCTTTTCACAGGGGCAAGTCCTTTGGCTATCCGAAAACTCTTTTGGTATAATTTTTGTGACACATCTTAGTATCTGCAAGCGATAGACTCCTCTATTTCTCCTGCAATCAACCTAACTTGCTCTGTGCCTTTGCTTCAAATCGCTCCTTCGCAACAATCGCACGCTGATGGGTACCTTCTCCAATTAACCCAGCTTCATCATAAGCCGCTACTTCAAAAGTCAATATCTTGCCATTTGGCGCGATCTCAACCAGCTTTGTTTCAAAATGTACTTTCATTCCTGCTGGCGTTGCAGCAACATGAGATACATTTACCATTGTTCCAACCGTTGTCTGACCATCCTCCAAATATGGGGCTACGCTCGCAGCAGCAGTTCCCTCAATGCCTGCAATCATCATAGGCGTTGCATACACTGCTACCAGACCACTGCCGACATGACATGCCAGCAATTCTTCTGTAACCATGAACTCCTGATATCCCTTTGTTCCAAGTTCCAACATAAATGAATTCCTCCCTGTATATTCTATTGTTAGAGTACCTGAAACCTTATCTGCTGTCAATGCCTGATTTTCTGCATATACAAAAGCCGCTCCGTTTCGGAGCGGCTTTTTCCTATAAAGCTGCGCTGGACAAGTTCGAGACAAACGCCTGCATTTGTTCAGGCGTGCGAATGGCGTGTACTTGTGCACGGATCGCCTCTTTCTGTTCCGGCGTACAACCTGCATAAAACGATGCCGCACGTGCATCTTGCCCGAGCAACAGTTCAAATACACCTTCTCTTGCGGTATTACGTTCCATATCAATCACCTCATGACCAGTATAACCTGCATGAGTCCAGCACATACCGTGTAAATGCCTCCATACCTGTCAACACACAACATGATATCCAGCATTTGGATTCAGACGATGCTGAAACATTTCTTCTGCTGCCGCCTCATATTCTGACAGATTTTTGGATTTTCGAATTTTTTTAAGTGTTTTTTCACTGTTTTCAAACAAACAATGTTGATAATGCCACAATTCCTTCATCTTAAAAAGCACTGGTGTCGGTCCGGACAATCTCTCCCGATAGCGTGCATACAGTTCATCATGCAATCCCCGTATCCGTACAAGGCTTATTTTTCCCTGTCCACGAATTTGATTGCCCAAATCGGGATTGGCAACCCAGCCGCGCCCCAGCATAATGCGTTGAACGGTTGGAAATTGCGCACAAAAATCCGTAAAATCCTGTACCGTAAAAATATCTCCATTGTAACAGACCGGACACCTGCAAGAAGCGAGTGCTTCACCAAATGCACTGCGGTCAACCGCACCCTTGTACAAATCCTTCTGTACCCGTGCATGAATGATGAGCTCAGACAAGGGATACTGGTTATATACCGCTAAAATACCTGCAAATTCCGCTGCATCGTCCAAACCCAAACGTGTTTTTATAGAAATCTGCCCTGAAAACCTTGTACAGACCGCCTCTAAAAATCGGTCCAGCGCCTGCAAATCAGCTAAAAATCCCGCACCTTTACGTTTGACGATTACAGTTCCCGAGGGACAGCCAAAATTCAAATTGATTTCCGAATATCCATAGGTCTGCAATTCACGGATCGCCCATAGACATTGCTCACTATGATTGGTCAACAGCTGCGGAACCACGCAAAGCCCCGCATTGTTCTCTGGCAAAATATCATTTTTTTCACGCGATGTAAATTTACACGTCTGGTTGGGTATCAGAAACGGGATAAAATAGCGGTCGGCCGCGCCAAACCATTTGGCATGGAGACGCCGGAATACATCATTTGTAATGCCCTCCAACGGGGCAAAGGATATCTGCATATCTGACTATAACGCCTACCTTTACAAAATCATTCCTGTTATTCAAGACTTCATCTGCGCAATTTCATCTAAGATCCGACTCTGGGTATCATCAAATAAAATTGCCTGATTGTGCCGATAATATGCCTCACAGCCGCAGTTTTGAATGTACCATGCCGTATAAAAGTTTGCGGTCAGTTCGGTTGCAAACATCACCATTTCCTGTCCTTCCCCGACTGCTTCCTCCAGAAAACGGAATGCATGGTCAAGTCCCTGTCCGGCCTCTGTAACTGCCTGCGCACGTCTGTCTGCCTGTTGCGCGAACTGTTCCTTGACACACGCAAACGCATTTTCCGGAGTATGTTCCGGCTGCACAGCATGCAAATACTGCTCGATTATTGAAATCTCCTGCTGTATTCTGCGCACACTTTCCAAATCCAGTGTTCCTGCTTCCCGTCCAGCCGCCAGTGCCTGACTGCGTTCCGTCAGGATCGCAGTCAACGCCTGCGAAACTGTGGCTGTGGTCATCGAACCCTTAACGCGAGTCAAATCCGTATATAACGCATCAGTCAAACCGTCCTGCTGCCAAGCAATTCGCGCACGCTCTGCCAGACGAGACAGCAGAAGCCCCAATACACTAAGTGTTTCATCAAACGGTGCCGCTTTCAGCTCTGACGCCAATACAGTATCCCATCGCCCGTCCAAAATCTCATCTATGCGATAAGCGCGCTGGTATTTTCGGTACAATTCTAAATAATTTGCAAAATCCTTGGCTATGCGCGGAAGTTGGATATACTGCCCAATCAATTCTCGGTCAACCGGAAGTTCTAAGGATTCATAAACGGTCAAAAGTGCAGCAAGATCCTCCCAACCGCGTGCCGTTGCAAACTGCATACCGTCGGCTGCCGCCTCAATTTGATAAAAGTTCTCTTTGCGGATATCCAAATAAGAAATCACAGCCCCATGCAGACCACGGCGATAAGCATACTCCTTCCAGACTGTAAAATCCTCCTGCACATCAATCCGACGCACACGGTCCAGTGTCACAACGTCAAACTCCCTGACAGACTTATTGTATTCCGGCGGATTTCCCGCTGCAACAATGATCCAGCCCTCTGGAAGCTTCTGGTTTCCAAAGGTTTTGCACTGCAAAAATTGCAGCATCATCGGGGTCAGTGTCTCAGAAATACAGTTGATTTCGTCCAAAAACAAAATTCCCTCCCGTACCCCTGTGCGTTCCATCAGCTGATACACTGATGCCAGAATTTCACTCATGGTATACGATGTAACCGCATAGTCCTGTCCATCATAGGTATGGTGCTCAATATATGGCAGTCCCAGCGCACTTTGTCTTGTATGGTGCGTAATGGTATATGCAACCAAACCGATCTCCGTTTCTGCCGCAATCTGCTCCATAATCTGTGTTTTTCCAATGCCCGGCGGTCCCATAAGCAGTATGGGACGCTGCCGCACCGAAGGAATTTGATATGCGCCAAACCGATCTCGTGCCAAATAGGCACGAATTGTGTGAATGATTTCCTGTTTTGCCTGTTTAATATTCATTGTGTTCCTTCCATTTCCAGTTCATCTGCATCTACAATCACGCGAATCCCCCACGGCGGCACGCGCTCCGGATATCCTTGGTCAGACAGCATTACAAATGCCGCTTCATAAGACGGACGTTTAGCCGGATAAATGCCAAGCCCGTCCGTAAAATACAACAGACCGCGCAAATTATGAAATGCGCCGCCCTGCTTGAGCCGCTCTACCCGCTCGAAGGCTGGGCGAAAATCGGTTGCACTCTGCCCAATGAGTGTAAAATTTTCCATATACTCCGCCAGTTCACGTGTATTCCGAATGTGCTTTTCCGCGCGGACAGTATCATCGCACTGCAAAATATATAAGTTGATTTGTCTGAAAAAATTTTCGGTATCCTTTAACAATCCGTACGTATAGGACAGGAATTGACGCACCAGTTCGCCAGACGTGGACATGGAGGTATCAATTACAATCACAAAATCAGAAATACGCTTGACTTCTCGGGTTTCCAACGGCTCGATCAGAGGGAGATTTCCATAATGCCGCAGCCCATAGGCATAATAACCATAATCAAAGCTGTCTGCATCTACCCCCATTTCCTCTCCCAACACCGCAAATCTACGCAAAAAGGCACGGTAATGATCGGTTGGACGTGTGGAGATTTGCAGCTGTTCTGTAATTGCCTGCCCACCTGTTGCAGACTCGGTCATAACGGTTTGCATACCCGTCTGCACCCGCTCGGCAACACGCGGCCATGGGTCTTCCGATGCCTGCTCCTGCTGTACCTTTTCCCAAAGGCTATGGTCGTCCTGTAAAAATTCTTTTGCCCATGCCGCACAGTCATATTCCGACAGCGGATTTTGCCGAAAATAACGATAAATAGCCTCTGCTGTCAAAACAGGGAAGGCTGCTTTAAGCATACGGTATAGATGTGTGCGGCGTACACGCGGCGCATCTGGTTCCAAACAATGATAAGACAAATGATCCAATATACTCTCTACTGCAATATCACAGCATAAATCCCATAGCGCACCGTCTCTGCCCTTTTTCTTGACCGGATGCCGCAGCATACAATGTAAAATCGTGTGCAGATAGGCTCTGCATATCAGACTGCGTGCACGCGCATAGCGCGACGCCAGCCATGCACCATTATAGTAGAGCACCTTGGTATCTGTCGCAAGACTCGGCGTATCATAGCCTGCATCGAACGGCAATGCGCACAGTGCTGCGTCTAAAAACGGCAGATTCAAATATAATTCATTGCGGGCAGTCTCCAGAATCTGCTGCCCAATCGTCTGCCATGTCGGCTTCAATCGTACACGCTCCTTTTTATAGATCATATTGCTTGGGCACACGGGGCGCAGTGCTGCCAATCGCAGCCAGCAAAATCCCCAGCACCTCGGTTTGTCCCATCTGTCGTGCCAAATCGCACGCTTTATGGATTGCTTTTTCAGAAAGGATACCAAGACGCAGCAGTGCATGGACTCCCTGTACGTCTTTCTGCCGCAGTAGAACCTCTATCGCAATATCTGCATGCTTACGCAGACAATCCACATACGCAGTATGTGCAAGTTCGCATACTCCTACCGGCCATCGCAGACGATTCAGTGCCACACGTACAGCCGTTTCATAATCCTGTATCCGCAGCAGGCGCTCGAACGCCATATCATATTCCAGAAGGGACAATACGCCTCCCTGAAAACACTGCCGATAGGGATAGCCCGCTCCCTCAATACGGCGCTGAAAGATATGTGCGGGCGCCAAGTCCTCCCACTGCTCCTGATACGGCGGAAACAGGAGATGCACCTCTCCTGCTGGCAGATGCACAGTGGCTTGGATCTCTCCGCTTACCTGCCCCAAAAGCTCAAGCAGACAGGTGCGCCCCTGTGCATCTCCCCTGAGCGTAACCTCTCGGAAATTTGTGCAGTTCATAAACGCACCATGTCCAATTTCCTGTATGCCGGCGGGCAGCTCCAAGCGGCTGAAATGATAACAATTATAAAACGCATAACTGCCAATTACGCGCAGGGAGTCCGGCAAAATCACCTGACAAATCGCCTTCGCATCATGTGTTGGCAATTTATCCTGCCCGCAAGTCATGTGTATTTTCCAAATTTCTCGTCCCGATAGTTCCGGCTCCCGTACAGCGCAGACATAGTCACCCAGCCCCACAACCGGAATGCCTTCGATTTCACTCGGCAATTTTAATATGCTGTCATTTGTTTGACAGCGCAGGATATAAAGTCCCTCTGCCCGCTGCTCGCAAAACAGCAGCGCCTCATTTTCACTTGGAATCTGTTTCATAGCTTCTCCTCTTTTTGCTCCCCTTCATCTTACCGCAAAGCGGTTTCTGCGTCAACGGCAATCCAAGACTTGTAGCACAACGCAAAAAATGATATACTATTTTTTGTATCAATTCTGTCACAAAACACCGGAAATCCGGTATGCTGACTAAAAAAGAGAGGAGAACCCCCATGATACAAAACACCGGAAATACCCTGCGCCGCGCTGCGGCTGGACTGCTTGCCGTGCTCGCGCTATCCTTGACCGCTTGCGGAAAAGACACTGCGCCTACGGTAAGTGACACAGAAAAACAGGCTATCGTGCTGACTGCAAACGGGATTGATTTTACAGCAGAACAATATGCTGCATCGTTTGTCTATAACGCAAACCGTATGGACAGCATGCTTGCCATGTATGGGCAGAAAACCTCTGCGGATATGACCGAGGCTGCCGAAAAGGAAGCGTTCTCAAATAATATTGCGGAGCTTGCCAAACAGCAGCTTGCCTATTTAGCAGTATGTGAAAATCAAATGAAGGAAAGAGGTCTAAGCTATACAGAAGAAGAAGTCGATGCCCAGCTGACTGAACTTTCCAAGCAGCTCGGCGGCGACGCAGAACTTGACAAGTATCTCAAAGATATGGGGCTTACACGTGACCAGTACCGTGAATTTGCCAAGCTGAATGTCATGATTCAAAAACTGCGTGATGATTATTATGCAAAAAATCCCAATGCCGCACGCGAGTACTTTGATAAAAACTATCTGCGCTGTAAGCATGTGCTCATCAAAACCGTCGATGACAACAATGCAGAGCTCCCCGACCAAGAAGCACGAAAAGCAAAGGCAGAGGACATTGCAAAACGTGCCAAGGCTGGCGAGTCGTTTGATGCCCTAATTCAGTCCAACAATGAAGACCCGGGCATGGAAAGCAATCCGGAAGGCTATGTCTTTACCGAAGGGGAAATGGTTACAGAGTTTTATGAGGGTACCAAGGCACTTGCTAACAATGCCATCTCTGACCCCATCAAAACAAGCTATGGCTGGCATATCATTCAACGCCTGCCTCTGCGGGATACAGATTTTGAGAGCAAGAAGGGTGTCATTGAGGAAACCCTGTTCTCTAATGTCGCAAGCGAATGGCTGTCTGCAGCAACCGTAGAAGAAAAAAATGATATTTCAAAGATAAATCTGGAGACTGCTGCCGGATATCTCGCATAAAATAAAGCACTGCATCTAAAAGTTTTATAGATGCAGTGCTTTTTATATATCTGGTACTTATATCAAAAATATCTGTTGATTTCTCTGATATTTTGTAATTTTTTGCTTTTCGCATTTCTCCTGTTATGCTACAATAGGATTACCATTCAGCTTCGGAAAGGAGTTTTCTTATGCCTGATACCGTATATCACGAGCTTACCTATATAGACGCTGTTCTTCGTATGATATTTGCAATGATTATCGGTATTGCAGTAGGCGCAGAGCGCGGCCGAAATCATCGTCCAGCAGGTATGCGCACACATATGCTGGTTGCACTCGGCTCATGTGTTGTTATGATCGTCGGAAATTTGCTGTTTGCGGAGTTCTCCCGATTCGGTGCAGTATCAGATCCTGCCCGTCTCGGTGCCCAAGTTATTTCTGGTGTTGGTTTTCTGGGTGCGGGTACTATTTTACGGGAAGGGCTTTCGGTAAAAGGATTGACTACCGCGGCCAGCATCTGGACAGTTGCCTGTCTCGGGCTCGCTGTCGGCGCCGGATATTATGCGATTGCCCTAACAGGTGCCATTGCTGTTTATGCAACCCTTACGATATTTGAAGTATTACAGCGCAAGCTTTACACAAGTCATCTTACAACCCTCGTGATATCTCTGCAATGCCATGATTTGCCAACCATTATGCATGATCTCAACCATTGTACCAAAGAACAAAATGCCACCCTGTCACATATTCAGTTTGATGAAGATGAGCCCGGGATCTATCACCTGTCCTCCACAATTGTATTTCGCGGTATGCACCCAGAAAATGATCAGGCGCTTTTTCTGGAAAAGCTGGGCAGCAACCCCAATCTTAGCAAATTAAAAACCACACAATATTAAACGGGATTCCTCTAAACAAGGCTTTCTCTTGCATACCCTGACAAAATATATTAAAATCCCAATATAGTGCTTTTGCAAACAGCGAACACATATTTTGGATTCCCAGAAAAAGAGAAGAGGTAATGAAATTGAACATTTGGCATGATATTGACCCAGCGCTCATTGCGCCTCACTGTTTTACCGCCGTAATCGAAATTCCTGCGGGCAGCAAGAAAAAATATGAGCTTGACAAACGTACCGGACTGCTTCGCCTAGACCGTATTTTATACACCTCCACCCATTATCCCGCAAACTATGGCTTTATCCCTCGTACTTATGCAGATGATGGCGACCCGCTCGACGTACTCGTACTTTGCTCCGAAACCTTGGATCCCTCCATTATGACCCAATGCTACCCAGTTGGTGTTATCCGCATGGTGGACGACGGATTCTGTGATGATAAGATCATTGCTGTGGTTGAACACGACCCCACTTGGAATTTCTATAAGGAGTACGGCGAACTTCCCCCACATATTGGTAATGAGATTGCACATTTCTTTGAGGTCTATAAGCAGCTGGAAGGACGCACGACCGCCATCTCCGAGGTCTATAACAGAGAAACCGCAGAGCAGATTATTGCCGACTGTATGGAGCGTTATTTGGTTCACTTCTGCGGCAAGCGTCCACAGCTCGATAAGCATTTACAAAATACAGCTTGCAACTGAATCATTCATAAAAAGTATTAAATTTCTACCTTTGTATGAAATTTAATACTTTTTATTTTGCTCTGATTTTTTCATGTACCTCCATATAATTTTATAGAATCCAAATATCCCCTTGACACCTCAAAAACGATATGGTATATTCATATAAGTTAGTTGCCGTTAACTATATGTCTTACAATAAAGGGGGAATGGATATGAACTTATCCGATGCACAGCTCGGACAGGAATATATCGTCGAAGATATTCTGACCGATGACGAAGAGTTAAACAGTTTCTTGTTCTCCTTAGGTTGTTACAGCGGAGAACCCATTACCGTTGTTTCTCAGATGCGCGGCGGCTTTGTCATCGCGGTCAAAGACGGACGCTATAACATTGATCAAAACCTTGCACAGGCAATCCAAATCAAAGATTAAAAGCTATTCTCAAACTATTCATCATGAATAGTTTTTAATCGCCTCAACAGTTAGTCTAAGCTAATTTTAATGTATTATAAAAACGGAGGAACAAGCTATGAGAATTGCTCTGACAGGCAATCCCAACAGTGGTAAAACCACCATGTACAACGCGCTCACCGGCCGAACCGAGCGTGTCGGCAACTGGGCTGGTGTTACCGTTGACAAGAAAGAAAGTCCAATCAAAAAATCCTTCTCTGACGGCTATCCCGAACTGATTGCAGTCGATCTCCCGGGTGCTTATTCTATGTCACCTTTCACTTCAGAGGAGAGCATCACCAGCAGCTATGTAAAAAATGAGCACCCTGATGTCATCATCAATATTGTAGATGCAACCAACCTAAGCCGCAGCCTATTCTTCACAACACAGCTCTTAGAGCTTGGTATTCCGGTCGTTGTTGCACTTAACAAGAGCGATATCAATGTAAAGAAAGGCACCCAAATCAATGCCAAGCTGCTGTCTGAAAAGCTGGGCTGTCCAGTTATCAAGACGATATCAACATCAAACACGGACGACGGTCTTGCTGAAGTTGTTGCAAAAGCGGCAAAGTCTGCCGGTCTGACACAGAAGGCGCCTTATGTACAGGGCACTATTGACCTGCATGACAAAAGTGCAGTTGAAGCCGCCGACCGCAAACGTTTTGAATTTGTAAATGCTCTGGTGCGTCAGGTAGAGACGCGAACCATACTGACAAAGGACAAGACAAAGCAGGACAGTATTGACGCAATCCTAACCAACAAATGGCTTGGTATCCCATTTTTCGCGCTGGTAATGTGGGCTGTTTTCGATATCTCACAGTCACGTCTAGGTCCCTTTCTTGCAGACACACTTACCGGTTGGATTGAATCCTTCCAAGGAATGGTTGCGGGCATGGTAGAGGGCGCGTCTCCCTTTATGCAGGCACTGCTTGTCGATGGCATCATCGGCGGTGTTGGCGCTGTTGTTGGCTTCCTGCCGCTCGTTATGGTCATGTATTTCCTCATCTCTCTGCTCGAAGACTGCGGTTACATGGCACGTGTCAGCGTCGTTATGGATCCAATCTTTAAGCGCGTCGGTCTGTCCGGCAAATCTGTTATCCCCATGGTAATCGGCACTGGGTGTGCAATTCCCGGCATTATGTCTTGCCGCACTATTCGCAACGAAAGAGAACGTCGTACCACTGCAATGCTGACCCCTTTCATGCCCTGCGGCGCCAAGCTCCCTGTTATCGCATTGTTTGCTGGTGCCTTCTTCCATGATGCGTCTTGGGTCGGCACGCTCATGTACTTCGTTGGCATCGCACTGATTTTCTTCAGTTCCTTGCTGGTACTCAAAGTTACTGGTCACAAATACCGAAAATCTTTCTTCATTATGGAACTGCCGGAATACAAGATTCCGAGCCTAAAGCGGGCTGTTATTTCCATGCTGTCTCGTGCAAAAGCCTATATCATTAAGGCGGGTACCATTATTCTGGTATGCAATGCGGTTGTTCAAATTATGCAGTCCTTCACATGGAATTTGCAGGTCGTCGAAGAAGGTATGGAGCATACCTCAATCCTTGCAAGCATCGCGTCCCCATTCGCCGTACTTCTGCTCCCGCTCGGTTTTGGTGTATGGCAGCTGGCAGCCGCTGCAATCACTGGCTTTATCGCAAAAGAGAATGTTGTTGGTACACTGGCTGTTGTTTACGGATTCACCCGCTTTATCGATGAGGATCTCGCTCTGGTCGGCGGAGCAAATGAAGTGGCTGCCACAATGGGTCTGACCGCAGTTGCCGCTCTGGCATATCTGATGTTTAATCTGTATACCCCACCTTGCTTTGCTGCAATCGGTGCTATGAATTCTGAAATGCAGGATAAAAAATGGCTGTTTGGCGGCATTGCACTTCAGCTTGCAACAGGTTATGTGATCGCATTCTTCGTATATCAAATCGGCACACTCATTACCACCGGTTCTCTGGGACAGGCGTTTGTGGCGGGTCTTATCGCAGTCGCTGTAATCATCAGTATAATCGTTGCCCTCGCTATGAATACCAACAAGAAAATCGATGCAAAATATTCTCTGGATCAAACAATTGCTCAGAAAGGTTAAAAGGAGGTAACTATGGACTGGATCGTACTTACTATTGTCCTTATTCTTATTGGCTGCGCAGTCGGCTATATCATCAAATCCAAAAAACAGGGCGTAAAATGTATTGGCTGCCCCGCCGCCAGCAGTTGTCACAGCGGCAAAGAGCTGAAAGAGCAGGCTTCTTGCTGCGGCTGTCAGCACAAAGATTCCTCAAAATGATATTTTACAAAAGTCTGTCTTAATCAAAAGACAGACTTTTTTTTAGAAAAGTTTATTAAAACTAACTTTTTATAATCCCATTTATAGAAAAAATTGCAAATGGCCGCAATCTATGCTACTATATACAAAGAAGACTTGTCCCAAAGTCGAATGTCATGACAGAGAATGGGGGATCCAAAATGCGTATCCAAAAATCTGCCGAGGACTATTTGGAGACCATCCTGCGGCTGACGATTCAAAATGGCTCTGTGCGCTCAATCGATATCGCAAATGAACTGGGCTTTTCCAAACCCAGTGTTTCTACTGCAATGAAACGTCTCCGCGAAAATGGATATATTACCGTCGAACCACATGGATTAATCCAATTGACCGAGCGCGGACGCGCCATTGCTGATAAAATTTACGAGCGGCATATTTTATTGACCCAATATCTGATTGATCTCGGTGTTTCTGCTGAAACTGCAGAGCAAGATGCCTGCAAAATTGAGCATATCCTCAGCCAAGAAACCTTCGACCATATCCGTGCACATGCCATGGCAAAGCATCAAAAAAACTAAAATTTTTATGGAGTCCGTTTCTTAAAAGAATCGGATACTTTTTGTGTGTCACGGCAGTATCTTGAAAAGTCCCAGAAAAGCCTGCAAAATCAATAGATATACAAAGCAAATAGGCACTTACTACACCATTTTTTTCAGTAAGAGCCTTGAATGACAAAATTGTAGATGGAGAAATTTAGCGGCAGCATCCTTTGAATGGATTGCTGCCGCTTGTGTTAGGGACTAGCAATAGAATATCTACCCTAAGCAAATTGCGCATGTGCGGTAAAGTAACACTTATGATTTTAGACAGCATCTTACTATTCCGTGTGAAATAATATGTTAATTACTTGACAAGTAAACGATTGTTCACTATACTATATGAGTAAACAAGCGTTTACTCATCGGAGGTTATAATGGCGAATACGAAGGAAAAAATATTAGTGGCTGCTTTACGGCTATTTGCTGTTAATGGATATGAGGCAGTATCTGTCAGCCAAATTGCGGGAGAGTTAGGTATAACAAAGGGTGCATTATATAAGCATTACAAGAACAAAAGAGATATTTTTAATTGTGTATTTGAATATGTCTGCCAGCTGGATGTAGAGCGTTCTCAAAAAAACGGTGTGCCGGAAAAAGATTATTCGGAAATGCCGGAAGCTTTTTCTAATGTATCAGCAAAAAGTTTAGGCGATTACATGAAAGCACAATTTCATTATTGGAGCGAAGATGAAATTGCTTGCAATTTTCGTAAAATGCTTACTCTGGAACAATACAAATCCCCCGAGATGAATGCTTTATATCAAAAGGTTCTTGTCGGCGGTCCTATGGATTATATCGAAAATCTATTGCGTGAAATATCAAAGAAACAAAAAAAACAGTTACCATCTCCTCATGCGTTAGCAGTTGAGTTCTATTCTCCTTTTTACCTTCTGCTCAGTATGTCAGATGGGGCAGATTGTAAGAAGAAAAAAGAAGAAATTGCACAAAGCTATATACATTATGTTGACGGCTTCTTTCAAAAATATTTTTCATAAGCACTCACAGCAGAAAGGAACAAATAGTGAAAAATTTAATTAACATAAAAAGATACGGATTCTCCGAAGAATTTTCAAACGAAATCCCAAAAGATAATCCATTAGAACCGGCTCGTGTTCTTTCACAGGAAAAAGGGTTCTATCGAGTGATAACGGATAAGGGCGAGAAATTGGCAGAATTATCTGGAAAGTTCCGATTTCAAACCACCCTATCTTCCAAATATCCAGCCGTTGGTGACTTTGTGTTGGTAAATTGGAACGAATCCGGAAACAGTGCAATCATTGAATCGCTGCTGCCACGAAAAAGTGCTTTTATCCGAAAAGCTGCTGGTGAACCACAGCAGGAACAGGTTGTTGCTGCAAATATTGATACGGTATTTCTGTGTATGGCATTAAACAATGATTTTAACCTTAGACGGTTAGAACGGTATATTTCCATTGCATGGGACAGCGGTGCTATGCCAGTCATTGTGCTGACAAAATCAGATTTGTGTGATGATTTAGAAAACAAACTTTCAGAAGTATCTTCGATTGCTTTTGGTATAGATATTTTGGTTACAACCTCAACGGAAGAAAATGGGTACAAGGAACTTTTACCATTTATTTCAGAGGGAAAAACGATCGCGTTCATTGGTTCCTCGGGCGTGGGGAAATCTACACTGATCAATCTCCTGTTGGGGAAAGAACACCTAAAAACAAACGGACTGCGCAATGATGACAAAGGCAGACATACCACTACCCGTAGAAAATTGCTCTTACTTTCTTCGGGCGGTATGGTAATTGATACTCCGGGTCTGCGTGAATTTGGAATGTGGGATAACGATACAGGAATCGAAAAAACTTTTACAGATATTGAAGAACTGGCTGCTCAGTGTAAATTCCGCAACTGTACCCACTCAAATGAGCCGAGATGTGCCATTCAGAAAGCACTGGAAATGGGAGAATTGCAGATGGACCGTTGGCAATCCTATCAGAAGTTAAAGGCTGAAAATGATTATATTGAAGATAAAGAAAGCTATATGATTGCAAAAGGAAAACGGGAAAAAGAAATTTCAAAACTGATTAAAAAAATGCCAATCAAACGGTAGCAACATGGAGAAAATTTATGGAGCAGAAAATTATTATCAGAAACGAGGAACCAAAAGACTGGGAAATTGTGGAGAAAATCACAAGACAAGCCTTTTATAATCTTTATGTGCCGGGATCTGTGGAACATTACTTAGTACACATCATGCGGAAACATGAAGATTTTATTCCGGAATTAGATTTTGTTTTGGAATTGAATGGTCATGTGATTGGCAATATCATGTATACAAAAGCAAATTTGATTGATGAAAACGGAAATGAAAAAGAAATTTTAACATTTGGTCCAGTTAGTGTTCTTCCAGTTTATCAGAGAATGGGGTATGGGAAAAAGCTTATGGAACATTCATTCCAAGCAGCGGTACAGTTGGGGTATGACACAATCATCATTTTTGGAAATCCAAGCAACTATATTAGTCGTGGATTCAAAAGCTGTAAAAAATATAACGTCTGTATCGAAAATGGGAAATACCCTGCTGCGATGATGGTCAAAGAACTAATCCCTCATGTATTGGACGGTCGTAAGTGGATTTATCACGATAGTCCGGTTATGGCAATCAGTGAAGAAGAAGCAGAACGCTATGACACTACACTGGAACCGCTGGACAAAAAGTATCTTCCCAGCCAAGATGAATTTTATATTATGAGCCGTTCTTTCATAGAGGAATAGAAAACAATATAGCGAAGAGTGAAATGCGTTGGCGATGAAGAAGTATAAAAAGTTGCACCCAGATAAGCCTTTGCCGCATATTATGCTCCATGTGTTCCTCCATACTTTCTGTACGAATATGGCAAATGCCGATATGGATATTAAAAGCTTGCAGTATATTATCGGGCACTCCGATGCAGGTATAACGCTGAATGTTTACACTCATTCAAGTATAGCTGGGTGACAGAACAAATGTCAAAAATTATCGACTTTAAGGGTGCTGACACACAGGAGAAGCGAAGAAAATTAGGCTGAAAATACATGAAGTTACTACACCAATGACTACACCATTTGCCCGTAAATTTATGTAGGCTTACATAGAATTGTGTAGGTTTGTGACAAAACATAAAAATTGCAAAAAATGCCTAAAATCCACTAATATCAAGGTTTGAAGGCTTATGAAGGGATATAAGAGATATGATAAAAATACTTTTTGTGTGCCATGGCAACATATGCCGCAGTCCAATGGCTCAATTCATTATGCAGGATCTTGTCCAGAAAGCAGGTCTGCAAGATCGTTTCCAGATTTCCTCTGCGGCAACCAGCACAGAGGAAATCGGAAACCCTATCTATCCTCCTGCACAGAGAACACTCACTGCACACGGTATTCATTGTGGGCATCATGCAGCCAGACAGCTTCAAAAGCAAGATTATGAACAGTATCATCTGCTCATTGGCATGGATCACGCGAATATTCGCAATATGCAGAGAATTTGCGGCGGTGATCCAGACGGGAAAATTCAACTGCTTATGAATTACAGCATCACCCCTGAAAAAGAGGTCGCAGACCCATGGTATACCGGTAACTTTGAAGCAACTTGGCAAGATGTACTTGCCGGCTGTCAAGGCTTACTGAAAGCACTATCTGTCCAGTAACTCGTTTCCATTCTTCACTTCTCCCCAAATACCAACACTTCTTTACATACAAAACCCTCTGGAAGCTCCAGAGGGTTTCTTCATCAAAAAATATCTATATCTGGTAAACCATCAATGATTCCTTCTCTGCTGTTGTACAACAAAGAGTTCCTTACACAACTTTTCCTTGTCCTCTAACGAAATATGGTAAAAACTGCACCCATAATATATCTCCTTTAATTCCGGCTCATTGTGAGATTGTACCTCTTGAGATTCTGCACTCTCCTCAAACTCCTGCGATTTTTCCTCACCCAAGTGAATGATTTTATGATCCTTTCCCCGAATAAATGCCCGCCGCACTTCACAGGTAAAGGTATAAGATTCCGGTGCATCTGGATACAGGCACACCTCCTGCACATCTATTCTTTCACCAATCTGTAACATCTCTTCACAGCAAATACAAATCCCTGTCAAGCTAATATCTACCAATTTGCAGGGTATAGTCTGTTGTTCTCCATTATGCCGTATGATGGCACTGACACCGCTCAATGGCTGACGGAAGCCTTCTCTCTGTTCCGAGCGCTGGTCTATATCCTCTACGGCAACCCACCAGAACGCCTGACTCTGTTTTCTCGCAGCTGCATATATGAATGTCAGCTGCTCACCACTTTTTATCTGAATCCTTACAGGTGCGTTATAACAGATTTGAACTGGAATCGAGTCCATGCGATATCCGGAAATTTTCAGTTCTTTCATATCCGGATCATATTCTTCGATGCGTCCCATAAAATAATCTTTTGTGTCTGCGTTCTCAACCTGACAGATAATACCAACAAAATTCTTTACAGAGACCTCATCTGACTCCTGCTCTTCCAAGATTTCTTCTTGCTGCTTTCCAAATAAACCCTTTAGTGTATTCAAAAATCCTTTGATTTCCCACACCCCATTTCATTCTTATGGAAACTTTCCTCGCGTTTGTATAATATCAACAAAATAGATAGAAAATTAGATAAAATCTTATTTAGAGTATACCATTTGTATACACAATTTTCAATATCACGCAAATAGATTTCAAAAACTTTTTCTCTTCCCCCTGCAAATCAGGCAAAAAGCCTCCACGGTCAAGCACAAAACAACCTCACGCCGCATGTACTGAAAATAGATGAAGCAAAAAGGAGGGAATGATATGCCACTTTTATCCGTAGAGGACATTGGTATGACCTATCAGGCAAAAAATGGTGAAATCACAGCATTGCAACATATTTCTTTTGCTGTGGAAGCGGGCACATTCATCAGTATTGTCGGGCCGTCCGGCTGCGGAAAATCTACACTGCTGAGCATCATTGCCGGTCTGATGCCTGCCACCAGCGGTATCATTCGTTTAGACGGAGAAGAGATCCACGGTGTTTCTCCACAAATTGGATATATGCTCCAGCGTGACGACCTGTTGGAATGGCGCACCATCTGGAAAAATATTCTGCTTGGTCTTGAAATTCGCCATACCAAAACGCCAGAGAATATTGCCCGAGCAGAACACCTACTGGAAACCTATGGACTTTCCGCATTTCGTGACAAATATCCGCGTCAGCTTTCCGGTGGTATGCGGCAGCGCGTGTCACTGATCCGCACCCTTGCAGCAGGCCCTAAGCTCTTGCTGCTTGATGAAGCCTTTTCTGCACTCGACTACCAAACCCGCCTGACAGTCACCGATGATGTATACAGCATTCTCAAGCAGGAAGGCGTAACCACCCTAATGGTCACACATGATATTCCAGAAAGTATCAGTATGGGCGATCAAATTTTGATTTTGTCCCAGCGCCCCTGTATCGTAAAAGAACTTCTGGATATTGATTTTGGACCCGATCGCACCCCACTTTCCTGCCGTGGTGATTCCAGATTTTCTCACTACTTTGATTATATTTGGAAGGAGCTGAGCGCCAATGAAGCCATATAATACCGCTTCCCCAGCACGACGTGCGTATTTGCGGCAAATGCAAAAACAACGCTGGTTTGTACGTGGCTGCCGAATCGGTATCCTTGTAGCATTTTTTACGCTTTGGGAGGTCGCTGCACGTCTTGGCTGGATAGATCCCTTTATCCTAAGCCAACCCTCCCGTATCTTGACCACACTAACCTCTCTGTCACAAAACCATTTGCTCTTGCATATTGGTGTAACCGTCTACGAAACCCTCGCAGGATTTGCACTGGGAGCAGTCATTGGACTTATCGTCAGCATTATTTTATGGTGGTCACCCTTTATTGCACGCGTCACAGAGCCCTATCTTGTTGTGCTCAACAGCTTGCCAAAAATCGCACTTGGCCCTGTCATTATTATCTTGGCAGGCGCCGGAACCTCTGCCATTATCTTTATGGCGCTTGCTATCAGTCTGATCGTCACAGTTCTGGAAATGCTTGCCGGTTTTTTGCGCACAGATCCAGAATACCTCAAAATGGCACGCACCTTTGGTGCAACCCGTGCACAAATTTTTTGTAAAATCGTATTCCCTGCCAATCTGGGTACACTGTTCAACTCCCTCAAAATCAATATTGGTCTTTCGCTCGTTGGTGTCATAGCAGGTGAGTTTCTAGTCAGTAAGGCAGGACTTGGCTATCTGATCGTCTATGGTGGTCAAGTGTTCCAGCTAGACCTCGTAATGACCAGTGTGCTCATCTTATCCATTGTCGCAGCCCTGATGTATGAAGCTGTTGCTTTGCTGCAAAAAGCAGTGGAACGCCGTTTTGGCCAATCATAAGCTTTTAGAGGAGGATCTCCATGAACTTCAAATCGATTACCGCTGGTCTGACTGCTATTCTACTTGTATGCGGTTTGACCGGCTGTCAGAACAACACCGACCCAGCAAAAAAAATCCGAGTGTGTGAGGTCACACATTCTATCTTTTATGCGCCGCAGTATGTGGCGCTGGAAAAGGGATTCTTTTCTGAGGAAGGTCTTGATGTCGAATTATCCAGCGGCGGCGGCGCGGATAAAGTCATGAGTGCTGTGCTCTCGGACCATATTGATATCGGTCTTGCCGGTCCGGAAGCCAGTATTTATGTTTATAACGAGGGAAAATCGGATTTCACACAGGTTTTTGCACAAGTAACCAAGCGTGACGGCAGTTTTCTCGTCGGGCGAGAGCCGGAGCCCGATTTCACATGGCACAGCCTTGCGGGCAAACATATTCTTCCCGGACGCAAAGGCGGGGTTCCCTATATGGCATTTGAGCACGCACTGCGGCTCAATGGATTACAGCCAACAGAGGACGTGCTCTTGGATACCTCTATTCAGTTCGACAATATGACAGGTGCATTTCTTGGCGGCACCGGAGATTATGTCACTCTGTTTGAGCCCACTGCAAGCAGTCTGGAGGCAGAGGGCAGAGGACACATCGTCGCTGCTGTGGGGGATATGGCAGGTGATATTCCCTATACCGCGTATTTTGCAAAAAAGAGCTACCTAGATTCCCATGCAGATCAGGTTCAGCGCTTTACAAATGCCATATATCGCGGTCAGCAATGGGTTGCCTCCCACAGCGCCTCTGAGGTCGCACAGGTAATCCAACCACAGTTCCCAGATACAGACCTTGCAATTCTCACCAGTGCCATTCAGCGTTATCAGGACATCGGCGCTTACAGTGAAACCCCTGTTATGACCGAGGACAGCTTTAACCGCTTGCAAACTGTCATGCAGGAGGCCGGTGAACTGGAGCAGACCGTACCATTCTCTGAAATCATCAACAACACTTTTTCAGAAAAGGCGGTCGCATAGCGATCTAAAAGCACACAGTCCTATCAACAAGACAGCCCATGGATACAGGTTCTTGCTCTGTACCATGGGCTGTTCTTTCTCTTTAGGCAAGCGATTGTTTGCGCTCTGCGCGGAATAAAATCATCTCTGCCGCTATACTGATTGCAATTTCTGCCGGTGTTTCTCCTTTTATGGGCAATCCGATTGGGGTATGCAGGCGTGCAATATCCTGTTCCGAAATACCGTCCTCCAACAAGCGTTTGGTCGTTGCCGCAATCTTCTGCCGACTGCCAATCACTCCGATATAGGCAGCCTGCGTGCGCAGAACCTGCCGCATCACCTCATAATCCGACTGGTGTCCACGTGTCATTATCACTGCATAATCATTTTCCCGCATGGTGATATGCTCCGAAAGTGTCTCAAATGAACCCAATATGGTATGATGTACGCCCCGAAACAGCTCTGGTCTTGCAAAGTTCTCCCGATCCTCATATACAACCACACGAAATCCAACATGCGCGATCACAGGGACAAGCTCCTGTGCCACGTGCCCGCCGCCAAAGACATAGACACAGCCTGACTGAATGAGCGGCTCTACAAAACACCGTGGTGTGGTATCTGTGCATACAGATTTATTTTTGAGATAGGGTATAATCTGTTTTTCAGAAACAGCCTTCATAAATCGTAAACCACTCTGCTTATCATATACACCCGTTTCACAAACCATATCGTCTCCTATTACGGTAACCAGCCAAGCGTCCACATCTTTTTCATACAGCGTTATCATATAGTCAATCATCTGGAGATAGCTTCCGTCCTGTCCATCAACATACTGAAAGAAAACCTCCACATTCCCGCCGCAAATCATTCCAATATCCGCTTTTTGATTTTTGGTCAAGAGGAATCCCTTTGTCAAAGAACGCTTTTCCTCCAGCACCTTGAGTGCCTGCCGAATACTCAAATATTCTACACTTCCGCCGCCAATGGTTCCCATATAGGAGCCATCTGCAAATACTGCCATTTTCGCACCACTCCCGCGTGGTGTCGAGCCTGCACTGTCTACCACACTGACCAGAACAAAGCTCTGCTCAGGCTGTAAACGGTTCCTTAACTTCTCAAAAAAATGAATCATGCCCAGATCACCTCTCAGCTATTTTTGTATGTGGAGCGTGCAAGCAGCGCCTGCGCCTGTGCGTCCTGCAACTCATAGTGCCAAAATAATTTATAAAACTCCTTCGTCTCCTGAATCATGTCATATTCATACAATTCTGGATACAGTAAATTTCCAAGCCAGCGAATCCCCAAAATCCGGTTGACAGAAGGCGGCTCTGTCAGCCAGTGATACGGTTCTGCCGGAATTTCATAATACCTGCCCTTCTGAATCGCTGTAACACCACTCCAACTTTCATCTGTTTCCACACTATCGTAGGGACCGCCTGCATTGAATAAAATCACATCTGGCTGCGCCAGCAAAACTGCTTCCATATTTATCGTATTTCCGCCACTCTTATTGCTGATTTCGGCAACCTCAATAGCATTTTCCGCACCGACCAACTCCAAAACAGCCGCGTGAATCGAGCCTTTTGCATTGACATCGAGTCCCGTTTGCCCCGTACCAAACATCACAGACACCCGCTCGTCTGCTGAAATCTTCTGTGCATTGTCTAATGCAGTCTGTACGGTTTCGTCAATATAAGCTGCCAATGTTTCCGCCTGCTGCTCCTTGCCGAGCAGTTCACCGAGCATACGGTATGCCTTCGCAAGATTATCCAAATTGGCTTCGATAAAGATGATTGGGATTTCTGTCTGCTTCTGGATTCGATCCATATCCTCCGCATGTCCCTTTTTCATATCCCCCATATCAATAATAACCTGCGGCTTTGCGGCAATCAGCGCCTCCAGATTCAGGCTTACATTCTTGCCATAAAACTGTCCAAACTCTGGAAGATCATAATACTTTTCATCAATATACTTTTTTTGTGTCTCGCTCGGATTCTTACTCCAACCGACCATGGAATCCGGCGCTACTGTATATAAAATCATCTGTGCTGCTGTTCCGCTTGGAGCAACCTGTGTAAGCTGTTCAGGCAAAATAACTTGTCGTCCACAAGAATCTGTCACTGTCATAGTGCCATCTTCATTGTGTATGAGCCAGCTGTTTTCATCTTTCTGCTGCTCTGCACCCGATGACAGCTCTTTCGGAGGCTGATTTTGCATCTGACATGCAGTAAATGCACAAATCACAGCCAAAGATAGTACAAGCAGAATCACTCTTTTCTTCATATTCCATTCTCCCTTTATTTTCTGCAAAATGAACTTCAATATCTATTATGAAAAAGATAAATTTGGAACCATTAACGGTATGCCCTCCGATGCGCAAAAACGCACCTCCACGCCATAGAGTCTATGTATGAGCGATGGTGTCATAACCGTCTTACTCTCACCTTCGGCTATCACCATTCCCTGATCTAGTGCAATGATATCATCTGCAAACCAAAGTGCATGCTGTGGATTATGCGATGAAATCAAAACTGAAAGTCCCTCTCTGCACAGTTTTTTGACTTGTTTGAGCACCTTGAGCTGATTTCCATAGTCCAGACTTGCGGTTGGCTCGTCCATCAAAAGCACCTGTCCCTGCTGTGCGAGTGCGCGTGCAATCAAAACCAGCTGCTGCTCTCCTCCGCTGATATTGGCAAAGCCCTGTTCTGCAAGGTGCGCAATTCCAAGATGTGTCAGCGCCTGCTGTACAATGGCTTCATCTTCTTTCGATGGAACAGCAAACAGAGACATATAGGCACTGCGTCCCATGAGCACCACCTGCTTCACCGGATAAGAGAACACCGGATTGGACGCCTGTGGAACATAGGCTGCATATTGTGCCATTTCCCGAATGGTATATTGATTGCTGGCACGCTGATTCAGGAGAACCTGTCCCTTTTGTGCATGCAGCTGACCCAGAATACAGCGAAACAGCGTGCTCTTTCCCGCACCATTTTGCCCAATGAGAAAAGTCATACGCCCGGGCTTTACCATGCAGCTTACATTGTGCAGTACCCTATGGGAGCCATAGGAAAAATATAAATGATCGATCTCAATCACATCTCTTACCTCCATGTATCAGCAGATATAAAAAGAATGGGGCACCCACAAAGGCAGTTAAAATTCCAATCGGCACTTCACTTGTGGATAATATCCGTGCCAAATCATCGACCAAGATCAAAAAACTCCCCCCCATTAACGCCGCAGCAGGCAGCTGATACCGAAAATCATTCCCTGCATACTTGCGTGCAAAATGTGGGATCACCAAGCCAACCCACCCAATCATACCGCTCACCGACACACTCACCGCTGTCATCAGTGTTGCACAAATAATAATCCACCGCCGCAAAGCGCGGATATTCACGCCGAGTGCTATGGCCTCTGCATCAGATAATGTCGCAGTATTCAAATGCCAGCGCAATAAAAACAAGGGTAACATGCCAATTAGAATCACAGGAATCAAAAAGACCAATTCCTGCTTTTGAATCGAAGCCAAGCTTCCCATCAGCCAATATGTAATGGCAGGAAGCTGCTCGGTCGGATCAGCTACCAGTTTCAAAAAAGAGGTGGCAGCCGAAGCCAGAGAGCCTACCATGATCCCTGCCAAAATAAGCCCCATAGACATATCATTTCGGTACCGTGCCGAGACCAGATATACCAAAATCACAGAAAGCAGACCAAATCCAAAGGACATTGCAGTAGTTCCCAGATATCCCGCTCCCATCAGGATACCAAGAGCTGCTCCAAAGCCAGCTCCCGCCGAGGTACCCAAAACATCTGGAGAAACCATAGGATTATGAAACATTCCCTGATATACGCTCCCTGATACGGCAAGTGCCGCACCAATCATTCCCGCCGCCAAGATTCTCGGAAATCGTACATTTATCACGACAACCTCCATTGCGCTGTCCCAGCTCGGTTTTATTTCTATAAGCTTGGAAAAAAATATCCTGATGACCTCTGACACCGGAACTCCATATAATCCAACTGCAAACGAAGCCAAAAAACAGCAAAAAAATATAACAAGCAGCAAAAGCAGCCTTCGCCTTATTGCCTTAGTCCCTATTATCTGTACATCTCTCTCCATAACGCCTCCTGCGCTTTATATACTCGTAGCCATTATATCATTATATTTTTAAAGATACAACGCTTTTCTCATTCCGAATGTTTTGCCTAATATATTGGTTCCCCTAACACGACAAATCCATGAGTTTTCCTCGCTCTTTACGGCACAAAAAAGACGAATCCAAAACGGATTCGTCTTTTGTCCTTGCAGGATTCTCATGAATTGTCCTGATGCAGCCGGAATTTACCAACCAGTTCTTTCATTAAATGTGCCTGCCCAAACAACTCTTCACTTGCAGCAGCGCTCTCCTGCGCAGTTGCCGCATTGGTCTGTACAATATTTGATATCCTGTCAATTCCCTGTGCAGCCTGCTGAATGGACTCCTTCTGTTTTAACGAATGTTCTGTAATCACGCCGACGTGGGCCGCTACCTCAGAAATATCATCGGTTACTGCATGGAAGGACTCTGCGGTCTCGTCTGCAATCTTCTTTCCATTCTCGATAGCACTCAGCGCCTTTGTGATAAGTTCCGCAGTCTCACCAGATGCCTCCGCCGTCTTGCTTGCAAGATTTCGGACTTCATCTGCTACAACTGCAAACCCCTTGCCAGCTGCACCTGCACGTGCTGCTTCCACTGCGGCGTTCAGTGCCAGAATATTGGTTTGGAATGCAATATCTTCAATGTTCTTTACAATTTTTCCAATCTGATTGGACATGGTGTTAATTTCGTCCATCGCTTCCAGCATGCTATTCATCTTCTGATCACCATATTCAACCTTTTCGATGACCGTTTGAACATTATCATTTACTTCCATCGTATTCTGCGTATTGGAATCCACAGCCTGCTCGATTTCAATCATCATAGCTGCCAGTTCCTCCACATTAGACGCCTGTTCGGTGGCTCCCTGTGCCTGCGCCTGTGCGCCAATGGAAATTTGGTCTGCTCCAGAATTCACCTGATCTGCTGCTTTTGAAATTCCGGTTAAGGTGCTGGAAAGTCTGTCACGTGTTGTCAGCAAACCTGCCTTTACTCCGGCAAATTCACCTGTATAATCACATTTGAGCTCAAACTTGAAGTCTCCTGCTGCCATTTGACCTAAAACATCAGAAATCTCAGCTATATACTCTGTGTATTGTTTTAAGCGCAGCGCCATTTTTTGAATGGATCTTCCCATAATTCCAAATTCTGTCTTGCCCAAGTCCCGAATTTCAACAGCCAGCTTACCCTTCGCAATTTGCTGTGTAGATGCAGCCAATGCATGTACAGGATTGATAATCCGAATCTGCAAATACCAAAAGAGCGCAGCAAACAAAAGAATACCAAATATAATACAAAGTATTGTCAAAATTTTACCCAACGCATTGGCTTCTGCCATCATATTTTCTTCTGCAACCGTTGTAAGGATATACCAGCCACTTTCCGGCACTTTCTGATACCATGCGCGGTATTCTTTTCCATCTATCGTATATTTACCGCTGCCTGCCGATTGGCTCAGCATTTCTTTTGCAAGCGCAGCAACAGAAGGCTCCTCATCTTCCAAAATATTTGCATTCAGTAACTTTTCACTGTCCTCATCTGCAATGTACACACCGTTCTGATCGACCATCAGGGCACGTCCGCCTGCAACTACGTCCAATTCGGACACGAGCTTCTGCATATAGGACAAATCCAAATCCGTTGTAGCAACACCAATCAATTGACCATTTGTATTGTAAAATGGCGCAGATGCTGTTACCATAGAGATATTCGCAAAGTCATCATGATATGGGGCTGACCATACAATGCTCTGCGTTATGTTTTTTGCACTTTGATACCAGTCCTGATCGGTATAGAAAACACCTTCTCCAAGTGAATAATTATCTACATACTTGATTTCGCCGTTCTCGCGCATACAATATGGGGAAAAGAATTGCTGATCTGCTCGGTACGCATAGGGTTCAAACCAGATACCGCCGCCAAACAGCTCCGAATTACTATCTACAAAGCTTGTCAGGAGCTCAGCATACGCCGCTTCCTTCCAATCCGCAGTGCCTTGTACCGGATAGGAAGGCTGCTGATAAATCACCTCAGCACCACGCGCCATTGTCTCTGTCACCATACGACTGGCTTCCATCGACTTTTGAATGGAAGCAGTTGCGGTATTTAGGCATTGTTCCATTTCCGACTCTGCGGCACGCTCAATAATCGCTCTGGACTTTCCATATCCTATGATGGACAACACCGACATGGATACAATAACGGTTGGAATAATCGCGAGCAACAGCAGTGTACGAATTGATTGATAGCCCTTATGTTCCTTTCGCACTTTCTTCATAATCTTTCACACTCTTTTCCTATCAATATACTGAAATACATTCCGATTGTTCTTTCGCTTATTTTCTCACAGCCTTCCACTAAGCCAAGGGCCTCCTCCAACAGCCAGCTTTTATATTCGACAGTTTATACCTCTCCCTGCTATTATATAGCTTAGTATACCATAACATGATTTTGTTTGAAATTCCAATTTTCTAATTTTTACCACCATATTAAAAAATTTTTCTTTTATGGGGAGATTCGATTTTCCCAATACACTAAGTCAGGAGTATTTTATGAAGCATATATTTTTAACCGGTCAAATCCAATGCGGCAAGAGTACACTCATTCAGTCCATTCTAAGGCACAGCACTGGAAAGCTAACAGCAGCAGGTGGATTCCTGACCTATTTTACATGCCGTGGCCCTGCATTTCCCCGTAGTTTATATCTTGGCAACGCCGCTATTTATGCAGATTTATTTGGTCAATCCCATCAAAGTCAATGCGTCTCCCCCGTACAACTCCATCAGGCACTGCTTGCGCAGAACAATATTCCAATCCCTGCCGCCAAATTTTCCGAAAATACACACCCAACGGTCTTTTCAGATGCCTTCAATATCAGTGCAAAAGTCTGGATCGAACAAGGCTTAAAAAATGCACAGACGATCCAGCGCACCTCAAAGCGCTGCCCTGTTCTGATTTTTGATGAGTGCGGGTATCTCGAAGCAAATGCCGCTGCATTTCATCGGACTGTCTATCACGCACTGGACATGCCCATTCCAATTCTGGGCGTCCTCCGCCACATGACCACTGCTTCTTGGTTAGATCCGATTCGAAGCCATTCGAGCGTACAGGTCATCTCCGTAACCCCCTCCAACCGTGACACACTGGTGCCGCAGCTCGCTGACGAACTGTTGTCCTCATTCTAATCGTACACTGCCGCTTGTTCTGCTTTCAAGCAAAATCTTTTGTTTTCCATTTTTCTTGACAGATTTCATCACAGACAACCATTCAAAAAGATAAAAAAACTGCTTTCTCAGCAGCTTTGGGTTCATCTGGTATATGTTCAAAAACTATGTTTTTTTTGATATAATTCGGCGTCCGCCATGCAAAGTTTTCTGGACGAAAAATGCCCGAAATCGCGCATTGATGCGCGATTTCGGGCATTCTGCTGTGTAAAAAAGCAGACAAATATCGTAACGTTTTATACAATTTGGTATGCGCCATGGGCGCGAAATACGATTCGAAGTCTCTTTCCGATTAAGCCTGTTCATACCAGCATGGCGGCTCACATGGTGTAAACCCCCTAAAATCATGCATGGCACGTGCATAATTCATCTGCATCTGTCGTACCGCATCTGAGCGAAACTGTGCCGCCCACAAAATCTGTTCAATGGCTCCGTATGCCGCCTCATAAGAAAATGCCTCCCAAAATACATCGGGTGGATCACCCCGAAAATAGGCATGCAGCTGCCCATTGACGAATGCCGTACTGCGCGGAATAGAAAATGCCTGTGCTTTCTGAAAATCCTGCCACCGATCCCCAACAGAACGGCGGTCAAAATCGATTACTGCAATTTTCCCTTCGGGTGTCAGAAGCAGATTTCCAATATGGAAGTCTCCATGCAGACCGACAAGTCGTTTTGGCTGTGTGACATGCTTTGCCACAAACATAATCACACTGTCATCTCCAGCCATACGATGCCTGCTGCTCATATAGCCCAGTATGACACGCTTGCGGCGCTCCACCTGTCCGTCTGCCTCGGTCCACTCTGCTGGCTCCAGCATTACACTATGAATTGCTGCGAGCGCGCGCCCAGCCTCTTGCCCCAGACGGTACTGCTCACTCTCCGGCATACCAATGAGTTCTCTCGATAAGGGTTCCCCCTCAATCCAGCTCAAAATTTGATATACACGTCCATGATGCAGCCCACAATCCACCGTCCGCGGTGTTGAAAATCCCATTGCCTGACAGCGCTGCACAAAGGCAAATTCTGCATATTTCTCCTTGGTGCGGCTTTCATCTGCTGCCCGCAGGAGAAAATGTTCTCCTGTATAGGTATAGATTTCATACTTTTCATCTGTACCCCAGCCGTCGCGCACAGGCAGGACCTTACGCCAGCGTTCGCTTCCCGCGATTCCTTTCAGCCACGCCCGATCCATTATTTTTCCCCGCATACGTCCATCCCCTGCATCAATAAGTCAACCACCGCTTCTGCGGATACATCATACTTCTTTAGGATTGTTCCCGGGACAGAGGTCAGCAGCGCCGTGGCAACAACAGGGTCAAGCCCTGCGCGCAGCTCTCCGGCATCTTTGGCGCGCTTGACCGCATCGAGCACCAGATTATACAGCTCTGTATGATAGCGCTGTCCAATTTCATCAATGAGTGACAAAGACGTATTTTCACGAAATACATTCAAAAACTTTTGCCCCATCTGTGCCATGAGGGTTGTGAGAAAACGCATATAATTGAGCATTTTATGCCGAAATGGAACATCTTCCTCTAAAATGATGCACATTTCCCGTTTTGCTTGTTCTGCCATTTGCTCCCCCACAGCGGTAAAAAGCGCTGTTTTTGACGGGAAATATTCATAAATAGTAGATTTTCCAATTCCAACACGCGTTGCAATTGCATCCATTCGTGCATGGTCAAATCCATTTTGGCAAAATTCTTCTGCTGCCGCAGTCAAAATTGCCAATCTGCGTCGGCTGCGAATGTCCAATTTTTCCTCCATTTTGACTTATGACTCTCCTTCCAAATTGTCTTGCCCCGTCATATTAGCCCTTTTGCGCGTCTTTCGATTGGTAATGTGTTCACTCAAGCTATCAATCAGTGAATAATAAACCGGTGTAAACAGCAAGGTCACAATGGTCGAAACCACCATGCCGGTAATCATAACAACTGCCATCGGCTGCATCATTTCTGAGCCCTCTCCATTGGAAAAAATCATTGGCAGCAACCCCAAAATAGTTGTGAGTGTCGTCATCAAAACCGGACGCACGCGGCGCGGACACGCATTCAAAATTGCAGCATCTTTTTCCTCTCCACGTTTGCGGCGCACATTGATATAGTCGATGAGCACAATCGACGAGTTGACAACCGTACCGGCAAGCATAATGACACCAATAAATGCAACCATAGAAATCTTGCTGCCCGTCAGCGGCAGTCCAACCAGCGATCCAAGCAAGCCGATTGGCAGAATCGTCATAATGATGACCGGCATCACAAAGGATTCAAACTGACTTGCAAGGACAAAATAAACGAGTCCCAACGCAACCACCAACGCATAAGCGAGACGTACAAAGGTTTCTATCATTTCCTGCATTTCACCGCCGGATTCATAAGAAATACCTTCCGGCAGCGGGAACGTATCCATCACCTCTTGTACCGCTGCGCTCATCTGTGCCGTAGATACCGTTTCATCTATTCCGCCTGTAATGGTCACTGTACGGCTTTGATTGACTCGATTGATGGACTGCGGGGCAAGCACCGTATTGACCTCCGCCACCAAACGAAGCGGTACAGAACCGCCAGCCTGTGTCGGGATCATCACGCTGCGCAAGGCATCTAGACTGTCCTGCGCACGGCTGTCTCCACGAACATTTACTCGAATTTCCTGTCCGTCAATTTTCAGCTGTGTAGCTGTCTGACCCGAAAGCTCACCGCGGACAGCCTGCCCAATTGCGGCAGCTGTCAGACCAAATTTGGAAGCATTGGCACGTTTGAGTGTAATTTCAACCTCTGGAACCTGCTCAGACGCCGAAGAAGATACCTCCACGGCTCCCGGCAGTGTCTGTAATTTCTCTGTTAAATCCTCTGCTGTTGTGAGCAAGAGGTCGTGATCGTCACCGCGCAGTGTAACCGAAATTGCCTCTCCTGTCATCGCTGACATATTCATTGTACCCGACGCTGTGACAGATATCTCCGCACCCGCTAAATCCTGTACCTTTTCCCTGAGTGCAGCAGCAATTTCCTGTGTGCTGCGGTCTCTTTCCCCCTTTGTGACAAGCTTCATGGTAATCGCAGCAGTGTTTGCAGAGGAGGTACTGCTGAGAGATGCTCCTCCGGTTGTGTAATAAATGCTTGTAATCTCGGGAACCTCTTCAATGGCAATATCCACAACCTGATCTGACACAGCTGCAATATCTTCCAGTTCTGAGCCGACAGGCATCTCAATTGAGACATCAACCATGCTTTCGTCCATCTCCGGTATCAGTTCTACACCTGTGAACGAAATGAATCCCAAAAATACAACGATCATACCACAGGATATCAGCACTGCTCTTTTGCGATGTGTGATGAAATGCCCCAACAGCTGCTTGTATTTTTGCATGAGTGGGCGGTCTGCAATATCATGACCGGTATCCGGTGTTCTCATCTTGTGCTTTCCGCCGCGGTCAAGCAGCATATAGCACAGGAGCGGTACCAATGTGAGTGCAATCAACAGGGACGCAAAAAGCAGCGAGCAAATGGTCACGCAAAATTCGCGGAACATCATTCCCGTCAAGCCGCCTGATAAGCCGATGGGCAAAAATACCGCAACGGTTGTAAGTGTAGATGCAGAGATGGACAGCGCAACCTCTTTGGTACCCTCCACACAGGCATCAAAACGAGAGGCTCCATCTGAACGATAACGAAAAATATTTTCAAGCACAACAATGGAGTTATCCACAATCATACCCACGCCCATCGCGATACCGCCAAGCGACATCATGTTCATGGTGATCCTTGTGACCTGCATAATCAAAAAGACAGAAATGATACAGATTGGCATGGACAGGGAAATCACGACCGTTGCTCCGATATCGCGCAAAAATACAAACAATACAACGGCTGCAAGCAGCACGCCAAATACAATATTCTGTATAACAGAATCGACAGTCATATTGATGCTGTCGCTTTGGTCCATAAGCAGTACCCAATCCAGCGTTGGCAATTCTGCTGTCACTTCCTCCAACGCTTTTTTGGAACGCTCTGCAACCTGCAATGTATTGACATCTGACTGCTTATTGACGGAAATCGTCAGGCAGGGTTCTCCTCCAATTTTCGCGATGGTTGTCTGCTCCTGCGGTGCGAGATATACATTTGCAATTTCTCCAAGCCGAACAGCGCCGCCGCCAGCCGGCAGCGGAATGAGTGTATCCGCAATCTCTTCTACCGAGCTATATTCTCCGTCTGTGCGCACAGAAAAACTCTGTGCACCAGACTGCACTGTGCCTGCCGGAAGTGCAACATTTTCTGCGGAAAGAATCTGTGCAATATAAGAAACAGACATATGATACCCTGCAAGGCGATCCGCTTTGGTATCCACCACAATTTCATTGGCATATCCGCCCGCAATATCTACGGAAGCGACACCATCGATTCTTTCCAATGCCGGCTGAATTTCATCTTCGGCAATCGCTTGCAGAGAGGCAAGGTCTGCACCCTTTAAGCCCAAAGTCAGTACCGGAATAGAATCCACGTCCATTGTCATGGTAGTCGGCGCGTCGGCGTCCTCCGGCAAAAAGCCCTTAACGCGATCGATTCGATCTCGCAAATCTACCATCGCCTCGTCCATATTTGTTCCGTCTGCAAAGCGAATCATGACCATGGAGGAGCCTTCAGAGGAAAGCGATTGAATCTCGTCCATACCGGAAACGCTCGCACAGGCAGATTCTATGGTCTTCGTGACCATATTCTCAACTTCCTGCGGCCCCGCATCGGTATATGAGGTATAGACAACAGCCATTGGCAATTCCATATCTGGCAGCATTGCAAGCGGCAGAGAGGCAAACCCCATAATACCAAATACCACAACGAGCACATAGGCCATAATAGTCGTAACCTTATGCTTCAGACAAAAGTCTGCAATATTCATGAATTTGCCTCCTCAGGCTGGGCTGCAGATGACGCAGCAGGGGTTGGTGCAGCTGCGGCGGGTGCAGGCTGTGCTTCTTCCGGAGCGGGCTTTGCCTCCGGCGCGGGCTGTGTTCCTTCGGGAACAGGCTTTGTCTCTGGAGCAGACTGTGTTCCTTCGGGAACAGGCTGCGGCAGCGGTACATTCGTTACCTGTTCTGTCTCTTGTGTTTTGTCCGTCCTATCTGCCACGATTCGAACGTCTTCACCGTCTGTCAGGTAATTTTGCCCCTTCACAACGAGCATTTCACCGCCTGTCAGCCCTGAAAGGATCTCGGTAATACCATTTCCGACAATGCCAGTATCGACCGGAACTTTTGTTGCTGAATCCTCCTCTACAATATATACATAACTCTGTGTTCCATCTGTCAAAATTGCATCTGATGGAATCGTAACCGTATCTTTGCGCTGGTTGGTAAAAAATGTAACCTCTGCAAATGCACCGATTGGATAATTTACGCCAAGCAGAGTATACATACGTACCTCATAAAGGGCAGTCTGTGCATTGGCTGCCGGTGCAATGGAGGCAATCGCAGCCTGAAATGGCACATCGGAAACCGCAGATACCGTGACCTCTGCAATATCCCCAACCTTCAGCTGTCCCAGCAGATCTTCGGATACCTGTACCGAAACACGGGTACGTCCGCCTTCTGACAAGAGAATGGCAGGTCCTGATGGTGCCGCAATGCCGCCCGCTGTAATATTGACACCAACAATAAGTCCGTCACAGGGAGCCGTAACGGTTGCCGCAGCCACCTGTGCATTCATTTGGGACAGGGACGCCTCGATCTGGGCAAGCTGTGCCTGCTGACTGGCACGCGCCTGTGTCACAGCAGACTGTGCCTGACTGAGCTGATTGCGCGCCTGATCGAGCTGCATTCGTGTCTGATCCACCTCAACCTGCGAAACCGCGCCTACATTAAATAATGCAAGCGTATTATCATAATTGGTCTGTGCTGTTGTGAGCGCACTCTGCGCAATCGGCAGGGCTGCCTGTGCATTTTGAATGGCCTCGTTTGTCATACGCTGCGTAGCATCATAGCTCTGCTTGAGTGCACTGTAAGAGCTTGTGATCTGTGTCGTGTCAATTCGAAATAACAAGTCTCCCTTTTTTACGCTGTCTCCTACCTTGACAGGCAAATTCAGTACCGTTCCGGAAATCGTTGGGACAATCGAAATGGGCGTATCTGCAACCACCTGTCCGGAAACCATGCTTTCATTGGATAAATTAGTGCGCACAACGCTCTGTACTTCCACAGGCGTGCTGGAGGCAGACTCCTGCTGTGTGGTTGCGTCCTCCGGCTGCTGTGCCTGATTGCCGCACGCCGTCAATACAAGCAGTCCTGCGATTGCAGCCGCTACAAATCTTTTTCTCTGCATGAATTACATTCCTCCTGTTGTGCTCAGGACACCCTGACATGCCCACTGATACTGCATATATGCAGAATACAAATCAATTTGTGCAAGCAGCACGTTGGTCTCTGCCTCACTCTTTGCTACATCTGCCTCTAAATATGCATTGCGGGAAATGGTTCCCTTTTCATACTTCAGCTTGGCCGCATCTGTTGCCCGCACCTGATAGCCCAACGCCTCCTGTGCAACAGAAAGCAAGCGATTTTTTTCCGCGACGGTACGGAACAGCTTGTGAAAATTCTGCTGAAAAGCGGCTTCAGCGCCCTCCAGTGTATATTCCGCTGCCCGAATTTTATCCTTACGGCCTTCGTCCTCATCGTCCAAATCCTTTGCGTCCTTGAGCGCCTTCTCGGCGGCATAAATGTCATAGCTCTGCTCCATTGCAGCTGCAAGATCACTTTCCAGATGCATTCGTGCTATCATGTCCGGTGTAACTGCCGGCAAAGCGTCCAGCATATAATTTCGAGAAGGATCTCTGCCCAAAAGCAAGCTCAAATCTCCCTTTGTATTATACAGGGTCTGAGAAAGTGTCTTTACAGCACTGTGTGCCTGACTGCTTGCCCGTTTCACTTCGTCAACATTGAGCTGGGACACCTGTCCAAGTGCAAAGCGTGTTTCCATCTCCTGCAGCTTTACATCTGTCAGATCCGCCTTCTGGGCAGCCATAATATAGTTCTGCTGCAATGTCATAAGCCCCATATACGCAGACTGTGCCGCCATGACCAGCTGATTTTCAATCATTGCAAATTGGCGTTCATACGGCTCATAATCGGTTTTTTTAAGGGTTTTCACCTGTTCCTTCATTTGCGTGATCTGCGCCTCAAGCTGTGCAATATTACTTTGCAGCAGCACGGTTGTTGCAGAGCCAATCATTAAAGTTGCCTGCCCGTTTTCCACCATGGGATTGACCGTAGAAAGCGAAAGTATCACATTATTTGTAAGTTCCTGCATAGAATCTGCTGCCTGCTCCAAATTACGGATCGCATCTTGCAGATCTGCAATCGCCTTGTCCAGATCTACCGCTTTGATGCTGTCCAATGTCGCACGGTTTGCAAGAACAGTACGATTTTGTGTCCGCACAAGCGGTTCAATTTGTGCATAGGTCAGCATCTCCGCATTTGCAAGTTCTGGGTCCTGCTGTACCAGATACTGTGTTGCCTCCTCTACCGACATGCCAAGCCAATAGGTAGGATAGACCTCTCCGGTATTGGTTGTCACCGTTCCCGTTGTGCCAGAAGGCTGTCCTGTGCTGGGAATTCTCACCTCCGATGAAACTTGAGCCGTTTTTGGCGTATCGGGCTGTGTCTGAGGTGCTGTTGGCACAGTCACTGCCCCTGCACTCGGGTCAAGCCATGCAGGGATCTGACTCTCCAATGCACCAGCCGTCTGTACTGCTATCATGGTACTGACAACCACTGCTGCACAAATTCGTTTTTTCATATCATATACTCTCACTTTCCTGAGCGAAATGCTGCTGTCTTTTTCCGACCGACCGGTCGGTCGGCATATAACTTATTATATGGCACTCCCGTAACACTGTCAATTGAACCGACAGAGGATTCACACAAAAGACACAAAAAATCATCGAAAATTGCTTTTTTCCCGACCTCCCTATATCGAAAACAAGATACGACCTCGCACTTTACAAAAGTTCCCTCGAAATAATACTGGTACGCAAATAAATCATTTTTCCTGTCGGCTGACGCCCACGATGCAAAAGGTCATAAAGTACCTCTACTGAGCGGCGTGCCTGCCCTGAAAAATCCTGATCTACAACAAAATCAATGCGTCCATTGACGAGATATTCTCTGGCATGCGGCGTTAAATCATTGCATACCACATGAATAGGGTGCGGTACCCGCGCCCGCGCAATGGCATCCATGCACCCTTTTACACTCTCATTTGCCATATAGATTGCTCGCAGACGTGGATTTCTGCGAATCTCTGCCAATACTCCATCATAAGTAAGGTCGTAGCGCTCAATACATTCTATCACATGCGCGTGCCCAATATCACCCTCCAATTCGTATAATCGATCCAGAAAGCCTTCTACCCGCAGCCTGTGCGCCGTAAATTCCCGATTTCCGCAAACAACCAACACATCGCCGCCGGCAAGCACCGGAACCAAAAGTCCTGCCGCCACACGTCCGGATTTTACCAAATCCTGTCCCACATGACAGACACGGCTTGCGTCCGGCACATCGGAATTGCAGGTCACCACAGGAATTCCGCAATTCGTCAGGCGGTCGATTTCCTGCTGCATGGGCAGTGTATCTGCCGTATTGAGCACCAGCCCATCAATATGCGCTTGCTCCAATCCCGCAATACATTCACAATATTCCTTATTGGAACGTCCGCGCAGCTCCTGCACCACAACCCGAAAAGAGGCATCTCCAATTCGCCGCATGGCAGCCTGTATTCCCCGCCTTGTCTGACGTGTATAATAGGCGTCCCAGCTTGGAATGACAAATCCAATGGTCAGCTCTGTCCGTTCCGGCTGCATCTGCCTGCGCTGTGCCGGTGTCTGATAGCCTAACGCATCAATGGCTTTCTGTACACGTGCCCGAACCTCCGGCGCGACATTGGCGCGTCCATTGACAACGCGGTCAACGGTTCCGCGCGAAACACCACAATGGTCGGCAATCATCTGTGATGTAACCTTCATAAAGAATCCCCCATTCTCTGTCCTTCTCCTGTTATGGTATCATGTGATTCCGCCCCAAACAAGGAAAATGATGTGCATTTTTTTATTTTGCACAATGCACACCAACACACACCCATTCCCGGCAAACACTACTGCGCAAAATGCACAAGATATCCTCATTTTTTTGGAATATATCACGAAATTCTTCTGCCCTACTTGTTCTGTTTTCCGATTGCTCCTATAATAAACGTATCAGTTCTTAAATTGTGCCAAACGCGGCACAAATACCATATCGAACAGTTAAAGGAGATATGTATTATGGCAAATTTACGCATTGGCGTCGTTGGCTGCGGCCGTATCGGCAAGCTGCACATCGACAATCTGATCAATGCCATTTCCGGCGTTGAAGTTATCGCTGTTGCTGATCCTATGATCGACAAGTCCGGTGCACGTGACTGGTGCGCAACCCGCAACATTCCAAACGTATCCGCTGACTACATGGACGTTATCAATAACAAGGACGTAGACGCAGTTTTCGTTTGCTCCTCTACCGACACACACTCCGAGATCTCTCTTGCAGCTGTAAATGCTGGCAAGCATGTTTTCTGCGAGAAGCCGGTTGACTATGATGTAGAAAAGATCAAGGCTGTTATGGCTGCTGTTGAAGAAAAGGGCGTTAAGTTCCAAGTTGGCTTCAACCGCCGCTTTGACCACAACCATAAGGCTGTTGCAGACGCTGTAAAGTCCGGTAAGGTTGGCGATCCGCATATCGTTATCGTTTCTTCCCGTGACCCTGAGCCGCCTCCGGCATCTTATGTTGCTGTTTCCGGTGGTATCTTCTATGACATGATGATCCATGACTTTGACATGGTTCGCTATGTAACCGGTTCCGAGGCTGTTGAAATTTCTGCTGTTGGTTCCTGTCTGGTAAACCCGAAGCTGCAGGAAGAGTCCGGTATTCCAGATGTTGATACCGCTGTTGTTACCATGAAGATGGCAAACGGCTGCATTGCTGTGATCAACAACTCCCGTCAGGCTGTTTACGGCTATGACCAGCGTGTCGAAGTGTTTGGCTCCAAGGGCATGGCTTCTGACGGCAACGACCTGCTGAACACTACAACCGTCATGACTGCTGATGGCGCTGTTTCTGAAAAGCCGCTGTGGTTCTTCCTTGAGCGCTACAATCAGGCATTCATCGAGCAGGTGAAGTGCTTCGTTGATTCTATCGTCAATGATAAGCCTGTCGTTGTCGGTGCAGTTGATGGTCTGCGTCCGGTTTACATGGCTCAGGCTGCAACCGAATCCTGCCGCAATGGTGGCGTTTACGTAAAGGTTCAGCAGTAATCTTCCTTTTACACATCAAGGCTGTCCCATTTTGGGACAGCCTTTCTTTTTCTATCCACAAATTCCATCAATTCCAAAATTCTTTGCTCTGATTTGAACCCACTGCCGCTTTCCTTGCTCTATTACACAGAACAAGCAAGAAAGGAGTGAAGCTTTATGGCATACAGCATACCCGCAGTGACCGGTTCTGACACTGTGCCAGATTTTGATATGCTATTTGAAACCTATCAAACCGAGGCTCTGCGTGCTGCCTATCTGATCTGTGGAAATCGGGCTGATGCAGAAGATGCGGTTCAGGAGACTTTCTTAAAATGCTATCAGTCTCTCCATCAGCTGCATGACCCCGCCTGCGCGAAGGCTTGGCTGTTTCGAATCCTAACGCGCACTGCATGGCGCATTTGCGCCAAACACAAAAAGGAAATGCCCGTTGAAACGCTTTACGACGCACAAGAACCAACAGAGGAAGATGCGTGTGCACCACTTTTGCGTACAGACCGTGCACAAACCATGCAAAAAGCACTTGCTGCACTGGATACCAAACATCGCACAACCGTCATTCTTTATTATTACAACGGAATGTCGGTTAAAGAAATTGCACACACAACAGGCTGTTTGGAAGGCACTGTAAAATCCAGACTTTACCATGCCAGACAACAGCTGAAAGCACATTTGGAGGTTGATTTTGATGAAATTTGATCGTTACATGCACGAAAGTATGCAGGAAATGACACAGGATATTTCTCCCGATCCGATGCTCCGCGCCCGCGTTATGAACGCAGTCCAAGCCGACCGCACCAAAACACGGCCACGTCGCATGCGCTTTGTCCTCGCCGCGGCTGCTATGGTCTGCGTCTTGGTGACCGGTGCATTTGCAGCAGGTCCTATTGTCGGTCTTTACAGCAGTTCTTGGGCAGATGGCAGCGCACAGTCTCTGTCTGATGAAGCAAAGCTGGAGAAACAGGCTGGATTTTCCGTCCGCTTGCCTGAAGCTCTAGGCAGCGCAGCCTTCCAAAGCATGGAGGTAGTACCTGTTAATGCAGTCGATGCAGACGGAAATGTTGCATACTCCTACAACGAATTTTATGCTTCTTATCAAGACGGTACAACACAGCCGTTCCTCAGTGTTTATGAAAGCAAAAACATTTCTTCTGATGCACCGCTCAGCGACAAAACCTTGGTAGATACCCGTGAAATCGACGGCATTTCTGTAGCCTATCGCCAAATTCCGACCATTTTCCTGCCACCCGACGGAAGCATCAAGCCAACTGATGCAGAAGTGCTGGCAGAAAAGAATGGAGAATGTTTTATCTCTTACGGCACAGAAACCCGTGTTGATGGCTTGTATCATACCATTTCATGGGAGCAAGACGGGCTGTATTACACCGTTGGTTCCAACGACGGTGATTGGGATACCGACGAATTCTTTGCCGCTGCGCAAGCTGTTATTCGTACAAAATCCTAAATAAAATAAAAACGGTGCGAAAATTCGCACCGTTTTCATTTATTTTATTCCGAAATCACACAGGCAGCTCGGGTACAATTGTCCAGTGAAACGTCCAATCATTTGCGCTTTTATGCTCCGCATAGGAATCGCGGATTGGATCGTCCTCCGTGGCGCTGACTGCATACGAAATCAAGCCGTCCTTTGCCGGATACATACCTGAACCTGCAAATCGCTCTGTCATCGTCACTCCATTTGTACTGGTAATCTTCCAAACCTCATCACTCTTTTCGATGAGTCCCAAGGAAAATGGTACGCTTGCATCTTCACTCACATTTGTCCAAACAACAACGACTTTTCCATCGCGCGCTTCGATCTCTGTCAGAACCTCTTGTCCTTCCTTGGTTGCAGCTGCAATGGCATCTTCCTTCGTTTTATAATCTTTCTCCTGTGGATCACTCTGTCCCCCACATCCAGAAAGTGTCATCGCTGCGAGCAGCATTCCTGCCGCAAGCAGTCTCCATAATCTTCTGTGCTTCATATAAAGTAGGACTCCTTTTCATAAATTATTTACATTTTATATCAAAAAAGGTGCTGCGTTTCCGCAGCACCTTTTGTTCTCATTGCAATTACTTTGTACCGAAAATACGATCACCAGCATCGCCAAGACCCGGAACAATATAGCCATGTTCGTTAAGCTCAGGGTCAATTGCTGCGGTAAAGATTTCAACATCAGGGTGTGTTTTTTGCAGTGCATCGACACCATTCGGTGTAGACAGCAGACATACAAACTTAATATGCTTGACACCACGATTTTTCAGAGCATCTACGGCTGCAACAGCGGATCCGCCTGTTGCCAACATCGGATCAATCAGAATGACATCACGCTCTGCAATATCACTTGGCAGCTTTGCATAGTACTCAACCGGCTTCATAGACTCCGGATCACGATACATACCCAGATGACCAACCTTTGCCGCCGGAATCAACTCCAGCATACCATCTAACATGCCAAGTCCCGCACGCAAAATGGGAACGATTGCCATTTTTTTGCCGGAAATTACACTGGTTTTTGCATGTGCCAATGGTGTTTCAATGGTAATTTCCTTGAGCGGCAAATCACGGGTTGCCTCATAACACATGAGCATTGCGATTTCACGAGTTGCCTCACGGAATTCCTTAACACCTGTCTGACGGTCACGCATGAGGCTCAGCTTATGCAGAATCAGCGGGTGATCCATTACATGAACATTCGACATACTTCTTTATTCTCCTTTGTTTTGCAATTACTTGCTATGCTTTGCTTCGATTGCATGAATTTTTTCAATTCGTCCCAGATGGCGACCGCCTTCCAGCTCGCCTTCCAGCCAAACCTCGACCATTTCCGCTGCTTCTCCCGGCCCAGTGATTCGTTCTCCAAGGCAGAGAATATTGGCATCATTGTGCAGACGGCAATACTTTGCCGCAAAGTGGGACTGACAAGCCGCCGCACGAATCCCGGGCACCTTATTTGCTGCAATCGAAATGCCGATACCAGAACCACAAATCAGGATCCCACGCTCATGCTTCCCTGCTACGATCGCATTTGCAACTGCTTCAGCAGCATCTGGATAATCGTAGCGTTCTGCGGAGTAGCAGCCATAGTCTGTAAACTCGTATTTATCCTTCAGCATTTCCATCAATTTGACCTTCAGCGCATAGCCTGCATGGTCATTTCCAATTGCAATTGTCATTTTGTACTTCCTCCAGCAAGTCGTTTCTCCCGCATTTGCACCGCCTGTGGCTTACGCAGGTAAACAGCATCTAATTGCTGTGCCGTAACAGTCTTACCAGACACAAACAGTGGAAGTGCTGCCATCGCCACTCCATACGCTTCCGGATATACCAAATGAGATGGGGCAACTGCAATCTGCGGGCAGATTTCAATAAGTTTAGTATAACACATTTTTGCGCCGTCTCCAACCAAAATTTCCGAATTTTGTCCAATTTCCTCTCCAAGTGATGAGATTGTTACAGCGCGGTCAGGCGTCAGGCGCAAAGGCGGATTCATTCCGTCCAGCCCAAAGCGTGCATGGTACACCTGCCCTGCCCGTGCGTCCATTACGCAGGAAACCGTACCCTTCATACCAATCAAATTCCATGCCATTGCCTCGAGTGTGGAGACGCCGACACAGGGCTTGTCCGTACCAAAGCACAATCCCTTTACCGTTGCGACTCCAATTCGAATTCCGGTAAAGGAGCCCGGCCCTGCGGCAACGGCAAAGCCGTCTAAATCACACGGTTTCAACCCGACATTATGCAGCACCTGCTCTGCCATTGGCAGCAAGGTGCGGCTATGTGTCAGTCCGCAGTTTTGAAAAGCGGAGGCAATTACATCTGTCCCCTCTGTCAGACAAACGCCTGCGGAGACCGCAGACGACTCAAAGCTCAAAATTTTCATATTCTTTCCTCGATTTCCAGCTGCCGCATTTCTGGCTCTGTTCCATAAGTCAGCTTCACCGATTTGTGTCTATCCGGCACAAGAGCACCGGCATTTTCACTCCATTCAATGAGCAAAATATGCTTGCCGTCCAGATACTCCTCAAATCCAATCTCAAACAGCGCCTCTTCGTCCAGAATACGGTACAAATCAAAGTGCACCACGGTTGCCACAGGCAACGCATACTCATTGGCGATGGCAAATGTCGGACTGGTAACACGTCCATCATACCCCAGTCCACGCAAAACCCCACGTGCAAACGCCGTCTTTCCAGCGCCCAAATCACCGTCCAATGTGACCACATCGCCCGACAGCAGTGATGCTGCAAACTCTGCACCCGCCTGCTCCGTTTCCTCTGGGGAATGGGTTATCTTCAGCATATAGCACCTCATTCTTTTTTTATCTCATTTTATCATACCATGCAGCAAGACGGTTGACAAGAAAAACGCAGATCCCGCCATCTTTTTCCACGCTTTGTACTGCATAGAAAAAAGAACTGCCATAAGGGCGGCACTCATAAGACAGTATTAGAAATATTTTTGGGAAACGGCGTAGCTTGCGGGCTATGCCGTTTCTCCGTTTTGCAGGTCATTCAGTAAAGACGCGGGGAGTATTCCCACAAGGTCATAGGAAATGTCAATCTGCTGTTCCCTATGCCCCTTTGATTTATCCGGCGCGTGAATGTACACCGCCTTTACCATGTCGTTTAAGACAGAGGGTGTCAACTCGTCCAAGTCAAGATATTTCTGTACTTTGCTGACGAACCTGTCAATGTTCTCTGCTTGTTCTTCCTGTTCGTTAATTTCTTCATTCAATCGCAACAGCTTTTTCCGCAGTTCTTCCTGCTCCTGTTCGTAATCGTCGGAGAGCATTTGAAATCTGTTGTCAGATAATTTTCCGTTGGCGTTGTCCTCGTAAATACGCTTGAATAATCGGTCAAGTTCTTCTATCCGCCGTTCCGCCTGCGTCAGTTGCCGCCGCTTCGCCGCCAGTTCCTTTTTCGCTTCGGCTTTCTGCTTTGCGCCCATAGCTTTTCGGAATTGTTCTTCATGGTTAGCGACACAGGCAATCGTCAATCTCATGTGAGCGAGTACGCCCTGTTCCAAGACAACGGCGCGGATAAAATGAGTAGAGCAAACCTCTTTTCCTTTGAGCCTTGAAGTAGAGCAGACAAAATGGTCTTGCCTTGCTTCAAAATTTTTGCTTGTGCAGTAATACAGCTTTTCGCCACAATCGGCACAACGCACAATGCCGGAAAACATATTCGTCTTTCCTGTTCTCGTCGGGCGGCGTTTGTTCTTCCGTAATTCCTGCACCCGTTTCCATGTGTCAGCGTCAATAATCGCTTCATGGGTATTCTCAAACACAAGCCATTTTCCCTCTGGATTGTAACAGGTTTTCTTGCTCTTGTAGGACTGCTTATAGGTCTTGAAGTTTACCGTATGCCCTTGATATTCTGGACGCTCCAAAATGTCGGCTATGGTATCGCCCGTCCAGTTATAAGGATTGTCCGGTGGCACGTTTCTCGTTGCCCTGCCTGTCTGCTGAAAATGGATTGTCGGCGTTATGACTTTATCCTCTTTTAGAATACGGGCAATCTGCGACGGTCCATAACCGTCCAGACAAAGGGCAAATATCCGCTTGACTACTTCGGCGGCTTCTCCGTCCACAATCCACCGTTTCTTGTTGTCTGGGTCTTTCATGTAACCATAGGGCGGATTTGTGCAGAGGTATTCTCCTGCTTCTCCTTTTGACTTCATCACAGCGCGGATTTTCTTGCTTGTATCTTTTGCGTACCACTCGTTGATAATGTTCAAAAAGGGGGTAAAGTCGCTATCCTGTTGGTTTGCGCTGTCTATGCCGTTATTGATAGCGATAAACCGCACGCCCTTTTCCACGAACAGGACTTCGGTGTAAAAGCCCACTTTCAGATAGTCGCGCCCAAGCCGCGACATATCTTTGACAATCAGCGTTGCCACTTCTCCGTTTTCAATCCGTTCCAGAAGTTCGCTCCAACTCGGACGGTTGAAGTTCGTTCCAGAATATCCATCGTCCACGAAAAACGCAGTATTTGAGAAATGATTTTCTTTTGCGTATTTACTTAAAATTGCCTTTTGATTAACAATGCTGTTGCTGTCGCCCTGTAATTCGTCGTCGCGTGATAAGCGGCAATAGAGGGCGGTAATTTTGTCAGACTGCCTTAACATAGTTTCTGCTCCTTTCATCGGCGGGCAGTCTGCCAATACAGGATTGCTTACCCCTATTTTATCGGCTCCGGCATTTTTAATCAACATCTTTTTTGCCCTTTTCCTGCTCCATAAGGCGTAAAATCTTGTGGGGCAGGCTCCTTTCCCCGTCATAACTGCCTGTAAAGCGGTACAGCGTCCTGCCAGATTTTATCGTTACTTCATGCGTTGGCAATTCTTGAAACAGCGGATTTTCCACTACAATATGCCCGTCCTTAATTTTTCGTTTCCGTTCCATTCCTTTCCCGTCCTTTCTTTGATTTGTAATGTGATAAGTTTCGTAGCAAGCATAGGAAAAGAGTACCCTTTTCCGAAAATGCCCTGCATTTTGCTTGTTGGGAAGTATCCCAAACCCTCTGATTTTCCTCTCACTACCTACAA
>JAGZIW010000005.1 GCA_018366035.1 Butyricicoccus pullicaecorum | reverse complement strand
TCAAGGACAATGTCACATTAACTCTCAATAAGGTACGTTCCACCATGTGCAATTGCGGCGCTCTGACCATTGCAGAATTGCAGGCAAAGGCAAAAATCACATTGGTTTCTGCAACCTCGATTGTAGAGGGCGGCGCACATGATGTTGTGCTCAAGGACTCAGCGGTATCTTCTCATAAGTAAAAACTTGAATATGGAAAAGCCCTCCGCAATGCGGAGGGCTTTATACATAGAGGACAGAAAGCAATCACAAGGTTATGAAAGCAGAAAAGCATGATAGTCATTCATATCGAATGAAATAAAGAGGTTGGGGGGATTCTATGAAAAAGATAGCGGAGTGGAGAGAGAGGCTGTTTCGGACAGAGGACAATACTCCATTTGCACCAATCCAAAGTGCATGGATATTTATCCGATGGATCTTTTTCGCTTGTGTAATTGGTGTTGTAGTTGGGGGTATTGGCGCTGGATTCCATCATGCTATTGTATGGGTCACTGGTTTTCGTATCGAACACCCTTGGATTCTATTTGGATTGCCGTTTGCAGGTCTGCTGATTGTATGGCTATATCAGGTTTCGGATATGTCTCGCGATCAGGGAACCAATCTGGTCATCATTTCTGTGCGCGAGAATGCACCTCTTCGGCTGCGGACAGCGCCGCTTATTATTGTGACAACCATTTTGACCCATTTGTTCGGTGGATCTTCTGGACGTGAAGGAGCAGCTTTACAGTTGGGAAGTTCGATTTCTGCGTCTGTTGGCAGACTTATGCGCTTAGATGATAAGGACGAACGTGTTATCAAAATGTGCGGAATGGCGGCAGGATTTGCAGCATTGTTTGGCACACCCCTTACCGCTGCGGTATTTGCGATGGAGGTCGTAAGCGTTGGGGTAATGTATTATGCGGCAATTGTTCCTTGCCTGCTATCAGCATTGATTGCCATGATGACAGCAAATGCACTTGGGGGACATGCAGAGGTGTTTTCCATTGCAGCTGTGCTGCAAATAACACCGCTTGCGCTGGGAAAAGTGGTTGTGCTGGGAATGTTATGTGCGCTGGTTGCAGTACTATTTTGCCATGCTTTTAACATAGTACATCATTTTTATGCAAGATATTTGCCGAATTTATATATGCGAGCGTTTGTTGGTGGGTGTATTATGATGGCAGCGGGTTTTCTGTTTGGTCAGGATTATATTGGGGCGGGAATGGAGGTCATCGCCAGAGCCTTTGCAGGACATGCACGTCCAGCAGCATTTTTTATTAAGATTGTACTGACAGCAATCACGTTGGGAGCAGGCTTTAAGGGGGGAGAAATTGTTCCTGCGCTGTTTGCTGGCGCAACATTTGGATCGTTTTATGGAAGCTTTTTGGGGATTCCTACATCGTTTGCAGCAGGAATCGGCTTGGCAGCAGTATTTTGTGGGGTCACAAACTGCCCATTGACCTCGATTCTGCTCGCTTATGAACTTTTTGGAGGGGCGGGACTTCCGCTCATTGCCCTTGCCTGTGCGGTGTCATACATGCTTTCTGGATATTCTGGGTTGTATCATGCGCAAAAGATACTATATTCTAAAATGCGGCCAGAATATATTGCACGATAGCTTTTTCAATGTAATCTGGAAGAAATCAAGAAAAATCACCAGATTTGTTGAAATGTGGCATTGCAAAGCATTTTTATATCAGGTAAAATATAAAATGGTTTTCTGTCCATAGGAGAAGATGGGCAAGATTTTTTAGAAGAAAGAAGGATTTTTTTGCACTCACAACAAAAAATGGGAACGATGCGTATGGCGCCGCTGATTTGGAGTATGTCTGTTCCGGCGATTATTTCCATGCTGATCAATGCGCTCTACAATATCGTAGACAGTGCGTTTGTTGCACATTATTCCGCGGACGCTTTGACTGCGGTTTCCCTCGTCTTTCCGCTGCAGCAGCTCGTGATTGCGGTAGCAGTTGGTTCCGGTGTCGGCGTGAATTCGCTGATGTCACGCTGCCTTGGCGGAAAAGAAAATGAGCGGGCTGAGCAAGCCGCAGAGCATGGCTTGGGGCTGTCAATCTTTTGCGGACTCTTATTTGTTTTGGTCGCTCTGTTTGGAAGCCGTCCATTTTTGGCAGGCTTTACACATAATGCAAATGTATTGGAACAAGCTGTGCAGTATTCTTATATTTCGGTTGGATTCAGCGCGTTTTTGATTGTTTATATTATGTGTGAGAAGATTCAGCAGGCAACCGGAAACATGATCGTTCCAATGATTCAGGGACTGGTTGGATCGATTGTAAATATTATTTTAGATCCATTGCTGATTTTTGGAATTGGGCCATTCCCAGAGCTTGGCATACAGGGAGCAGCGATTGCTACGGTTTTGGGGCAGATTGCTGCTATGTGTATTGGGATTTGGGGCGTATTTTTTCATCAAAAGGTACTAAAGATACGCTTTTTTGGCTGGAAAGTAAAGTTTAGTATGCTGAAAGAAATTTATCAGGTCGGATTTCCGGGTATTATCATGCAAAGCATCTCCTCTGTTTTGACTGCTGGAATGAACATCATTTTGATTCAGTTTTCGGAGGCTGCCGTTACCGTTCTGGGCATTTATTTTAAGCTGCAAACCTTTGTATTTATGCCAGTGTTTGGACTGAATCAGGGTGCGCTTCCAGTAATGGGCTATAATTTTGGCGCAAGAAATCGAGAGCGGCTTATGAGTGCATATCGCGTTGCGGCATCTTATGCACTGATCATTATGATTATTGGTACCGTTGTTTTCCAGATATTCCCAGAACAGATGATAGGAATTTTTTCAGATCCCAATAATCCGGAAGCGACAGCAGCCTTAATAGAGCTTGGTGTACCTGCTCTGCGCACAATTAGCCTTTCCTTTGTGTTTGCAAGTTTTGGCATTATGAATTCTACCTTGTTTCAGGCGATTGGACATGGACTGGCGTCTCTCGTCGTGTCAGTATTCCGACAGCTGTTGGGAATCCTGCCGGTTGCGGTATTGCTGGCAAAGCTGTTTGGATTGACGGCAGTGTGGTATGCGTTCCCAATTGCGGAAGCAGTAGCTCTTGTTTTATCATTCATAGTGCTCATGTGGATTGATAAGAAACAACTGCGCAAAATGGAACCGGTTCAAGAGGATACAACTTTATGAGGACAATTATTTGGTTCATTTATTTTTGGGCATATATCTTGCTGAGCCTGCCGGTTAGCGCGTACATTTGGGTGTTGGAAAAGCGCGGGCTTCATAAAAGAGCAGATCAAGAGGTGCAGGGTATGGTGGAGCGCTGGGCACATCGTCTCATGCGTCTTGCCGGTGTTTCTGTGCATATTACGGGACAAGAAAATTTACCGGAGGGGGCGGCTGTATATGTCGCAAATCATCAGGGATATTTTGATATTCCCATTATGTTGACATCGCTCAGAGAACCGCATGGTTTGGTAGCAAAAAAAGAAATCGATCGGCTCCCGGGAATCCGTGCATGGATGCGGCATCTGCATTGCCTGTTTGTGGACAGGTCTTCTCCGCGTGCGGGTGCGCAGGTGATTTTGGACGGGGAGAAGCTTCTGAGAAGTGGTCGAAGTGTGACGATTTTCCCAGAGGGGACGCGCTCTCGCGGTGGGGCGATGCATGCATTCAAAGCTGGCGCTTTTCGGATTGCAGCACGTGCCGAGGCGCCTATCGTTCCCGTTACCATTGATGGTTCATATCGCATTATGGAGGCAAACAATTTTTGGATTCAGCCGGGGGAGATTTTTGTCACGATTCATTCGGCGATTGAGACCAAAGGCATGTCCCGTGATGCGCTGAAGGCACTGCCCGAACAGGTCAAGGAGATTATTGCATCTGCACTATAAGTACGAAATAGCCTTTACGCAGAAACGAAAGCTGTTCTCTTTGCCTTTGTGCTCGAAAAGGCATAAAAAATCCAAGGCGCATATCCTTGGAGCTTGAAAATTTGAAGTCGCTGTGCTCGGAAAAGAAAGGGCACAGCGACTTTTTTATATTTTGCAGGTTTAGACTTTTTGATGCAGATGAAATACGGGCAGCAAACGCTTGCAGAGTATCGCTGCCGTAAGGATTTTGAGGGCATCACCTAGAAGGAAGGGAAGCACACACAGGGTAAGTGCATGAGAAAGTGTGCTTGCAGTTTGTACCATAAACCACACAGTACCTAAAGCATAGCACAGACTCAGTCCGCAGATCATGGAGAGCACCAGTTCACCGCGAAATGTCCACCGTTCTGCGAACAGGCCAACCACGAGAGCGGCGAGAACATAACCAACGATATAGCCGCCGGTAGGACCAAGCAGCACCTGCGCACCGCCACGAAATCCGGAAAAAACGGGGATTCCACATAATCCCAGTGCGAGATATATGAGCTGAGATGCCATGCCCCACCGCGCACCGAGCAGCGCACCGGAAAGAAAAACCGAGCAGGTGGCAAGATTGATGGGAATCAGCCAAGGGGTAGGGACTGCAATTTGAGAGAAAACAGCGGTCAGTGCAGCAAAGAGTGCTGTTGCAGTGAGAGGGCGTGCATACATAAAAGATACCTCCAAAACTAAGTTACGAATTAGTCATATCATATCACAAGAAAGATGTCAAGAAAAAACACATTGTCATTTTATTTGCAGAGATGTATAATAAACAAAAAGAAAAACAAAAGGAGAGTATCTATATGAAGCGAATTGCAAGTTTTGAGGTCAATCATGACCTGCTGACACCGGGCATGTATACCTCACGCATTGACGGCGATATTACGACCTATGATGTGCGTATGGTAACACCCAATGGCGGCGTTTACTTAGATCCGGCGGCTTCTCATACCTTCGAGCACCTGTTTGCGACCTATGTACGCAATTCAAAGTTTGCGGAGCACATTATTTATGCAGGTCCGATGGGCTGCCAAACTGGATTTTATTTTCTGGTAAGAGACTTAGAGCCGACAGACGCCATTCGTCTGGTACAGGATACGATGGACTTTGTGGCAGCGTTCTCAGACGACCAGATTCCGGGCGTCAGCCGAATCGAGTGCGGCAACTATCTGCTGCACGATTTGGAAGGCGCAAAGAAAATTGCACGCAGCATGCAGCCGGTCCTCAAGGACTGGACACCGGAGGATTTGGTCTATAAAAAATAAATTCAAAAAAATTCAAATAAGGCTTGCAATCTTTTGAAAGTCATGTTATTATATTGGTACGACTGTAAGGCATAACCGGAAAGAGGTGAAACAACATGAAGCAGGGAATCCATCCCGATTATAAGCAGACGACCATTCGTTGCGCTTGCGGCAATGTCATCGAAACTGGCTCTACTAAGGAGAATATCGTAGTTGACGTTTGTTCGAAGTGTCACCCGTTCTTCACCGGTAAGCAGAAGCTGGTAGATACCGGCGGACGTGTTGATCGCTTTAAGAAGCGTTTCAATCTGGACAAGTAAGATGAAACCATCGAAGGTCACTTCGATGGTTTTTCTTTTCTTAGGGTTGTAAGGTTCACTTTCTTGCAATTTTGTGGAAAATACAGGTCAATGCAAGAAGGGGTTCTTTTTCATATCAGACGCAATAGGCACACGATCAAGGAGGCGAATCATACGATGATGAATCCAGCGGAAACAGAGGAGAAGCATATCGAACGTGCGGTGCTCGTTGGACTTGCCTGCCATAGCTTTCCAGCAGAACAAAATGCAGATGAGGAAACACTTGCCGAGCTTGCCGCGCTGACGGAAACCGCAGGCGGACAACCTGTTGCAGTGACTCTGCAAACACGTCCAGCACCAGATGCCAGAACCTTTATCGGAGAGGGAAAGGTGGAGGAGATTCGCCTTTTGGCTGAGGGAAACAATGCGGAGCTGATTATTTTTGACAATGAACTTTCCCCCTCGCAAATGCGTGTGCTTGAAGAACTGACCAAAAAAACAATTTTAGATCGCTCAGGACTGATTTTAGATATCTTTGCGCAGCGTGCACGGACTGGAGAAGGAAAGTTACAGGTAGAACTGGCACAGTATCAGTATATCTTGCCGCGGCTTGCGGGGCTTGGTCATGCAATGAGCCGTTTGGGCGGCGGTATTGGTACGAGAGGACCAGGTGAAAGCAAGCTGGAGTCGGATCGACGTCACATTCGCCGCAGGATTGATAAGCTGCGTGCGGATTTTGAGCAGGTGCGTCAGGTACGCGCCGTACAGCGCCGCCAGCGTAAGAAAACCGAGCTGCCGCTTGTGGCAATTGTGGGATATACAAACGCGGGGAAGTCAACACTGCTCAATCTCCTGACCGATGCGGGTATTGAGGCGAATGACCGCTTGTTCGATACACTCGACCCAACAACTCGTAAAAAAAGAGTTTCGGACACGCAGGAAATCCTATTGTCAGATACGGTTGGATTTATCCGAAAGCTGCCGCACCATTTGGTGTCGGCGTTTAAGGCGACGCTTGAGGAACTCGCGTATGCAGATTTGCTCCTGCATGTTGTGGATATCTCTGACCCAAGCTGGGAAATTCATGCACAGACTGTGGATAAGGTCATTGAGCAGTTGGGTGCACAGGAAATTCCTCGTGTTATGGTCTATAATAAAGCGGATAAATGTACGGAACTGCCGACGGCACGAGATGGTGTGTTGTTCTCTGCAAAGACTGGCGAGGGTACAGATGCTTTGCTGTCTGCCATCGAGCAGGCACTGGGACGCGGAAAGCATGAAATGCGGCTCTGTATCCCATATAGCGATGGCGCCGTATTGGATATCCTGCATAGAGAGGCACAGGTTCTGTCTCTCGACTATGCAGAAAATGGAACGCTTGTGACAGCCATTGTAGATGATAAGCTATGTGGGAAGCTGCAAGGATATCAGGTGGAGTGACAATGACAGCAAAAGATTATCTGATCCCATTTGAAGCGTATGCAGAGGATAGCTTTGTAGAAAAACGCTCTAAGTTTATCGGAAGGCTATGGCGCGTAGAAACCCCAGAGGAGGCCACTGCGAAAATCAAGGAAATGCGGGAAACCTATTGGGACGCGACTCATCATTGCTACGCATATATCTTGCGAGAGGGCAATTTGATGCGTTATTCAGATGATGGAGAACCGCAGGGAACCGCTGGCATGCCAATGCTTGATGTACTGCGGCATGAAGGACTTGTGAATGTGTGCTGTGTGGTCACACGGTATTTTGGAGGCGTGCTGCTTGGAACAGGCGGTTTGGTGCGTGCCTACACCAAGGGTGTACAGGTTGCAGTTGCAGCTGCAGGGGTACAGCAGATGAGCCGCTTTGCGACACTGCTCATTGCATGTCCCTATAATCTTTTGGGTATTGTGCAGCAAATTTTGCCGGAGAATCAATGCTCTGTCGAGGAGATTGACTATGGCGCAGATGTGACACTGACGGTTATACAGCCGGTGGGCATGCTGGAGACCCTCAATCAGGCACTTGCAAATGCAACCTCTGGAACGGTTTATGCGGAGGAAATGGAAATTTCTTTCCGCGGACGCCGTATTAAGTAGAAAATCATGTATAATATGCACAAATTGGACGAAAACTTTTGTTGATTCATACAAAGTTATGATGTGTCAGGAAATTTACTTAAAAAGATAGTATTTTTTTGCGGGACATACATATCTATAAAATAGGGGAGATTTTCTGCGGCGATGGGAAGGGAGGATATTATCCATGACCATACGGGAACAAAGACAGGAGCTGGAGCATACGCTGCTCTGTGACTGGGCAACTTGTGCAGATCGAACGGCGGGCAGACAGATTGCAGTCGAGCCATGCAGTGTTCGAACCTGCTTTGCGCGGGATCGCGACCGCATCATTCATTCCAAAGCATTTCGTCGGTTGTCCAACAAAACACAGGTATTTATCTCACCGGAGGGCGATCACTATCGTACCCGCTTGACCCATACACTCGAGGTTTCACAGATTGCGCGCACCATTGCACGTGCGCTGCGGCTCAATGAGGACTTGGTGGAAGCGATTGCGTTGGGACATGATTTGGGACATACCCCATTGGGACATGCCGGAGAGCGTGCTTTGCATGGCGTTTGTGCAGAAGGATTTCATCACAATGAACAAAGCGTGCGTGTTGTGAGCCGCATGGAGCCGCTCAATTTGTCCCATGAAGTATTGAATGGCATTTTATGTCACACAGGTACAAGAAAGGCGGACACGCCGGAAGGCAGGCTCATTCATTATGCAGACCGGATCGCCTATGTCAATCATGACTTAGACGATGCAGTTCGCGCAGGGCTTTTGCGGGAGCAAGATATTCCGGAAGAAGTGCAGACGGTTTTGGGAGCAGACCATGGAGCGCGCATCGATACCTTGGTACATGCTGTGATTGATTATGGATTATGCCGGAAAGATATTGGTATGGATCCTGTGATAGAGCATGCAATGCTCGCCCTGCGGCAATTCTTGTTTGCACGTGTTTATGAGGAGCAGGGTGCAGAACAAAATACACGGGCAGAATGGCTGCTGCAAGCGCTCTATGAATACTATATGGTACATTTTGACAAACTGCCGGATACATACCAGTATATGGCAGAACAAGGAGACAGTCCGGCGCGTATCGTCTGTGATTATGTGGCATCGATGACAGACCGCTATGCGATTTCCTGTTATAAAGAGATATTTTTACCGCGCAGCTGGAACCGTACTTGATCCCGAAGGAGGTCTGCGATATGGCAATCGATCATACTTTTTTGGACGAACTGACCGCACGCAACGATATTGTGGATATTGTGTCGCGTTATGTTGCGCTCAAACGTCAGGGTGCAAATTATTTTGGTCTTTGCCCATTTCACAATGAGAAATCGGCATCGTTCTCGGTTTCGCCGGATAAACAAATCTATTACTGCTTTGGGTGCGGCGCGGGAGGCGGTGTCATAAATTTTGTGATGCGTGCCGAGGGCTTGGAGTTTCGGGACGCGGTACAGTTTTTGGCTGACCGTTCCGGACTCAAGGTTCCGCAGGATCAAATGGACGAGGGAGCCGCCCGACGCAGAGAGCGTATGCTGGCACTCCTAAAAGATGCAGGACGATTTTTTTATGATACCTTGTGGCTGCCGGAATATACACCGGTTCAGCAATACTTTGCGCGGCGGGGACTGACTCGAAAGACGATGAATCGATTTGGATTGGGATATGCACCAGATTCTTTTCATCAAACCATGGACGCGATGCTAAAAAAAGGATATACTAAAGAGGAGCTCATCGCGGCTGGGCTGGCAGTAAAAAATGAAAAAGGCGCCGTCTATGACAAGTTTCGTAATCGGGTCATGTTTCCCATTATTGATGTGCGCGGGCAAGTGGTTGCATTTGGCGGGCGCGTTATGGACGATTCCAAACCCAAGTATTTGAATTCACCGGAAACAATGGTGTTTCACAAGGGCCGGAATTTATTTGCACTGAATTTAGCAAAAAAGACCCAGCAGGAATATTTTATTTTGGCAGAGGGATATATGGACGTCATCGCGCTGCATCAGGCGGGATTTGACAGTGCAGTTGCAAGCTTGGGTACAGCACTGACCGAGGAACAGGCGCGTATGATTGCACGATATACCAAAAAAATCGTGATTTCCTATGATGCCGATGGTGCAGGACAAGCTGCTGCCCAACGTGCAATCGATATTTTGAAACGGGCAGATTTACAGGTCAATGTACTGCGTATTCCGAATGCAAAAGATCCGGACGAATTTATTAAAACCAAAGGGGCAGAGGCATTCCGACGTCTGATTGAGCGCAGCGAGGGACACAATGCCTATCGCTTGGAGCAGATTGCGGACAGGTTCGATTTGGACGAAGATGAGCAGCGGGTCGCTTTTGTACAGGAGGCTGCACGCATGCTTGCTGCCATCGATGGAGAGGTGGAACGCGAGGTCTATGCAGGACGAGCTGCGAAAATGGCAGGGATCACACAGCAAGCTATGACCATTGAGGTGCGGCGTGCGCTGAACATTCGCCGCAGGCAAAAAGCCAATGCAGAGCACCGCGCAGTGAGAGCCGTTACAACAAATGTGCAGCCTCGTGATCGTATGCTGCATTATCCAGACCTTCGGGCGGGACGGGCAGAAGAAGGCGTGCTGGCACTTCTGTTTACGGAGCCTTCGCTGGTTCCGGAGATTATCAAACGGCTGCGTCCTGCGGATTTTTCCGCACCCGTGCTCGCAAAGATTTATACACATGCGCTTACACTTGAGACACAGGGGATTCCAATTTCAATTTCCGGATTTGAGGGATATTTAGACGACGGAGAGCTTGCTCTGCTTTCTGAAATCTTATCCCGTCCGCTTACAGCCCTTGAGGGACGACAGCGAGCGCTTAATGATTACATAGAAATTATGGAGGAGCGGCACACCCAGCGCATGCTGGAGCAGCCGCAGGAGTCTGACGGAGAGGATCCGATGATTACCTTTTCCAGAATGAAAGCAGAAAAAATGGGAGGCAAATAAGATATGGCAAGTGCAGAACAGTTGGCGCAGCAGATGCAGGTCGTAAAGGATTTGTTGGCAAAGGGAAAGAAGAACAGCAAGCTGACACTGAAAGAAATTGCAGATGCATTGTCTTCGCTTGAATTGGACACCGATCAGATAGATAAAATCTATGAAATGCTCGAAAATGAAGGAATCGAGATCGAGGGTGCAGGGGTACTCGATGCGCCCATCAGTGAAGATGAAGAGTTCGAAGCGACCAGTGTAGAAGAAGTACCGGAAGAAGAATTGGTCGATACCTCTGCACTGGCAGAAGGCTTTGCAATTGATGATCCGGTTCGTATGTATCTCAAGGAAATCGGTAAGGTTGATTTGCTTTCTCCTGAAGAAGAGGTTGATTTGGCACAGAAGATGCTGGAAGGCAATCAGGCAGCAGAAAAGCTGGATTCCATGACCCAGTCGGGTGCTGTTGCGGTGAGTGCAGATGAAATCGCGGCCCTCAATAAGGCTGTGAGGGCGGGCGAGCGGGCGAAAAAGCGCTTGGCAGAAGCCAACCTTCGTCTGGTAGTCTCCATCGCAAAGCGTTATGTAGGACGTGGCATGCTGTTCCTCGACCTGATTCAGGAGGGAAATCTGGGGCTGATTAAGGCAGTGGAAAAGTTTGACTGTACCAAGGGGTTCAAGTTCTCTACCTATGCAACATGGTGGATTCGTCAGGCAATTACCCGTGCCATTGCAGATCAGGCACGCACCATTCGTATTCCAGTGCACATGGTAGAAACCATCAACAAGGTCATTCGTGTGTCCCGTCAGCTGCTGCAGGAGCTGGGACATGATCCTTCTCCGGAAGAAATTGCAGCAGAAATGAACATGCCGGTAGACCGTGTGCGTGATATTTTGAAGATTGCACAGGAGCCGGTTTCCCTTGAAACACCGATTGGTGAGGAAGAGGATTCCCATCTGGGAGACTTCATTCCAGACGATGACGCGCCGGAACCGGCAGAAGCAGCCTCTTTTATGCTGCTCAAGGAACAGTTGGTCGAGGTGCTCAAGACCTTAACGCCGCGTGAAGAAAAGGTGCTGCGTTTGCGCTTTGGTATTGAAGATGGACATACCCGCACGCTGGAGGAAGTTGGTAAGGAGTTCAATGTTACCCGTGAGCGTATCCGTCAGATCGAGGCAAAGGCATTGCGTAAGCTGCGCCATCCGAGCCGTTCCAAAAAGCTCAAGGATTTCTTGAACTAAAAACCAAAGATTTAGAATCCACAGTATGAAGATACTGTGGATTTTTTATTTGTTTTCGCTTGACAAAGTACAAAGAAACATGTACAATGAACATCGTTCAAACAGAGGAGTGTGAAAATAATGAAGCCAGTGATCACATCACAGAAAGCCATTCTGGATACCTGTCGGAATCTGGTGACAACGCAGGGCTTGTCTGCAATCAATATGCGTTCGGTAGCAAAGGCATGTGGTGTGGCAGTTGGGTCTTTATATAATTATTTCCCATCAAAAGATGATTTGCTGCGAGCAACGATTCGCTCGGTTTGGATGGACGTTTTTTGTGTACCAAGGGACTCTGTGCCATGCGAATCTTTTCTGGAATATTTACAATGGATGTTTTCAAGAATGCAGTGGGCATGTACACAGTACCCGGGATTTTTAACCTTGCATGCAATCAGTTTCACAGAGACAAATCGTGCACAAGGACGACGGGAAATGGAACAATATTTTGTGCACTTAAAGGCGGGTATGCTGGCGGTGTTGGAGCATGATCCTAAGGTCCGCACAGATGCTTTTGGGGAGACACTTTCCAGAGAAGAATTGGTTGACCTGTCCTTCTCTACTTTAGTTTGGTTATTTTTGCAAGAAAACTCATCTTGTGATGCGTTTTTAGAAGTGATACGGAGAGCAATCTATTGAGAATCCTGTGTCTATGCACAGGATTCTCTTTCAAGTATAAATGAATAATGTTCACTTCAGGAGGTATTCGATGTGAAAGTAAAGAAACGTACCCTGCTTTTGCTGGCAGCATTGGTATGGGGAATTGCTGGATTCAATATTTTGCGTATTGGTATCCTATCCTATGTGGGATATGCAGGTGTTGTCAATTTTTTATTGTCTGTTGTGGTGTTTCTGTTGTTCCAGACCTTTGTGTTTGGACCGCTGGTGCGACGCCATACAATACGAATTTTAGGATATTCGCAAGAAAAGCAGCTTTTCTTAAAGTTTTTTGATCGGAAATCGTTTTTGATTATGGCGTTTATGATGACATTCGGAATTGGACTGCGCGCTTCTGGGCTTGCGCCTGTGCGATTTATTGCGGTATTTTATACAGGATTGGGTGCAGCACTCTTTTTGGCGGGCTTGTTATTTGGAAAAAATTATTTTGTAAAAAGGTTCGAGAGTGAGGTCATAGGTTGATGCAGACGATGCAGGCGATTGTGGAGACTACATTTGATGTGGTTTATCTGATTACGGTAATTCTGCTGGGTGTGCGTATGATGCAGCGCAGCAAAAGAAACAAGCAGTATTATTTATTTGGTGTCATGGCGGTTGTATTAGGCGTCGGAGATGCCTTCCATTTGGTTCCGCGTGCAGTTGCACTCTGTACAAGTGGGCTGGAGAACTTTACGGCGGCGCTTGGGATTGGAAAGTTTGTGACCTCGATTACAATGACAGTGTTCTATATCCTTTTGTACTTTGTTTGGCGCAAACGATATGATGTCCATGGGAAAGGCGGATTGACAGCTGCAATCTTTGGGTTGTCTGCTCTTCGTATTGTACTGTGCCTGTTTCCGCAAAATGCGTGGACAAGTGCACAGGCACCACTCTCTTGGGGAATTTATCGAAATATCCCGTTTACGATTTTGGGGATATTGATTATATATCTATTTTATCGGGAGGCACGTGCGCGGAATGATAAAGCATTTCGAAATATGTGGCTGACCATTGTGCTGAGTTTCGCATTTTACCTGCCTGTCGTTTTGTTTGCGGATCAGATTCCTATGATTGGTATGCTGATGATTCCAAAAACATGCGCTTATGTTTGGACAGTTTGGATTGGATATCAGGCGATGAAGGAGGAACATTTATGAAAAAACTTATTGATTTTGCGTTTGGCTATGCTGCCGCAGGGCTGACCTGTGGTGTGTTCTATCGGGAGTTCACAAAGTATCATGCTTTTACAGGCCGCACGACACTTGGATTTGCACATGTACATTTATTGGTGTTGGGAACGCTGCTGCTCTTGCTGTTGGCCGCGTTCGCACTTCACACAGATTTGACAGCACAGCCACAGTTCCGGCGCTTCTTTGTGTTGTATCAAATTGCATTGCCCGCTACGGTTGTGATGCTTCTGGTTCGCGGAGTGCTTCAAGTGCTGGAAACACCGCTTACCCGCGGGCTTGACGCAGCCATTTCTGGAATTGCGGGAATTGCACATATTTTAATGACAATTTCCTTTGTACTGCTGTATCTTGCGATGCGCCGTATGAAGAAACAATAGGAACAGGAAAATCCAAGTGTGGAGCATGTCTGCACTTGGATTTTTGATAGGTGGAGCAAAGCGTGGGGGATTTTGAAGCGCATAAAAGGGAGACATGGTGTGCATCTTTTTTTTTAGAAAAATGTAATATTTTTGTTGACAAAACGATGTATGTCCCTTATAATATAATAAGTCGCCAAGGAAAGCGGCTGAAAAACAATGCGAGTGTGCTGGAACTGGTAGACAGGCACGTTTGAGGGGCGTGTGTTTCACGACGTATGGGTTCAAGTCCCATCACTCGCACCAAATTTTAATACGATCATGCAGATGTGGCGGAATGGCAGACGCGCTAGCTTCAGGTGCTAGTGCTCGCAAGGGCGTGTGGGTTCAAGTCCCACCATCTGCACCAAAAAAAATCCGAACCGATTTGGTTCGGATTTTTTATTTCAAATGCCTTTAGTTCATCTGCATTAAATTTTTTACAACGTCCATGACTTTTTCACAGGAATTGGCTTGTTCCGTAATGGGAGAAAGGTTTTGATACATTGGAAAACCATCTGGATTTTTCATCAGCGATAATTCAGATCTCCAAGAAAGCAGAGTAGAACGCCATGCGTTCAAATACTGAAGAGGATTTCCACACCAATGATCGACATCTGACAAACGCATATTGATAGACCAATGTTCGAGACCGGAGGTGCTCTGTTTGCTTGTGCTTGAGAGGGAGTCATGTAGTCTGCCAGAAATTGGAGGATTTACATATTGGGAAAAACTCCCATCAGGGTTGAGCGCGCCTACTGGAATCAACTGAAATTCCCCTCTTGCATAGAAATAATCTTCTTCACTGATTGCACCCAGTTTTTCCAGTTCTCCGCAAAAAGCAGACCACTCTTTGATATCAATATCCTGTTTACCGTTTTTCATGCGCTCTAAAACATCTTTGGCAGCGGGGGAGAGCTGGTCATAAATTTTTTTAAGATCTGGTGTGTTTGATACGGTTACCGTATCTGTTTTTGCTGCCTTCATCGCATCTAAAAACGAAACAGAAGATTGTGATTTATGAGATGATACAGGCTGGAGATGTTGAAAATTTTCAGAATACGTTCTGTTGGTAATATTTATGTTCATCGTGTGTACCTCTTTAAGATAGATCATTATTATTTCTATGACTGGCTGCAACACCTCGATTCTGTATATCTATGAAACAGTCCATTCTGAATAAAAACGATTTTTCGACCTCCTTTTTTAATTTAATAAATTTGAAAATACGATTTGTTTGATATCAATAAATTCACACCATTCTCAGCATGAATGATTTATGATATTCTTTCAGCTTTTATATTGCTCAATAAAATCAATCAGTTTCATTTTTTTTGTTTAAAATGATAAAATTAGATTACAGATTTCTGAAATGGTCAACAATATATACAAATATACAATACAAATTGGGTAATTGAATCAAATGATAGTTTAACCTTCGATATAGCCCATCATTACCAAAGTGGTTGCATCTGAAATTGTACTGGCAGCGATAATCCTGTTCATGATATTTTTCACTCATTTTAGATTTGGTCTGAATCCTCTAAAGAGGAGACAGTGCATGATATATCAGTATCAATTTTGTCTAGCACTCAGGCTTGTGATGTCGCAATCAGTCCGTGACAATACCAAACGAGGAGTATATGTGGCAATACCAAAGGAGGCGCAATTTTTGTTGCTTGATTGGCTTTTTTTACACTTTCATTGATTTCACGGTTTTGCGATTGTAAACGACCGTCCACATAAATACTTGTAATGATTTCACCCGTTTTGTAGATTGCTTCTACTTTTGTGGTAGTTGCACCATCATGATGCGTGGTAATAACAGAATTATTTGTATATTCTACCTCGTATTCGAGCAGCTCTCCGTCACTTTTTGTGATTTCAATCGATGACGATTCTTCATGGGGAAGAATATCATAAGGAATAGATGCTGAGGTATCTGTATTTACAGCGTATGCCGTAGAAGTTGTCAATAAGGCTAGAGAAAGTAGTGCACAAATACTTTTTTTTAACATAGTGAAACCTCCGTAACAGTAAAATATTGCGATTTGAAACGCTTCCTTTCCTTGTTTAAGGTATAAAAGAAAACCGTACATATCACTTTATCAGAATTCATGATAACAGCAGTCGAAAAAGATGTGGAAAGCAGAAAGGTAAAATTTACAATTTGGAATCCAGAACTCATGATAGCTGTAAAATATCATTACGTTTTCTGTAGTGTAACATAAAAATTTGTTGGATACAATCCTCAAAATAGAGGCTGCATGTGCTGTCTGCAATCCTCAAAAAAAGAGTGGATTTACACGGATATTCTTGCATATTTTGATATAGAGGTGCTATAATACCGAAGGGTTAAAAAGCTGTGCGGAGGAGAAACGAGTAAATTTTTGTCATAGCGGCTTTTGTCGATTTGATATCGTACAATTGCTTGGGAGGAAAAATATGGAATACGTCTATATGTTAGCTTGTGCAGACGATACCCTGTATACAGGCTGGACCAATAACCTGACTGCGCGGCTGGCGGCGCATAATAGCGGACGCGGTGCAAAATATACCAAAGGACGCACACCCGTGCGCTTGGTATTTAGTGAAGTGTTTCCGAGCCGCTCGGAAGCGCTTGGTTATGAGGCAGCGATTAAGAAGCTGGGAAAGGTGCAGAAACAGCAGCTCATTGCCGGACAAAATTTGGAGACAGAGGAGTATTTGACAGTATTGGACGCACAGGGCAGAGACTGTGGAAGGCGTCCAAGATGCATTGTACATCAGCAGGGTTTACGGCATGGTATCATTCATCTGTGGGTGTTTACGGAGCAAGAGGGAATCTCTGGACTTTGGCTCCAGCGCCGTGCCTTGGATCGTCCGCTGTATCCGGGGCGATATGATTTGGCGGCTACCGGACATATTGCTGCGGGAGAAACACCATTACATGCTGTACTGCGAGAGGCACAGGAGGAATGTGGGCTGAAGCTGACAGCCTCGGAGCTTATGATGCTGCCGCAAACCTTTCATCAGACATACTCAAGACCAGATGGCGGTTTGGACGATGAAATTTCCTATATATTTGTGTACAGGCAAAAGGAACCGATTGCATTTCTTCCAAACGCAGAGGTTATGGAGATGCGCTGGGTATCCTGTGAAGCGTTTGCACGGGCGGTTGAACAGGATCGGGCACTGGTATTCCCAGACGGTACAACGCACAGACGAGAGGAGCTTTGCTGTCGGGCTGACGAATGGCGGGCAGTCTGTGAACTGCTGCGGCAAATGGAATAAATAAGAAAGCCACATGACAGAGGTATGTCATTGTGGCTTTTTTTGACTGTTTTATTTCTGGAATTGGAGTGTTGCAGACTGTATCTGATGTCCAGCGATATTGCTGATATGAATGTTCATATTTTCGATTTCTAAATCAATATTCTGTACCCCTTCGCTTGGAATCATGCCCAGTGTATGAAATACAAGTCCGGTGAGTGTATCATGGTCTTGTGCTGCAATGTGGATACCTGTTGCAGCTTCGATTTCACATAGTGCAATATTGCCTGAAATTTTCCATGTATGTGTATCTACCTGTTCGATAGAGGGCGCACTGCTCGGTGCGGTGCAAGGCTCCAATGTACCGACGAGTTCCTCGATCAAATCGAATAAAGTAATCACACCAACCATTCCGCCGTGTTCGTCCACGATGACAGCCATTTCATGCTTTTCCTTTTTCATACTGCGAAATACCAAATCTGCTTTCATGGTATCAAGTACAAAATACGCTGGCTGCATCGCAGAGGAAAGGAGCGTTTCCTTTGTTTTGTCTGGCAAACGGAAATAATCCTTGGTGTTTATGATGCCGACAATATGGTCGGGCGAACCGTCGCAGACCGGATAGCGTGTGTGACGGTTTTCGTGGATTGTTTTTGCCCAAACCGAGACATCGTCCTCCAGCCATAGTAGTATAACATCGGTTCGATGCGTTGCAATATCCCCGACTACCGTATCATTGAATTCAAATACATTTTGTATGAATTCCTTTTCCTGACAGGCAATGGTACCCTTTTCACTGCCAGCCTCTACCAGCATGCGGATTTCTTCCTCGCTCACTGGCGCTTCCTCTTCATTGGGGTCGATGCCGCACATGCGCAGCACCAGATTGGTGGATAGGGAAAGGAACCACACAATGGGCTTGCATACGATGGAAATGGCGCAAATCAGACCGGAAAGATTCATGGCAAGCTGCTCGGATTTTTTCATGGCAATGCGTTTGGGGACAAGTTCTCCGAAAATCAATGTAACATAAGACAAAATCAGCGTGATGAGAATCACGGCAATGGTATCCAGTGTTGCGCGAGGAGCCTGAATGCCCAGACCGAGTACCCAATCGACCAGTGGTTCAGAGAAATTGTCTGCTGCAAATGCACTGCCCAAAAAACCGGAAAGTGTGATTGCAACCTGAATGGTCGCAAGAAACTTTGCAGGCTCCTGCGTCAGACGCAGCAAACGATTGGCGCGTTGGTTTCCCTGCTCTGCCATATGTTTGAGCTTGGTTTCATTGATGGAAAGGATTGCAATTTCGGCACTGGCAAACACAGCGTTTGATGCAATGAGTATTACCTGAAACAGTAATAAAAAACCAATAGAGTGATCCATAAATAAACCTCTTTCTAAAATAATAAAGTATGAAAAAAGCATAAGACATGACCCATACACGGATAAATGTACAGGGCATGTCTTATGGGGGAGCTAGAAAATATGGATTGGGTTCGCGTCACTATCATCGTGGTCCATTTGTTGCAATATGCCTCCAGTTTTTTTGAGATAATTGAGATATACTATAAGGGATAACAGGCGTCTTGTCAATGTGGAGGATTGTAAAAATATAGTAAATATTATGAAAAGATTCCATAGAATCTGTGTGTGATTTGGAGGGGATAAGCGGCAAATAAAAATCCCGATAGACAGAATCTGTCTATCGGGAAAATCAGATGCGGCAGTTTTGTAAAAAGGTGCGCTTTTATGTGCGCACAACAGCGCCAACTGCGCAGGCAGCAATCAGAAAAAATGCTGCGAGAATGGAGCAGAGCACTGCCTGTCTGCGGCACTTGATTGCGGCGGAAGAAGGTGTCCCACACTTTGCGGTCTCACTGTTCGGTCCAGTGAGATGCCCATATCGGATTTGAAAGAATATGGTCAGTGCAGCACATACCGCGAACATGGCAAATAATATAGCCAGAATGAGTTTCATATCAGATACAGTTCATCACGACTGCAAGAACAACGAAGATGATACCTGCAACTGTCGTAAGGCGGGACAATGTACGCTGCATGCTGCTTGCCTTGGACTGACCAAAAAAGGTATCCGCACCACCGGCGATGGTGCCAGACATTCCCTGACGTGCGCCCTGCTGCAGCAGGACAACGACGGTCAGGAATACACAGACGATAACTTCCGCAATGGAAAGTGCGAGCTTCACAGTACTCATGTTTGATTCCTCCGAAAAATCCAATGTATTGTATCCCTTAATAGCCCATATAGGGCATAATTACATATCCTATATGATAACATGCTTATCTGATTTTTGCAAGGGAAAACCGGAAAAAACGAGAAAAACCGGAGAGAATAGCAGGAGGAGTTCATGGTTTTGCTGCGCGAAGCAGGTCAGCGAGCGGGGTACCGGCACGATTGGAGATAATTTTGTCAGAGTTTTTTTGAATGACCGCAAAACGAATGGAGGACCAGCCATTTTGTGGTTTGCGGTAGGTCATCTCGCTGGAGCGCCAACGCAGGCGGCTGAGGGCAGCACGGTCTGCGGTCTCGCAGATTAGAATGATGCTGATCAGTGTAAATTGATGGGAAATATCAGGCTCAACAAGTGTTTTTTGTACCTGCTGTGCATACGCCCACCAATCATCTAGAGCAGCCCGATCAAAGTGGGGCACAGCAAATACAAGACGGTGCTCATGGCTGTGGACCGGTGGGCCGCCGACAGGGATCACGCCAAGCATTTTCAGTTCGGTATCGCTGTCAAACCATGCGTGCAGTGCCGTTAAACGCTCTGCGATGGAAACATTGCGTGCATGCTGGAATACACAGTTCAGACTTTGTTCGATTGCATCGCGCCATGCAGCAAAGTAGGTTGGAAAATTGGTTTCTGTATTCATAAAAAATCTCACAAATCAACTGGATAGTCGCCGGCTTCGGTCATGGCACGCAGAGCTGCCTGTACATTGGGTTTGTCTGCCTGATAGGTGACACCAAACCATTTGGATTGGGTGGGGATTACCTTTGCGGTTGCTTTGCCGGCAAGGATCAGGGTATCGACCGCGGAGGGCAGGTAGAATTCAGCCTTCATCGGGTCAAGCGGAAGCTTGTTTGCAAAAAAGTCGTGCAGCTGGGTGTCCAGTTCATGCAGGAAGGAGGGGGTAAAGCCCCAAAGATTCATGGATACAGGTGTGCCAAGCGGGATTTCACCGCCTTCGCCATCAGTAAATCGAATGATGCCGTCCGTGTCACGGGAGATCTTGGTACGCTCTACGATATCAGACAAAAATCCGTCTGCATTTGTTGTACAGACGCCGCGCGAAACCGTTCCGTTTTCTGTCAGTGTGTTTTCGACTGCATATCCAATCATGCAGTAGCGGTATTTGTCATCATCGGCTGTATGTGACAGAAAAGCATATATTTTTGCAAATGCGTCTGCACCGTAGAAATCATCTGCATTGATGACAGCAAACGGAGCGTCCACAGTATTTTTGATACAGTAGATGGCATGTCCTGTGCCAAGCGGCTTTTCGCGTTCTGGGGATACGGATAAATCGCTGGGGAGCGAGGAAAGGGTCTGATATACATAATCGACCTGCATAAAACGACGTGCTTTGCTGCCAATGGCTTTTTCAAAGGCGTCCTCCAGTTCTGGCTTGATGATAAAAACTGCGCGGCGGAAGCCTGCACGGTAAGCGTCATAAATCGAGTAGTCCAGAATGATTTGCCCATTGGGACCCAGTGGATCGATTTGTTTGAGTCCGCCATAGCGGGAACCCATGCCGGCAGCCATGATAACCAAAATAGGCTGATTCATTTTTCTATCTCCTTCCAAAGATTGAATTCTCAGAATGTTATCAAAATGTACCTCTATTATAATCGACAAGCGCCCGAGTGGCAAGAGCAGGGATAGCAAAATTCACGAATTCTACAAGAAAAAGCAGGGGAAAATTTAACAAGTTGGAAAAAATGAAATTTATGCTGCACAGACCGCTTGAATACATTGAAAAAAAACCGGTAAAATGATAAAATATGTAAGGTTGAAATCATATAAAACAAAAGCTTTCTGTCTATTTTGCTGACTACGAAAAGAGAGGTAGAACTATTATGATGCGCAGAACAAAAATTATCTGTACGCTGGGTCCGGCGACTGACGACAAGGCAGTCCTCAAGGATATGATGCTTGCGGGCATGAATGTTGCTCGTATGAACTTTAGTCATGGCTCCCATGAAGAACATAAGGGCCGTATGGATTTGGTCAAGGCTTGTCGTGCAGAGCTTGGTCTGCCAATCGGCATTATGCTCGATACCAAGGGACCTGAGATCCGTACCAAAACCTATAAGAATGGTAAAATAGAAATTCAGGACGGTCAGACATTTACCTTGACAACACGCGATATCGAGGGCGATGAGAGCATTGTTTCCATCACCTACGAAGGCTTGCCGAATGATGTACAGCAGGGTACGCGTATTTTGATTGATGATGGTCTGATTGCGTTTGAGGTACAGGAGATTCGGAACGGTACGGATATCGTTTGTAAGGCACTCAATGGCGGTCCGCTCTCCAATCGTAAGTCGATCAATGTCCCGGGCATCAAGCTCAACATGCCTTTTGTTTCGGAAAAGGACCGTGCAGATATTATCTTTGGACTTAGTCAGGACATTGATTTTATTGCAGCTTCCTTTACCCGTACCCGTCAGGACGTTTTGGACATTAAGGCGATCCTTAAGGAATATGGCAAGGAAGATGTACAGATCATTGCCAAAATCGAGAATATGGAAGGCGTAGACAATGTGCGCGATATTCTGGAGGAAGCAACCGGTGTTATGGTAGCCCGCGGCGACCTTGGCGTAGAGGTACCATATTATGAGCTGCCTGAAATTCAAAAGCACCTCATTAAGACCGCTATTTCTATGGGAAAACGTGTTGTCACAGCAACGCAGATGCTCGATTCCATGTCAAAGAACCCGCGTGCGACCCGCGCAGAGGTTTCCGACGTTGCAAATGCGGTATTTGACGGCACATCTGCAATCATGCTTTCCGGCGAAACTTCTGTTGGTAAGTATCCGGTTGAAACTGTCCGCACGATGTCCCTCATTGCGTCAAATGCAGAGGCAAAGATTCACTATGACCGCCGTCGGATCACCCGCGATGAGTTTAAGGGCATGGATATGAAGGGTGATAAAAAGACCAATGCAATTGCACATGCAACCTGCACCACGTCTGCTGACCTTGGTGCAAAGTGCATTGTTGCAGTTACCCGCAGTGGTTCCACAGCCTATGCTGTTTCTTCCTTCCGCCCGGGCACTCTGATTGTTGGTGCAACCTATGACGAAAAAACTTTTCACCGCATGACTATGTCATGGGGCGTTCTGCCGTCTCTCATTAAGGAGGTCGGCTCGGGTACAGAACTGTATACACAGGCTGTGCATGCAGCAGTCAATGCCTGCAATGTAGAGCCGGGAGACATCATTTCGGTAACTGCCGGTATGCCTGTCGGTCATGTATACTACACCAATACGCTGCGCGTCATTGAGGTAACACAGGCTTATATCAATATGGCGTTTGAGGACGAATAATTGGTAATCCGGCGGCTATTCCGCCTGATACGAAGCCTCCTGTTTGTGCTGATATTCGCTGCACTGATTGCAGGTGCTGGCCTGTTCGCATTGCAATATTTTATAGGCAGCAATTATCAAAGAGATACGGAGTCGCTTGCGGGGGCTGATCTTGCAGTCCAGCACAAAGATGACCGCAGTGTAACAAACATTGCTCTTTTTGGAGTCGATGCAGACAATGATGGAACACGGCGTGCGGACTGTATCATGGTGCTGTCTGTGGACAGTGCTGACGGAGAGGTCAAGGTGATTTCTCTCATGCGGGATTCAAAGGTGGAAATCGATGGACATGGCGAAGGAAAGCTAAACCATGCGTATAGCTATGGAGGCCCTGCACTTGCAATCCAAACGATTAACCGGAATTTCGATCTCAATATCGAGCATTATGCACAGGTCGATTTTTCGCAGATGGCGAATTTGATTGGGGCATTGGGCGGTGTTGTCATCGATGTCAAAGAGAATGAGCGCAGAGAACTCAATAAGTTTATAGGGGAATACTGCCGCGCTGCAAACGCAGAGAACTGTCCGGTTGAACAGACTGGTGTACAGACGCTCAACGGGATTCAGGCAATGAGCTATGGACGTATCCGTAAGGGCGGTACAGGTGATGACTGGGGCCGCGTGGAACGGCAGGCTGTCGTTTTGGAGGCAATGTTTCAGCGGGTACGGGGAATGTCTCCTGCCGAGGTCATAGAGCTTGCACCTAAAATGCTGAAGTATGTAACTTCTGATTTGTCTATGTTTGAGATTACGAAGCTTGCAGTCGGCCTTTTGCGTCACGGCATGCCGGAAATCAACCATGGAAGGATCCCTGTGGATCGAACATGGGATTATGGCGGAAAGAATAAGCAGTATATTGTCTTTGATTTGGATAAGGCTGCAAATCGTTTGCACGACTATATCTATGAGGATATTCCGCTCAGCGTTTCCTGATAAAATTTGGGGCGTTAAATGGTTCATATACAGGACTTAGACGTCTGTGAAAGCAAGAAGCGACTGCCAGATCTGAATGATCTGCCAGTCGCTTTTCTGATTTGGTCAGTTATCCTTGGCGGAGGCAATGAGATAGCGATAAATTTGTGGCTTGAATTGCTCATAAAGACCAAGCTGCGTGTAAAGATCTCGATAAAATTCAAATAACTCAATTTTGGTTGTCATTGTTTTTCCGAAAGAGAGTGCATTGGACAGGCTTTTATCCCGCTTGCGATAATAATAAATAGGGGTCTGTAAGGCACAGAAGGAATTTGCATAGCGAATGTATTCAAGATTGAACTGGAAATCTTCGCTCCATTGCAGCGATTCATTGCATCGGATTTGATGTGTCATAATGAGGTCGCGCCGATATAATTTGTTCCACATCACCCCATAATAAAAACTTGCAGGTTCTTCCAGCAGGTGACGGGCAAAGACGCGCTGATCCATTACACGTGTGGTCTGTAAAAATCCGTAGACCATAACTTTTTCGTCGGAAACACGGCAGAAATGAGAAATTACCAAATCGGCATTGGTTTCCTCTGCGCGTTCAATAAGTAAACGGGTCGCGTTTGCGTCTAACCAGTCATCACTGTCCAAAAATTGCAGATATTTTCCATGCGCACGTTCAATGGCTATATTACGGGTAGCAGATACTCCGCTGTTTTCTTTGTCGATGACATAAAATCTGGGGTCCCGCTTGGCGTACATTTGACAAATATTGAGACTTGCATCGCTGCTGCCATCATTCACGAGCAGTACCTCAATATTTTGGTAGCGTTGACGGCGTACACTCTCGATACAGGTCGCAAGATCGGGAGCTGCATTATAGACTGGAATAATAATGCTGACCAGTGGATTGGATTGCTTCAGAATAGACATCTCCTTTTGTATGAGGGTTTGATAAAACAAGTATATCATTTTATGGCGTGATGTGCTAGGAAATCAGGAATTTAATTGTTTGAGAGGAAATCAAAATTTCTTTTGCAAAGAATCTGATGCAGACCCATAGGGTTTCTATCTGTACGAATGGGGAATATCATTCCTAAAATAAAAAATATTGTGAAAAAATACACAATCGGGATTGACGGAAACTCAGATAGACAGTACAATAAAGATATAGACCGATTATTGAATACCATGAAAGAGAGGCATATTTTTTATGAAGGAATTTAAGTACACGATTAAGGACGCTCTGGGCATTCATGCACGTCCGGCTGGACAGCTTGTTAAGGTTGTAAAGGAATTTTCCAGCAAGGTTATGCTTGAGAAGGCTGGTAAGGCTGTTGATGCAACCCGCCTTATGAGCCTGATGGGTCTTGGTGTAAAGCAGGGCGATTCTGTTCGTGTAACTGTTGAGGGCGCTGACGAGGCAGACGCATGCGCAGCACTCGAAAAGTTCTTCACAGAGAATCTGTAAGCTACTTTTGATTTTGAAAAGAGCAGCCGAATGGCTGCTCTTTTTGTTGAAGTTTGGCATAAAAAGAGTGGGAGTGCTTGACAGGATTTTGCCAAAACGGTATACTAAATTTGGCTAAACAACCAAATCAGCGTGGGGAGATCAAAGCATGGAAGAAAATAAACACTTGGAGAATACGGAGGAGCGTATTTTAGATGCCGCGTTGGAGGTCGTGAGTGAGAACACCATCAGTGGGACCCGTATGGCACGCATTGCGGAACGCGCAGGTATGTTCCAGTCCAATATTCATTATTACTATAAATCCAAGCATGAACTTATGATGGCGGTTCATAAGAAGGTACTCGATCGCTGTGCGGAATTGCAGGAGGAACTGCTCTCTGCTGCCTGTGGCAGTGATCTCAAAGAGCGTATTGGCGTGTTTTGGGGGCAAAAACGGGAGTTTATTGTAAATGAACAGAAGTATGATTTTGCAGAAATCGATTTTTGGGTGCAATCTCGTGTAGATGCACAGGTAAAGAAAGTTTTTGCAGAGTCATTTGTTGTATGGCGTGCTAAAATTGAGAAAATGCTCAAAGAATTTGATGTTCCAGACGAGCGGGCTGCGATGCTGGCGGCGGTAATGACCTCTATGATGGAGGGAGCGTCATTTCAATATCTGATAGATCCGAGTGCGTTTGATATTGATGCCTATTTTGATTATTGCACGCAGATGGTCATTCGAGAAATTCGAAACAACTGATTTTTTTGGACGTAATCCCCGAGGGGACTGCGTCCTTATTTTATGTGCAATGCAGCTGCGGGATATCTTTTTGACAGGCGGCATAAATCTCCATCATCTGTTTTGCGTCCTCTGCCTGAGTGCCGGCAGACTCGCAGATGAAACGCGGTGTCCAGCCGCGTCGGGCAATACACCGCGCAAGCGGTGTAAAGTCAGGGCCATATTGGGTGTCTGCAAAGGTAAGGTGCCGAACTTCGCCCTTGTCGCTGTATGCAATGTGAGAAAAATGACTGTGGAATACCCGTGCGCGCTCGGTGCCAATGGTTTGTTCCAATTTGTTTAATACAGCTTCGAATTGTTCTTCGGTGCTGCACTTGCCGCAGGTACGGGCGTTCAGATGCCCAAAGTCAATGCAGGGAAGCAGACGATCGTCCAGCGCAACCAAGTCAAAGATTTCTTCGGCAGAACCGATCACACTCTGTTTGCCCATGGTTTCCAGACAGAGCGTTTGTGTGACACCCGAACGCTCTGCCGCATCTAGGATATCGCGAATATTTTCCCGTGTGTTTTGGAGCGCCTTGTCGCGGGACTGCTTGCCAACACCGCCGGTATGCACAACCACACGGTCAGCACCCATAAACTCTGCCGCGCGGCAGGAAGTGAGGATATAGTCAATGTTTTTTTCGATGCGTTCCTCTGTGCGCACGGAGAGATTGATATAGTAGGGAGCATGTAAGGACATAGCGATGTTGTACATCGCTGCCTGTGCACCGATTTTTTGCGCGGTCTCCTGACCAATCGCAACACCTCGACCGCATTGATATTCATAAGCAGTCAGCCCCATATCGGAAAGCCAGCGGGGGGCATCTACGGTCGATTTGAGACCTGCATCAGAAAAGGATTGCGAGTTGCCAGCTGGACCAAATTTAATGTTCATGGTTGTTTCTCCTTCTGGTATGCTGGATAAAGATGCGTTCAAATAGATGATAGCGTGCCCCAATCCAGAAATCCTTGCGATCTATCGTTTCGACATAGCAGGTCAATGCGCCGAGATGGTTTCCACCCAGCGTATCGGTGTAAATCTGATCGCCGATCACAGCAATTTGAGAAAAGGGAAGATTAAGACGCTCTGCTCCCTGTCGAAAGCCGCGAGAGAGGGGCTTGAGTGCGCGTCCCTGCCATTCAATACCGATGGATTCCGCAAAGATGCGCACGCGGTTGCCATTGTTGTTAGAGAGCAGCATGGGGCGGATTCCTGCGCAGCGCAGGCTGTCCAGCCATGCGGTAATGCGTTCGTTTCCGGTCGGCTGGTGACGGGAAACCAAGGTGCCGTCGAGGTCTATCAGACAGCCGCGAATGCCGTGCTTTTGTAAAAATTCCGGCGTGATATCAGTGACTGTATCAAATACATAGCATGGGGTCAGAATATGTTTCATGGGTGGTCTCCTGTCATAAAAATCGAGCTGCACACATAGAGATGTTTGTAAGCGTGGGGCGGACGATCGCACCCACCAAAATGGAGGGGAGTCTCATGATGGTGCAGGATATGATTCTGGTATGTGCGGGTACAGAGAGTGTACGTGCACGGGAAAGTGGTTTGCCGCTTTTGCAATTTGGTCTGCGGCTGCAAGCTGATGGCAGCGTGTACCGTGCCCTGTTGTCCGGAAAACAGGAATATTTGGGTGTTATGGATCAGGGCATGAAGCGTTTTTCTGCATCAACTTGTGACCAGCTGATTGCAGAGGCGCAGCGTGCAGGTGCCTGTGCAATATTCCTTGACTGTGAAGCCCGTACACAGGCTGTGGACGAATTTTTGAAAGCGCTGGATCAACAGACAGAAAAGCACAAGCTTCGCCTGTTTGTTCCGCTCTGTCAGGCGCAGTCTGTCACCCATGCCTGTCTGGTTGCAAGCACTGCAATCAGCGGCGGGTGCCTGCGTGAACGGTTTCAGGAGCTTACTCAACAATATCCGAATCGGGTTGCTGCCGATTTGCGCGCAATCTCTCGGGATTTCTTACTGCCGTCTGCCAATACGGAGGGAACCCCTCTATCTGTGCAGGCACGTGATGCACTGCGCGGCAAAATCGGAGCACAGACCTTTTTTTCCAGAGAATTATGTGCGCGATATTTTACTTACATGGACGAAAAGAACAACGGACACTTTGTGCTTTTTGATGATGCAGATACCCTGCAGGCAAAGTGCAGGTGCTTGCAGGAATTGGAGGTTTCACCAATTTTTGCGAGATATGGAGATGTATGTGATTTTCTGCCTATGCTTTGATTAGGTCAGCGGTGGAGGCACCGACAAGTGCGAGCAGTTCCGCTGGGTCGCACTCAATTTGCCAGCCGATTTTTCCGGCAGATACCATAATAGTGGGCAAGATCTCTGCAATTTCATGAAAGACAGTGGGAAACTGTTTTTTCATACCGATGGGAGAACAGCCGCCGCGTACATAGCCTGTAAGGGGCAAAAGTTCTTTTACATGAATAAGTGCAACAGACTTTTCTCCAACGGCTTTTGCAGCCTTTTTGAGATCCAGTTCTTCTGCAACTGGAATGTCAAACACAAAAAAATCTCCGCTTTTTCCGCGTGCCACCAGTGTTTTATAGACACACTCGGGGTCTTGACCGAGCAGCTTGGCAACCTGCACGCCGTCAACCGCCTCTTGTCCGTGCGGGTAGGTGTGTGGGGTATAGGATATCCCATGCTGTTCTAAAATACGCATCACATTGGTTTTTTCCATGCTGCATCATCTCCTAGAACAGCATTATAACATGGTTTTGATGCCGCGAAAAGTAGTGGGAACAACAAAATTTTACTGGTAATCGACAAGGAATAAGTGTATAATGTCTGCAAAGCATATAGATGGAAAGAACAAAATGAGGTGATGCGATATGAAAAAAGGATTATCGATTGGAGTGTTTGTTGTAGGATTATTGTTGACAGGGCTGAGCCTTGCTGCAATGATTCTAGGTGCGTGTGGTATGGGAGCACGTGACCGAACCGAGATTTGAGAGCTGTAAAAAGAGAAACAGAGCGCACCGTGCATCAAAAAAAGATGTATTCTGCGGTCATCGGACAACTGTGATTTTTCAACGATTGCGCGTCCGCCGCACAACATGATTTGGACGAAGAATGCCCGAAATAGTGCTCATTTGAGCGATTTCGGGCATTTTGATGCGTAAAAAATCACGTAGATATCACGGAATATTATAGAATTGTATGGGCACCATGAGCGTGCAATGATCTTTCGGAAGTCAGCACATCAAAAAATGTGCTCTTTTTTTTGTATAAAATTTTCTGCCTGCGCACATGCTAAGCAAAACAAAGCAGGGAGGAAAATCTGATGGACAGGAAATATCCGAAGCATATAGAACAATTGGAAAACAGTCGGGTGGAACAGAGTTATGGACAACCGCGTATCGAGCCTGAGGGACTAGATGAGGCAAAAACATATACAGATATTTATAATATCCCGCATGAGGCACCGCGGCGCTGAGGCGGAACACCCATTGATGACACGACGGTTTTATCTGTGTATATTTGCATGGAGTGGGAATAGACACAGATACACCGTATGTGTAAAACAATATAGGAAAGGAGAGGGCATTTGCCCTCTCCTTTGAGGTTATTTAGTGAATAAAACTAATAAATAGGTATAGCAGAACAGGGATTGAAAAATTTCAATCCCTGCTTTTTAAGTCTTAAGTAAAGTGCATTTTGAGTTGATGATCTTTATTGACATCTATTTTCTAAAATCACTAGTGTTACCGGAATCAGAGATAGAATTAACCATCCATCAGTTCCCCATCGAGCTTTGATGGGAACATAGAAGATAATCCATAATATGATAACGATATAACGTATTATTTTCAATTTCCTTTTCATATAACAATACTCGCTTAATATGTTAGTGAAACAGAAACAATTGAATAATCATAAGTGGTTTCTCCATACATTTTATGTTGTGAGCAACGAGTATAATATGTCAGGTAAGCAACATCATGAGAAGAATTAACAAAATTTTCCAATGTAGTTCTTTCAATGTTCTTCGCCATTCCTTTATTAACAAGAGTTGCTACAATTCCTATTGGGGTGGTTGAAGCAAGTATGGAAAACCAGTCAATGGCAGATGAACCTTTGTTCATCGCATCAAGTGTTTGTACAGCAGATTTTCTTGTGACTTTTTCTTTGAACACCTTCTCCTTTGAAGGGCATTTTCCAAGCCCACCACCCATTCTTGGGGTGTATAGGCGAGTTATGTATAAAGCATCATTTTCAGATATAATCTTATATGGAATACCTGATTCGTCATATACTATTGAATTTGATGTGTTGTTATCTAAGGCGTGGGAAACCGCAGGTGCAGTAAAGGTGAAACCTAAAGCAAGGGATAAAAAAACTGCAACAAATTTTTTCATTTTATTCATATATTATTCCTTTTCAAACATAAGGCTGATGATTATAGGTGTTACAGAGAAAAAATATAAACCAACGGAATCACATCCTTTTATAATAATTTTAAATTTACGCAATTATATCATATAAAATTTATTAAGTCAATACTTATTGTGAAATTAAAAGAAAAAACGAATACATATGGTTTACTGGCTCAGCTACGGATTGGCGCGATTTGCAACCTGATAGAAATCCCATATTGTAAATGCAATTGCAATCACAAGGACAGCTGCCATGCAAAGTCCGGCCAGATGGAAGTACCATAGAGCGGCTGCGGCGCTGAGGAGCCGCAAGAGGATTTGCGCATAGACTTGAGATTTTGGAAGATGGGAGCATAGTTCATGTACCGCTGAGGCGTATGCAAGAAATAAAATCACGACACCCAAATTCGGATAAAGGTATTGACTGTCAGATGCAATCCACCACAGCAATATGAATGGCAGGAACAGACCAATCCAATAGCTTATTTTCATAGAAAATACCTCCTGTCGATAGAACTGTTGAAAGTTTTGCTTTTACGCGCAATAATACGGAAAAGCCTGATAATAGATATGTTTACAGTATAATTGGTCATATATATTTTGCAATAGATATATTGTACAATTCGTGGAAATATATTTATGAATGATGACGGAATCATGTGCATTGTGCCTTGAAATATCAAAGGGAGAGAACAGCTGTCCTCTCCCTTTCGTTTGCCATTATAGAATTAAAAGACTCTTGGGGGCGCAGGTTAAATTTTGGTTGCCGTCCTCAGTGAGATACAGCATATCCTCAATGCGCACACCAAACTTTCCGGGCAGATAGATTCCGGGCTCAGCGGTTACGACTGCACCGGCTGGCATGGGCTTATCATTGCGCGCGGCAACCGTTGGGGCTTCGTGAATGAGCAGACCTACGCCATGCCCAAAGCCATGTCCAAAGTACTCCCCATATCCGGCGTCGGTGATGAGCTGCCGTCCGGCGGCGTCTACTGCGCGTCCGGTTACGCCTGCCTTTGCAAGCTGGATACCTGCAAGCTGGGCGTTGAGTACGGTTTCATATACCTGACACATTTCATCGGTTGCACTGCCAACCGCAACAGTACGTGTCATATCCGAGCAATATCCTTCATAAATACAGCCAAAGTCCATGGTCACAAAATCGCCAGATGCAATACGCTTGTCGGACGGGACACCGTGTGGCTTTGAGGAATTGGCGCCTGAGACAACAATTGGGTCAAAGGACATATTTTCTGCACCATGATGCAGCATCAGATAGGTCAGTCTGGCAGCAATTTCCCGTTCGGTAACATCGGGACGAATATCATTGAGAACCTCTTCCAGCGCAGTTTCCGCAATGCGCTGGGCAGCAATGATTTTTTCCAGTTCATCTGCACTTTTTATGGTGCGAAGCTCTGCCATCAGACCGCTCTGCGGCACAGCCTCTGCCTTTATATTGTCCGACCAGCTTGTGTAGTCGGCATGGGTCAGACAGTCATCTTCCAGCGCAACGATATGCGCGTGATCCTCTGCAATGAGCGCGTTGATAACGCCGGAATAGGAACGGCCCACCTCGATTTCACGCACTTCAACACCTTTGGCACCAGCACGTGCAGCCTCTATATAGCGGCAGTCAGTGTAGAACACAGCTTGGTTTTGAGAAATATATACCGTTCCGGCGGTCGAAGGAAAGCCGGTTGCATAGAGACGGTTTCTACGGTCAGTGAGCACGATGGCATCGAATCCACGTGCTGCAAGTGCTTTGCGAATTTTTTCTATTTTCATACGAGCAACTCCTTTACTGCATCAACTGCTAACAGATAACTATTTTTTCCAAATCCGGCAATCATACCTGCACATACAGGTGCAATGACCGAGGTGTGGCGAAATTCTTCACGTGCATGTACATTGGACAGATGCACCTCGACAACCGGCAGACGAACGGCGGCAATGGCATCACGAATGGCAATGGAATAGTGTGTATATGCCCCTGCATTGAGAATGATGGCATCACAGTCGCCCTGTGCTGCATGAATACGGTCGATGATTGCCCCCTCTGTATTGGACTGGAATACGGTACAGTCCATACCGTTTTTGCGGCACTTTTCAATGACCTCTACATTGATCGATGCCATCGTGTCGCGTCCATAGATCGCCGGCTCCCGCTCGCCAAGCAGGTTCAAGTTGGGTCCGTGAATGAGCAAAATTTTTTTCATTAGAACAGCCTCCGTTTAGAATGGTAGTTTGGGCTCCATCAAAAAACGCATCACAGCAACAATAATCAGCAGGGAAAATATGCGATGATAGCGCAGAGCATACAACGGTTTTGGTAGAAGTTTATGAAAAAGAATAAGCTACCAATAGTATAATATCCTGCCTCCGGTGTGCTGTCAATAAGCATACTGGATTTGGCCTTTGCATAAGATGGATATAAGGAGGCGGGGAAGCAATGAATTGGAAACGATGGTTTGGTATTTTGATGTGCACGGCTATGCTGTGCGGGCAGGCATCGGCACTGCCGGAAATGGGAGGACTCAAGTCAAAATCCGCAGCGTTATATGCCGCAGATGGAACGGCCTTATATGGATATCATGAGGACGAACAGTTACAGCCTGCGTCTGTTACAAAAATTATGACAATGCTGCTGACCATGGAGGCAATTGACAGCGGAAAGCTCAAGCTTACCGATCTTGTGACGGGTTCTGCTTATGCAGCCTCTATGGGCGGCACGCAGATTTGGCTCAAGGAGGGAGAACAGCTGACCGTAGACGAAATGCTCAAAGCCATTGCAGTAGGGTCTGCCAATGACTGTGCAGTTGCCATGGCAGAGCATTTGGCGGGAAGTGAGGAAGCCTTTGTAGAACTGATGAATACCCGAGCAAAGGAGATTGGGTGCACAGGAACAACCTTTGTAAACGCCAATGGACTGGATACGGGTGGTCAGAAAACGCTGACAACAGCACATGATCTGGCTCTGATCTCAGTGGAGCTGCTCAAACATCCGAAAATCATTGATTACACCAGTATTTGGATGGATACCATTCGAAATGGACAGTTTGGGCTTGCCAATACCAATAAGATGCTCAAAAAGTATGATGGTATGATTGGACTCAAAACCGGATATATCTCAGAAGCAGGCTTTTGTATTTCTGCGGCAGCCGAGCGGGAAGGGCTTCGGCTGATTGCGGTTGTCATGGCGGCACCGGATAAGGACGCCAGAACGGCGGACGCAAGTCAACTGCTCAATTATGGATTTGCAAATTTTGCAGCCTATACGCCGGACATATCCGCAGCCTGTACAGATTTGCCAGTTGTTTTGGGGACGCAGGAGAGTGTGCCGGTCGTCTGTGATGCGCCGGACAGTATCACAATTGAAAAAGAGCGGATCGAAGGCATTACCATGTCGTATGAGCGACCAGAGCAGATCAATGCACCCGTGACAAAGGGAGAACAGATCGGAACGGCACGTGTAACCGATGAACAGGGAGAGGTGCTGCGTGAAATTGCACTGTGCGCAGGGGTAGATGTGGAACGGCAGAGCTTTTGGGACGTTCTGGGCTCTTTTTGCAGGGCAGCAACAAGCAGCAGCGCACGATGATAAAGAAAAATTTTGCAATCTGCTAAAAAATCATGGGACAACAGTTGTTTTTTTGTATAGAGTATGGTAACATAAATACAACCTCATTGGGTTCGGATCACAGGAAAATTCTGTGAACGAATGGAACTAGGCTAGGAGGAAGTTACTATGGTAAAACTCATTATGGGCGGTGCCGGAACCGGCAAGACAAAGGAAATCATTGACCGCGTCAATGCTGCGGTACAGGAAGAAAAAGGCAGTGTTGTCTGCATCGCAAAGGGCGATAAGCTGAAGTTTGATGTTGCACATGATGCGCGCCTTATCAATGTCAGCGATTATTCGGTGGACAGCTATCCGGCGCTGCTCGGTTTCGTTGCAGGTATGCACGCTGGTAATTATGATATCTCAAAGGTGTTTATTGATGCACTCTACAAAATTGTAGACTCTAAAGATGCAAGTGAGGCGGAGAAGTTCCTGCTCGATTTAGATGCGTTTGCTTCCAAACACAGCGTAGATTTCGTTGTTGCACTGAGCGAGGAAGAAATTCAGGCGACCGAAACCATGAAGAAATATCTCTGATTTTCAAAATATGACAAAATAGTTAGCGAAATCTCTTTACATAGCCGAAACAAAGGGAAAATAACTGTTTTCAGCGCATAACTAAATATTGGAATCTTTATTGACGCAATCGACAAGATTGCGTCAATATTTTTAGTCAAAAATCATAGTGTTTGCATAAAGTGCAAAAATTATTGTATTAAGGGCTTTTGTTTTCTGTCAAAGTCAGCTATAATAATGAAAGGTGTATCGGTAGAGATATCGAGGCATCTGTGTGGTTGAGAAAGGTGGCGCAATGCATACATGCGTACCACAAAAAAGCGTACTCTATGGCATTGGGTAGCAGTAGCAGGGCAATTGGGATTTGCAATGATTACACCGGTTGTGCTGTGCACAGTGGTGGCATATTGGCTTTCTGAGTATTTTTCGTTAGGCAGCTGGGTTGTGATTCCCGCGATTTTTCTGGGACTTGGCGGCTCTGCGGTATCCTTTCTTAAGGTTGTGCGTCTCTTACAAATAGATGCACAAGAGCAGGAGGACAAAGATGCTTGATTATGCCATTGCAAAAGAAGAGCTGCGGCGGCTGACCAAAGGCGTGATTCCGATTGCCCTCATTCTGTTTGGCGTGCTCGTACTCTTGGGACAGCCCGTTATGCAGGTCGCAGGCGGAATCGTATCCGGCACGGCATTTGCGCTCTGGAGCTTTTATCTGATGAGCCGAAGTGCAGTGCGTGCAGTCTGGCAGGGAGATCCCGCACGTGCAAGCAAAATCATTACACGTTCTTATGCTGTGCGATATAGCATGACAGCTGTGTTTTTGATTGCACTGATCCTAACAGACTGGGTCAATATGCCTGCCGCTGTCTTAACGCTTTTTTCACCCAAAATCACTCTGATGATTTTGCACTTCTTAAAGAAAGGAGGGGAACTGTAAATGGACACCAATATTACTGGTGCTCGAATTTTGTGGGAAGCTGATTTTTCCCTTCCGCTTTTTGGAAAAATTTTTATTACCGAAACAATGGTCAATGCATGGATTGTGATGCTGATTATTTTGGGCTTGTGCATTTTCTTTACCCATAATCTGCAAAAGATACCAAAAGGAAAGCAGGCCTTGATTGAAAAGGCTGTTCAGATGCTTGATGGGTTGATTGAGCAGAATATGGGCAAGGGCTGTGAGAAATATGCTCCTTATATTATGACGCTGATGCTGTCCTCGGTGTTGGGTACGCTGGTATCGCTGATCGGGCTGCGCTCGGTCACAGCAGACCTCAATACGACATTGGGTTGGGCGCTCATGACATTTGTGCTCATCGTTTATACAAATCTGCGTTACAAGGGTGTTGGCGGTTATCTGAAGGGCTTCTTGGAGCCGATTCCGGTCATGCTGCCGCTGAATATTTTGAGCGAAATTGCAACACCAATCTCCATGAGCTTCCGTCATTTTGGTAACATTGCAGGTGGTATGGTCATTACGACTTTGCTGCTTGGTGCGCTTGGTGCGCTGTCAAGCGCCATTCATCTGCCGATCCCGCTGTTGCAAATCGGTATCCCGGGCGTGTTGTCCCTGTATTTCGATTTGTTCTCGGCTTGTATTCAGGCATTTATTTTCAGCATGCTGACTATGGCATATGTCGGTTCAGCACGGGAAGCGTAAAATACGCACTTCAAATTTTGTGAACAGACCATCTTTGTCTATGGTTCTGAGAAAAACATCTTTAGGAGGAAATAAAGTTTATGGATCCGAAAGCATTTGTAGCAGGTATGTCCGCTCTGGGCGCCGGAATGGCAATGATCGCAGGTCTTGGCCCCGGTATTGGTGAGGGTTATGTTGCAGGTCAGGCCTGCTCCGCAATCGCACGTCAGCCAGAAGCACAGTCTGATGTTACCCGTACCATGATTATGGGTATCGCAATGGCCGAGTCTACTGGTATTTACGCACTGGTTATTGCACTGATTCTGCTCTTTGCAAACCCGCTTCTCAACAAGGTTTGATTGATAACGGGTGTGTAAAAGACCGAAACTTCCATTTCGGAAGGAGGAAAACCAGTGGAAGAATTGACAAGAGCGTTTGTTGACCTCAATTTGTGGTCACTGTTTGTTACAATCTGTAACACACTGATTACGTTTCTCATCATCAAGCGCTTCCTGTACAAGCCGCTGCGTAAAATGCTTGCAGCACGTGAGCAGGAGGTTCGCGAACTGTATACTCATGCAGAGACCGACCGCCGCGAAGCAGAGGCAATGAAGCGCGATTATACCGCTTCGATTGCAAATGCAAAGCAGGAAGCAGCTGAAATCGTATCCAATGCGCAGAAGCGCGCAGAAAAGCGCGCGGAAGATATCGTCGAGCAGGCGAATCATGAGGCTGCCGCTGCAAAACAGCGTGCAGAAGAAAGCATTGAGCAGGAACGTAAGAAGGCAATGAATCAAATGAAAGATGAAATCGCGGGTCTGTCCATGCTGATTGCCTCGAAGGTAGTCGAGCGTGAGGTAAATCCAGAGGATCATAAGCGTTTGATCGATGATTTCATTGATAAGGTAGGGTGAGCGCTGTGGCAACCGTTGTCAGTGAGCGCTATGCGCTGTCCTTATATGAAGTGGCAAAGGCAGAGGGGCTTGCCGCTGACATGTGTGAGGCACTGGGTGAAGTGTCGGAGATTTTTTCCGCATACCCAGATTACCTCAAAGTCCTAACTACGCCATCTATTTCGCTGGAGGATAAAAGACAAACTCTTCGAGCGGTGTTTGAAAATCAGGTACATCTCTATCTGCTCAATTTTCTGCTGCTTTTAACAGAAAAGCGCAGAATTGGACTGATTCATGAGATGGCTGTGGCGTATCGGGATTTCTATTATCTGGAAGCTGGTATGTGCGCGGTGACTGCAATTACAGCAGTTGCACTAACAGACGAACAGATGAAAAAACTACAAGATAAGATGACCAGTGTAACCGGCAAGCAGATTGTCCTTAAAAATGAGGTCAGTGCTGACGTGCTGGGCGGCGTACTTGTGCGCATCGAGAACAAGCAGATCGATGACACGATAAAGTCGCGCCTGTCCGGTATTGCGGCTTCACTGGGTCAAATAATTGCGTAAGAAAGAAGGTGACTTCATGGATTTACGCCCTGATGAAATCAGCACGATAATTAAACAGCAGATCACCAATTACCAGTCCCAGATCAAGCTGGAAAATGTTGGTACAGTTGTATCCGTTGGTGATGGTATCTGCCATATTCATGGTCTGGAGGACTGTATGTCCGGCGAGATGCTGGAATTTGACGGCGGTGTGTACGGTATGGCGCAGAATCTGGAGGAAGATCTGGTTGGTGCCGTACTGCTCGGCTCCGATCAGAACATTCGCGAGGGTGACACAGTCAAGCGTACCGGACGTATCGTAGAGGTTCCGGTTGGCGAGGCAATGCTCGGCCGCGTTGTAGATGCACTGGGTATGCCGATTGATGGCAAGGGTCCGATTGAGACAAGTGAAACCCGTCCAATCGAAAGCCCAGCTCCGGGTATTATTGAGAGAACACCGGTTAATGTGCCGCTTCAGACAGGTATCAAGGCTATTGACTCCATGATTCCGATTGGCCGCGGTCAGCGTGAGCTGATCATCGGCGACCGACAGACCGGTAAGACCGCCATCTGTCTTGACACGATCATCAATCAGAAGAATACAGGTGTTATCTGTATTTATGTTGCAATCGGTCAAAAGCGATCGACAGTTGCACAGGTTGCAGAAACTCTTGCAGCAAATGGTGCTATGGATTACAGCATCATTGTTGCAGCGACTGCGTCAGAATCTGCACCGCTGCAATATATCGCACCCTATTCGGGCTGCTCGATTGGTGAATATTTTATGCACAAGGGCAAAGATGTTTTGGTGATCTATGATGACTTATCCAAGCATGCGGTTGCTTACCGTGCACTTTCCCTGCTGCTTCATCGTCCGCCCGGACGTGAGGCATACCCGGGCGATGTATTCTATCTGCATTCCCGTCTGCTTGAACGCGCAGCAAATATCCAGAACGGCGGTTCTCTGACCGCGCTGCCGATTATCGAGACACAGGCCGGTGACGTTTCGGCTTATATTCCGACTAACGTTATTTCTATTACAGACGGTCAGATCTTCCTCGAAACCGAACTGTTCAATATGGGTATCCGTCCGGCGGTCAACCCGGGTATTTCGGTATCCCGTGTTGGCGGCAATGCGCAGATCAAGGCGATGAAGAAGGTATCCGGTACTCTGAAGCTCGCATATTCACAGTATCGTGAATTACAGGCGTTTTCACAGTTCGGCTCTGACCTTGACGCGGACACCAAGGCACGTCTGGCACAGGGTGAACGCATCGTTGAGGTACTCAAGCAGCCGCAGAACAGCCCGATCACGGTTGAAAAGCAGGTTGTCATTATTTATGCTGTTGTCAATAAGTATTTGATCGATGTTCCGGTTGCGCAGATTGCCGAATTCCAGAACGAACTCTTTGCTTATTTGGAAACAGAGCACGGCGAGATTCTGGATTCGATCCGTGAGACAAAGTCCATTGATGATGTGAAGGATACGCTCCCGAAGGCAATCGAGGCGTTCAAAGCAAGATTCCTCGGCGAGCACTAAAGGAGGCATCTGAGAATGGCTTCCGGAAATATGAAGGATATCAAGCGGCGTATTCGAAGCGTTGAATCAACCATGCAGATCACGAAAGCGATGGAATTGGTTGCGTCCAGCAAGCTGCGCCGCGCAAAGGAGCGCGTAGAACAGACAAGACCGTATTTTTACGCGCTTCAAGAGACGGTTTCGCGTGTGCTGCGGGAAAATCATTTTTCCAATGTTTATACCGAGCAGCGCACCATCAAAAAAAGTCTGTTTATCGTCATTGCAGGTGACCGCGGCTTGGCAGGTGGCTATAATGCCGGCGTGCTCAAGCTTGCGGCGGCTGAAATGGAAGATAAGCAGGTATCGGTTGTAACAATCGGCAAAAAGGCACAGGAATATTTTGCAAAGCGCGATTATGAAGTGCTTGCAGATTATCCGGGGGTTGCTGAGACATTAACGATTTCAGATATGCAGCCGATTACAGCCAATCTCCTCGCACAGTTTCGTGCGGGTAAGATTGATGAGATTTATCTATGTTATACAGCATTCGTCTCTCCGATGACACAGGAGCCACGCATGGTTCGTCTGCTTCCTGCTGCGCCTCATGATCAGAGCGTACAGGGCAAAAAGAATGGTGCAGTGGAGTGTGATCCATCGCCGGAGACCGTGCTGCAAGCAGTCATCCCCGAATATATCAGCGGTATGATTTATGGCGCCGTGGTAGAGTCCTATGCGTCTGAACAGTCGGCACGCCGCATGGCAATGGAGTCCGCTTCCGATAATGCCAGTGAGATGATTGAAGATCTGAATCTGTCCTATAACCGTGCCCGTCAGGCGGCGATTACGCAAGAAATTACCGAGATCGTTGCAGGATCTGGCGCTGTGGGCAGTTAATCCACTTTACAAGATTAGGGAGTTTTGCTAATGAGTGAACAGAATATTGGTACTGTTGTCCAGATTATTGGACCGGTACTGGATATCAAATTTCCCGCAGACGCCCTGCCAAAACTGCTCAATGCAATCACCATCACCGCGCCCGATGGGCACACCGTGACCGTTGAGGTTGCGCAGCACGTTGGTCAGGATACCGTTCGCTGCATTGCGATGCAGTCTACGGACGGTCTTGTCCGCGGAATGGATGCAAATGATACCGGTGCGCCGATTTCTGTACCGGTTGGCAGGGAAAATCTGGGTCGTATCTTTAACCTGCTGGGTGAGCCAGTGGATAATAAGCCGGCTTCGGGCGCAAAGGAACGCTGGCCGATCCATCGAGAAGCGCCGGCTTATGAGGATCAGCAGCCACAGACTGAGATTCTGGAAACCGGAATCAAGGTGGTTGACCTGATTGCACCTTACGCAAAGGGCGGTAAGATCGGTTTGTTCGGCGGTGCAGGTGTTGGTAAGACGGTTATTATCATGGAGCTTATCAACAACATTGCAAAGCAGCATGGTGGTATTTCTGTTTTTACCGGTGTAGGAGAGCGTACCCGTGAGGGTAATGACCTTTACAACGAAATGCAGGAGTCCGGTGTTATCGACAAGACGGTTCTGGTCTATGGACAGATGAATGAGCCGCCCGGAGCACGTATGCGCGTTGCACTGTCCGGCTTAACCATGGCGGAGTATTTCCGTGATGTGGAGGGGCAGGACGTACTGTTGTTTATCGATAACATCTTCCGTTTTACCCAAGCAGGTTCCGAGGTTTCCGCGCTTCTCGGTCGTATGCCGTCTGCTGTCGGTTATCAGCCGACGCTGGCAACCGAGATGGGCGCGCTTCAAGAGCGTATTACCTCCACAAAGAAGGGGTCGATCACATCGGTACAGGCGGTTTATGTGCCAGCTGATGACTTGACAGACCCAGCTCCGGCAACTACTTTTGCACATTTGGACGCAAAAACCGTTCTGTCGCGTCAGATTGCGTCTCTGGGTATCTATCCGGCTGTCGATCCGCTGGATTCTACCTCTCGTATCTTGACGCCGGAGATGGTTGGTAAGGAGCATTATGAGGTTGCCCGTGCAGTGCAGACGATTTTGCAGCGCTATAAGGAGCTTCAGGATATCATTGCAATTTTGGGCATGGACGAGCTGTCTGATGAAGATAAGCTGACCGTTGCTCGTGCACGTAAGATTCAGAACTTCCTGTCGCAGCCGTTCTCTGTTGCAGAGCAGTTTACTGGTATGGCTGGTAAATATGTTCCGGTCAAGGAGACGGTACGTGGCTTTAAGGAAATTCTGGAGGGCAAGCATGATGATCTGCCCGAGTCGGCGTTCCTGTTCGTCGGCACCATCGAGGAGGCAGTGGAGAAGGCAAAGAAGGGAGCATAAGCTATGGCTACCTTTCATTTGCGTGTCTTGACTGCGGAAAAGATGTTTTTTGAGGGCGATGTAGATCGCTGTATTGTGCGAACCGCAACGGGTGATATTGGAATTTTGCCAAATCACATTGCGTATATGGCGCCATTGGGAGTTGGTGGGCTTACCATTTATCAAAACGGTAAGCCAAGACTTGCCGCGATTGCACAGGGCTTTATCGAGGTGAGCGACAATGAGACAACTATCATTGCGCATACCTGTGAATGGGCTGATGAGATCGATCTCAATCGTGCAGAGCAAGCAAAGCAGCGTGCACAGGCGCAGTTACAGGCAAAGACCGAACAAAAGGAATTTGAACATGCGCAGGTCAAACTCAAAAAGGCGATGAATCGAATTCGCAGCGCACAGAAATAAGAATCGGCGTTCTGTTGGAACACATATTCTAAAAAATGGCAGTTACAAATTTTGTAACTGCCATTTTTGCAGCGGTTGCAGAAATGGAGCGTGTGTCATTTTGAATGGTGCCATAAAATTACCACCAGATGAGGAGCCGATGCTTTGGGTCAATCTTGATGATATGGAATTAGTATGGTATAGGAAAAGCAGATATTTCCGCTGTGACCCACTTCTTGCTACTGACATATATTCGAGCACCATTCAAAGAAGGCGGCGTGAACTTTTTCACGCCGCCTTCTTTGTGATAGAAAGCTTTTAATGTTTTTGCCGGATAAAGGGATTTGGGATTCAAAATACATTATGCAAATGTGGAAACTGTATTTGAGACAGGTGAAGAAGCATACCTGTGAGTTCTGCAACCTGCAAACGGGTTTCATCGATATCTTGATTTTTAGCCGCCTGCATCGCGCGCAGATACAAAGTTTCAATTTGGTCGATTTCATTGTGTGCGATTACTGCACTGAGCAAATCTTTTTTGTCCTGCCACTCTGCATAGCTTGCAGAAAGAACCTCAGGTGCTGTTTGTCCGGAAACGGAGGCAGATAATGCGTTTGCGGTCTGCGAGACTGTGCGGTATTCCATAACACAGCCAAAGATGATGAGTAAGAGCAGAACACAGGCGGTAACAATGCGTTTCATGGCTCCTCCTTTTTCTGAATAAATTGATTGCCGCAGTCATCGAGTGTCATGAGAAAAACATCGGAAATTCGAGGGATATTTGCTTTTTTGACACGCTTTTCCAAATCAGACACTGTGAGATTTAATTGCGCAAGGCTTCCCATAACAGGGGTTCCCTCTGTGATGACAATAAAAGGAACACCAACATCTGGCGGCGTACAGTTTATCATCTCGGCAGTTACAGGCTGAACAGGCTGTTTGAGCACATAGGATAAACGACCATTCGGTTCTAGGATTCCATACTTGACATCAGAAATCGCTTGAATGTTGTTTTGCCGCAAGGCTTCAATGATTTCATCGGTTGAGATACGCAGTTCACGCAATTTTTTGATGTCCAGTTTGCCGTGACGAATGAGAATAGCTGCCTGCCCATTGATAAAACGGCGTAGACGGCGGCTTTTGAGACAGAGATGAGATACCAGAATTTCAATAGAAACCAGAACACCCATAGGAACGAGTCCTGCTGTCAGCGGTATGCCGAGATCCTGCATGGGAACAGCAGCAAGTTCAGATAACAGAATGGTAATGACAAGGTCAGATGGCTCAAGTTCACCGATTTGACGTTTGCCCATGAGCCGAATTGCGAAAATGATTGCAATATAAAGAACCAATGTACGTACCAGAGAAACAGACATGGGAATGTCTCCTTTGTTTGAATTTCTGATTTATTATGCACAAGATATCAGAAAGTTATGCAGAATGTCAAAACATTTTCGTTGACAAAAGTGTAAAAGGATTTTATAATGAGAACATACAGTTGATACATAATTGAACAAATGCAGGGAACGGGATAGTAGCCCCAGCGCTTTTTTAGAGAGTCATCGGTTGGTGGAAGATGGCAGGGCAATGGTGTGTGAAAATCACCCGCGAGCAGTCTGAACGAAATGTTTTAGTAATTCAGAACGGAAAACCACCGTTATCAGGTAAGCGTATAGCAGTTTTTGTGCTGTACGTGCAGAGTGGTCGTCAGTTTGTATGCTGGTGGCAAGTAGAGTGGTACCGCAGAGAACCAATCAGGTCTTTGTCTCTTAATAAAGAGATAATGACCTGTTTTTTTATAACGATACAGAAAGGTGAGATGGCAAATGAGATACAATGGCGCACAGATTTTGTGTGAGACTCTGTTGGAACAGGGTGTTGATACAATTTTCGGTTATCCGGGTGGCGCTGTCCTAAATATTTATGATGCATTATACCAATATCAAGATCGCATTCGCCATATTTTGACAGCCCATGAACAGGGTGCCGCCCATGCAGCAGATGGATATGCTCGTGCAACCGGAAAAACAGGTGTTGTACTTGCGACCTCTGGACCCGGGGCGACCAATTTGGTAACGGGCATCGCAACCGCCTATATGGATTCTATTCCTATGGTGGCGATCACCGGAAACGTGGGTGTCCCTCTCATTGGCAAAGATTCCTTTCAGGAGGTTTATATTGCCGGCATTACTATGCCAATTACCAAGCATAACTTTGTTGTCGGGCGCGTAGAGGAGCTTGCAGATATTGTGCGGGAAGCATTCCAAATTGCACAGAGCGGCAGACAGGGGCCTGTCCTAATCGATATTCCAAAAGATGTCACTGCTGCAATGTGTGAATTTTCTGCAAAGCCGGTAAGCCCCATTACAGAGACCTATGATGTCTCAGATGCAGATTTCAGGCGGATCGCGGCAGAAATCAATGCGGCAAAGCGTCCAGTCATCTATTATGGCGGCGGTATGATTGCATCAGGTGCCTGTGAAGAACTGGTTGCACTTATGCACAAAGCAGATATTCCGGCAACCGGAACTGTTATGTCAATTGGCAGCGTGCCGTCAGATGATCCGCTGTATCTGGGCATGATCGGCATGCATGGCAAGGTATCTGCTGGCTGGGCAATCGACCGGTCGGATCTGCTCTTGTCTATTGGTACACGTTTTTCTGACCGTGTTGCAACGAACACCAATCGTTTTGCACCAGATGCACGGATTATCCATGTAGATGTCGACGCGGCAGAAATTAACAAGAATATGCCCGCAGACGATTTTCTGGTATCTGATGCAAAGACATTTTTGTCTGGTATCCTGCCCTATATTCAGCCGACAAGACATGATGCTTGGCGTGCACAGATTGAGGAGTGGCGCGTCAAACTGGATTATAAGCCGAAAGATGCAGAGGATTGTCTGCACCCCCATCAAATTGTGCAAATCTGTACCGAACTTGGCGGAGATGATCTCATTTTCACGACTGATGTTGGTCAGCATCAAATGTGGACTGCACAATATTGTGCCCGCAGCCACCCAAGACAATTCCTGACTTCTGGCGGATTGGGAACAATGGGATTTGGTTATGGTGCAGCAATCGGCGCAAAGACAGCAAAGCCGGAGCAGCCGGTCATTCATATCACGGGTGACGGTTCGTTCCATATGAATCTCAATGAGCTTTGTACAACCGTGACCTATCAGATTCCAGTCATCACAGTGATTATGAACAATCAGGTGCTGGGTATGGTGCGTCAGTGGCAGAGAATGTTTTATGAGGATCGGTTTTCCTCTACAACCTTGGAGCGCAAGACCGATTATGTGAAACTTGCGGAAGCCTTTGGCGCAAGGGGATTTCGGTGTACGACACCAAAGGAATTGCGGGAGGCTCTTGCAAAGGCACTTGTACACAATGGACCGACCATCATTGATTGTGTGGTAGACCGAGATGAGCGCGTTCTGCCAATGATTGCTGCGGGTGAGGATATCCGTAATATCATTGCAGATTAAGGGGGAAAAACCATGCACAATAAATATATTGTTTCTGTTCTGGTAAAAAACCATTCAGGCGTTTTGGCACGTGTCGCAAGTCTGTTTGGACGACGGGCATTCAATATCGATTCCCTAACCGTTTCTGCGACAACAGATCCCAAAATTTCACGCATGTCCATCATTGTCACCGCGGACGAAAAGGTGTTGGAGCAGGTCATCAAACAAATTTCCAAGCTGTATGAGGTCATTGAGGTTGAACAGCTTTGGGAGGACGAAAGCTATTGCAAGGAGCTGGTCTTTGTCAAGATGTCTGCGCCGGACGCTTTGAGCCGCAATGCCATTCGTGAGGTTGCCGAGGTGTATCAGGCAAATATTGTAGAGTCTAGAGGAGATACGATGATTATGGAGTTGACTGAAGTGCCAAGCCGAATCGATGCCTTTTTAGATGTCATTGCAAATTTTGAAATGATTGAAATGTGTCGTTCTGGCGTGACCGCGATGGTAAAATAATGGGTATTCATTTATTCACATAAATAAGCATTTTAGGAGGAAAAAACCATGGTAAAGATGTATTATGATTCTGATTGCAATCTCTCGCTGCTTGATGGTAAGACCGTAGCAATTTTGGGCTTCGGTTCGCAGGGCCATGCACATGCAATGAACCTGCACGATTCGGGTGTGAAGGTTGTCGTTGGTCTGCGCCCGGGTTCCAATCACATTGCGAAGGCAGAGGCTGCGGGCTTGACTGTGAAAACACCGGCAGAGGCTGCTGCGGAAGGCGATATCATTATGATGCTTGTTCCAGATGAGAAGCAGGCAGATATCTATAAGGACGTTGTAGCACCAAACCTGAAGTCGGGCAATGTGCTTGCATTTGCGCATGGTTTCAATATTCACTACCGCCAAATTGTTCCGCCAGCAGATGTAGATGTCATCATGATTGCACCGAAGGGGCCGGGCCACACAGTTCGCCGTACCTATGTAGAGGGTGCAGGTGTACCGGCACTGGCTTGTGTGCATCAGGACGCTTCCGGTAAGGCAATGGACATTGCACTGGCGTATGCTGCTGGCATTGGCGCTGGTCGTGCAGGCATTCTGGAGTCTACTTTCCGTACAGAGACCGAAACAGACCTCTTTGGTGAGCAGGCTGTTCTGTGCGGCGGCGTTTGTGAACTGATGAAGGCTGGCTTTGAGACTTTGGTCGAGGCTGGCTATGCACCGGAAAACGCATATTTTGAGTGTGTGCATGAAATGAAGCTTATCATTGACCTTGTAAATGAGGGCGGATTTGCAAAGATGCGCTATTCCATTTCGGATACCGCAGAGTATGGTGACTACCGCACAGGCAAGCGCATTATCACCGAGGAGACACGCAAGGAAATGAAGAAGATTCTGCGTGAGATTCAAGATGGTACTTTTGCTTCTGAATGGATTCAGGAGAACCGTGCGGGCGGCAGAGCAAAGTTCCTCGCAACCCGTCAGCTGGAAGCGGAGACCGAATTGGAGGAAACGGGTAAGAAATTACGCAGCATGATGAGCTGGCTCAAGAAGTAAAAGTTGTTTGTATGTTAGGGACGGACGGCTGTGCCGCCCGTCCCGTTTTTCTATTGGAATGGAGGGAATCCCTTTGGCTAAGAGAAGTGATAATATCACAGCAGGTGCAGCACGTATGCCAAACCGTTCGCTGCTCCGTGCATGTGGATTGACAGAGGAGGAAATGTCACGTCCGCTGATTGGCGTGGTTTCCGCATATTCGGAGATTATCCCGGGGCATATCAATCTGGATAAAATTGCAGATGCGGTGAAGGCCGGTGTTTCTATGGCAGGCGGCACTCCAGTGGTCGTGCCTGCAATTGGAGTCTGTGACGGTATTGCGATGGGGCATATCGGCATGAAATATTCACTGCCCTCTCGTGAACTCATTGCAGATTCTGTGGAAACGCTGGCGCAGGCGCATCAGTTGGACGCGTTGGTGCTCATTCCAAATTGTGATAAGATCGTTCCGGGCATGCTGATGGCAGCTGCAAGATTGAATATTCCATCTATCTTGATTTCAGGCGGACCGATGCTGGCAGGACGTTTCGATGGAGAGGAAATTTCACTCTCTAAGACTTTTGAGACAGTTGGTGCCTATAAGGCAGGGCTTGTGACAGAGGAGCAGCTGCTGGAATGTGAGACAGGTTCCTGCCCAAGCTGCGGTTCCTGTTCGGGTATGTATACGGCAAACTCGATGAATTGCCTGTCCGAGGCAATCGGCATGGCGCTGCCGAGAAACGGTACCATTCCGGCTGTACATGCGGCGCGTATTCATCTTGCAAAGCATGCAGGTATGAAAATCATGGAGTTGTTCGAAAAGAACATCAAGCCGCGTGATATCCTGACGGCAAAGGCATTCCGCAATGCCCTTACCTGTGAAATGGCGCTGGGCTGCTCGACCAACACCGTATTGCACTTGCTGGCAATTGCTCATGAAGCCGATGTGGAGGTGGATTTACATTTACTCAATGAACTGTCTGCAAAGGTGCCAAATCTGTGTCATCTTGCACCGGCAGGTCCACACCACATTGAGGAACTTGACCGCGCAGGCGGAATCCCTGCGGTCATGCACGAGCTGACCCGACGAAATCTGTTGGATCTGTCTCTCATCACAGTAACCGGAAAAACCGTAGGAGAGAATCTTGCAGGTGTTATAAATCGCAATCCAGAGGTCGTGCGCACAATCGACCACCCGTATTCGGAAACGGGTGGGATTGCCGTGCTGTGGGGCAATCTGGCGGAAAATGGCTGTGTTGTAAAGCGGTCGGCAGTGGCACCCGAGATGATGGTACATTCTGGTCCGGCACGTGTATTTGATTCGGAGGATACTGCGATTGCGGCAATTTATGCTGGTGAGATTCACAAGGGTGATGTGGTCATTATTCGCTATGAAGGACCAAAGGGCGGTCCCGGCATGCGTGAAATGCTGAACCCGACTTCGGCGCTTGCTGGTATGAAGCTGGATAAGGACGTTGCGCTGATAACTGATGGACGTTTTTCGGGTGCATCTCGTGGTGCTTCCATTGGGCATGTATCGCCTGAAGCAGCTGCGGGAGGCAATATTGCATTGGTACAGGAAGGCGATCGGATTGAAATTGATATACCGAATAGCCGTGTACATTTGGCAATCTCTGACGAAGAACTGGCATCACGCCGCGCAGCATTTGTGCTGCCAGAGCCAAAAATCAAGACCGGCTGGCTGGGACGCTATGCACGTCTTGTTTCCTCTGCCGATCAGGGCGCAATCATGCAATAAAATATGAAAAAGCAGGCTGTTAAGACAGCCTGCTTTGTTTTCTGTATGCATTTGGGCTGATGCCCGTTAATTTTTTGAAACTCTGTGAAAAATAGCTGGGAGAAGAAAACCCCAACATCTGACTGATAAGAGAGAGCGAAAAGTCATCATTTTTAAGCAGCTTTTTGCCTTCGTCGATTCGGCAGGCCAGCATATAGTTGATTGGGGAAATTCCATATTCCTGCGTAAAGGCGTGTGCCATATGATATTTGCTGACGTGCACAAGCTGCGCGAGAGAATCCAGAGACAGATTTTCTGAAAAATGTCCATCAATATAGCGGCGCACGGTTGCACAAAGCTGGGTGGACTTTTTACGAATCGGTGCGAGGGTTGCAGAAAAGTTGGTTTGTCGTTTTAACAGGATTACCAAGACGTCCATCAGGTCTTGACAGATAAGCTCATATCCCGCAGACTTATTTTCGATTTCCTTGAGCATATTTTTCAAATAAAATAGAATATCGTCACGTATATTTTCAAAATTGACAATACAGTAACGTCCGTCCTCCTCCTCGCTGACAGAAAGTTCCAGCCCTTCGACACCCAGCGCAATATATGCAAGTGGGTGGTCGCCCAGACTGATTTCCGTATGTGGGACATTGGCATTGATGATTACGAGATCATTGGCGGAAACGGGATAGATTTGATCTGCAATGCGGAACTGTCCAACGCCGTGTGTGACATAAAAAAGTTCTGAGCAGGTATGGGTGTGCAGGGTGCTGTGCCAGTCACCGCCATATTTGGCAGAAGAAATATAGAGCAATCTTGCAGCATTGCGGATACCATCGTTTTCCTGCGAGGCAAGTTCGTATCGGTTGGTACTCATAGACGATCCTCTAAAGTCAATCACAAAATTTTTCCTCGAAAGCAAGATGATTATATAACAATAACCGATAAAAAACAAGTATATGCGGACAAAATCTGGGTGCATTGTCTGCATCATTTTGTTTTTGTTAGGCGTAAAAACAGCATGGCAAATTATACAAATAGAGCTGCAAGAATTTAGATATAATAGATGAAAACTTAAAAAATAACAAGATATATAAAAAATATCGCAAGAAACAGCTTGATAAGATTCTTGAGAAGGCTATACTGAAAACACAAGGATAGCATGTGGATACGTGCTGTAATGAGAAAAGGGAGGAAAACAAAATGAAGAAGAAGCTTTTAAGCGTTTTTCTGTGCACATCAATGGTTGCCTCTTTGGTTGCAGGCTGCGGCGGCAGTCAGCAGCCGGACAATACGGAGAATGGAGGCTCTGCCGCGCAGGGAACCATTAAGGTTGCAGCGCTGGAAACTGGCTATGGCGCCGCTATGTGGAGCGAGGTTTGTGAGGCATTTACAGCAGAAACGGGAATCAAGGTAGAGTTGACCACCGATAAGAAGCTGGAAGACGTGATTGGACCTTCCATGCAGGGCGGTGATTATCCAGACGTTGTTCATCTGGCAACCGGTCGTGAGGCTGCTCTGACCGAACAGTTCATCAAGGGCAATCTTATTGAAGATGTTACCGATGTCCTGTCTATGCAGGTCCCGGGCGAAGATGTCAAGGTTTCTGATAAAATTGCGGGTGGTTTTACAGATACCTCTCTGACCAATCCCTACGGCGATGGAAAGACCTATCTCATGCCAATGTTCTATTCCCCGTGCGGGCTGTTTTACAATGCAGGTCTTTTGGAAGAAAAAGGCTGGTCTGTTCCGAGCACTTGGGACGAAATGTGGGAGTTGGGCGAAAAGGCAAAGGCAGAAGGGATCTATCTGTTTACCTACCCGACAACCGGTTACTTTGATACATTCTTCTATGCACTGATGTATTCCGTAGGCGGTCCGGAATTCTTTGATAAGGCGACGCATTACGAAGAAGGTATATGGGAGACTGCGGAAGCACAGAAGTGCTTTGATATCATTGCAAAGCTGGCAAGCTATACCAACCCGATTACACCGGCGCAGGCAAACGATCAGGACTTTACCCAGAATCAGCAGCTTGTTTTGGATAACAAGGCAATCTTTATGCCAAACGGCACATGGATTGTAGGCGAAATGGCAGCAGCACCGCGCGCAGAAGGATTTAAGTGGGGTATGACTGCACTGCCCGCAGTAGAAAAGGGTGGAGACAGTTATAGCTATACATGGTTTGAGCAGGCATGGATTCCGTCCGGCGCAGAAAATGTAGATGCTGCAAAGCAGTTCTTAGCATTCCTGTACAGCGATAAGGCATGTGAGATTTTTGCAAAGTCCAATGCAATTCAGCCGGTTCTCAACATTGCGGACAAATTGCAGGGCGACAATGTCATGTTCTATTCGATTTATGACAATGGTGCAAAGGCTGCGATGGGCAATTTCGCTGCATTTGAAGCAATTCCGGGCGTAGAAGTACGTACAGTATTCTTTGATCCGGTGAATTCTCTGGTATCTGGCGACATGACCAAGGAAGAATGGGTAGACGGCATTATCAAGGCAAGTGATCAAATGCGTGCAAATCTGAAAAAGTAACTTAGGTTTTGTGGCGGCGGGCAGGTTAGACTGCCCGCCGTACTTCATGAATCCTGCAAGGGAAAGGAATCAGTCACTATGAAAGAGAATAAAGGGTTAAAATGGTTCCGGTTTGTGTGCATTGCACCAGCAACGATCCTATTCTTTGTCTTTATGATTTTGCCAACCTTTAACGTATTTCGAATTTCGCTGTATGAAAAAGGGGCATATTCTCCAAAAGAGACATTTGTAGGATTCAAGAATTTTGGGACACTGTTGGCAGATGAAAATTTTATACGCTCCATGCAGAACATGATTTTACTGGTTGTTATGGTAACGGTCATCACATTTGCCATTGCACTCGTTTTTGCAGGGATTTTAAGCCGCGAAAAACTCAAAGGGCAGAATTTCTTCCGCATCGTATTTTATATTCCCAATATTTTGTCGGTTGTTGTAATTTCGGGTATCTTTTCTGCCATTTATAAGCCGGAAAATGGCATGCTCAACAGTATCATTGGATTATTCCATGATATGTCGGATCCCATTCTCTGGAAGGGAGAATCACTTGTTATGGTCAGTATCATCATTGCGATGGTCTGGCAGGCAATTGGATATTATATGGTCATGTATATGGCATCTATGGCGAGCGTACCGGAAAGTCTGTATGAGAGTGCAGGACTTGATGGTGCAAGCCGTATCACACAGTTTTTTCAAATCACCATTCCGTTGATTTGGACAAATATTCGAACTACATTGACTTTCTTTATTATTTCCACCATCAATATGGCATTCCTGTTCGTAAAGGCAATGACTTCTGGCGGACCAAATGGTGCTTCTGATGTAGCACTCAACTACATGTACAGTCAGAAAGATGCTGGACTCTTTGGATACAGTATGGCGATTGGCGTTGTAATTTTCCTGTTCTCGTTTGCCTTGTCTGCGCTTGTAAATAAGGTTACCGAGCGTGAGCCGTTGGAATTCTGAGGAGGATATAGAATATGAACAGCAAAAAGAATACAGGAGAAGGGTTATACAAAGCTTTTATTTATGTGGTATTGGCAGCACTTGCCATCGTCATTTTGGTTCCGGTTGCTTGGGTATTCATGGCGTCACTCAAGCAGAACAGCGAATTTTATGGAAATCCATGGACGCTGCCAGCGGGCTTTTACTGGCAAAACTTTGTAGATGCGTGGAATACAGCAAAGATGGGGGAATATATGCTCAACTCTGTAATTGTTACAGCATTGTCTCTCGGAATCCTGCTTGTTGTAGCATTGCCTGCCTCTTACTGCCTGTCTCGTTTCCATTTCAAGGGACGAAAATTCCTAAATACGGCATTCATGGCAGGATTATTTATCAATGTAAACTATATCGTTGTGCCGATTTTTCTTATGCTGCGTGACGGGGATATTTGGCTCAAAAAAATGTTGGGAAGCGGATTTTTGCTCAATAATTTGTTTGTGCTTGCGGTGATCTATGCAGCAACTGCATTGCCATTTACCATCTATTTGCTTTCCAGCTATTTTTCAACCTTGTCTCACGAGTATGAGGAGGCTGCTTACATTGATGGTGCGGGATATGGTATGGCAATGTGGCGGATTATTTTCCCAATGGCAAAACCGTCAATTATTACAGTTATTTTATTTAACTTCCTGTCGTTCTGGAATGAGTATATCATTTCGATGACATTGATGAGCTCAGTCACGGCGCCAAAGACGTTGCCGGTAGGACTGCTCAATCTGATGCAGGCACAGCAGTCTGCGGCACAATATGGCATTATGTATGCAGGCCTTGTACTTGTAATGCTGCCTACCCTGATTTTGTATATGTGTGTACAAAAGCAGCTGACGGAAGGTATGACTGCTGGCGGACTCAAGGGATAAAGAGGTGATCGTATGGAATTTTGGAAAGAGCATATGACGCTGCGCGCAGTGCTGATTGCAGCTTTCTTTGTGCTGGGGCTTGCCCTTGTCATCGTTGGGTGGAAAATGACAGGACAGCTTGCTGGACTGGGCATTATGATAGTAGGAGTCATCTTCCTGCTGACTGCATTATTTCTTTATAACAAACCGTATCAAACACCACGTGGGAAAAAGTGAGGGTTCACAATGACAGAACAAAAGCAAGATTTGAAGCATGGACGGGTAACCATTCCCACCAATCTGGATATTGTACCAGAAACGATAGAGATACTGAAGCGCTGGGGTGCAGATGCCATACGCGATTGTGATGGAACAGAGTTTCCGGAGGAACTGACAAAAACGGGCGCAAAAATCTATGCCACCTATTACACAACGCGCAAGGATAATGCTTGGGCAAAGGCGAATCCAGATGAGATACAACAGTGCTACATTATGACTGCTTTCCATACTGCAACTGGTGGTATGCTGGAAATCCCGCTGATGCAGGGAATTTCTGACGAGCTGATGCAGGTCAATACAAGAGATGATATCACACGATGGTGGGAGGTCATTGACCGCACGACGGGAGAAGTGCTGGCACCTGACTTATGGCGGTATTGTGAAGAAACGGGCTGCGTCGAGATTGCTGAGCCACAGACGTTTCATGAATATACGGTGAGCTTCCTTGCCTATATCATTTGGGATCCGGTGCATATGTATAATGCCGTAACCAATGACTGGAAGGATTTTGAGCATCAGATTACCTTTGATGTGCGCCAGCCGAAAACCCATAAATATGCAATGGAGCGTTTGCGTAAGTTCTGTGAGGAGCACCCCTATGTCAATGTCATTCGCTATACAACCTTCTTCCATCAGTTTACTCTGATGTTTGATAAGCTTAAGCGCGAAAAGTATGTAGACTGGTATGGATATTCGGCATCGGTCAGTCCCTATATTTTGGAGCAGTTCGAGCAGGAGGTTGGTTATACATTCCGTCCGGAATATATCATTGACCAAGGATATTATAACAATCAGTATCGCGTGCCAAGCAAGGAATTTCTTGATTTTCAGGCATTCCAACGTCGGGAGGTTGCAAAGCTTGCCAAAGAGATGGTGGATATCACACATGCGTGCGGTAAGGAAGCCATGATGTTTTTAGGAGACCACTGGATTGGAACCGAGCCGTTTATGCCAGAGTTTTCCACGATTGGACTTGATGCTGTGGTTGGCAGTGTGGGAAATGGCAGCACCCTGCGTCTTATTTCTGATATTTCAGGAGTTAAATATACAGAGGGACGCTTCTTGCCCTATTTTTTCCCAGATACCTTTCACGAAGGTGGAGATCCGGTCAAAGAAGCAAAGGAAAACTGGGTGACTGCAAGACGTGCAATCCTGCGTAAGCCCATTGACCGCATTGGATATGGCGGATACTTAAAGCTTGCATTGGATTTTCCGGAGTTTATTGATTATGTAGAGAACGTGTGCAATGAATTTCGAGAGCTGTATGAAAATGCACGAAATACCACACCATATTGCATTAAAACCGTTGCAGTCCTGAATAGCTGGGGCAAGATTCGAAGCTGGGGCTGCCATATGGTACACCATGCACTGTATCAAAAACAGAATTACAGCTATGCAGGCATTATAGAAGCACTTTCTGGTGCACCGTTTGATGTGAAGTTTATTTCCTTCGCAGATTTGAAGGAAGATGCACAGATTTTGAATCATGTAGATGTGCTTATCAATGTGGGCGACGGAGATACTGCACATACCGGCGGTGCGATTTGGGAGGACGCACAGATTGTCTCAAAGATTCGTGAATTTGTATACAATGGCGGCGGTTTTATTGGGGTCGGCGAGCCGTCTGGTCATCAGTATCAGGGACATTATTTGCAGCTTGCCAGTATGATGGGCGTAGAGAAAGAGACTGGATTTACACTCAATTATGATAAATATAATTGGGAGGAGCATACAGGACATTTCATTTTGCAGGACACCACAAAGCCTGTGGATTTTGGTGAGGGCAAAAAAAGCATATATGCCTATGAGGGAACAGAGATCCTTGTACAGCGGGAAAAAGAAGTCCAGATGGCGGTCAAGGATTTTGGCAAGGGACGATCAGTTTATATCAGCGGACTGCCATACAGCTTTGAAAACAGCCGTATTTTATACCGCAGTATTCTGTGGAGTACACACAGTGAGGAGGAACTAAAGCACTGGTTTAGTACAAACTTTAATGTAGAAGTACATGCATATGTCGAAAACGGGAAATATTGCGTGGTAAATAACACCTATGTGCCGCAGGATACCGTGGTATATCGTGGAGACGGAAGCAGCTTTGCACTGCACATGGAGGCAAACGAGATTCTCTGGTATGAAATTTAAGATATGCTGAGAGAATAAAGGGAAACATTGCTTTTTTATTGCATTTTTTTGTATTTTGCTTTATAATAAAGCGTGATTGACAGGATATGATACAGGAGTTGAAAAAGCAATGATGACGAAATTTCTTTTGGCACTCAATCGGTTATTCCCTTTACCCGTACACCCCTTTAATTTGCAGAATGAGGGAAAAGAAAGCTATGCAATGTGGCAGTATGAGCGCGGCGCAAACACGATTGCATTTTATACAGAACGGTATACCCCAGAAGAAATGTTTCAGGATAAGGTCGTTCTTGATGTTGGGTGCGGTGCAGGTGGAAAGACCATGTATTATGCTTCGCAGGGAGTCGCAAAAATCGTTGGCATGGATATCGTTCCGCATTATAAAGAGGAAGCAGAAGCGCTGGCAAAACAGCTTGGCTATGCAGACCGCTTTACTTTTGTTGTGGGAGATGCCGCGCAGACCGGTTTTGAGGCAAACAGTTTCGATACCATCATTATGAATGATGCAATGGAGCATGTGGACAGACCGGATCTTGTTTTGGCGGAGGTGCGCCGTATCCTAAAGTCGGGAGGCAGGCTGTATGTCAACTTTCCGCCATACTATCACCCTTTTGGAGCCCATCTATCTGACCTCATTGCAATCCCGTGGGTGCATATGTTCTTTTCTGAGGATACGCTGGTTGCAGCCTATAAGGAACTATGTAAAACAGTTCCTGATGGGGACGATCGCATATCATTCCGTATCTCCAAGAACGCGCAGGGAAAAGAGTATTTTTCCTATATCAACCATATGACGGTGAAACGCTTTGATGGACTACGCGCACAAGCCGGTCTCAAGCAGGCGTATTACCGTGAAGTGCCGCTGAGAGGTTTCTTAGCGCCCTTTGCAAAGCTCCCGCTTCTCAAGGAGTGTTTTGTGAAGATGGTTGTCTGTGTGTTTGAAAAAGAGTGAGAATCAAAAGAGACGAACTGCTTTGCAGTTCGTCTCTTTTTGTAGATAACAGAGCGTGTTGGATACAAGGGGTAGAAAAGCATACCATTGCTGCATCAAGAGAAAAAACTCTCAGGTATTGTATCGTGTCGAAATACCTGAGAGCTTTTCTTACTTTTGAGACAGTAGATATTCTTCTACAAGTTGGGCACCGTGCTGAATACAGACATCACAGGGACAGAGCGGTGTTCCAGTATCCCGTCCCTTCAGTTCATGGCATAGAACGGAACCAGTGGATTGCTGAAATGCTTGTCCCAAGGTACGATTTAGCTTGTAAGTCGATCCTTTTGTTGCTCCGGGGGCATCTATACCAGCACTGTTTTTGAGCCCCGCGAGCATGAGTCCGCCGGTAAGTGCACCGCAGACTTCCATCATACCCATACCAAGGCCAAAGCCTTCACTCATTTTATAAGCAGTTTGTTCGTCAATGTCAAATAAATCAGCATAAGCGCAGATTACTGCCTGTGCACAGTTATAGCCTTTTTGATGTAATGCAAGTGCGCGTTCAACTCTGGATTGTGACATGTAAAGAAACTCCTTTTATTTAATATGCATGTGTTTCAAAAAATTTCATGATAGCATTATATTGTGCCTGTGCTTGCGCCTGCAAACGATCATTTGATAAAATCCATTGTTGATCTTCTGCATTGCTCATAAAGCAAAATTCACTGATAAAGGCGAGGGTATTGCCTTGCTGTGCAGAACGAAGGACGAAATAGTAGTCCTTAGAGGGATCGCTATTGCTGTGTGCAAATACAAATCTGCGCCAGCTTTTTCCGAGTGCATCATATTCCTGCTTGAGCAATTCGCCGAACTCCATGCCGGCACCACCATTTTCATAGGCAATCTGGATAAGGATTTCTGCGCCTTGCGGAGTGGGCGTGCTATATCCATTGTGATGTACACTGAAAATCATATCATAGCCGCGTCCTTCTGTGGAGAACAGCTGCTGACGTTCGTTTGGTGTTACAGTTGTATCGTCTGTACGTGTCATGCGCACTTCTACACCGGCTTTTTCCAGTTTTTCCTGAAGGATCAGAGAAACTGCAAGGTTGAAATCTTTTTCATAGATTTTGGTGTTGCCATCGTGATGTACGCCCCAATAGTCATCAAAGGGGATATTTGAGGTCGCTGTGTTGCCGCTGTCACTGCCGCCATGCCCGGGATCAATCCAGATTTTGAGTTTCCCATCGATTGCTTCATTTGGAAGCGGCTCAGGGACAGTAGGTGGATTTTCCTGCTGTTCTGTATTTTCGGGGGGATCATTTTCGGGAGGTGTTACCGAATCAGTAGAATCGGGTTTTGACGGTTCTTCGGCTTGTGGGGTGGTAATCAGGACAGTGCGCGTTGCAGCCTCATAATTTACAGAAAAGTGCAATGCGTTTCCAAGATCGACCAGCTTAAAATAGTTATAGCCCGCCACGTTATATGCCGTCAGCGAAGCGGGAGAATCATTGACGTTGATTTTTTCAGCGGACAGCGTTGCGGTTGCATTCTCGGTGGGAATGGCACCCAGCTCGCCGCCGACAGGCTCATAAGCAGAGCCGGTCAAGAGATTCATGGTACGGGAGTGCTTGTCCCATGATACGTTGAACTGTGCCGTGGTGTCGGTCAAGATTTGAGCCACATCGCGCAGTTTATAGTAGTTGTTGCCTTGAATGTTGTAGCCAACGGGTTTGACCTGTGTACCGTTCAGCATCACGGTCATTGTCGCAGGGTATGCGGTATTTGAAGAAGCGGCAAGAACTGCACTTTGATTTTGCTCGGTGTTGCCGGAAATCTCCATGTATTCAGGGTCATAAGAGGCGGCTCCTGCTGCCGAAGACAGCAGAAAGACCGCTAAAATGCCTGCAGCCAATCGTTTCATAGATGCGTCTTCCTTTATTGTCCGAGGGTGTGTACAAAATAATGTGTTTTATATTATAACAAAAAAGCATGGGAAAATCAAGAAAAAGGCATCATTTCATAAAAATTGGTGATAAATGACAAATGAAATTTACAAAAGTGCAGCGCCGATGATGCCGGCATCATTGCCGAGCATTGCGCCGACAATGGGGGTTCCCTCCGATGCCACATGGAATTGCTCGGCATGAACGCGCTCACGCAGGGGAGCAAACAGCTTCTCGCCATAGCCAGCCACGCCACCGCCGATGACGATTGAATCTGGCTGGAATACATTGACAAGATTTGTCAGACCACAGGCAAGATAATCACAGTATTCGGAGAAAACGCGCTGTGCCAGTGCGTCGCCGGCATCACAGGCATCGCAGACCATTTTTGCATTGAGCTTTGTTTCGCGTGTCCAATCATGCAGAACGGAGGTTTGGTCTTGCTCCATTGCTTCCCGCGCCAATCGAATCAGTCCGGTTGCAGAGGTATAGGTCTCAAAGCAGCCATTTCTGCCACAGTTGCAGGGAGCGCCGTTGGGAACCAGCACCATATGTCCGATTTCACCAGCCAAATCTTCGCGCCCTGTATATAGCTTGCCGTTGAGTACGATGCCGCCGCCTACACCGGTTCCGAGTGTCACCATCAGCATATTTTGGGTACCTTTTCCAGCACCGCCGACAAACTCACCCAGCGCGGCACAGTTGGCATCGTTGTCGATTGCAACTGTACAGGAGAAATCAGGCTCAAAGGTATGGGCAAAGCACATGTTACACATGCCGAGGTTTGTACCGAACTTGAGTGTACAGGTAGATTTTACGATTGCGCCAGGCAAGCCGATACCAATACGCTCGATTTCGTCCGTGGAAAGCCCATGTTTTTCACATAATGTACGACACAGGTCGCGCATGGTGCTGCACAGCGCAGCCGAATCGCCCGTAGGGGTTGGGGCAGACAGCTTGTCAATCAGCTTTCCATCTGTGGTGCACAGACCGACAACTGTATTGGTGCCGCCAAGGTCGATACCAAGTCTCATCATAAGGGAATTCCTCCTTGAATTATAGGGTTTCTGTTTCCGGAAAAAGCGTAAGACCGCGGTGCTTGCGGAACCAGTCTGCCAGCCGTTCGCGGTTTGCGTTGAGAACCAGATGCTCTGGAAAATCCAGCTGTTCCAACAGAGGGAGTGCACGGCTGCAATCACCAACGGTATATTGAATGTGAGAATCACTGTCAATCACAATCGGTACGGCATACTGTTTGCACAGCCGCAAAATATCTGCACAATTTTCTGCGCTGCCCCGACGTACCACCACCGAGTTGTTGTTGATTTCTACAATTTTTCCATAGGCATTGCACTGGGAGATGATGGCTTCATGGTCAAAGTCGAAGCGGGGATCGCCCAAATGTCCCAGACAGTGGACATGTGGATTTTTCAAAATATTTTCGAGCGCTTTTGTGTGGATTTCGCGCGTGGAGGGACGAAATACAGGCTCATGAAAAGATGCGATGACCCAGTCAAGAGATTTTAAGATAGGAAGCGGAAGGGGATCAATGCTGCCCAGCGGCGGCATGATATTAAGTTCTGCCCCGCGAATGATGGCAACGCCGTCAATCGAGCGGGGAACAATGGATAGGTTAGAAAAATGCCATGAATGTGCACCGTCCTCCATCATAGGACCATGATCTGTGATGGCGATGGCAGAAAGACCTGCATGTTTTGCGCCCTCTGCCATTTCGCGCAGAGTGGAAAAAGCATGGTCAGATACACAGGTATGCGTGTGAAGGTCTGCAATGATTTGCACGGGAAAGTCTCCTTCCAGATGATTGCCCGACAGAGCGGACGGAGAAAAAGGCAGGAAATTCCCTGCCTTTTGGGGGTTTAGTTATTGCCAAAAGATTTGAGCATGCGATCCTGTAAATCCTTGGCGGCATTGAAGCCCATTTTTTTATAACGGTCATTCATTGCAGCGACCTCAATGATCACCGCGAGGTTACGCCCGGGACGCACGGGAATGGTCAGGGAAGGGACTGTGATATCTAGAATATTGGTCGTTTGTCCCTCCAGTCCTAAGCGGTCATACTGCTTGCCCTCCTCCCAAGGCTCCAGATTGATGACAAGCTCTACCTTTTCTGTCAGCTTAACAGAGCCGACACCGAAGATGCGGCGCACATCTACAATGCCGATGCCGCGCAGTTCGATAAAATACCGAATGACATCGGGGGCCGAACCGACGAGCGTGCGGTCGGAAACGCGCTTGATTTCCACAGCATCGTCTGCGATGAGGCGATGACCACGCTTGACAAGCTCGATTGCAGTTTCGGATTTACCAACACCGGAATCGCCAAGCAGCAAAACGCCCTGACCATAAATTTCAACCAGTACGCCATGCAGCGTGATACGCGGTGCGAGAGATACCTTGAGAGATGCAACCAGAGAGTTGATGATCGTTGAGGTAAACTCATTGGAACGCAGAAGCGGCACATTGTGTTTCTGTGCAGCAGCCATACATTCTGGGAAGATGTCGATATTACGTGAAACGATCATGACTGGAATTCCCGAAGCAAACAGTTTTTCAAAGCACTGAGCACGTTCTTCGTGGGTCATCTGTTCCACAAAGGTCGTTTCGACCTTTCCCATGATCTGGATACGATTGGGGTCGAAGTAGTCGAAAAATCCAGCCAGCTGAAGTGCGGGGCGGTTGACATCGGTTTTTGTAATTTCAATGTGTTCAAAGTTTTCTGGACCGTGGACGACCTCGAAGTTGAATTCTTGAATGAGATCGCCAAGGCAAACGCCAAATTCTTTTAATTGCATATCTTTTTTCTAAACCTCCTACCGTACGCAAGTAAGATAACATTATTATACCGAAGCATGCGTACCTTTTCAATGGCTCTGAGAAAACGCAGCAAAGAAATTTATTTTTTTCAAATAAATCGTCAGAAATACTTGCAATCTCTGAAAAGTTGTGTTAATATAATATGCGTTACTCAATGCCTTTTAGATAAGGAGGTGCAGGAAAAATGGCAAAGTGCGATATTTGCGGAAAGGGCGTAACCTTTGGTATTAAGGTTTCCCACTCCCACAGACGTTCGAACAGAACTTGGAAGCCTAACGTTCGTCGTGTCAAGGCTCTCGTCGACGGTACTCCCCGCCATATCAACGTATGTACTCGGTGCCTCCGCTCCGGCAAGGTTACCCGTGCCATCTAATTGTTGATTGCCAAAAGCGCTCGCGTAGTTTGCGGGCGCTTTTTTCATTTTTATTAGCATTATTTTATTGTTTAGGTAAGAAAATCAATTTAGTTTGGAGGTTTTTTGCGATGTCCGAATCAAATCTGCTGACAGTGGGGGATTTATATGCACTGGGATGGACAGATGCAATTATTGCTAAGCTGCCGGCACCAACGTGGGGCGTCAATCCACACCATCCCAACCGTATGAAAAAAGTTCCGCTATGGCATAGGGAGGACGTGATGTATCTGGCAGAGCAGCCCAAAATTCGTGCGATGCTGGAGCGTACCGCTGCGAGACATGCCAAACGGATAGAGCGCCGCTCTGCCAAGCAGGAGGCACGGCATCAGAGAGCACTAGATGCCTGCGATACGCTGTCTAAGCTCTTTGATACATCGATGCTGGAGGAAATGACAGAGGGGGATCGGACAGCGGAACTTTTGGTACAGCGCCTGCATGAGGGGATTCTGAAAACACTGATGCAGGATTGCGTACCAATTGTACATACCATTGCAGATGCACAAAATGGTTTGCGTGAGGTTATGGAAATGACCGATGGTCGGTATAGCAAATTTTTGAAAAATCCAACGAAGATTGTAGCCTGTGCGCCCTATTTGGGAAAGGGGGAAACCAAGCGGGAGCGTGCGTTATATTCTCTTATGGAAGGGCGCTATACGGCAGCACTTCTGCGCACCGCGGCAGTGCTGCTTTATGATTACGCAAAGCATGAGACAAAGAAGGATCTATTTCCGCTTTTATCGCTGCCCGATTTTCCGTCTGAAAAGCTGCTGACCAGCTCGCTCTATCAGATTTATTTGGTAGATTGTATCCCGATAATGATTCGGACACAGCTGGAAGATTTGATTACCGTCGATCCCAAAGATGAATATCCAATGGCACGTATGATGGAACGGCGTTTTGTGATTCATGTGGGCGGTACCAATACGGGAAAGACCTACCAGAGCCTAAACCGATTGGCACAGGCACAAAGTGGTGTATATCTTGCACCTCTGCGCCTATTGGCATTGGAGGTGCAGGAATCCATGTTGGAGCGCGGTGTCAATTGCAGCATGCTGACGGGTGAGGAGGAAGATATCCGCTTGGGGGCAACCCACATTTCTTCGACCGTAGAAAAGCTTGACCTAAGTCGGCACTATGAAGTGGCAGTCATAGATGAATGTCAGATGATTGCAGACGATGCGCGTGGATTTGCATGGACCCGTGCCGTTTTGGGCTGTTGTGCCGAGGAAATCCATTTGTGTACAGCTCCGGAAGGGGTCGATATTCTAAAGCGGCTGATCGAAAGCTGTGGAGAATCTTATGAGGTCATCTCGCATACACGCATGGCAGATTTAACCCTTGTCAACGCGCCGATGACACTTTCAGATGCACAGGAGGGAGATGCCTTTATCGCCTTTTCCAAACGGCGCGTACTGGAACTTGCAGAGCAGCTGCGGCAAATGGGGATTCAGCCCTCGGTGATTTACGGTGCCCTTCCGTATGCAACTAGAAAAATGCAGATGGAGCGATTTTTGCGCGGAGAAAGCAAAGTGCTGGTCGCGACAGATGCCATTGGCATGGGACTCAATCTGCCCATTCGCCGGATTATTTTTACACGTGACCGAAAATTTGACGGACAGCACAATCGCCCATTATATCCGGCAGAAATTCGTCAAATTGGTGGACGTGCGGGGCGATTTGGTGTTTATGCAGAGGGATTCGTCACCGCGCTGATGGACAGTGAAATTTTATGGCAGGGGTTTGAGGCTCCGACAGAACCTATTCAAAAGGCAATGCTGGGATTTTCCGATCTTGTATTGCGCGTGGAGCATGATTTGCTGGAAGTGTTACAGGTATGGAACCGAATTCCGGCGATTGCGCCGTATCAAAAGATGCCGATTGACCGTTATATCCTAATCCTGAAAACATTAGAGGAAAATGCGCTGATGCTGAGCAAGGAGGAATCGCTTCGGGCAGCAACGATTCCTTTCGATGAACGAGACGAGGAACTCATGGACTATTTCCTGCTCTACTGCCAACAGTACTTGGAGAACAAGGCCATTACGATCCCGCATCGCACCAAGCCTTCGTTAGATGGGCTGGAGCTTTACAGTCAGCTGCTTGATTTGTACTATTCTTTTTGTCGTACTTTCCGTCAACCTGTGGATTTGGATTGGCTGCGTACAGAAAAGGAAAATACAGCGCTGCAAATTAACGAGCTCCTGCTGCGCGAACTTGCCCAAAAGGGGCGTAGCTGTAAAATTTGTCATACACCAATGCCGCTCAATTCACAGTATCGAATCTGCTATAAATGTATGAAGAAGAAAAAACAGCAGCCATAAATTGTTAAAATTGTTATAGGGTGCGTAAATTGTCACAAAAAATTTGTTGACATTGCTGGGTATTCGCAGTATAGTGAAGCAGAGAAAGTGTGCGGTACGTTCTGACCGCGGGAGAAAAGGAGAACACCATGAAAAAGCAGTACACCGGTCCTTGGAGAATGGCACATCGCGGTGTTTGTCAGGCTGCGCCAGAGAACACACTTGAGGCTTTTCGTGCCGCATATCGTACTGGAATTGAGGGCGTGGAAATTGATATCCGTATGACATGTGATGGTGTCATTGTGATTCATCACGATGCAACTTTGGAGCGTATGAGTCAGGGCTCTAATATGCCGTGTTCCAAGCCAATTGAACAATGTGTTTGGAAAGAACTTGAGACCTTGGACATCTCTTATGCAAACCATTTGCTGGGAGATGCTGCGGATACCCGCACGGCAAAGCTGATGCGGCTGTCTGATTTGTTTGACTGGGTGCACGATTTAACACGCAGGATCATTCTGGAAATTGAATATAAGGCTTCGGGAATGATGCCGGAGCTTTGCAGACTGCTGCAAGCTTTTGATAAGAGAAATGACTGTGTTATTTTTGCCAGTGATCCGGCGCTCATTGCAGAAATACAGCAATATGTGAACACCTATGGTGTGCCCGAAGGGGTGAAACTGGGCGCGAATATCGGGCGGCTGACCCCTGAATGGAAAGAACGGATTCCACAAATGCAGTTATTTGAAATTGGATTGGATATCGACGCCTTGGAACGCGAGGATATTGCATGGCTGCGTGCACGCAATCTGATGGTGTTTGCAAATCTTGGAGACACGCCGGAGGGCTGGAAAAAGATTTGTACAAGGGGATTGACCGGATTCAAGACCGATGATACAGCGGCATTTACCGCATGGTGGGAGAATTGGAAATCAAATTCGATGTGAACACACAGACCTTGCTTTTTCGGCGAAGGTATCCATTACGCCACGATAGCACCATAAAAATACCTCCTAAATAGATTTTTCCTATCTATTTAGGAGGTATCATTTTTAGCAGTTCTGCTCTTGTTCCTGTTGATGGAATCGTTTTCTTGTAAGAAAACAGAGGTCTTTTATGATGGAGATTCTGTAAGCAAGGATTCAAGCTCGGAAACGAGCTGATCAAACAGTTTCAGGGCATCATTTACAGGGGCAGGAGATGCCATATCCACACCCGCGCCGCGCAGAAGCGAAACAGGATCTTCTGAGCAGCCCTTGGAAAGGAAGGAGAGATAATCCTGTACAGCCGGTTCACCCTCCTTTTGGATACGCTGAGAGAGTGCGATGGCAGCGGCATAACCGGTTGCATATTGATAAACATAGAAATTGTAATAGAAATGAGGGATTCTTGCCCATTCCAATGCAACCTCTGGGTCGAGCACAATATCGTCTCCATAATAGTCATGGTTGAGCGCCTGATACTTGGCAGACAGTGCTTCTGCAGTCAGCGGCTGCCCCTTTCGGGTCTGTTCACTGCACCAAAACTCGAATTCTGCAAACATCGTTTGCCGATACAGTGTCGCGCGGAACTGTTCCAGAAAATAGTTGATAAGGTATGCACGGCGGCGCTTATCGGTCGTTTGCCCCAGCAGGTGCTGCATGAGAAGCGATTCGTTGCAGGTTGATGCAACCTCTGCAACGAAAATAACATAACCTGCATAGGTGACACTCTGATTTTTGTTGGACAGATAGGAATGCAGTGCGTGTCCCATTTCGTGTACAAGGGTAAATACGTCATTCAGCGTGTCGGTATAGTTGAGCAGCACATAGGGGTGAGAATCGTACGGTCCGGCAGAATATGCACCCGAGCGCTTGCCTTGATTTTCGTAGACATCAATCCAATGGTTTTGAAAGCCCTCTTCCAACATGCGCTGATATTCCTCACCAAGCGGCATCAGGGCTTCACGTGCCATCTGCTTGGCGGCTTCATAGTCAATCTGAACGTCTTGGTCGGCAACGATTGGTGTATAGAGATCGTAGAAATGCAGCTCGTTGACACCGAGCAGCTTTTTGCGCAGCTTGACATAGCGGTGCATTGCTGGAAGATTTTGCCGTACAGAAGCGATGAGGTTGTGATAGATTTCCACTGGGACCTCAGTGCCGTTCAGCGCAGCGTGCAGAGCGGATTCGTAGCGGCGTGCATTTGCAAAGAATTGCAGCTGCTGCATCTGTGCACTCAAAATCGCAGAGGAGGTGTTTCGAAACTGCTGATATACATGGTAAAGCGATTGAAAAGCATTTTTGCGCAGTATGCGGTCGGTCGATTGCAAAAGGGGAATGAAAGTACCATGTGTAACTGCATGTGGCTGCCCGCTTTGGTCGAGTGCGTCAGGGAACTGCATGTCTGCATCATTGAGCAGAGAAAAAATTTCATCAGGAGCCTGACTGAGCTGACCTGCGGAGGCAAGCAGCGCTTCACATTCGGGAGAAAGTGTGTGCGCGCGCTGGCGGCGGATACGGTCAAGCTGTAAACGATAATGCGTAAGTTTTGGACAGGTGGTATAAAAATCATGCAGCACATCATCAGGAATTGCCAAAAGTTCTGGTGTAGAAAAAGCGTCTGCCTGATTGACAGCGACAGCCAGATTGGTAAACTGTGTGGTCATTTCCTGATAAACTGCATTGCGGGTATCTTCATCGCTTTTGCGCTGGGCATAGTTTGCAAGGGCATCAAGCTGACGGCTCAGATGGTCACCGAGCTCTAAATAGGACAGCAGCGTGTCTGCACTGTCAGAGAGATGTCCGTCGTAACCGCGCAAAGAATCAATAGAATCTCTGACCTTGGCATAGCAGCTGTGCCAATCTGCATCGCTGGGAAAAATATCGGTCAATGTCCACTGATATTGTGGATCACAGGCGCTGCGGACAGGAATAGATTTTGACATGAAATATCTCCTCGCTTTCAAGGTAAATTTGTGGCACTTGCTTATATATGTGTATATGTGCGAAATCGTAAGACAACTCTAACATGGATACAAGAGATTGTCAAACACAGAACAGAATGGGGAATTTGCTTATAGTATGACCAGCTGTATAGAAATGGTATACTGTGAAATGATACGAATTGCGTGAGATTTTACGTTTATTTTTGAAATGGTGAGAATAACATTGCTTAAATATGTATATATATTCAAAATATACTCATACAAAGTGATGTAAAAGCACATAAATATAACAAAAAATAGTAATATCAGCAGCAAATAATGAGCAAGATGTGGGATAGGGATTGCAAAAAAGAGCAGAACATATTATACTAAAAACAAATGATGAAAGAAAGTGAATGTGAAAGGAGTCCCCTGAATGAGAGGCGTTTATACGAGTATCAATGATATTCGTCGTCGTGTGTACACTGAAATTGCACGTATGGCGTATGAAGGTGAAGACTATGTAAAAAGACTGGAGGCATTGCCTTATGAGATCCTGCCGGGAGAGCGTGCGTCCTATCGTGAGAGTATTTTCTTAGAGCGTGCAATCATTGGTGAACGTCTGCGCTTGGCAATGGGTATGCCGGTGCGCACAGCAGCCGCAGATGCACCAATTTCAGATGGAATTGAGCACAGCGCAACCAGTGAGCAGTATTATGAACCGCCTCTTATTAACATTATTAAGTTTGCTTGCCATGCATGTCCGGAAAAGCACATTATTGTAACAGAAGGCTGTCAGGGCTGTTTGGCACACCCATGTACAGAGGTGTGTCCAAAAGATGCGATTCATGTCATCAATGGCCGCTCGGTCATCGATCAGGAAAAGTGTATCCGCTGCGGCCGCTGTCAAGATGTTTGCCCATACAGCGCAATCATCAAGCAGGAGCGTCCTTGTGCAAAGGCTTGTGGTATCAATGCCATCAAATCTGATGCGTATGGCCGTGCAGAAATCGACTATGATAAGTGCGTTTCCTGCGGTATGTGTCTGGTAAATTGTCCGTTTGGTGCGATTGCAGACAAGGCACAGATTTTCCAGCTTATTCAGTCCATGAAGCAGGGAACACCGGTTTATGCAGCAGTAGCACCTGCGTTTGTCGGTCAATTTGGTCCCAAGGTCACACCGGAAAAGCTGCGTGCAGCAATGAAGGCGTTGGGCTTTACCGATGTGGTTGAGGTCGCTGTGGGTGCAGACCTCTGTGCAACGCAGGAAGCAATGGACTTTTTGGAGCATGTACCGGAAAAAATCCCGTTTATGGCAACCTCTTGTTGTCCGGCTTGGTCAATGATGGCAAAGCAGGAGTTCCCAGAACTCAAGGATTGCGTTTCCATGTCCCTGACACCGATGGTTTTGACTGCCCGTTTGATTAAGAAACAGCATCCGGAAGCAAAGGTCGTATTTATTGGACCCTGTGCGGCAAAGAAGCTTGAGGCAAGACGCCGCACGGTACGCAGTGAAGTAGATTTTGTTTTGACCTTTGAGGAAATGATGGGTCTATTTCATGCGAAGAATATCAACTTGGAAGAAATTGAGGCGGAGGAGATCCTTTCCGAGGCAAGTACCGATGGCCGCAATTTTGCAGTCAGCGGCGGTGTTGCCAAGGCAGTGGTCAACAGCATGAAGAAGCTGGAACCAGAATGTGAGATTCCGGTTGCAAGCGCGCAAGGGCTTGCAGAATGTAAGAAGCTTATGATGATGGCAAAGGCTGGGAAGTATAACGGCTATCTGCTGGAAGGCATGGCGTGTCCGGGCGGCTGTGTTGCCGGTGCGGGTACGATGCAGCCGATTGCCAAATCAGCTGCGGCGGTGGGTGTGTATGCAAAGAAAGCCCCTGTGGAAATTTGCTGTGAAACCCCTTATATTGATGTTTTAGATGACCTCATTGAGGGATAAAATTTGATAGAGCAACAGTACGGCTCCTATAAAGGGCTGTACTGTTTTTTTATAGCCTGTAAACATAAAGGCTAGTTTTTTGTCAAGGTGATTCGGTCACGGAATGAGGAAAAAGTTTTTGATATATTAGAGAAGAAATCAAGGAGAGAGAGGTGTCGAGTATGAAGCGTTATGCGTTTGTGGACACAAGCTTGTGTGTATCCTGCGGAGCCTGTATGAAGATATGCCCGCGCGGAGCGATTTCCATTCCAACCGGTATTCATGCACAGGTGAACCGTGATGCCTGTATTGGCTGTGGTTTGTGTGCAAAAACCTGTCCGGCAACGGTAATCACAATGATGCAGGAGGAAAAGACATGAAAAAGCAAAAAAAATGGTATGATCATTTGTGGATCGTGTCGGCGGCTTATTTGATTTTGGGATTTTTCAATATTTTATTTGCATGGCTGGGGTTGATTTGTTTCTTTGTGCCACTAGGGATTGCCTTGGTAAAGGGTAATAAAAGCTATTGCAATCGCTATTGCGGAAGGGGGCAGCTGTTCGAACTGCTCGGCGGAAAATTTGGATTATCCCGCAACAAGCCTGTGCCGAATTTTTTGAAACAGAAGTGGTTCCGCTATGCCTTTCTCACATTTTTTATGATGATGTTTGCCAATATGCTGTTTACAACCTATTTGGTATTTGCCAATGTCTCCGATCTGCGCGAGGTCGTAACATTACTCTGGACATTCCGTTTGCCATGGCAATTTGCAGCCTCCAGCACAGCGTCAGTAGTCCCGTGGGTTGCACAGTTTGCCTTCGGATTTTATAGTGTGATGCTAACCTCTACGGTATTGGGACTTATAACAATGCTCCTGTTTAAGCCGCGCTCATGGTGTGTATACTGTCCGATGGGGACAATGACGCAGGGGATCTGCCAGTTGAAAAATAAAAAATCGTAAATGATAAGTGAATACAGAGATTTTGAGTTGTCTCCAAATTTGTGCCCTGTCATTACAAAATTCGGGACAGATACCCTGTCTGCAATTTTACAGTCGTTTCGCGTTCAAATCGCGGAGCGACTTTGGTGTTGGACTGAAAATTTTTGAATTTTGTTATATTTACAACGTAGTATTGGCGCAGCTTCTCGTATAATCAGGATAGCGATTGCACGAGAAAGGAAGTTTTTTATATGGATTCTAAAATGTTTTGCTATCAATGTCAGGAGACTGCCGGCTGCACAGGCTGTACACATACAGGTGTATGTGGAAAGAAAGCCGAGACTGCAAATTTGCAGGATCTGCTTGTGTATGTAACAAGAGAGTTGTGCAGCGTGTTGACAAAGCTGCGTACAGTTGGTCAGTCAATTCCGGACGATGCCAATTTTTTGGTGACAGAAAATCTATTTATTACCATTACCAATGCAAATTTTGACGATGAGAGAATCAGACAGCGTGTGTGGCAGACGATTGCGCAGACAACGGAACTGGCAAAGGGACTTGCAGATGCACCTGCTTTTTGGAATGGTTCCGGAAATTGGCAAGAAAAGGCAAAAGCGGTTGGTGTTTTAGAGACAGCGGACGCCGATGTACGCAGTCTGCGTGAACTGATTACGTATGGGCTCAAGGGAATGGCGGCATACAATCATCATATTCATGCTTTTGGAAAGCATTATGACGAAATAGATGCTTTTTTACAGCAAGCGCTGGCAAAAACAAGAGATGACAATCTGGATATCAATGCACTGATTGATCTGAGTATGCAGACTGGTCAATATGGTGTATCGGTCATGGCGGCACTTGATGAGGCAAACACAAGCGCTTATGGAAATCCACAGATGACAAGGGTGAAATTGGGCGTGCGCAGCAATCCAGCAATCCTGATTTCTGGTCATGATTTGCACGACTTGGAAATGCTGCTCAAGCAGACAGAGGGAACTGGCGTAGATGTGTATACCCACTCAGAAATGCTGCCTGCACATTATTATCCGGCATTTCAGAAGTATTCGCACTTTGTGGGTAATTATGGAAATGCGTGGTGGAAACAGAAGGAAGAATTTCAGTCTTTTCGTGGACCGGTGCTGCTCACCACCAATTGTCTGGTGCCGCCGGAGGAGAGTTATCGGGAGCGTATTTATACAACAGGTGCAGTTGGGTTTGCGGGCTGTCAGCATATTGATGCAGACGCTGACGGATATAAGGATTTTTCAGCGCTGATTGCACATGCAAAGCGATGTGCACCGCCAATTGAGCTGGAGACCGGTGAAATCGTGGGAGGCTTTGCGCACAATCAGGTGTTGGTGCTGGCAGACAAGGTGATAGATGCAGTCAAGAGCGGTGCGATTCGCAGGTTTGTGGTAATGGCAGGCTGCGATGGACGTGCAAAGAGTCGGAACTATTACACAGATTTTGCAAAGGCATTGCCAAAAGATACCGTAATTTTGACAGCAGGTTGTGCAAAATATAAGTACAATAAGCTAAATTTGGGAGAGATCAACGGGATTCCGCGTGTCTTAGATGCAGGGCAGTGCAACGATTCGTATTCATTGGCAGTCATTGCACTCAAGCTGAAAGAGGTATTTGGGCTGGAGGATATCAATGATTTGCCAATCGTCTATAATATCGCTTGGTATGAGCAAAAGGCGGTTATTGTTTTGCTTGCACTGCTATACTTGGGCGTGAAGAATATCCATTTGGGACCGACCCTGCCAGCATTCCTGTCTCCAAATGTTGCAAAGGTTCTTGTGGAAAACTTTGGAATTGCGGGCATTGGGACGGTAGAAGATGATATCGACCTGCTTATTGGAGGAATGTAAGATATGTTGATAGAGGCGCTGCTTTCCGAGCATGAAGAAATTTCTCGGTTTTGTGAGCATTTAGAGCGCAGATGTATTGCGCTCATGGAGGAAAATGAATTTGATGTACACGCATTTCGAGCAGATATTGCATTTATCCGCTCTTATGCAGATGCGCGTCATCATAAAAAAGAGGAAGTTCTGCTGTTTCAGGCGATGCTGGACGAGCTCGGAGAGGTGGCAGTACCTTCTGTAAAAAATGGTATGCTGGTAGAGCATAATATGGGAAGGCTGTATGTCATGCAGCTGGAGCGTGCCGTAGAGAACTATGCAAATACGTGTACGCCTGAAAACAAGCTGGATATCTTGACACAGGCGATGGGATATGTCCATTTGATTCGTTCACATATTGATAAGGAGAATCATGCGCTGTATCCATTTGCAGAGCGTTCCTTATCACCAGAGACCCTGCAAAGGCTTGATGCACAGTATGCGGCAGATTGGGCACCGAATGAATAGAGATAAAAAGAATCCAGAAGCGTAAAAATGCCCGAAACCGGCTCATGTATGTACGGTTTCGGGCATTCTTCATGTAGGATACTTAATCTTTTTATGGAGTTCTAGCGGGCACAAAGCAGCAATGTGACTGTCGGTAAATATATCAGCCAATTCCGCCGCAGACAATTCCGAGGATAAATACGGCGAGTGTCAAGATACAGAAGCCGTATTTATAGAGTGGATAATACCATGCGCCAATGCGGTGAGAACGACCTAAAGATACTGCGTCCTCTACGGCTTTCTTGCCCCAAACCCAAGCAAACATAATGCCGGCAAGACCAGCACCGAGCGGGCAGATATAAATGGATACAAAGTCCATCCATTGTGAGACGATGCCCTGAATACACAGCGCGGATACTGCACCAATGACCGCAATACTGATAACCGCTTTGGTTCGGCTGAAGTGCAGGTGATCTTGCAGCGTTGCGATGGGAGCTTCAAACAGATTGATCAGAGAGGTAAGCCCTGCAAATAGTACAGCGATAAAGAATACGATCATAACAATGCGTCCCCCGGGCATCGCTGCAAAGAGATTAGGCAGATAAATGAACATCAAACCGGGCCCGCCATCAAATTGTGTCGTACCGGCGGCTGCCATTGCAGGCACGATAATGAGCGCTGCAAGCATTGCGGCGATGGTGTCAAACAGCGCAACCTGCCATGCAGAGCTGACAATATCTTCATCATCTGGCAGATAGGAGCCGTAAATAATGGTACCATTACCAGCGAGCGAAAGGGAAAAGAAAGACTGTCCCAGAGCGTAGACCCACATCATTGGATTTTTGAGGATTTCTGGGTCGATGGTGAACATCCATTTATAGCCATTGGCGGAATTGGGCTGAAATCCAACATAGAAGGCGAGACCGATGAACATAAGAAAGAACAGCGGGATCATGATTTTATTTGCTTTTTCAATTCCGCCTGCAACACCCAAGATCATAATGATAAAGGTGACGACCAGTCCCAAAATCAGCCAGCCATTGTTTCCGAATGTTGTTGCAGTGCTTTCGAATGCAGAGGCATAGCCGCCGATATCCCCAATATCAGAACCATAGGAAAGTGCAGAGCCGGTCAAAGCCCCGAAGGTATATTTGAAAATCCAGCTCACGACAACAGAGTATCCAATCGCAAGCGCCAGTGCGCCAGCCATAGGTAAGAGTCCGATTTTCATGCCCAAGCTGCTTTTGCCGCGAGGTGCACACGCCTTTTCAAAGGAACCTACGGGACCGGAACGTGTGGCGCGCCCAAAACTCATTTCCCCGATAACACCAGAAAATCCAATCAGGATATCGAAAATAAAGTAAGCGAGCAGGAATGCACCTCCATATTTTGCAACACGGCTGGGAAATAACCAAATATTGCCCATGCCAACGGCGGAGCCGATACAAGCAAGGACAAACCCCCATTTGGATTTCCACGAATCCCGTGATGTATGCGTTGTTACATTTTGATTTGCCATAATAACACCCCTTCGAATATACAAACGAATGAAACAGTATACGTTTTCAACTGTTTCCAAATCGTTTTTCTCTGTTTTGTGCTGCCGGATAGGATAGAAAAAGCCCGCGAACGGCTGAATTGTCCGCGGGCATACATCTTCATTTCCCAGAACTGCGTAAATTGGGCATTGGCAGCCTTGTACGCTGTATAATAAAAATACGAATCGGTTTGCATGAAGCGCTATTCCGTAGGAGCGCACAATGCTCCAGCTGCGGCATAGTTTTGATGTTACAGGGAGAGGACAGGAATTGCAAGCTGCTCTTTGCAGATATACCTTGTCAATCTCTTTTGTATAAAAGATATCATTGCTATATGAATTTGTCAAGCAGAAAGAATATACTTTGAAAAACTTCATGGATTTTGGTGAGATTTGCTGTGTAAAATGGCACAAACGGAAGAATTTGGTCGTGATATTTCGTGTAGATATGGGTCACAATACTAACAGCAACATCCCAAAAACACAAACGAAAAGGAGAAACAAATTATGGCTAGCAACAATAACAATTCTAATCAGATGGTAGTACCAGAAGCACGCGCTGCAATGGATCGCTTTAAGATGGAAGCAGCAGCTGAGGTTGGCGTAAACCTGAAGGAAGGTTATAATGGCGAGCTGACTTCCCGTCAGGCGGGTTCCATTGGCGGTCAGATGGTCAAGAAAATGATCAAGGCTTATGAGGAAAATCTCGCAGCACGCGGCTGAGCCAATTTGTCCAGTGTTCGATCTGCTGACCTGTAAATAGGGAGATGCAGACGAAACAATTCAAATTCAGCAAAGTCTGAATGGTGTTTTATGCAGGGAAAAGTCTCTTGTTTTACAGAATTGTGATTCAGGAGACTTTTTCTATATTATTTTGTGAAAAAAGGACATAAAAATGCACCTCTCTATGCTCTTTGGAAATGTGTTGATTTCCAAGAGAATTGCATATTGAGGTGCATATGTTTTTACAGAGAACGCTTCATTTCTTGGATAGCAAGTGTTTGGTGAGCAGATAATCGCCCAAGATGATTCCATGTGCTGCCAAAAGTCCAACGAAAGATTTTAACATTTCCAGAAGGACTTCCTGTATTGCCATATCTGGGGAGAGTATATGCAAGAACAGGTAAATCCACGTAAAGACACAGGCGAATACACTGAATAACTGCCATGCGAGAGCATGTGAAAGCTCCATACGTGAAATGAACAGGTGGAGCAGACTCTGTGTGCCAAGTAAGATGGCGATGAGGAACGTCATGGAGAGCCAACTCTCAAAGGAACTTGCAGAAGGGTACTGGATATACCAAGCAAGAATAAAAAAGAGTGTCAGCAAACCAAAACAGATGATAGCATGAACAGTACGCAATGATTTATGCACGACCTCACCCTCTTTCAATGAAACTGCTGCGCCATGGTCTGCACCGAAGCAGCAGAATTTTTGGTCAGCAAGTGCTCTGTGATGAGATATCTTGCAAGTACAGCCAGATGAATGAGAGAAAAAGCGGTAACATGCAGCAGAATCCCCAGTTTGATTTGATTGGGCACAAGCTCTGCCATATAGCGCACAAGAAAAAGAATACACCAGACGGCATCACAGCCGAGGACAACAGCCAAGTGCCAGAATAAACGATGTCGTGACACCGCGCGCCCAATCTGGACATGTATCTGATTTTGTGTGGCAAATAACAGTGCTGCACAAATCATAAAAAGAATCGCATGTCCATTAAAATGAATAAAGATAGAGTAGAGTATTGTGCTGAGTGCGGAGAAAAGTACAAATAGAGCTACACAAATAGAGTATGTATAGGATTTATGCAGCCCATTCCCTTCTTTTTTCATAAGAATCCTCCTTACTGATACATTGGTCTGCATGTTTTCACAAGGGGAACCACGAGTGTCCAGCCCCTTTTTGATAGTTAGAATTATACATAGAGGAATTATAAAATCAATAGGCAAGCATCACAAAAAATAATAATTTTTTTGTCTACATTTAATAATTGGCATTTCATATGATGCGGAATGTATCTTCAAGACAAGGAATTATAAAAAGGATATAGAAAAACAATGGAAATGATAAAATAGTTTATCTATATAGCACAATGAATTACCTGCTGAAAAGCAAAAATCATGATGGAATTTTGTGGTCAAATGTCAATTTATGTATTGAAAATAGATATTTTCGGCGTAAAGGGCTTGCTCAAAGCGGTAAGATAGGGGTATAATGGAATAAACATAGCTCGTGATTTTACTAAAAGGAAGGAACACTATGGCGACATTAAAAGAGCTCGCAGAATATACAGGGTTTTCGATTGCAACAATTTCGCGTGTGCTGAATAACGATCCGACGATGAGCGTGAGTGAATCCACACGTGCTGCGATTTTGGAGGCAGCAGGCAAGCTGCATTACAAATCATCTTCGCGGCAGCGTCGTATGCGTGTGATGCACAGCAAGCAGCTGCGGTTTGCCATTGCAGAGATGCTTTCTCCAGCGGAGCAGCTGGCAGATCCCTATTATCTATATCTTAAAAATTATGCAGTGCAGCGCTGCCAAGATCTAGGCTTTGCACTGGTGCATCTGCAAGAGCATCAGGGCATTTATGAGCAAGATACGGTGGGAAAGGTCGATGGCGTTCTGGCAATTGGCATCTTTTCAGAGGAGCAAATCAAAGCGCTGTCCCATGTGTCGGATAATCTATTGTTTTTGGATTCCTCTCCCGATGAATTGCGCTTTGATTCGGTTGTTCTGAACTTTCAGCTGGGTGTAGAACAGGCTGTTGATTATTTGCTGATGCATGGTCACAGAGAAATTGGCTTTTTGGGGCCTTGCCGGAAGCTGGACCAGAAGAAACGCCCTGCACTTGAGGTGCGCCGTGAAATCTTTATTCGCTACATGGAGGAGAAAAGGCTGTTCCAGTCGGAATATCTGTTTGATGCGCCGATGACAGCAGCTGATGCCCGTGCACTTTTGTCCGAACGTCTCAATCAGGGGGCGCTGATGCCAACGGCAATCCTCGCTGCAAATGAGGAGGCTGCAATTGGGGCAGCGGGGGCACTGAGGGAACAGGGAATGTCCATTCCAGATGATCTTTCTATTATCAGCTTTAATGATACACCGCTTTCGGCGTTGACCGATCCGCCGCTTACCAGTATCAGTACACATGTGGAGGCAATGAGCGCCACAGCAATTGAACTGCTGGCGCGCAGAGCAACAACTTCATCTAAACTCCTTCCCCTGAAGATTGTGGTACCGCCCACTCTAAACGCACGGGAGAGTGTAAAGAAATACACACTTTGATACAAATAACTGTTCTCTTATCAGAGGACAGTTGTTTTTTTGCACAAAAAAGGCTTGCAATTTTTGTCATATCATTCAGTAAAAGAAATTGAATTTTTACTAAAAGCCTGTTATACTGAAATTAACATGTATTGTGATTTTAGATTTTTTGAAAGGCGGGATCTTAATTATGAAGAAGCAATCTATCTTGGCAGCTGAGTTGAAGGAGGGTGCGCTGGACGCACGTTTAACCGCAGTTTATGGCTGCAAAAAAGCAGGATTACCGCAGAAGCGTGAGCGTTTGCTGGCACTTATGGATACATTCGGGAAAACTTATGGTGCAGAGCGTGAGGTTGGTCTGTACTCTGCGCCGGGGCGCACAGAGATGGGCGGCAACCATACAGATCATCAGCATGGACGTGTGCTGGCGGCTGCAATCGACCTAGATGCCATTGCCTGCGCAAGCAAGAGCGGTTCTATGACGGTACGTGTGCTGTCTGAAGGCTATCCGGAAATCGTGGTGGATCTTTCTGCACGGGAACCGCAAAAGGAGGAAGCAGGCACAACGGCTGCACTCATTCGTGGTGTTGCAGCAAAAATCCATGAAATGGGATATCCGGTCTCTGGATTTGATGCTTGTGTGACCTCTGAGGTATTGAGCGGGTCTGGTTTGTCCTCGTCCGCCGCATTCGAAGTGCTGATTGGCGTCATCATCAATGATATGTTCTGTGAGGGTGCGCTGACACAGGTACAGCTTGCACAGATTGGACAGTATGCGGAAAATGTTTTCTTTGGCAAGCCCTGTGGTCTCATGGACCAGCTGGCAAGTGCAGTCGGCGGAATCGTCTCAATCGATTTTGAAGATCCGGCAAAGCCGATTGTAAACCGTTTGGATTATGACCTGTCCTCCTCGGGACATGCACTTTGCATCATTGATTCCGGTGCAGATCATGCAGATTTGACCGATGAATATGCAGCTATTCCAAATGAAATGAAACAGGTCGCAGCATTTTTGGGCAAGGAATACCTGCGTGAAATCGAATTTGAGGAATTTTGGGCAAATATTGCAAAAATCCGGAAGCAGACAGGAGACCGTGCGGTTTTGCGCGCATTCCATTTCTATACAGATAATCTGCTTGCGCTCAAGCAGGCACAGGCGCTGGAAAAGGAAGACTTCTATGTATTCCTGACGTTGGTGCAGCAGTCCGGAAAATCCTCCGCAGAGCATTTACAGAATCTGTACTGCATCAGTCAGCCAGAGGCACAGGCAGTTGTTCTCACGATTGCAGCAGCACGCAGGCTGCTCGAAGGAAAGGGTGCTGTTCGCGTGCATGGCGGCGGATTTGCTGGTACGGTACAGGCTTATGTACCGTTTGACATGACCGAAGAATTCCGTCAGGGAATGGAGTCTATTTTGGGAGAGGGCTGCTGCCACTTCCTGAGTGTTCGCCCGGGCGGCGGTGTTGTCATTGGATAACAAAATCTATGAGAAATAAAATTTGTTTTACCTGATATCTTGAGGAGGTTTTTTCATTATGGCAGTTCTTGTATTGGGTGGTGCCGGCTATATTGGTTCTCATACAGCGCATGCACTTGTTGCAGCTGGGCGCGATGTTGTAGTAGCAGATAATTTGGAAACTGGATTCCGTGCCGCAGTTCCAGCACAGGCACGTTTTTATGAAGGCGATATCCGTGATCGCGCATTTGTAGATCGTCTGTTTGAAAACGAAAAAATTGAGGGTGTCATTCACTTTGCAGCAAATTCACAGGTTGGCGAGAGTATGAAGGACCCGCTCAAGTATTATGACAATAATCTGTGCGGAACCAAGACACTTCTCGACAGCATGGTTGCACATGGTGTGGATAAGATCGTGTTCTCCTCCACTGCTGCAACCTATGGTGAGGCAGAACGTATGCCCATTGAGGAGACAGACCCGACAGAGCCGACAAATTGCTATGGTGAAACCAAGCTTTCTATGGAAAAGATGATGAAGTGGGTTTCTTTGGCACATGGTCTGCGTTTTGTGGCACTGCGCTATTTCAATGCATGTGGTGCACAGCCGGACGGCACGATTGGTGAGGCACACAATCCGGAAACACATTTGATCCCGCTGATTTTGCAGGTGCCCAACAATCAGCGCGAGCAGATTGCGATTTTTGGCGATGATTATCCGACACCGGACGGAACCTGCATACGTGATTACATTCATGTATGTGATCTTGCGCAGGCACATATTCTGGCGCTCGATTATCTGCTGAAGGGCGGCGAGAATAACGTATTTAATCTGGGCAATGGTGTGGGCTTCTCGGTCAAGGAAGTCATCGAACAGGCACGTGCGGTAACAGGGCACCCGATTCCGGCAAAGATTGAGGCACGCCGCGCAGGGGATCCGGCACAGCTCATTGCTTCTTCAGATAAGGCAAAGCGTGTGCTCGGCTGGAAGCCGCAGTATGATGACCTCCATACTATTATTGAAACAGCTTGGAAATGGCATCAGAATCATCCGCATGGATACAGTGAATAAGCAGGAGGCGCAGATATGATTGATGTTGCAATTGCAAAGCTCGTGCGTTATGCAGAGCAGACGGGTCTGATTGCACCGGAGGATCACACTTGGGCAGTCAATACATTGCTGGAGGCTATGCGGCTGGACAGCTATACAGAGCCGCAGCTGGACGATGCGCCCATTGATTTGCCGGCAGTTTTAGACGAACTGCTAGACGATGCGCATGCGCGTGGTGTGATGACTGAAAATTCGATCGTATACCGTGACCTTTTCGATACCGCGCTCATGGGACGTCTGACACCACCGCCGCGTGAGGTCATTGCAAGGTTCCGTGCACTTTATGCGCAGGATCCAGTTCGTGCAACCGATTGGTATTATCGTTTTAGTCAGGATACCAATTATATCCGCCGTGACCGTATCGCAAAGGATATGCAGTGGAAAACACAGACGGAATATGGCGAAATCGATATTACAATCAATCTGTCAAAGCCGGAAAAGGATCCTAAGGCGATTGCGGCCGCGCGCAATCTGCCGGCTTCAGCGTATCCGCAGTGTCAGCTGTGTCATGAGAATGAGGGCTATGCCGGACGTGTCAATCATCCGGCACGCCAGAATCACAGAATCATACCAATCACCATTGCGGGCAAACCGTGGTTCATGCAGTATTCACCCTATGTATATTATAATGAACACTGTATCGTATTTAACGCAGAGCATACGCCTATGAAAATTGACCGCGACTGCTTCTGCAAGCTGCTTGACTTTGTGGGGCAGTTCCCGCACTATTTTGTAGGCTCGAATGCAGACCTTCCAATTGTTGGCGGTTCGATTTTGGCACATGATCATTTTCAGGGCGGACGATATACCTTTGCGATGGAAAAAGCACCCATCAAGACACCGCTGACCTTTGTTGATTTTCCAGAGGTACGTGCGGGCATCGTCAAATGGCCTATGTCCGTACTTCGTCTGACAGCAGCCGACCCCCAAAAGCTGATTGCGTTGGGTGACCGTATCCTGACAGCATGGCGTGGTTATACTGACGAGAGTGCCATGATTCTGGCACAGACAGCTGGTGTACCGCATAACACCATTACGCCAATTGCGCGTCGCCGCGGCACGGACTATGAATTGGATTTGGTTCTCAGAAACAATCTGACCACAGAGGAGCACCCGCTCGGTCTATATCATCCACATGCCGAACTGCATCACATTAAGAAAGAAAATATCGGACTGATTGAGGTTATGGGTCTGGCAGTTTTGCCGGCACGCCTCAAGGAGGAGCTTGCAGTCTTGGGTGAAAAAATGGTGAAGGGTGAGGATTTGCGTGCGGATCCACGCACAGAAGCACATGCGGATTGGGCAGAAAGCTTTGCTGATGCGGTAACGGCGCAAAATGTCACTGAGGTTATTGAGCGCGAGGTCGGAAAGGTGTTTGCAACTGTGCTGGAGCATGCTGGTGTATATAAGGATACACAGGCATTTATTCGCTTTGTGGAAACCGTAGGAGGAAAGGCATGATTACATCAGAAGCTTTTGGTCTTACCAAGGACGGAACTCCGGTGACGCGATACTGGCTTTCTGACGGCAAATGCCGCGTTGCTGTTTTAACGTATGGCGGTATCATTCAGACCATAGAAGTGCCGGACAGAGAAGGCAATCCGGTAGATGTTGTTTTGGGTTTTGACAGTCCGTCTGGATATGAGGCACAAACCTGCTATATTGGTGCAATGATTGGACGATGTGCCAACCGTATTGGTCGGGGCATGTTTTCCTTGAATGGAAAAGATTACACACTCGCCTGTAATGATAATGGTGTGCATCACCTGCATGGCGGTATGGTTGGCTTCGATCAGAAGCATTGGCAGGCCGAGGTACAGGGGGAAATGCTGGTGCTCCGACTGCACAGCGCCGATGGAGAAGAAGGCTATCCGGGCAATTTAGATGTGCAGATTTGCTATACACTCAAAGATGGGGCGCTTTCTATTCAGTACGATGCCGATACTGATGCCGATACGCTGTGCAATCTGACAAATCACAGCTATTTCAATTTGGCTGGCAAGGGTGATGTGGGCACACAAAAGCTGTGCATTTATGCGTCCGAATATGCGCCGCTCGGTGCAGAGGGAATTCCAGATGGTACACGGGCATCTGTTGCAGGCACACCAATGGATCTGCGTGTGCTTACGCCGATGGGCGAGCATTGGAATGACGATTTTGAGCAGCTGCGCAAGGCTGGCGGATATGACCATCATTATTGTGTCGATGGCACGGGGCTGCGCTTGTTTGCACAAGCTGTCTGTGAGGAAAATGGAATTCATTTGTCGGTGCAATCGGATATGTCGGGTATGCAGCTTTATACCGCAAACTTTTTGGAGGGTATGGGTGGCAAGGCGCATGTAGATTATGGGAGACGTCAGGCATTCTGTCTGGAAACTCAATTTGTACCAAATCCATCGGCATGGGAACCAGAGTTCCAGCCGATTTTGAGAAAAGGCGAACACTATCAGCATAAAACGATTTTTGCATTTTGTGCTGAGTAAGGAACAGACCGTCAAAAGCACCTTGGTGTTTTTGACGGTTTTTTTGTGGATAAGGTAGACAAAAGGAAAGGAATCCCTTAAACTGGAAAAGAATATTTGGCATTTGATGGAAGTGCAAATGTCGAGAAAGGGAGAAAACGTGTTATGTATACTGTGGTTGTTGCAGATGATGAAACCGAACTGCGGCGCTCGTTGATTGCAAAAACACCTTGGGAGGAATGTGGATTTCAGGTCGTTGGTGAGGCGGAAAATGGTATGGAAGCGCTTGAACTTGTTGAGCGTTTACAGCCGGATTTGCTGCTCACAGATATTCGTATGCCTTTTTTGTCAGGAATTGCACTTGCCAGAGCGGCGAGAGAAATCCGTCCGGCAATGCATATTGCTTTTTTGAGTGGATATGATGATTTTGCGTATGCGCAGCAAGCCATTCAGTACAATATCATTCGGTATTTGTTAAAGCCCATTTCATCGACAGAATTGGCAAAGGAGCTTGTAGAAATTCGGGAAAAAATCGATAGAAAGATGCGGGAGGTTACTCAGGGAGATACAGAAAGCCTGCATCCGCATGATTTTTTAATACCGCTGCTGCTGGGTGCCGACACCGTTTTGGAGCCGGAGAAAAATGAGGCATGGCTGTGTGCGCAGGCGGTGGAATGTGGTATCCTGTCCGAATGCAGCAAAAAACTGCAATATGTGGTGCTTGCAACCTTGATTTGTGATGGGGAAAATCAGCCGATTACGACCCGCAGGCATATCCATGCAGTGGATCGTGTGCTGCATAAATATTTTCGGGCGTTCAGCTGCTTTATAGGCGGACGGGTGATTTCACTTGTTGCTGATAGCGCATTGACCTTGGGAGAATATCTGCATATCGCGACAAGCGAGATTTCGCAGACGATTGAACGCGCAACTGGAGAAAAATGCACGGTCGGCGTCAGCCGTCCGGTGCAAAGGCTGTCTGCCTGCCATGGTGCGTATCGGGAGGCGCTCGATACCTTTGACTATATGAGCCGAGAAGATGTGGATACCCGATATATTGCAGATTTTCAGACAGGGCATGCAATCCAATCGGATTATTCAGAGGCTGCTGCACAGCTTGAAAGCCTTATCAAAGGAGGAAAGCATGAGGAGATCCATACCTTTTTACAGCAGCAGTTTGCTCGTCTGGGTACATGCTCTGGTCTGGAGATCAGTTTGCTGACCGTACAGCTTTTATCGTCTGCCTGCCGTACTGCGGGAGCAGTGGTCGATCCGGAGACAGCCAATACCCTTTGGCGTGCATCGCCCTTGGCAGAAATTCCATTTACGGCGCGGTCTTTGGAAGAAACAGCAAAGAGTATAGAGACATTTTGCTGCCGTGTGGCAGAAGCAATCGTGCACCAGTGCCGAGAAAGCGGCGATATTGTCTGTGAGCAAGCGCTGGCTGTTATTCAGAACCGCTATGCGGATACAGAATTATCGCTTGTCACACTGAGTGAATCTTTGCACATCAGCCCGAATTATCTGTCTGCGCTTATTCGCAAGCATACGGGAGAAACCTTTATCAATTTGCTGACGGCAAAGAGACTGGATACGGCAAAAGAGCTGCTGCAATGTACACGGCTCAAGGTGATGGAAATTGCGGAGCGCTGCGGTTATACTGACCAGCATTATTTTAGCTATTGCTTCAAAAAGCGATTTGGTATTTCTCCGCTTACCCTGCGCCGACAGCAGAGCGGGGAGGGCGGGCATGAAAAATAAACGAACATTTACCTTGTCTCGTCTGATTATTTCGTTTGTGATGGCTGTCACAGGCAGTGTTTTGATTTTATGTGCGTGGATTTTTACGACCCTCTATACCAATGCTCTGCGAAGCAGTGCGGCAAGCAGCTCAGAGGAATCCCTGCATCAGGCGGCAAATGCAATTGCCGATTATACATCGGATACCAATCAGCTGATGCGGCGTGTCATTCTGGAGCTTGAGCGGGTGGAGAACAATGAAGAACTGGGAGAAACGCTGTCTACTCTGGTGGAGATGCGAGATGACCTGTGCAATATCGCAGTTTATACCGAAAAGGGAAATCTCATCAATTGCTGGTCGAACAAACAGGCGCGTAAGGAGCGAACAGGCACTTTGAATATTCAGGGAGTAGATGCAGACACCAATGGACTGTACATTACGCCGCCTCATGTACTCAATCTTTATAAAGACTATTATCCGTGGGTGATTACGGTGGCAAGTCCTGCAACGCTGAAGCGCTATGGAGACAAACCTGTGTATGTGACGCTGGATCTGCAATTTTCTTCCATTGCGGCCTATGTTGATGATGTCGGTATCGGAACACGCGGGTATACCTTTTTGATTGACCAGAGTGGACGGCTGATCTATCACCCACAGCAGCAGCTGATCTATGTGGGCATCAAACAGGAGGATACTCTGCGCTATGCCGGTCGCGGCGATGGCGTGTATACCGAGGGAAATACCTTGCGAATTGTGCGCTCGATTCCACAAAGCAAATGGCGGCTGGTTGGGGTCAGCTATTTGGACGAACTTGTAGAAACACCGCGGAATGCAGCTTTGCGCATGATCGCTATGGTTGGTTCTGTGGCACTGCTTCTGGTGCTTGGCGTTGCAGCCTTTGCAATGGGATTGGTTTCCGCGCCGATTCAGCGTCTGGTGGCACAGATGCACCGGTTTGAACAAGATGCCACAGGTTTTCAGTATGAGCCGGTGCGCGGTACACAGGAAATTGCCGTGCTGTCTGATTCCTTCGGGCATATGGTTTGCCGGATACAGGAACTCATCGAGGAAGTCAAGCACGATGAGGAAACCCTGCAAAAAACCGAACTCAAAGCATTACAGGCGCAAATCAACCCCCATTTCCTGTACAACACATTGGATTCGATTCAGTGGATGTGTGAGGTCGGACGCAACACGGACGCCGTGCAGATGGTGGGCGCACTGGCGCGGTTGTTCCGCATCAGTATTTCCCGCGGTGCGGAACTCATTCCGATTCGGCGGGAGCTGGAGCATGCGGAAAGCTATCTGATTATCCAAAAATTTCGCTATAAAGACCAGTTTCAGTACCGCTTTGTAGTAGATGACAGCCTGCTGGACTGCCTGTGCAGCAAAATCACCTTGCAGCCCATTATTGAAAATGCTATTTTGCATGGATTCGGTGAATTTGTAGATGCAGGTGAAATCGTCATCGAGGTAAAGGACGATGGACAGGATATCATCATGTCGGTGACAGACAACGGAATTGGCATGGAGGAAGATGTCTGTGCGCGCCTTTTATCTGTGCAGGAGGATTCCGCCAGCGGCATTGGTATTAAGAATGTGAATGACCGCAATCAAATTTATTTTGGAGAACAATATGGGGTGTCGATTGAAAGCGAACCCGATGAGGGAACCTGTGTCACCATCAGGCTGCCCAAAATATGGAGGGATGAGCGTGCGTCGTCTATATAAGTTTTTGCTGTGCGGACTTGCGTGCCTGATTTTTATGAGCAGCTGTACCATGCTCGAGCACAACGGACAACAGATACCAAAACCGATGGTTGCTGTGGTTGTCAAATCCACAGAATCCACATTTTGGAAAACCGTGAAGTCGGGGGTCAAGGCGGCAGCCAATGCGTATAATTTGCAGTATACTTTTGAAGGGCCATTATCTGAAGAAGATGCACAAACGCAGAATCAGCTGATTGAAAAGGCGATTGCTGGTGGTGCACAGGCGATTGTGATTTCTGCGATTGATCCAACAGCCTCCGCAGAGGTGATTGAGCGTGCAATACAGGCAGGTATCAAGGTCATTGTGATGGATTCGAATGCGGAAGCTGAGGGGATTTCGGTACGTGTGGGAACAGATAATTATGCTGCGGGCAAGGCGGCGGCAGAGGCACTGCTGAACACGGAAAAGGCTGTGCGCTCTATTGGCATGGTAGGGTTCGATGCGCGCACAGAGAATGGACAGGCGCGGGAACGCGGCTTTATAGATACCATTGAGGCAGATGGGCGCGCTGAAATCGTGGAGCAGGTTCATTCGCCCTCAGATTCTGCACAGGTGCAGGCGGAAACACGAGCGATGCTGCGACGTCAGCCCAATCTGGACGCCATTGTGACATTTAACGAAATCACGACCCTTGGAGTCGGACATGCGATTGAAGAAATGAAATGCAGCGAGCGGGTACATGTGGTTGGGTTTGATAACAATGTTGTCTCAGTGGGTATGCTCGAGAGCGGAGAACTGGATACCCTCATTGTTCAGAATCCGTTTGCGATGGGCTATCTTTGCATGGAGAATGCGGCGCTGCTGCTTGCCAACAAAGAAGTTCCGGAGTCAGATATTAAAACGGAGATCCGTGTCATCAGCCGTGAGAATATGTATAGCGAAGAGAATCAACGGTTTCTGTTTAGTTTTACAGAAACGACACAATGATATTGTGGTAAGTGCACAAAAAATATGTAGGTACAAAAGTTAGATTTTATATTTTGCGTAAGAAATTCAACAAGATTCGTAAAACATTGCATTTCAATTATGCTATGATTTTCGTATAATAAGACCAACGAAAAGGACAAGAGAGTCCACAATGTTGAAATGGGAAATAGAGGAGGATATTCAAATGAAAATCAAGCGCATTATGGCAGCAAGCCTAGTGGCTTCTATGGCTTTGACTTTGGCAGCTTGTGGTGGTGGCAGTCAGCCAGCTAGCGATGACGCACAGCAGGGCGGACAGGCTGCAAGTGACCTCAAGGTCAGTGTTATGTACTATAACTTCGCGGATACATATATTGCATCTGTTCGTGGTGCACTGGACGCTGCGCTAAAGGGCATCGGCATCACTCCGCAAAATCAGGACGGCAATAACAACCAGACTACACAGACTGAGCAGGTTCAGAATGAGGTTACCAAGGGTGCAGACATGCTGGTTGTAAACCTTGTAAGTACAGACTCTGATGATGCTGCAACCGGCGTTGTAGACAAGGCAAAGGCTGGTAATCTGCCGCTTGTATTCTTCAACCGTGAGGTTTCTGATGACGTCATCAACAGCTATGAGAACGCAGCTTTCGTTGGCACAAACGCACCAGAGGCTGGTCACATGCAGGGCGAAATGATTGGTAAGTATCTGGTTGAGAACTATGACAAGTGTGACCTCAATGGTGACGGCAAGATTTCTTACGTACTGTTCAAGGGCGAGCAGGGTAATGCAGAGGCTGAGTATCGTACCCAGTTTGCAGTAGAAGACGCAGACAAGATTCTGGAGGAAGCTGGCAAGCCAAAGCTCGAATTCTATGATGCAAAGAATGCCGATAAGTATCTTGTTGACAAGAACGGTTCTTGGTCTTCCGCTGCTGCAAACGAGTATATGACCACGCTGTTGTCTGAATATAACGATGCAAACAAGAACATGGTTGAGCTTGTTATCTGCAACAACGACGGCATGGCAGAGGGTGCAATCACTGCGCTCAATACCGTTGGTTACAACAAGCAGGTGGAAGAAGGCAAGGAAGCAGGTCCATACATTCCAGTATTCGGCGTTGACGCAACCGATGCTGCAAAGGACCTCATTGCAAAGGGTATGATGACCGGTTCCATTAAGCAGGACGCAGAAGGTATGGCACAGTGCATCACCGATCTCGTAAGCAATATTGCCGCTGGCAAGCCGCTGATGGACGGCATTGCAGACAAGTATACTGTGGACGATGGCGTAAACAAGATTCGTATTCCTTATCAGGTATACATGGGCGAATAAGTTTATATACTGTCGCGATTTGGTAGAAAATAGGCCGCTGCCGCGCAAACGGTGGCGGCTGTTTTTCGGGAACACAGACTGCGGCGCGAATTCGTGCGCTGCCAAGGGGAGGAATGAACTATGCAAAACGATGTCCTGTTACAGATGACGGGCATTTGTAAACAATTTCCCGGCGTCCGCGCGCTCGATGGCGTATCCCTGACCGTGCGTCGAGGCACTGTGCATGCACTCATGGGAGAAAATGGTGCAGGCAAATCTACGCTCATGAAATGTCTGTTTGGTATGTACGAAAAAGACGAGGGCACCATTCTGCTGGAGGGCAAGGAGATTAACTTCAAGAACTCCAAGGAGGCGCTGGAAAGCGGCGTAGCCATGGTGCATCAGGAGCTCAATCAGGCACTCAAGCGTACCGTTATGGAAAATCTATGGCTTGGAAGATATCCATTAAAATTTGCAAATTACATCGATGAAAAAAAGATGTATAAAGACTCTATTGCGCTGTTTGAAAAACTAGGTGTTAAGGTCGATCCCAATCGTACCATGAGCACGATGCCGGTTTCACAGCGTCAAATGGTTGAGATCGCCAAGGCGGTCTCCTATGATTCGAAGGTTATTGTATTTGATGAACCAACATCTTCTTTGACAGAAGTAGAGGTTGAGCACCTGTTCCGCATCATCAATATGCTGCGCGATCAGGGCTGCGGCATCATTTATATTTCGCATAAAATGGAAGAAATCCTGCGCATTTCAGATGATGTTACCATCATGCGTGATGGACAGTGGATCGCCACAGAACGCGCAAGTGATTTGACAATGGACAAGATCATTAAGCTCATGGTCGGTCGTGAGCTGACAAATCGTTTTCCGCCCAAGACCAATACACCGGGAGAAGTTGCACTTGAGGTAGAGGGATTGAGTGCGCAGTATTCCCATGTACGTGATGTATCCTTTAATCTGCATAAGGGCGAAGTGCTTGGCATTGCCGGTCTGGACGGTGCAGGGCGCACTGAGGTTCTGGAAAATATTTTTGGCATTGCAACACGTTCAGCAGGCACGTTGAAGCTTGACGGCAAGGTGGTGCAAAATCGCAATGCAGCAGAGAGCATTAAAAATGGTTTTGCGCTTCTGACCGAGGAAAGACGTGCTACGGGTATTTTTGGTATTCGCTCCATTCGTGAAAACACGGTTATTTCTAGCCTCAAAAAATACCTAAAGGGTGGATTGTGGCTGGATAACAAGAAAATGGTGCAGGACACTGACTGGGTTATTCAGTCCATGCGCGTAAAAACCCCGACACAGGAGACAAAGATTCGCTCTCTGTCCGGTGGTAACCAGCAAAAGGTCATTCTTGGCCGCTGGCTGCTGACAGAGCCTGAGGTATTGCTGCTGGACGAGCCGACACGTGGTATTGATGTTGGCGCAAAATATGAGATTTATCAGCTCATTATCGATTTGGCAAACCGCGGTAAAGGCGTTATTATGGTGTCCGGCGAAATGCCTGAGCTTCTGGGCGTATGTGATCGTATTCTGGTTATGTCGGGCGGACGGCTGGCCGGAGAAGTTGATGCGAAAACGACAACACAGGAAGAAATCATGACGCTGGCAGCAAAGTACGTATGATTCGGGAGGAAAACGAGCTATGGGAAAATTAAATTTGAAGCAAAAATATGCAGATTTCCAAGCCATGAGTGCAAAGGAAAAGCATAATTTCTGGAAAGAATTCTTCATCAACAACTCTCTCTATATTTTTCTGATTATTGCAGCAATTGGTATCGGTATCTATAATAATAACTTTTTCAGTGTACCGTCCATTGTCAATATGATTTCATTGACCGCCGCAAACCTGCCGATTGCAATGGGTATTGCAGGAACCATCGTTTTGACAGGTACCGACCTGTCAGCTGGCCGCGTGGTTGGTCTGACCGCTTGTATGTCCGCTGCATTTTTGCAGGCAGCAGATTATGGCAGTAAGATGTTTCCGAACATTCCGCAGCTGCATCCGGCACTTATGATTCTGGGCACGCTGGCAATCGTTATGATTGTAGGTGCTTTGGTTGGTCTTGTAAACGGCTTCTCTGTTGCAAAGTTTGGTCTGCATCCTTTCATTGTAACATTGGCAACACAGCTCATTGTTTATGGCGTGCTTTTGATGTTTACAAACATGAATGGCAACAATGGTGCACCGATTTCCGGTCTGGCAACTTACTACAAGGAAGTTGTAAATGGTTCCATTTTGAAGATTGGTGATGTACCGATTCCGAACTATGTTTGGTATGCTCTGATTCTTGCTATTGTTATGTGGTTCATCTGGAACAAGACTAGATTTGGTAAGAATATGTTCGCTTGCGGCTCCAATCCGGAGGCTGCAAATGTATCCGGCGTAAATGTTGCAAAGAACACCATGATGGTATTTGTTTTGGCAGGTATCATGTATTCGTTCACCGGCTTTATTGAGGCTGCCCGTATCGGTTCTAACAGCCCTGCAACAGGTACCAACTATGAGTTGGACGCAATCGCAGCTTGTGTTATCGGTGGTGTATCGTTCGTTGGCGGTATTGGTTCCATCAGTGGTATCATTGTCGGCGTACTGCTTCTGCGTATCATTTTCGTTGGTCTGACTTTCCTGTCTGTCAGCGCAAATTTACAGTACATTATCAAGGGCCTCATCATTCTGATTGCATGTGCAATCGATATGAGAAAGTATCTGGTTCGCAAGTAAATTATGTCAACAAAACCGAAGTCAAAAGGCTTCGGTCTTGTTTTTGTAAAATTTTAGGAAAAACCAGAAAATCGAGGGAAAATGCTGGATTTCTGGTATATAATATGGTATAATAACAAAGTACGATATGTTAACTGCGGCTAACTTTGTGTGGCTGCCGAAAGGAGTTTTATATGTATTGCACCCGACAAATTACACCCGATATTACTTGGGTGGGCGGAAATGATCGCCGTTTGGAGCGTTTCGAAAATTTATTCCCTGTTCCGCGTGGTGTTTCGTATAACACCTATCTGATCGTGGACGAAAAGATTGCGCTGATGGATACTGCTGATTCTGCAATTTCCAGACAGTTTATGGACAATGTTATGCACACTCTCAATGGTCGTGCAATTGATTATCTGGTTGTCAATCACATGGAGCCAGACCATTGTGCTGCAATTGAAGAGCTGATGCTGCGTTTCCCAGCGATGAAGCTGGTTGGAAACGCAAAGACAATGACATTGATTTCACAGTTCTATGATATGCCGCTGGAAGGACACAGCCTGATTGTAAAGGAAGGAGACACGCTGTCTCTGGGAGAGCATACGCTGCAATTTTTCTTTGCACCAATGGTACATTGGCCGGAGGTCATGATGACCTATGAGCAGAAAGATGGCGTTCTGTTTTCGGCTGATGCCTTTGGTGGCTTTGGTGCATTGAGCGGCAATATTTTTGATGACGAAGTAGACTTTGAACGGGATTGGCTGGACGATTATCGACGTTACTATGCAAATATTGTAGGCAAGTATGGCATGCAGGTACAGGCAACCTTGAAGAAACTGTCCGCTCTGGATATTCACGTGATTTGTCCGCTGCATGGTTTGATTTGGCGTGATAATATATCTTTGCTGCTTAAAAAATATGACCTGTGGAGCCGTTATGAGCCAGAAGAGCAGAGTGTTGCTATTTTTTATGGTTCTATGTATGGCGATACCGAAAATGTAGCAGAGATTTTGGCTGGGCAGCTGGCAAATGCAGGGATTCGTAAAATTGCAATGTATGATGTATCCGGTACAAATGTATCTACATTGATTTCCGAAGTGTTCCGATGCAGCCATGTAGTGCTTGCTGCGCCGACGTATAATAATGGAATTTATCCGCCAATGCTTGGACTTCTGCATGATATGAAGGCACTGAATGTACAAAATCGTACCATTGCGCTGGTGGAAAATGGATCATGGGCACCAACCAGCGCAAAGAATATGCGAGAACTGTTGGATAGCATGAAGAATATGACCATTTTGGAGCCTGTCGTGAGCGTGCGGTCAGCGCCGGGAGCGCAGACGATTGCATCTATTGAGGCGATGGCGAATACTTTGCTGGAATCTCTCCAAAAGAAATAAAAATAATGCGGCTTTCTGCGGAAAGTGCATATTGACAAAGATGTGAGACTGCTTTCCATGCAGACTCACATCTTTTTATGTAAAAGAAAACAGGAAATACTGCTTTATGTGAGGAGTGTAAATATGGTATATGGAGCAATAGATGAAAAAAGTGTAAATGGATATACACTTATGGGCAGAGTGTTTGATGCAATCCATAATAAGCAAATGGAATATAATTGGCTTATCACAAATGTGGAATGTTTAATAGACAAGATAGCAGAATGTTGCATGGATAACGATTATTGCTGGCTGACAGGAGAAGAGCTCACCAAAATTGTTCGCGAAGATGATGGGCAATGGATTTGGGCAGTCCTCTCTGGTTTCGAAAAGGATATTTCATTGACAGAAGTTCTTCAGTATCCGCTGCCATATGCAGATGGCTATCGAGGTTTTTGGAAAAATCCGCTTTCGATGCAGCACCCGCTGGCAGCTGTTGAAATTGTTCCGTGGGATAGTACACTCACTTTACTTTTCAGTAGACGAGCGGATTTGGTGCAGGACTTCTTACACTTTTTTCCTTTGAGTGAAAATCTTTTAACGTATAATACAATATGAATAAAAAAAGAGAGCCAATTTTGGCTCTCTGATAGCTTACAGGGATTGTAAAAATTCTTCTGCGAATTTCGAAGCGGTTGCACCATCTGCTGCTGCGGTAATGATTTGGCGCAGCGGCTTTTGCCGCACATCGCCGACAGCGAACACACCGGAGATATTGGTACGTGTTGTTTCGTCGGCAATGATATAGCCTTGTGCATCACAGGAAACCTGTTCGGAAATGAGTGAGGTATCCGGAACCCGTCCAATTGCAACGAATAGACCGTCGCAGGCAAGAGCGGAATGTTCTCCGGTTACGCGGTCGGTCATCTGAATACCGCTCAAGTGCCCGTCCGTCGTTTCCAAACTGTCAATTTGTTTGTTCCAGATGAATTCCAGATTTTTTGCATTTTCGAGTGGAGTGAGATAACTCTGGGTCGCACGCAGGGAGTCGCGGCGATGTACCAGATAGACCTTCTTGCAGACTTTAGAAAGTGTCAGTGCGTCCTCAGCAGCAGAATTTCCGCCGCCTGCAACAACGACTGTCTTATCACGAAAGAACATGCCGTCACAGGTTGCACAGTAAGAAACGCCGCGTCCGCGCAGAGCATCTTCGTTGGGGAGCCCCAGCATACGGGGGGACGCACCTGTTGCAAGCATGACCGCCTTACCCAAGAAAGTACCTGCGCTTGTGACGATTTGTTTGGGCTGTGCAGTCAGATCCATGCTGGTCACTTCTGCATATTCGGTCACTGCACCAAACCGTTCTGCACCGCGCTGCATGCGCTCTGCAAGCGCAAATCCATCGATTCCTTCGTCAAAACCGGGGTAGTTATCAACATGTGCGGTGGTTGCCATTTGTCCGCCCGCAGACAGCTTTTCCAAAACTAAAGTGCGCAGTCCGGCACGAACACAATAGAGTGCTGCCGTATAGCCGCCCGGACCGCCACCGATAATTACAACATCATAAAGCTGATCCATAAAAGGTATGCCTCCTGTTATTTAGCCACGCTGGGACGCAATCCAATCTTCGAGCTGTGCCTGAGAACTGGGAGCAATCAATTTTTCCCCGTGATTACCATTCTGGAATAGGTAAAAGGTGGGAATGACTTCGACTCCAAAGCGACCTGCAAGTTCTGGATGGTCGTCGGTATTGATGGTTGCGATGATGACATCGCTCTTACCGTCCATGCGGTGCAGGACAGGTTCGATGCGGCGGCAGTATACGCACCATGGCGCGGAGAACTCAACGAGAACAGGCTGCTGTGCCTGCAAAACTTCTTTGTCAAAATTTTCAGTAGTTAAGGTTATCATAATGAAAATGCCTCCTATGCATGTGTATTTGTTTGGTATGAATGTAGTATACCATATTTTTTTGAAAATAGCTGTAACTAAATCACACAAATTTAGTATAAATTTTAGAAGCGGTTTTTGCGATTGAAAAAATCGGCAGTCAGTTCCAAAGCTGCATTGATGATCAGGCTGATGCCAAAGAAACGAATAACAAGGCGGGTTACGCCAAAGGGATTCATGAGTATAATTGCGCCGAGGATAAGCGGGGCCAAGGTGGAAAGCAGAAAAGGAATGCGTGCGGGACTGTGCATCTGAAAGGAATCGATTACGAAGGGGATTTTGGCAAAGCCGGAAAGAAGAAGCAGGATTCCGAGTGTAAGAGGTAAAAATGACAGGACAAAGTGCGGGAAAAATAGGATAAAAAGTCCAGCGATCAGGAGAAAGATGCCGAGGAATTGGTCACCTTGAGAGACATAGCCCTGTTTTTTATTGCGTACATAGCGTATAAGCCGACCGGCAGCATATAGGAGCGCGCTGGCCGCGAGTGCCAAGCAGAACAGTTTTCCGCTCATGTCCGGAAAGCGAATGAAAAAGATGCCCAGTATCAGAGACAGCAAAGCGGTTAGAAACGTACCTTGGTGATTGGAGTCACCTGAAAAGAATATAAACATAAGAAAAATCTCCTTTAATATATAATTTCATTCTAGCACAGTCTGTGTATAAACACAACGATATTCCAATTTGGGCAGACTGACCAGAGAAAAAGAAAAAAATATAAAAAGTTTGTCCGCTTTGCGGCTTTTCGCCTGAGAGGGAATCGTGTATGCTAGGATAGCTAGAGGGGGAATTGATTATGACAAAGTCTATGACAGAAGGCGGACCGGCACGCCTTATTTTTTTGTTTGCACTGCCGTTATTAGGGGGAAACCTGTTCCAACAATTTTATAATATGATGGACGCACTGATTGTTGGCAATATCCTTGGTGAAAATGCACTGGCAGCAGTTGGGTGTACCGGCAGTATCATGTTCCTGATTATTGGATTTGTACAGGGCATGACCTCAGGGCTGTCCATTGTGACGGCTCGCCATTTTGGTGCGAATGATATGACTGATGTGCGGCGCAGCTTTGCGGCAAACATTGTGATTGGTACAGTGGTTACTGTTGTTTTAACGCTGTTTGCGGTTTCGTTTGCCCGACCGATTTTGCGTCTGATGAAAACGCCGGAAGTTATCTTGGACGATGCGTATTCTTATATTGTTATTATTTACGCAGGGATATTCGCGGCTATGCTGTTTAATATGCTGTCTAATGTTTTGCGTGCATTGGGTGACAGCCGTACACCGCTGCTGTTTTTGATTATCTCCAGTATCTTAAATGTTGTGTTGGATATTGTTTTAATTCGATATACGCGCATGGGTGTCAGCGGTGCGGCAGTGGCAACGGTTATTTCGCAGATCGTTTCTGGTATGCTGTGTGTTTTGTATATCAAAAAGAAATTTCCAATTCTGCATTTGAAAAGGGAAGATTTTTATTTGACAAAAGGCGAAATCAGTCAGCACCTTTTGGTAGGGCTTCCGATGGGCTTTCAGGCATCTATCATTGGCATTGGTGTAATTATCCTGCAAATTGTGCTCAATCAACAGGGAGAACAGGCAGTTGCAGCCTATACAGCTGCTCAAAAGATAGAACAATTGATGGTTTCTCCATTGAATTGCTTCGGTATGACGATGGCGACCTATACAGCACAGAATTACGGAGCTGGAAAAATTGAGCGAATTCGCATGGGGGTACACCGCTGTATGGCAATGTCTCTCGGCTATACAGCGGTAATCACATTGATTGCAATGACGGCTGGAGCAAGACTGGTGCAGCTGTTTGGGTTTGATAATCCGGAAATTATCGGTTTGGCATCGACCTATTTACATTCGACAAGTATGTTTTATTGGACACTGTCGCTGCTCTTTATTCTGCGTTATACCTTGCAGGGCGTTGGGCAGAGCATTGTGCCAACCATTGCAGGTATTATGGAGTTGGTCATGCGCGCGGTGGGGTGCGCGGCTTTGGCGGCACCATTCGGATTTACAGGCATCTGTATTGCGTATGCACTGGCTTGGCCGGGATCTTTGTGTCCGCTTGCGATTTCTTACATCTTTACCATGCGGCGTATGAGAAAAAATATGGAGATTTCTAAAAGAACAGAGATTTGATAGATTTCATATTCTATTATTTATAATAAAGCATGGGGAAGGTATGAGCTGCATCGGGCGTATCACAAAGTAAAACGGTTTACAAAATCGAGAGGGAAACGCAGAAGAATAAGAGATAAAATATATAGAAAACAGGGTAAATTGAAATCGTGCGGACAGCCGGCCTTCTGAATGCTGATTGTATAGTATTTGAGTGAATGGTGTGTAAAATACAAAAAATGATAGAGAAATAGCACAAAATATGATTTTCAATATTTGGTATATTTGGAAAAACATGAATAGCTGAAGCCTGTGTGCCTCAGCTATTTTTTGTTTTATATTGTATAGTTGTTCGCACATGGAATGATCTGTTGTTTCACAAATATAGTTATCGGATAATATAGGAGATGCGAATATAAAAGACCTAATAATAATATGCTCTCATAAATTGTAAAATAGGGGATTGCATTGTGAGAAAATATGTAGTAATATCGACATATACTCTTTGAGAAAAAGGAAAAGGAAAGGTATTTTCGGTATGAAAAAGTTTGTTTCTGGTGTTTTGCTCTCATCGATTCTTTTGAATAGTGGTGCGGTGCCTGCTATGGCAGCTGCCTCCTCCAGTCAAACTGTTTCTGTCAAGGAAACGAAGAATGCGTCTGAGGTGCTGATTCGAAATTATGTACAGTATCTGGCTGGCAATGCACAGATGAATCAAAATGCAGATGTCAAGTCTAAACTCGATGCAATTGATAAGAATGCTGAAAAAGCGCTTGCGGCATATCAGGGTATCAAGAATCCATATCAAATGTTTGCAGATGAGCAGTTCGATATGCGTGATGAAAAAACAGTTCAGGCAACACCTGTTACTTCAGATGCGTTTTATAAAAATTCACAGTCCATCTATGATATGGCACTTGCTTATGCAACGAGTGGCTCGAAATATTATAAAAATGCAGAGTTGCAGCAAAAACTAATCGAAGCAATTGGTGCATTTTATCAGGTGTATCAAAAGCATATGAGCTATAAGGATAAAGATGGAAAGCTGTTTGGCAACTGGTGGAACTGGGAAATCGGTGTACCGACCAAGATGACCGCGGTTCTGGCACTGATGCAAGAGGAAATACAAAAAAATGATCCAAATCTGATTCCAAATTTTGTAAAGTGCTTTGATAACAATTTGCGAAACGGAAAAAATGGAGATGTTGATCTGACCTCAGCAATGCACACAGGAACGAACCTGATCGATATTACCACAAACCGTATCATTCAGGGCGCACTGATTCAGGATACCAAGCGTATTGAAAAGGCTGTTCAGGATATGCTGACCGTTTTCAAAACCATAGACCCTTATCATATTGTCAACAACAATACTGATGGGGTCTATGCAGATGGCTCTTTTATTCAGCACCATCGCGTTGCCTATACAGGCTCTTATGGCAAGCTGATGCTTCAAAAGGCTGTATCTTCTCTTTATATTTTACAGGATACCACATGGCAGCCAAAGGAGCAGGTCGCAACCATTGAAAGCTGGATTTATAATAGTTTCCTGCCGCTGATTCATGAAGGCTATATGTCTGAGGTGGTAAAGGGGCGTGCAGTTTCCCGTACAAACACTGGATATTCGGATACCGCTGGTGTTGTAGAAGCGATGACCCTGCTTACAACTTTTCTGCCGCAGGAAAACAGCAAAAAGATGCAGCAGCAAATCAAGTATTTTGTAGATTCCATGCCGGTTCCATTTTCGGCAGCATCGCTGACGCTGCCTGCGATTGCGCCCTATACCGAAATTATGAAGGACGAAACCATTCAGCCAGCAAATGCGGTTCCAAATGGCAGTGTTGCATTCAATGCGATGGATCGTAATTTTCAACGTGCAGATGGTTTTACTTTCGCACTTTCCCGAAGCTCCGATCGTATTGCAAAATATGAATATATGAGCGGGGAAAATCTGAAACCATGGTTTCAGGGCGACGGCGCATTCTATCTGTATCTGTCAGGGGTCGACCAGACCAAGCAGTATGGCATCGATTATTTCTCGACTGTTGACCCATATCGACTCCCGGGCACAACGGTTCCGAAAGAGGAGCGCAAGACGATTATGGAACTGTATGATGGCAGTCAGTTCTATCCCAAATACACTGCAAGCAGTGTAGAGCAGAATGATTATGTATATTTCCCAGTTGGAACCAATACATTTTCTGGAAGCGTTGTACTCAAGGACGCAGGGGTGAGCATGGCAGGAATGCAGCTCGGCGATGACAATGGCTATGCTGCGAAGAAAGCCGGAAAGCTGCCAGAAGACTTTGTCGCATATAAGAACGCAACGGGCAACAAGTCATGGTTCATGATGGAAGATAAGATTGTGTTTATGGGCTCTGGAATTGGTGATGCAAATCAGCGTGAGGTGACAACAACGATTGATAACCGTATGATGTCGCCTGACGCCAAGGTCACAGTCAGCGCGCAGGGGCGTGACGGCAAGCCGGTTGCTGTTAAGGAGGGTGCTTTTGATCTCCAGTGGCTGAGCTATCAAGATGATAGTATTCAGGCAAAGGTGGGGTACTATTTCCCAGAAAGCAAAAAAATTCAAATCAAGACTCCAACCGTACAGGGAGAGCAGAAGAATGTTCGCAATGTTGCAGGACAAAAGGCTTATCCGGTCACAAAGAAGTATTTTACCATGACTTATGAGCATGGAAAGACAGCTGAAGATGAATATAGCTATGTGATTCTGCCGAATGCAACTGCGGAGACCATGAAACAGTATGCGGCAAAACCAGATGTTAAGATTTTGGAGAACTCCAAAAATATCCATGCAGTACAGGATACCGAGGGACAAATCACAGCAGTGAACTTCTTTGCCGCAGGAAAGACGGCTGGTATACAGGCAGCAAGTCCTGCTTGTGTGCTCATGAAGAAGGCTGATGGTAAGATTACCATTGCATTGTCAGACCCGCTTTTCCGTCAGGATCAGATTGATCTTGTTTTGGATATTCCAAATGCCAAGGTCATTACAAAAGATGAAAAGATTCAGGCAGTGTGCAACAAGGATCGGGTGGAACTGAAGTTTAATACCAAGCAGCTGTATGGCAAGACTTTGGAAATCACGTTGCAGGCGTAAGAACAATCGGATATTACGTAAAAGGATTTGAAAAGGGCATGACCGAGCAGCGGTCATGCCTCTTTTTGCGAGAAAGTATATGGCGGCACACACAAATAGATGCACCCGTAATCTGTGAGGTAAAAGTTGGGAAGGGAGAATCGTAATATGGATATGCTCTTATTTCGCTATCTTTATTAAAGATGGCAGCCTATGATTGATCACTTTGACCAAGCACTTGATTTTATCATTTTGTTCAAAGTATCACGGCATATTTTTACTTTTTTGCAAATAACTCACGCAAACCGATCCAAAGCAAAAGAATCCCAAATCCACGGCGAATGATGGATAAATCCAAGTGTGCTGCCAGATAGCAGCCTAAGATAGAAAGCGGAATTCCGGAAATGATGCAGAGCTGGACAGCACCATTTTCAATGAGTTTGTTTTTCCAGTGGCTGAACAGCGCAGGAGGAGCGCACGCCAGAAAATACATGAGGTTCATGCCGGCGGCTTGGCGTTGTGAGATGTCCATAACGCAGGTGAGCCAGAGCATAAGCAGAGAGCCGCCTCCAATTCCAAAACCGGACAGGATACCGGTCAACAAGCCAATCAGGACTGCAAGAAGAAAAGGTATCATAATAATAACACCGCCCGAATTCCACCGTAGAGAATGAGTAAACCAAATGCCCGCCTAAGCCAGAGCATTTTCACATTTTTGAAGATACGTCCGGCAATCAGTCCGCCAATTGCGCCGCCAATTAGGTAGGGAATGGTCTGCTTGATGGGGAGTGCACCGTTTTGATAATAGAGCATAACAGAAATGATGGACAAAGGAAAAATGATCGCAACAGATGTCGCAAATGCTTTTCGCTCAGAAAGACCACACCAGCGGGACAGCAGGGGGACAAGAAATAGTCCGCCGCCTGCCCCAAAGAGACCGTTAGTCAGTCCTGCAAGTGCACCTGTGCAGAGAAACCGATATTTTTTTGACATAAACAAAACCCTCCGTGCATAGTATGCACAGAGGGCGGAAAAGTATGTCCAGGTTTGGAAAAAAGAAGAATACAATGTGTCGAAAAGAACACTTTACTATTTTATTTGTGGAAGGCAGAGCAGGGAGAGTGAAAGATTATACCTTGCTTGCCCAGTTTCCGGTTGCGGCTGCGGTCAAATACGCATTGATAAAGCCGTCGATATCACCGTCCATCACCGCATTGATGTTTGCGGATTCATAAGCGGTACGGGTGTCCTTTGCCAGTGTGTAAGGCATAAAGACATAGGAACGGATTTGGCTGCCCCATTCAATCTTTTTCTGATCTCCCTTGATATCCGAGATTTTATCCAGATGTTCACGCTCCTTGATTTCGACCAGCTTAGAGCGCAGCATTTTCATACAGTTATCCTTATTTTGGAACTGAGAGCGTTCGGTCTGACAGGCAACAACGATGCCTGTCGGCTTGTGGATCAAACGAACCGCCGAGGAGGTCTTGTTGATGTGCTGACCACCCGCGCCAGAGGAACGGAACACCTGCATTTCGATATCCGCTGGATTGATTTCAACATCTTGAGAATCGTCATCGATTTCCGGAATGACTTCAATTGCAGAAAATGAGGTGTGACGGCGTCCGGAAGAGTCAAACGGAGAAATGCGGACAAGCCGATGTACACCGGATTCCCCCTTGAGATAACCATAAGCGTTTTCGCCTTCGATCAGGATATCCGCAGATTTGAGACCAGCTTCTTCACCGTCCTGATAGTCCATGATTTTATAGGTAAAGCCATGACGCTCTGCCCAGCGGGTATACATACGGTAGAGCATAGAACACCAGTCCTGTGCTTCGGTTCCGCCTGCACCTGCATGGAAGGAAACAAGCGCATTGTTTTTATCATATTCACCGGTCAGCAGTGTTTGCAGTTTTTGACGGTTCATGCTTTCCTCCAGCTCGGCATAGCCGGTTTCGAGTTCGTCCAGCATGGATTCGTCATCGGATTCGATTGCAAGGTCACAAAGGGTGATCAGATCCTCCCACTGTGCATACATTTGGTTAAAGGTTTCGATTTTTCCCTTGAGTGCTCCCATACGGGATACAACCTTTTGAGAGGACTCTGGATCGTCCCAGAAGTTGGGCTGAGAGGACTTCATTTCCAGTTCATCGACTTCACGACGTGCCTGTTCCAGCCCAAGGTTTCCGCGCAGCTCTTCAATTGCTGGCTCGAGGTTGTGCAGTTTTACTTTATATTCTTCAAATTGCAGCATTTTCTATGCTCCTTTATGAGATTTTAGATTATCTTCTATTATAATATATAAAAGGGTGGACTGTAAAGAATTTTCGCACAGACACTTGACAATTGCCTGCAAAGCGTTTATCATGGAATTCACATAAAAGGGAGTAGCTCACGCGAAAGCGTGAAGTGTTGTCCGTCAATACGACCTCGTTTTTCGGTCCGGACCGCTTCGAAAGCAGCGAGACTTTTATTGCATTTATTGGTTTTGTCGTGCAATAAAGGTCTTTTTGTTGCACGAATCGGAAAGGAGCGTTTTTTTATGTCACCAATTCTTTCAATCATCTGTATTCTGGGGGGCTTTTTGCTGCTGGTAAAGGGGGCGGATTGGTTTGTCTCGGGCGCGTCGGGATTGGCGCGCAGACTTGGCATACCGCCTTTGGTCATTGGTCTTACGATTGTAGCGTTTGGCACTTCGGCACCTGAGCTTGCTGTAAGCGTTACAGCAGCTTTGCGCGGTGCAAATGAAATTGCGGTGGGCAATGTCATCGGTTCGAACCTGTTTAATCTGCTGGTCGTAGCAGGTGGAAGTGCGATTTTGTGTCCGCTTGCAGCGGATCAGACACTGCTCAAACGAGATTGGCCCTGTTCTGCTTTTGCAGCTCTGCTGCTGACCGGAATGTTGATGCTGGATCATAACATTACGCGTGTGGAATCTGTGGTTTTGCTGGTGCTGTTTGGTTTGATGCTTACATTGCAGCTGCGCGGTGCAAAGGCTGGAAATGGTACAGATAGTGCAGAGGAAGAACATCGTTCCGGCTGGGTGCTGGCTGTGCTGATCGTTATTGGAATCGGCTGTATCGTGGCTGGCGGTGAGTTTGCAGTGCGCGGTGCAACAGGTCTGGCACGTGCATTTGGTTTGAGTGAAAGTCTGATTGGACTGACTATTGTTGCGGTTGGTACATCGCTGCCCGAACTTGTGACTTCGATCGTCGCAGCACGGCGCGGAGAGAATGAAATTGCAATGGGTAATGTCATTGGATCAAATCTGTTTAATATTTTGTGTATTCTTGGTGTATCCGCTTTCCTCAATCCGATTACAGTGGCACCCACTGCAATGATAGATGCTGCGCTTTTGACCATTGTTTCTGTTGTATTTTGGTTTGCGGCAAGACGAGGCACACTGTCTCGTATGACAGGCAGCCTCATGGTATTCCTCTATGTGGCATATACAGGCTATTTGATTGTTCGCTAAATCCACTAAATTTACAAAATATTCTTTTTGGATAGGCTGTTGTGTGGTATAATAGTTGCAATAACGACTATTATACCTCACTTTTTTGCAGATGAAATATAGGAAATTAAGCGAAACTGCTCTGCAAACCGATTTGTCTCTGGGCAGAATCACAGCTGTATGGTTGGGATACCACTTTTTTCTATCCGCAATCCAAATAAAATAAGAGGTTCTGACTTTTCAGATAGCAGGATATTATGGTATAATAATCAGTGGCATGTTTCATTGATGACTACGCCGCCTGTGTGCGGCAAAGAATAAAGGAAGGCTTTTAGAATTATGGCAGGATTACTTGAAAAAATTTTCGGTACCCACTCAAGCCATGAGCTGAAAAAGATCTATCCCATTGCGGATCAGGTCATGGCGCTTGAAGATGAGTATCGTGCGCTTTCGGAGGAGCAGCTCCGCGGCAAAACCGCAGAGTTTAAGGAGAGATACCAAAATGGGGAAAGTCTCGACAAGCTTCTGCCGGAGGCATTTGCAACCATGCGTGAGGCTGCTGACCGTGTGCTTGGTATGCGTCACTACCGTGTGCAGATTATTGGCGGTATCGTTCTGCATCAGGGACGTATCGCGGAAATGAAGACTGGTGAAGGTAAGACCCTGATGGCAACGCTGCCGGCTTATCTCAATGCACTAACCGGAAAAGGCGTACACATTGTAACGGTGAACGACTATCTGGCAAAACGTGACTCGGAATGGATGGGCAAGGTATACCGTTATCTTGGACTGTCCACAGGTCTTGTCATTCATGCGGTGCAGCCGCAGGACCGTCAGGCAATGTATCAGGCAGATATCACCTATGGAACCAATAACGAGTTTGGTTTCGACTATCTGCGTGATAACATGGCGATCTATATGAATCAGCGTGTGCAGCGCGGACATGCGTTTGCAATCGTCGATGAGGTCGATTCGATTTTGATTGACGAAGCACGTACACCGCTGATTATTTCCGGTCAGGGCGAGGAGTCCACCGCGATGTATCAGCTGGCAGACCGCTTTGCAAAAAACCTGCGCGTACTGCGTGTAAAGGAAGTCGATGCAAAGGAAGAACAGGACGATATCGAGGCAGATTATATCGTCGATGAAAAGGCGCGCACTGCGACCCTGACCCCAAAGGGACAGGAACGTGCAGAAGCATATTTTCATGTAGACAACCTGTCTGATCCAGAAAACACTACACTTATGCACCATATCAATCAGGCAATCAAGGCATATGGTGTCATGCAGCGTGATGTGGATTACGTGGTACGAGATGGAGAAATCATCATTGTAGATGAATTTACCGGACGTTTGATGTTTGGCCGCCGCTATAATGAAGGTCTGCATCAGGCAATCGAGGCAAAGGAAGGCGTTAAGGTTCAGAATGAGTCTAAGACCCTTGCAACGATTACCTTCCAGAATTTCTTCCGACTTTATGGAAAGCTGTCCGGTATGACAGGTACAGCATTGACCGAGGAGGAAGAATTCCGCTCGATTTACAAGCTGGACGTCATTGAAATCCCGACCAATCGTCCGGTTCTGCGTAAGGATAATCCGGACTCCGTTTATAAGAATGAACGCGGTAAGATGATTGCGACGATCCGACGGATCGAGGAATGTCATAAGAAGGGACAGCCGATTTTGGTCGGCACTGTGTCGATTGAAAAGTCTGAGGAACTGTCTGCAATGCTCAAGAAGAGCGGTATCAAGCATACTGTGCTCAATGCAAAGTATCACGAGCAGGAAGCAGAAATCGTTGCACAGGCAGGCAAGCCGTATGCAGTGACCATTGCAACCAACATGGCAGGTCGTGGTACGGATATTAAGCTTGGCGGCAACGACGAGCAGATGGCAGTGGCAACACTCAAAAAGGAAGGCTATCCTGAAGAGCTGATTGCAGAGGCAACCGGCTATGCAGATACCGATAATGAGGAGATTCTTGCAGCGCGTGCGCGCTATAAGGAACTGCTGGACGAATATGGTGAGCAGGTGAAGAAAGACGCAGAAATCGTTCGCGCCGCAGGTGGTCTGTACATTCTGGGTACAGAGCGTCATGAGTCCCGCCGCATCGATAACCAGCTGCGCGGTCGTGCCGGCCGTCAGGGTGACCCGGGTGAATCCTCCTTCTATATTTCCATGGAAGACGACCTCATGCGCCTGTTTGTTCCCGAGCGTATCCAGAATATGATGGAGAGTATGGGGATTGCAGATGATGAGCCGATCGATCAGAAAATTCTGTCCGGCGCAATTGAAAATGCACAGAAGAAGCTCGAAGGACGTAACTTCTCCGTGCGTAAGCATGTCCTTGAGTATGATGATGTTATGAATACCCAGCGTGAGACGATTTATTCTCAGCGCTTGAAGGTGCTTTCTGGTGAAGATGTCAGCAGCAATATCCTTTCAATGATTGATACAACCATTGAAAACACAGTCCATTCTGTGGTTGGCGAGCATCAGATTTTGACACAGGAAATGATTGGCACAGTACGCAGCCATTTTATGGGGATTTTCCTGCATCAGGAGGACTGTGTCTTTACCGACGAGGAGCTTGATGATTTGCAGCCAGAGGGTCTCATCAATGAACTCAAGGATCAGGCACATAAGGTTTACAAGGAAAAGGAGGAAGCTGTCGGCTCCTCTATCATGCGCGAGTTGGAGCGTGTGATTTTGCTGCGCAATGTCGATTCCAAGTGGATGGAGCATATTGATGCGATGACCGAACTGCGAAACGGTATTGGTCTGCGTGCTTATGGTCAGCATGATCCGGTCATTGAATATAAGCGCGAAGGGTTTGATATGTTTGATGCCATGGTGGATTCTATTCGCGAGGATACCGTGCGTATGATTTTCCTTGCACAGGTTCGCCGGCAGGAGGAACCCAAGCGTGAGCAGGTGGCACATGAGACAGGTGCAATCGGGGCAGATGATGGCAGCGAGGTAAAGCAGGAGCCGCGTCATGTAGAGAAGAAGGTTGGACGGAATGATCCTTGCCCGTGCGGAAGCGGTCTCAAGTACAAAAAGTGCTGCGGAAAAGATGCCGAGTGATAAATATTCTCATACTATGCAATAAATGTTGGAAATACAACGGACAAATCGTTGAAAATATGGTATTGTATGAAACAGAATGTAATAGAATGAGAAAAAAGGAGAGAGAAATTCATGTCAGCGATTAAAATTCGTGACAATATCTATGCGGTAGGAGCACGCGATCCAGAGGTTCGTATTTTTCATGGATATGCAACACCATTTGGTGCAACATATAACGCATATTTGGTTTTAGATGGGGACAAGCGTATCCTGATTGATAATGTAAAGGAATCATTTACTGAGGAGTTTTTCAAAAATATTGAAGAGATCTGTCCGGTAGAATCCTTGGATATTCTGATTCAGAACCATATTGAGCCAGATCATTCCGGATCTTTTCCCGCGCTTCTCAAGCGTTGTCCGAATATTGAGGTTTACTGTACTGCTGGGGCACAAAAGGGGCTGAAAGCCTATTATGGTTGGAATGGCAGCTGTCATCTGGTAAAGGCGGGAGAAATCCTGCAAACTGGGGCATATCATTTTGCGTTTATGCCAACCCCGATGGTGCATTGGCCGGATTCCATGCTCACTTATCTGACAGAAGAAAAAATCCTTTTCTCCAATGACGCTTTTGGTCAGCATATTTGTCCGCCTGTGGCTTATGATGATGAACTGGGCGAAGAACGTCTTTTTGAGCGGGCAATAGACTATTATGGAAATATCGTGTTGCCGTTTGGTATGCAGGTCAGCAATCTGCTCAAGGCAGCGGCTGCATGGGAGATTACGCTCATTTGTCCTTCTCATGGCGTGATGATTCGCAAGTATATTGCAGAAATGATTGACTGCTATGCAAAATGGGCAAAGAATGAAACTGATCCCGATAAGGTTGTCATGGTCTATGACTCTATGTGGGGCTCTACCGAAGAAATGACGCGCGAGATATGTTCTGAATTTGAGGCAGAGGGCAAGCATGTGCATGTGCATTGTCTGCGCGATGAGCATTATTCGGCGATTATGGGCGATATCGTAGAAGCAAAGACGATTTGTATTGGTGCTTCTACGCTCAATAATACCATGATGCCAACTGTGGCTGCATTTTTGACCTATATGAAGGGCTTGAAGCCAAAGGGACGTATCGGGCTTGCCTATGGCTCTTATGGCTGGAGCGGTGAGGCAACGAAAGAAGTTTCTGAGATTATGGAAAAGCTTGGCTGGGAAGTGTTGCCAATTCGCAAGCAGCTTTATCGTGGTTAAGCGTTCAGTCTTTGTGTTTCACGCAAATGAAGGAAATCAGCGCGTACCGAAAAGCGGTACGCGCTTTTCCGTGCTTTGAGGAGAGAAGATCAATGCAAATGGAATGGGTCTTTATGGGAGCAGTTGCCGTTACTGCTGTGATTCTGGTTTTGGTGATTCGCCGCACTGTGCGCATGTGTGCAAAGACGATTTTTGCACAGGCAGAGGAACCGACACCGGAGGAGGTGAAAGCTTCGCAGACTCCGCAGGCTTTGCCGGAGGAAGTCGGCATGCTGCCGGAGGAATTGGTGCGCGCAGAGATTGAACAGGCGGGGCAGAAAGCGGTACTGCTCTGGGTACAGGCGGTAAACAGCCGCAATCCGGATTTGTTAGAGGGGACGGGGTTGCAAGGGGCATTTGCTGCCTTACAGGAGAGACAAGTCGTGCGGGAAGAACGTGAGCGCTTTGAGCAGCCGAAGGTGCATCAAAGCGTCATTTGTGAGATAGATCCCTTGCACACAAGGCTTGTCATATGTGTAAGCGCACAGGCGATCCATTATACTGCAAGTCGCGGACAACTCGTTCGCGGACGAGAGGATTTGCCGGAGCAGATGCTTTGGCAGCTGGTCTGTGAGAATTACAGGGAGCAGCCATTGCAGTTTCAGCAGATTGTACAGATAAAATAAATTTTGCCTATGGGGGATACAATATATGGAGCTGATTGCACAGTATGGACATATTTGGCTGGTGGTTTTACCGCTTGTCTTTTTGGGGGCTGTTGTTGATTCCATTGCGGGTGGAGGCGGACTGATTTCTCTGCCTGCTTATATGATGGTACTGCCGCCGCACATTGCGGCGGCAACGAATAAATTTGCTGCAAGCTTTGGCACACTGTCCTCACTTGTACGGTTTCTCAAGTCGGGCAAGGTGCATTTGAAGGTCAGTTTGATTGCTGCATTGGGGGCTTTGATCGGCTCTCCGATCGGTGCACAGATCCAGCTGTTCCTTCCGGAGGCTTGGCTCAACTGGCTTTTGCTGGCGTTGTTGCCCTGCGTTGCGGTTTTTTTGATGATACGACGCGATTTTGGAGCAGATGACGGAAAAACAGATTTTACATGCACGACAAAGGCAGCCATGCAGGCATTTGGTATTGGCTTGCTGATTGGCGGCTATGATGGACTGATTTGCCCGGGTACGGGAACATTTTTGATCCTTGCTTTTTGTTCTTTTATGAAATTTCCGTTGCTGCTGGCTTCCGGCAGTGCAAAGGTCGTAAACTTTGCGTCCAATATCGCGGCGTTGGTTGTGTACTTGCTGCATGGACAGGTGATGTTTGCGGTTGGGATTCCGGCGATGCTCTGTGCGATTTTGGGGTATCAGGTGGGCGCCCATATGGCTCTGCGCGGCGGCGCAAGAGTAGTGCGAGGACTGATTTTTGTAGTTCTTGGTATTTTACTTGTCAAAACAGGCTATACCATGCTGCTGCCAGCTGTATAGATGGGCTTCTGTTTTTACAAAAGTAAAATTTTTGTTTTTGCAAAAGTATTCCAAGGAAAACCTTGTACATTACATGAATATCATTGCATTTTATAGCAAATCCTGCTATAATCCTTTTTAGATGAAAACCGTTTTCGGAGGAAGATACGTATGAAATTAGGCATTGTAGGTCTGCCAAATGTAGGTAAATCGACCTTATTTAACGCCATTACCAATGCAGGCGCTGAGAGCGCAAATTATCCATTTTGCACCATTGATCCCAATGTGGGTATGGTCGCTGTTCCGGATTATCGTTTACAGCCGCTGACCGATCTCTATCATGCGAAAAAGACAACACCAGCTGTGGTGGAATTTGTAGATATTGCAGGTCTTGTGCGCGGTGCTTCCAAGGGCGAGGGTTTGGGCAATAAGTTCCTGTCGCACATTCGTGAGGTCGACGCAATCGTACATGTAGTGCGCTGCTTTGAAAATGAGAATATTGTTCATGTAGATGGTTCAGTTGACCCTGCACGTGATATTGAGACCATCAATCTGGAATTGATTCTTTCTGATATCGAGCATATCGATCGCCGGCTTGACCGTACCCGCAAGGCGGCAAAGGCGGATAAGAAGCTTGCCGCAGACGTACAGATTTTGGAAGAACTCAAGGCACATCTTGAGGAAGGAAAGACTGCGCGTACTTTCTCCGGTTTTTTAGATAATGATGATGTACGCCGCGTACTGAATGAATCGGATCTGCTCACTGCAAAGAAGGTCATTTACGCTGCCAATATGGATGAAGCCGGATTTACAGGAGATAAGGCGGAAAATGCACGCCTTAGCGCAGTACAGAAGATTGCAGAGGACGAGGGCGCAATGGTTCTTCCGATTTGTGCAAAGCTGGAGGAGGATATCACCAGTCTGGAGCCGGAAGAAAAGGAAATGTTCCTGTCTGATTTGGGATTGGAGGAATCCGGTCTCGATCGCCTGATTCGAGTATGCTATGATCTTTTGGGACTGATGAGCTATCTGACTGCCGGAGAGCAGGAGGTTCGTGCGTGGACGATTGAAAAGGGAACCAAGGCACCGCAGGCGGCAGGAAAGATTCATACCGATTTTGAGCGCGGATTTATTCGTGCAGAGGTCGTTTCCTATGATGATTTGATGGCATGCGGCTCACTGGCAGCAGCGCGAGAGAAGGGTCTTGTTCGTTCTGAGGGTAAGGAGTACGTCATGCAAGATGGTGACGTTGTTTTGTTCCGTTTTAATGTATAAGCGGCAATCTATTTTGGGGGCGTGCAAGCGTCCCCTTTTTAGAAGATACGATGGCTGTTTTAATTTGCAGCTGCGTCGAATAGAATACAGATATATTTATGAATGGGGGAGAGATGCAACGTATGGATCGACATAACAAAGACATATCTGTTGATGATATTTTGAATGAATATACGCAGATGGCAGGCAATCAAAGACCGCCGCAAAAGCCGCATACAATCATAGAACCTAGTGGAGATCAGGTGTGGAGACCAGAGTCACATGGGTCGCAGCAGGAGTCACCGAGATATGTAGACCCACAGCCCGTCATGCAGTCCTCTGGAAAAAGAAATGCACAGTCTGCCGCTGGACAGCGTGGAGCAAAGGGAACTGCGGCGAAGAAAAAACCGCAGCCTGCTGTGCCATCTGGTGGAAAAAATAAGAAGTCTGGCAAATCAGGTGACCAGAAAAAAAAGAAGAAAACCGGAATGATTGTGCTTGCCGTATTGTTGGCACTCGCTGGCGTGGGTGCAGGCAGCGTGCTTGGATATACCTATCTTACAAATACGATTTTTTATGGTGTCACGGCAGGCTCGGTTGAGGTTGGTGGACTGACCCTTGCACAAGCTGCGGAGAAAATCAAGCGGGAAGCCGAGCCGCTTGTAGAAAATGGAATCATTCCGGTGCAGATCCATGATAAGCAGTATGAAATTGCGGTTCGTGATGTCACAGGTGGATTAGATGCACTGGAAAGTGCACAGGCAGCCTTTGAAGTAGGTCATACAGGCAATGTGGTAGAGCGCGTGCAGGAAACCGTGACAGCACTTTTTGGTGGTCAGGAAAGTAAGCTGGTTATCAAGCTTGATGAGGCAGGACTTCAGGCAAAGCTTGATGCAATTGCGGCGGAAGCGCTGACACAGCCGCAGCCGGAAACATGGGAGCTGCAGGGCAGTAATCTCATTTTGACTATGCCGAAGCCGGGAGTCAGCTTTGACCGCGATCAGGTACAGAATGCAATTGTCGATAAAATTACAAAGACCATGGACTTTACGCCTTATGTTGTAGAAACACAGCTGACAGAGCCAGCACCGCTGGACGTTGCAGCGCTCAAACAAAAGGTAGATCGTCCGCCAGTCAATGCGATTGTAGATAAGACCGATGGAAAGACCATTATCCCCGAACAAAATGGAATCGTAATGGACGTTGCACAGGCACAGGCAGTGATTGGAGACGGCAGTGCGGATCAGTACACCATTCCGGTTACTGTCACACCGGCAAAGGTGACGAAAGAGGTCTTAGATCGTGCCTTGTTTCGCGACGTCTTGGCAAGCGCTTCTACCACGCTCAATACAGGAAATACGCAGAGAACCAATAATGTTACACTGGCTGCAAAGTATATGAATGGCACGATTTTGAATCCGGGAGAGGAGTTCTCCTATAATGACGTTGTGGGAGCACGTACACCCGAACGTGGATTCAAGTCCGCAGGTGCGTATGCAAATGGAAAACTGATTGATGAAGTGGGTGGAGGCGTGTGTCAGCCATCTTCGACTTTGTATATGGCTGTTTTGCGTGCTGACCTTGAGGTCACAGAGCGCACCAACCATTCGCTTACGGTTGCTTATACGCCGCTGGGACAAGATGCGACGGTGAGTTATGGCAGCTTGGACTTTAAGTTCAAGAATAATACAGATTATCCCATTAAGATTGTAGCTGTTCGCGAAGGCAGTGAGATGAAAACCAAGATTTTGGGTACAAAGGTAGATGATAAGACCGTAAAGCTGGAAACCGAAATTTTGGAGACATTGACGCCAACAACGGTCGAAAAGAAAGATGCTTCTCTGGAGCCGGGCACCAAAAAGGTCGATCAAACCGCTGCAACCGGATATAAGACGGTGACTTATAAGTATGTAACAGTCAATGGAGAAACCAAAAAAGAGGTTGCGAACCATTCCAGTTATAAAAAGCGTGACAAGGTCGTGCTGGTGGGACCGGATAAAACCAAGCCTCCAGTGGCGCCCTCAGATCCCAATACGACCACAAATCCGTCAACAAATCCAACGACACCACAGGGGGGAGGGACAACACCCTCCAATGGTGCCGCAAATGGCAGCACTGCAACGGGCGGTGCCGCAACGCCGCCAGAGCCGTCCGGTTCAGCAGAACAGCCGACTGTACCGCCGCCGGAAATTTGAGCGCTCTGAGAAAGGAAGAAATAAAGTTTGGAATCCTATAATTTACGCAGACAAGCCAAATTGATTGCAAAACAAAGTGTGATGCGTAATTTGGTACAGGTCATGGGTGCGGTACTTGCTTGTGCACTGCCGTTTATATTGACCAATAGCTTCGTCAGCAATTATGTGTTATCTACGGGACAGGTTACATTGCCGATCCTTATGTATGTTGGCAGCATTGTACTGCTTGTACTGCCAATGCTTTATGGTGTGATGGCATTTCTTGGCGAGGTTTTACTCGTGGGAAATTCCTCGATTTTGCGGGCATTCGATGCGCTGACCAGTATGCAGATGTATCTGCGCAGTCTGCGCCTTGGATTGTGTATCCTCCTGCGTACCGTCCTTTGGCTGAGTATTCCGTTTGGTGTGACAGCACTCTATATCTATATGGTGCTGAGCCCAAATCCAGAGATGATTGCAGATGAGCAGACTTTTGCCATATTGCTTATGCAGTCGGTGGGATTGTATAGCCTTGTCAGCATTCCGTTTACCGCACGTATCATCTGCTATTTGGGGGCGTATCCGCTTATGATGCGAGATCCTACCCTTGGTGCATGGAAGGCAACAAAGCAGTCTGCACGTATCCTCAAGGGGCATTGGGGAAAAATGATTGTGTTTGTGGTAAGCTTTGTCGGCTGGGAACTCTTTGGTGTTTGGACGATGGGAATTGGCATGCTGTTTTATTGGGGATATTTGCTCGCTGCGTTCCTCATCTATTTTCAGATGGTGGAGCAGGGAGACCGTATTTCGCCGAAGCAGTAAATGTAAGGTGCTCGCTTGTCGTATATTGCGGCAAGCGGGCATTTTGCTGTTTTCAGGAATTTCCATAAAATATATTGATTACACTTTGAAATTCCGTTATGATATAAGGTAGATTGGATAAATAGAGGAGGAGTGAGATAAAATGGAGAAAAAACCGTATTATATCTCAACAGCAATTGCCTATACATCGGCAAAGCCGCATATTGGCAATACCTATGAGATTATTCTTGCTGATGCGATTGCACGCTATAAGCGTATGACAGGGTATGATGTATATTTCCAGACAGGAACCGATGAGCATGGACAGAAGATTCAGGACAAGGCAGCGCAAGCTGGCATTACCCCACAACAGTATGTAGATAATGTTGCAGGGGAGATCAAAAGAATCTGGGATCTCATGAACACCACCTATGACCGCTTTGTGCGCACCACCGATCCGATGCATGTGGAAAAGGTACAAAAGATTTTTAAGAAGCTTTATGAGCAAGGCGATATCTATAAGGGCTCCTATAAGGGAAAATATTGTACACCTTGTGAATCTTTCTGGACAGAGAGCCAGCTCGTAGACGGTAAGTGTCCGGATTGCGGCAGACCGGTTGAGGACGCAGAGGAGGAAGCATATTTCTTCCGTATGAGTAAGTATGCCGATCGTCTGATGAAGCATATTGAGGCCAATCCAGACTTTATTCAGCCGGAATCCCGTAAGAATGAGATGGTCAATAACTTCTTGAAGCCGGGCTTGCAGGATCTTTGTGTGTCCAGAACCTCCTTTAACTGGGGTGTGCCGGTCACATTTGATGACAAGCATGTTGTCTACGTTTGGCTCGATGCGCTTACGAACTATATTACTTTCTGCGGCTACGATCCGGACGGGAATCATGATGCGCACTATCAGAAATATTGGCCGGCAGATGTGCATTTGATCGGTAAGGATATCATTCGCTTCCACACGATTTATTGGCCGATTTTCCTAATGGCGCTCGGAGAAGAATTGCCGAAGCAGGTCTTTGGGCATCCATGGCTGCTCGTCGGTGATGGAAAAATGTCCAAGTCTGCGGGCAATGTCATCTATGCAGATGACCTTGTAAAACATTTTGGCGTAGATGCTGTGCGTTATTATGTGCTGCATGAAATCCCGTTTGCAAATGATGGCGTTTTGACTTATGAAATGATGATGGAACGCATCAATGCGGAGCTTGCCAATGTACTAGGCAATTTGGTCAACCGTACCATTGCAATGAATCATAAATATTTTGATGGAAGAATTATGGAGCCATGTGCGTCAGAGCCAGTGGACGAGGAACTTCGAAGCATGGCACTCGCGCTGCCAAGTCGCGTAGAGGCAAAGATGAAGGGGCTGCATGTTGCAGATGCCATGGACGAAATCTTCGCGCTGCTGCGCCGCTCGAACAAATATATTGATGAGACCATGCCTTGGGCACTTGCAAAAGATGAGAGCAAGAAAGCGCGTCTTGGCACGGTACTCTATAATCTTCTGGAGTCCATTCGCTTTGCTGCCACTATGCTCAAGCCCTATCTGCCGGAAACTGCGGATAAGATCTTTGCGCAGTTGGGAGTAGAGAATACAGGCGTGGAATCACTTGCCTCCTTTGGCGGTATGCCCGTTGGCGGTACGGTTGGACAGGCTGAGATTTTGTTTGGCAGAATCGATATTGCCAAGAAGCTGGAAGAAATTCTTGGCGCAGAAGAAAAGTCTGATAAGAAAGAAAAAAAGCAGGAGAAGGCCGTCAAGAAGGAAGAAAAGAAGGCAAAGAAGGTTGAGATTCCAGAAGGCTGCATTACCATTGACGAATTTGCCAAGGTGGAAATGACCGTGTGCAAGGTACTGGCCTGTGAAAATGTGCCCAAAAGTGAAAAACTCCTGAAGTTCCAGCTGAATGATGGCACGGAAATGACACGTCAGATTCTGTCCGGCATTGCAAAATATTATAAGGCAGAGGACCTTGTAGGAAAAACACTTGTTGCCTGCACCAATCTGCCGCCGCGCAAGATGATGGGACAGGAGTCCAATGGTATGATTTTGTCTGCTGTGCGGGAGCTTGCGGACGGTGAGGAAGAGCTGCATTTGGTGATGTTAGATGACGCAGTACCAGCGGGTGCAAAATTGTGCTAAAGGCTGCAATGTCATTCAAATGATATGAATTAGGAAAGGGCGCGGAAAATATTCCTGCGCCCTTTTGTTATTGTAAAAGAAATGGGAGGCATATATTTTTGATTGTATTTGATACACATGCGCATTATGATGATGCGTGCTTTGATGCAGACCGAGATACTTTGCTGGCATCTATGCCGGACAACGGTGTTGGGCTGATCCTCAATCCAAGCTGTGACTTGGAGAGCAGCAAAAAGGCAATCCATTATGCAAATCAGTATCCATGGGTTTATGCTGCGGTGGGATATCATCCGGAAAATATAGAGAATTTGAGCGATGAGATGTTGTCAGATCACCTGCATGAAATGGAAACATTGGCGGCTGATCCGCGCGTAAAGGCGATCGGAGAAATTGGATTGGATTATTACTGGTGCAAAGATCCTGCTGCACGCAAGCGCCAGCAGGAGGTCTTTCGTATGCAGATGCGTATGGCAAAGCGCTTGGGACTGCCTGTCATTGTCCATGACCGCGAAGCACATTTGGACAGTCTGACGATTGTGGAGCAGTATCCAGATGTACCCTGTGTATTCCACTGTTATTCAGGTTCAGCAGAGTTTGCAAAGCAGCTGTTAGCATGCGGGTGTATGTTATCCTTTACCGGTGTCATTACCTTTAAGAACAGCAAGAAGGCACGTGAGGCTGTGGAAGTGATTCCGCTCGACCGATTGATGATTGAGACAGATGCACCCTATATGGCGCCGGAACCCTATCGCGGCAAGCGCAACTCCTCTCTGTATGTGCATCGTATGGCAGAGACAATTGCAGAAATCAAGGGAATCTCCCCAGAAGAAGCGGCAAAAATTACGATGGAAAATGGAAAACGATTTTTTGCCATCGATCATGCGGTATGCTGATGCTGCACAATGGAGTGTGAGGAAAACGAAGATGAATGTAGAACTGAAAGCATTTAACCGAAAAGAGGTTTTACAGTATTTGCAGTGGACGGGAAGTGAGATCCCACAAGAGGTAGACGCCATGATTGATGACTGCATGGCGGAGACCCTGCGTGTGATAGAACCGCGCTATACCTATCGCATTTTTTCAATAGAGCGAGGGAATCAGACACCACATATTGCTTTTGTTGGCAATGATATATCGGAAATGCTGTCCGATTGCGAGCGGGTGATTTTTCTTGCCGCAACACTGGGAAATGGTTTGGAACTTGCCATTCGCCGTGCACAGGTGCGGGATATGTCTCATGCTGTGGTGCTGGACTGCTGTGGTTCGGCTGCAATTGAGGCTGTGTGTGATCAGGCGGAACGGGAAATCACAGAAGCGATTGGAGAGCCTATCCATTTGACCGATCGCTTTAGCCCGGGCTATGGAGACCTGCCTATTTTATTGCAGGACGAGTTGATTCGAACCGTGGACGCACCGCGTAAAATTGGTTTAACGGTTACCAGTACACACATTTTAACACCACGTAAGTCCGTGACAGCGCTTATTGGCATTGCAGACAAGCCGCAAAGCAGGCGTTTTCGCGGCTGCGCATATTGCTCGATGTTTGAAACCTGTGCATTTCGAAAGGCGGGAAAAACCTGTGGGAGAGAATAATAAACAAAATCGGCTGTGGTATTTGGACGGGGCAATGGGAACTATGCTGCAAAGTGCCGGACTGGAGACCGGACGTGCTCCGGAAGGTCTCAATCTATCGAACCCCGAATTGATTACAAAGATACACCGCGCGTATTTGGACGCAGGTGCACAAATTTTATACACCAATACCTTTGGCGCAAATCGTGAAAAGCTGGCACATGAAGGACTATCAGTACAGGAAACCATTGCAGCAGGTGTGGCATGTGCAAAGCAGGCAGTGCATACTTTTTGCCAAGACAATCCTCAGGCAGAGTGCCCAAGGGTAGCACTTGATATTGGCCCGATTGGGCAGCTGTTGGAGCCATACGGCACATTGGCTTTTGAAGATGCTTATGATATTTTCCGTGAAATCATTTTGGCAGGAAAAGATGCAGATATTATCGTTTTTGAAACTATGACCGATCTGTATGAGGTCAAGGCAGCAGTGCTTGCGGCGAAGGAAAACAGTGACAAGCCTGTTTTTGTCACGATGACCTTTGAGCCCAATCATCGTACCTTTACAGGCTGCTCGGTAGATGCGATGTGTGCAGTTTTAGAGGGATTGGGCGTAGACGCTCTGGGCGTTAACTGCTCTCTGGGACCCGAGGAACTGTATCCGATTGTGCAAAAGATGTGTGAACTTACCACATTGCCCCTCATTGTCAAGGCAAACGCAGGTCTGCCCGATCCGGAAACGGGGATATACAGCATTACACCAGAGCAGTTTGCAGCACAGATGGCGCGCTTTGTACCACTTGGGGTGTGCTATTTGGGCGGCTGCTGCGGGACACGTCCTGATTTTATTAGGCAGATCATAGCAGAGACACAGGGGCAGATACCGGAGCAAAGAGAAATTCACCGCCGGACGGTAGTATGTACTCCGACAGAAACGGTTGTAGTCGATGGTGTGCGGGTGATTGGAGAACGTAT
>JAGZIW010000002.1 GCA_018366035.1 Butyricicoccus pullicaecorum | reverse complement strand
GCAGATACCGGAGCAAAGAGAAATTCACCGCCGGACGGTAGTATGTACTCCGACAGAAACGGTTGTAGTCGATGGTGTGCGGGTGATTGGAGAACGTATCAATCCCACAGGAAAGAAGCGTTTTCAGCAGGCGCTGAGAGAAGGGGATTTGGATTATATACTCGCACAGGCGGTGGAACAGGCAGACGCAGGAGCGCATATCTTAGACGTCAATGTCGGACTGCCGGGCGTGGACGAGCCGGAAATGATGGTGCGCGTGGTGAAGGCAATCCAGTCGGTAACAGATTTGCCGCTGCAAATCGACTCGTCCAACAGCGATGCCCTTGCGGCGGGCCTGCGTGTGGTCAACGGTAAAGCAATCGTCAATTCTGTTAATGGAGAACCAGAAGTCTTAGAGCGGGTTTTGCCAATTGTTAAGAAGTATGGTGCGGCTGTGATTGGACTGACCATGGATCAAAACGGGATTCCGGCAACAGCGGAGCAGCGTTTTGCCATTGCAGAGCGTATTCTGAAAGCAGCGCGCGCTTACGGAATTCCCAAAGAAGATGTATTTATTGACTGTTTGACGCTCACCATTTCAGCAGAGCAGGACAAGGCGGTTGAAACTCTGCGTGCCATGGAAATGGTGCGCGATCGTCTGGGTCTGCACTGTACACTGGGGGTTTCCAATATCTCGTTTGGGCTGCCCAATCGAACCCTGATTACAACCAGCTTTTTAACATTGGCGATGGCATCTGGCTTGGATTTACCGATCGTCAATCCGAATACAGCTGCCATTATGGATACCATACGTGCATTTAATGTACTTTACAATCGTGACCGCAATGCGGAAGCCTATATTGCTGCCTATACGAAGGAAACAGAACCCGCAGTCGCGCCACAGGCAGATGAAGAACAGACGACCCTGCCGCGCGCTGTGGACAAAGGGCTGAAAGATGAGGCGCGCCGTTTGACAGTGCAGCTTTTGGCACAGGGAAAGACCGAGATGGATATTGTAAATGAGCTGTTGATTCCTGCTCTTGATGTGGTAGGCGGACGCTTTGAACGCGGAGAAATTTTCCTGCCGCAGCTTATCAATTCAGCAGGTGCGGCGCAGGAGGCGTTTGAGGTGATCCGCACAGAGATGGCGCAAAAAGGAACTGTGGCGGTCAGTAAGGGTACCGTGATCGTTGCAACGGTCAAGGGAGATATCCATGATATCGGTAAGAACATTGTCAAAACCATTGTGGAAAATTATGGATATCGCGTCATCGATCTTGGACGAGATGTTCCAATCGAAACGGTAGTACAAACTGCGATTCGGGAAAATGTGCACCTGATTGGGCTGTCGGCGCTGATGACAACAACATTGGCGAATATGGAAGAAACCATTCATGCCTTGCGTAACAGTGAACATCCGTGCAAAATCTGGGTAGGCGGTGCAGTTCTGACACCAGAATATGCAAAAAAGATGGGTGCAGACTTTTATGCGCGAGATGCGCGGGAGTCAGTGGATATTTGTAAAGAAGTGTTGGGGTAAACAAGATGGAGTTAAGAGAGTATCTAGCACATAAAACCTTATTATTTGACGGTGCGATGGGAACCTATTTTCGTGCAGTTTATGCAGATGAGATGGGAAAATGCGAGTTTGCAAACTGTACAGCACCAGAGCGGGTCACACAGGTGCATAATGCCTATTTAGAATGTGGGGCGCGTGCAATCAAAACCAATACCTTTGCTGCCAATACGCGTGCCTTGGAATGTGGATTCGATCAAGTACGCGAGGTCATTACACAGGGCTGGAGGCTTGCCGTGCAGGCGGCAAAGCCTTATAGAGCCTTTGTGTTTGCTGATATTGGACCGATTATAGATGCAAACGGCGAGTATGAACAGATTGTGGAGGTTTTTCTGAATCTGGGAGCAAAAAACTTTTTGTTTGAAACATTGTCTGAGGACAGCGATCTTTATGGTCTTGCCGCATATATTAAAGCCAGATGTCCAGATGCTTTCATTATCGCATCATTTGCGGTTTCTCCAGATGGATTTACCAGAACAGGTTTGCCGATTCGTCCGCTTTTGCAGCGTGTCACCGCTTGTCAGCTGATTGATGCCGCAGGTTTCAATTGCATTTCCGGTCCCAGCCATTTGCTTGCACAGGTGCGAAAGCATATGGACCTTTTTGGTGCATCGCGTACACCAGCAGAGCCAATCTTGTGCAGTGTTATGCCAAATGCAGGCTATCCGACGATTGTAAATGGGCGTACCTATTTTGAGACACGTCCCGAATATTTTGCAGCACGTATGGGAGAAATTTTGGCAGCAGGCGTGAAAATCGTAGGAGGCTGCTGCGGAACAACGCCAGAGCATATCCGCCTGACAGCAGAGATTTTACACGAAACGGAGGTACAGCCCTTAGAGCCTGCAAAGCCGGATATTCATATTCCGCACAATGTGAAAAATGGCCTGATTGGTAAGCTGCGCAGGGGAAAACGAATCATTGCGGTGGAACTGGACCCGCCAAGTGATGCAAATTTGGAAAAATTCATGACAGGTGCCAGAACGCTCCGTGAGGTCGGAGTGGACGCGATAACCATTGCGGATTGTCCGATTGCCAGACCCTGTATGGACAGTTCAATGCTTGCGGCAAAGCTGCATCGGGAGCTTGGGATCGATCCGATTCCGCACATGACCTGTCGTGACCGCAATATCAATGCAACCAAAGCGCTTCTTTTGGGATTGTCCGCAGAGGGTGTGCACAATGTATTGACTGTGACAGGTGATCCGATTCCGTCTGCCGAGCGAGATGAGGTCAAGGGTGTATTTTCGTTTAACTCTGCTGTTCTTGCCGGATATATTCGCTCCTTGGGGGAACAGGGCATTACAGCACCATTTCATGTGTTTGGTGCACTCAATGTCAATGCGGCAAATTTTGCGGTAGAACTACAAAGGGCAAAGCGAAAGGAGGAGCAGGGTGTTTGTGGCTTTTTGACACAGCCTGTATTTACAACACGGGCGTTTGAAAATCTCATGCAGGCACATGAGGAACTGCAAGGCGATATTTTAGGAGGCGTAATCCCTGTGGTCAGCCATCGCAATGCCTTATTTATGAGTAACGAGATTGCCGGTATTGAAATCTCACAGGCTGTGATCGACCGATATGAAGGTCTGAACCGCGAGGAGGCAGAGGCGCTGGCGGTAGAGCTTTCGGTTCAGCTTGCGAAAAAGATGGTTCCCTATACGGCGGGCTGGTACTTTATCACACCGTTTCAGCGGGTTGCACTTATGACACAAATTTTGCACGAATTGAATCAGGAAATGACAGAAAATAGCCAATAACAATTGTAAACATTGTGCAAACTGTTGCAGAATTCCTTGAACAAGACCTCTGTTTTTGTTAGAATAAAAGAAACAGAAAAACACTTTGACAACAAGAATTGAGGATGTGTTTTCATGAATATTATGTTTTTCCTAACCCACAAAAGCGACGTTACTTATCTTTATGATGATATGGGACTCAAAGAGGGTTTGGACAAATTGCAGGAGAGTGGTTATCATGCAATTCCGCTGATTTCCAGAGAGGGAGAATATATTGGAACGGTTACAGAGGGCGATTTCCTCTGGATGATGTGTACATGTGGAGAAATCATCGGAAAGAAGAGAACCGTATCTTTACAAATGCGTGATTTACCGCGCCGATGCGATAATAAGGCGGTTGCGGCAAATGCACAGGTTGTGGATTTGTTATCCCATGCGTCCAATCAAAACTTTGTGCCTGTTATTGATGACCGCAATATGTTCGTGGGCATCGTGACCAGAAAAAAGATTTTTGAGTATTGTAAAGAGTTGCTGAAAAATGAAGAAAAGCTAAAAAACACCAGTGCCTGAAGGACACTCGTATGAGTTTGCCGAAAAACCGAGATGTCTGCCGCGTAAAGCGCTCTGGACAAAGAATGCCCGAAACTGCGCATCAATGTGTGGTTTCGGGCATTTTACTAAATTTTATGTGTACTAACAAAATACTTTTCCACAGACCGATAGCAGTGTACCCAAAGGTCATTTTGGTATTTTTCACAGTGCCTGTGAAAATGCAAAATCCTAGGCGCATTGGATTTGCTGCATGCGAGTGCTGGTTGAGAGCAACATATGATCCCATCATTGTATTTGGAATGATGGGATTTTTTATGGTATTTTTGCAAGCGGAATGGTAATGAGAAGCTCAAAAATACCCTGATTCCGTGAAATATGAAAGGTTCCGCCATAACGCATAGAGATTTCCTGCAAGCTGGGCAATCCATGCCCGTGATTTTTTCGGTCTGCTTTGCTGCTTGGCGGCAGGGTATTTGCCTTTAATGGGGAATGGTCAATAGTCGGATTGCAGATGCGAAGCACAAACAATCCTTTATCAGCACGAGCTTGTACGGAGAGCCGGCGTTCTGAAGAAGGCAGCAGCATACATGCTTCCATGGCATTGTCCATACCGTTTGCAAACAAGGCACAGAGGTCAATAGGCTGTATGGGGAGATGCTTGGGCAGGGCAATGGTGTATTGTGCCGTGATTTGCTGTTGTTCTATTTGGACCAGCTTATTTTGTAAAACGGCATTCACGATTTGATTTTCGCAATACACAGTATGGGATTGCATGGCTGGTGTATTTATGAGTGCCTCGATGTAGGTACGCAAAGAAGCATTGTCCAGCCCACGCATAGTTTGCAGGTGGTTTGCCATATCGTGCCGCAATCGGCGTACCGCAAGCTGAGACTGTTCGAGTTGGTCATAATAGGTACGGTTGACCTCGTAGAGTGCATTTGCCTGTAAAAGCTGTTCGTGTCTGGACAGCAAACGAATGACATATAAATTCATGCAGACAGACAGCAGGATTGCCGGTGTCATAAGAAGTGTTTGCAGATCAAAAAAGTGAGAGAAGGCAGTTTGCAGTGCAGATTGTCCCCAATTGGGCTGAAGCATGGGAAAGGCGATGCAGAGCAAAAGGACGGAAAAGGTGAAAAGGCTCATAAGCAGTGACACACGCCAGAGGGGTGGGGAGAGAACCGGAATCTCATTGGTACAGATTTTCACATATCGAAACAGCAGCCAAAGCATGAGGAGGATAAAAACTTGAATGCTATGAAGAGTTGTATGTACTTGTGCATGAGCAGCAGATACAGAAAGGCTTGGGGCCAATAGTGTGATGAGTCCGCTCAGTGACACAGAAAGGACATAGAGATTCAGAAGCAGAGTCAGCCGTGCGAGTGGAGGGCCTTGAACGCAAATCCACAGGATACCAAAAAAGAAAGGGAGCAGATAGAGAAGATTTGGGTCGGCAGTGTAGATGGGTAAAGAGGGAGCGATGGATAAGATGACAATGCGCACAAGGCGGAAAAAGATGCCGTGACGCAAGGGAAGAAACGTGCCCAGCAGCTTTTCATAAAGCATGCCGCAGGTAAGAACCAGAATCAGGTTGCAAAAAAAGAGAAGCATTATCATAGCAATAGACCACGGGCACAGGATTCCAAAACCGATTGGCGATTGGAACGGCTGATTGGAAGCTGGATACTGCCTAGAAAGACGGCCTGATTTTCGATGCGGTCTATGGCGCCGATGCGCACCAGATAGCGCTGGTGGATTCGTATGAATTCATCTGACAGGCGTTCGGCTACTCGATCCAGCTTATCGTAAAATGTATATTCTGTATGTACCGTGACGAGGTGAATCAACCGGCGATCACTGAAAAAGTAGCGGATATCCGAAAAAGGGATACGGTAGATCCCCTCATGATTTTGTACCACAAAGGCAGCGGTTTGTTCTTTCTGCTGCTGTACACGTGTTAGGACATGAGCGAGCTTGTCGGTTTTCAGAGGTTTCATAAGATAGTCAAACGCACAGACCGAATATCCATCAAACACATAGTCAGGGTATCCGGTTAAGAATACGATTGGAGTATGGATATGCAGAGCGCGAATTTGTCTGGCGGTTTCCATGCCGGAAATTCCGCTCATTTCGATATCCAGAAAAAGAAGATCCAACGTGTCAGGGTGCTTCTGCAGCCATGAGAGCACTCCTTCACCGGAAGAAAATTCATAGCAAGTACAGCTGGGGGAAAGCCGTTCCAGTGCACTGTGCAGTGCAAGGCGCGATTCCATTGCATCATCGCAGATTCCAATATAAAGCATGATAAGTCCCTTTCGATATCAATGGTTATGTCCTTATTATAGCAAATCTGAATATTTTTTGCATCTTAGCCAGTTCCAAAGTTGACATATAATCTGCAAAAGTTTACAAGGATATTTGGCAGCTGCAAAAAATATCTAACAGAATACCAGTTTTGACAATGGGGTTTGCGAGTTTCGCAGGACATCGGTATTATGGAATTATAGAAATGAAAGGAGTGAAAATCATAATGCTGCAAGTAAAGAATCTGCACAAATCCTATCAGATTGGAAAACAGAATTATGAGGTGCTGAAAGGGATTTCACTGACTGTGGAACAGGGGGAGTTGGTTGCCGTAATGGGACCATCTGGCTCTGGAAAAACAACACTGCTCAACTGTATTTCCCGATATATTCCATTTGAGTCTGGAGAAATCTTGCTGGGAGATATCGCGCTGGCTGCATTGAATGAAAATGAGATGGCCAAGGTGCGCAACACGCGTCTGGGATTTGTTTTTCAGGACTTTATGCTGTTAGACGGATTGACAGTGCGGGATAATATTATGCTGCCGCGCATCATTGGGGGAGATACAGGCGGGGATATGGAACAAACCGCTGATAATCTCTGTAAAATGTTTGGGATTGATGCAATTAAGCACAAATATCCGGCTGAAATCTCGGGAGGAGAACGCCAGAGAACAGCTGTGGCACGTGCGCTGATCAATCACCCGCTGATGATTTTGGCAGATGAGCCAACGGGAAACTTGGATTCGAAATCTTCGAGAGCAGTCATTCGGGCGTTTGAGCAGGCAAAACAGGAGTTGGGAGCCACGATTTTTATGGTGACACATGATTCCTTTGCGGCTTCCTATTGTGACCGTGTTATATTGATGCAGGACGGTGTCGTATACCAGCAGTTACAGAATAAAGGAGACTGTACCGCATTTCAGGACGAACTGCTGGGTGCAATCAAAAATATGAGCAGGGAGTGAGCCGTATGCAAACCTTTCATGAAGTATATGCTGCCTTGCGGCGCAAAAACTGGGCACAGTATCGCCTTTTGACGAGCTGCTGCTTCTTTTCGGTTCTGCTGATTACAGCCTATGTGACAATGATGCGTTCGCCAACGATTCTCAATGTATTGCCGGAAGGCGGCGATTCGCGCAAACAGGTGATGATGATTTTTGTGCTTGCCTGTGTAGGCTGTGCTGTATTTACTACATATGCCAGTGCCATTTTCTTTCGCCAAAAATCACGGGAAATCGGTGTATTTTTACTATTGGGAGCGACCCGAAAACAGATATGCAAACTGTTATTTGCAGATCTTGCCCGAATCGCTGCAATCTCCTGTCTTTCGGGCGCCCTATTGGGTGCACCGCTCGCGTGGGGAATCTGGTTTTTGTTCCGCTTGTTTGTTGTGGACAGTGAAGAAATGCCGTTGACCTTTGATTCGCAGGCATATCTGTTTGCGTTGATTTTTTCCGTTTTTGTGGTTGTGATGCTCTTTGGCATGGGAATACACTTTATTCGGCGTACCAACATTATAGATGTGGTCAATACGTCACACAAGACAGAACCGATTCGCGAGGTAAAGGCTTGGTATGGCAGCGTTGGGATTTTTCTCATGGTAGTGGGCGGCTTACTGGGCTATCTGATGCCGACTTTTTTTGTGCTTGTTCTGCACTGGTATGCGCCCGGGTGGATTGATGGCATTTTTTACGTGCCTTTGTTCATTGGGCTGTATATGGTGCTGCTGCATACGGTGGTCAATGGATTTCAAAAAGGGAAAAGCCGTTACCGTCACTTGATTTCGACTGCGATGATGAAATTTCAGGGACGGCAGACTGTGCGCAATATGCTGGTGATTACTGTGCTGTTGGCAGGTGCATATTTTGGGCTGTTCTATACGCCGATGCTCGGAACCGGTTCAATCATTGAATTTGCACAGCGCCCCATTGATTATGCATTTCACTATCGAAATGATCAGACCAATATGATACAGAAAGCAGAGATAGAACAGCTGGCAAAGGAGGAAAATGTACAGATTACAAGCTGGACGCAGGCGCAGATTGCAGAGCTTGGCGTGGACGGAACGACACAGGTGGAGCGCGAAACAGCACTTGGTGTAACGTATGAAACGTTATATGTAGAAATGCTGGCATCAACAGGTTTCATGTCGGAGAGCGCGTATGAAGCCTTGACAGGACAAGATGCGGTGGTAGAAAAAGGACATGTGAAAACGGTTGTAGATGATAATGGGGGGACACGATGGAGAACCGACCCAAATATCACACGTGTAGAGAATTTGGTCACGGGACAGGTACTGCACGTAGAGCCGGATATTGACAGTCCGCTCCAATATAGTATGCTCATTGGCTACTATGTTCTCAATGATGAGGACTATGCTGCTATATCGAAAGGCTTGCTGCCAGACTGGCAGGAAACCATGATATTTTTTAACGTAGCGGACAGTGATGCAAGCTATCCCTTTGCCAAACGATTGTTTGATGAAATCGTCGATCGCTCCGGACCGGAGGTAGAGCAGTATGATGCGTTTAATTATGGCGCACAAATGTATGCCCAAAGCCAAGGGGAAACGTATTATTATGCGCGGGAGAACCTGAAAGCAGCAGGACTTCAGCATATTGATTATGCAGAGCGGGATTCTTCCGAATTTCGATTGTACTGGAAGTATATGCCGCAATTTCGGGTATTCGATCAAAATGATTTCGTGCGAACAACGGCGGTGTTCCTCATGCTGTTTATTTTTATTGCAATTATTTGCTTTGCGGCAGTCATTATCATTGCCTATACGCGCTGCATAACGATTGCGATGGGAAATATTGAGCTGTATGAGGATTTAAGGCGTTTGGGTGCGAGCCGCGCATATCTATTGGAAACCGTGCGTGGACAGGTCAGCCGTGTATTCTTTATACCTTGTCTGGTCGGCACATTGGGGATTCTGGCACTGTATATCATGATTCTATATTTTAATGATAATACCTTGTCTTTTCCTGAAATTGCAGGGTTGGGCGTCAGTGGTATTTTAGTATTGGCAGTGTCCGCACTCCTGTATGGTGTTTATCGGATTTCCAGACGCAGGGTTTGTGAAATTTTAGGTGTACAATAGCGGGTGAGAATCCCATTGCCGCAGAAGCTGACACTGATGACATAGACCGGAAATTGTGGCGGAACTTCCGAAAAAGCGATAATTATTATATAATTATTTGTGCAATGTATTGAAAATGCGGCGGAGAAGTGCTATGATATGAACAAGGAATGTTGTAAAAGATACAGCATCGGAAATCACAAAGGAGGAAAATAGAAATCATGAAAAAGTCATATCGTTTGGTAAGCGGAGTGGCAGCTGGCGTACTCGCTGTTGGTCTCGTGGGAGCAGCACAAGCAGCAGATGCACCTGCCGCTGCAAAGGTGTATCAGAATCAGGCAGCAACGCCGCATTATGATATCGCCAAAAGAACCGACAAAGCAACCGTAGACGGAAAGTTGGACGATGGTGTGTGGAAAACGGTTGCAGCCCTGTCAGGTGATTTCCATTTTCCTTGGGACGCAAAGGAAGCACCCTTGACGGTATTTAAGGGTTACCATGATGGTACAAACTTTTACTTTGGATTTGAAATCACAGATGCAGATGTTGTGGTAGAGGAAGCATGGAAGGCCGATGAAAGTACGGTCGATGCCGAAGACCGCGCTGAGCTGTTCTTTGCCGGCGGAAGTGTGGATAAGCCAACGCCAAAGGGAATGCCGCTGTATTATGGCATTGAAATCGATCCAAAGGGGCGTGTACACGACTATTCGATTGAATACTATCGCAAGTTTGACAGCAAATGGAATTTGAACGGATTGGAGACAAAGGGAGCACAAACAGACACTGGATATGTAGTAGAAGGCAAGGTTCCCCTCAAATCCTTGCAGGACTTGGGACTGATCCAGAATGATGTGATGCGCGCGGGTGTATACCGTGCAGAGTTCTCTGCGCCCAAAAAGGGCGAGAAAGATCCGGTGATGGAGTGGATTTCTTGGGTCGATCCCAAGACAGAAGCGCCAGATTATCATGTGGATTCTTCATTTGGTGAATTTAGATTCTTAAAATAATGAATAAAAGAAAATTCCCCATCATTCCTTTGAATGATGGGGAATTTTTTAGATAAGCGAATTGTGTTCTGCACGGCCAAAGAAGAATAGATATTGCTGCATGACTCCGTTAAAAGGGGCATACTGTGAAAATGGATAGCCGTTTGGATAATGCGTATCAAGTACACGGTTAATCCAGACATCTTTTGGAAATGCGTCCAGCCGGTGAAAGCCAAACAGCATGACACAGTGTGCAATTTTTGTGCCAACTCCATGAAAAGCGAGCAGAGACTGTAAAAGTTCATGGTCAGGCTGTTGGGCGAGTGCCGCAAATTGTGAGGGATTTTGACAGACAAACTGTGCAGCTTTTTGGATATAGGGAAGACGGTAGCCAAGTCCGCAGGAGGCGAGGGTATCTGGATCTAAAGCAGCAAGTTGAGACGGGGTTGGAAATGCGTAGAGTATTTGTCCCTGCTCCTCTCCGATGGGAGTACCAGCAGCAGCGCATAAGGCTTCTACCGATTTTCGAATGGCGGGAATTGATTTACGCTGTGATAGAAGAAAGGTAATCAGCATCTCCCAAGGGTCCTGCTGTAAAATGCGGATACCACGTCCATATTCGGCAGCTTGTGTCAAATAGGAATCAGATGGCAGGATTTTGGAACGCAGTGCGGTATAATTGCGGTCAAAATCAAAGTAAGTATGCCAGAGGTCATCGAACTCGGCTTGTGTGCAGGTAAGCTCCAGACGATTGGGAGCACGCTGAGAGACGATGACTGTGTGTTTTCCGGCAAAGATGCGGCACTGATTGTCTGCGAGCGGGTACCAGCGAAAGCATTGACCGCTTTGTGCAATTTTTATTGCATCAAAATCATCTGTTAATTGAATTTCCATCGAAATACCTCGGATTTTGTCATTTTTAATGGGAATAGTATAACAGAGATAGGAGTAAGATGCAAATAAATTTCGGGAACTTTTGTAAGCCATTGTGAAAAAAATAGAGCGAAACACCTAGAAATAACGGGGAAAGCAAATAATATTTAACCAATTTGTGAACTTTTGTGTGGGTACATTGAACCGCAAGGAAAACACGGGTATAATATAAAGTAATCTAAATTTAAGGTGGCTTTTTATATGTTAGATTTCTTACGTCGTTTGATGTATGGCCGCTATGGAAACGATGCACTGAATCAGTTTTTGATTGTCACAGCGGGTATCCTGTTTATCCCTTGGATTTTTACCCGTTGGGTTATGATTTCATGGGTGATTTTGGCAATCATTGTGGTTGTGTATTTTCGAATGTTTTCCAGAAATTGTTATAAGCGTGCTTGTGAAAATCAGAGGTTTTTGACATGGTTCACGCCGTTTCAAAGGAAAATGGCTGGAAGAAAAATGCAGATGCAGGATAAACAGCACCGCTATTATAAATGCCCATCTTGCTCAAAAACCTTGCGTGTACCGCGCGGCCGAGGTCGAATTGAGATCACTTGTCCCCATTGTAAACGAAAATTTGTCAAGAAAACCTAAAAGTTTTGCCAGAAAAGCCCTTGCCCTTTTGTTTGTTTTGCGCCATAATAGAATTGTAGTGAAATTATGACAAAACTGATTATTTTAAGGGGGCAGCATACAATGACAGTAGAGCAGTTGACAACAAAAGTCTATGAGAAACTAAAAGATAAGGATTTTGGTTCTGAAATGGGACGCCTGCTTGCCATTCAGGTGAATTTGACCGGAAGAATTGGCGGCGTATTCTATATTGAAATTTTGAATGGTCGGCTGTCTGTCATGCCATATGAATATATTGACCGAGACGCTGTACTTTTTATGACTATGACAAACTGTGGAAAGCTGTTGTCTGGCAAGCTGGATATGCAGCAAGCATATCATACAGGAAAAGTCAAGATTGAGGGCGATATGGATAAGGTTTTGATTCTGACCCGTTTGCTCATGCAGTAAAAAAAGCTCCGTTTTATCTTGTGATAAAGCGGAGCTTTTATAGTTTGTGTCAATCAGATTCTCGGATTCGTTCAACAATGCTTTGCTTTTGCATGAGACGATAAGAAATCAGGGGCAGTGCAATACCCAAAAGTACAAACACAGGGAATATGATAAGAATAGGGACAATAGTAAAGCGATAGCGAAAGAACCAGAACATATTGCTCAGCATGCTCCCAACAAGCGGTGCACCCGCAATGCTGAGAAACAGCGTGATAGCAAGAGAACCTAGGGTATAAAGCAGACCTTCCAGTATCAGCATCTGTTTTAGTTGTCTGCCGGTCATGCCAATGGCCTGTAAAACTGCAAATTCGCGCCTGCGTGTGATGATGCCAGTCAGGATTGCATTGAAAAAATTGAGGATACCGACCAGACCGACAATAAAGCTTAGTAAGCTGCCAAGCAGAAGAAACATAGAACGCAAGCCCTCAAATTCGGCTGCATAAGTAACTTTGCTTTCATAGTCAAATTCGTCCTGATTTTGTGTGAAGGAGGAGAGAAAGCGCTCCATCTCTGCGGTTGCCGCATCATTCTTCATGTTGAAAGCATACAGCATGACACTTGCTGTATGTGTGTCCTCGATAAAGGTTTGGTCACCCAATACAAACTCATCTGCACCAAAGTAGCGATAAGAGAGCGGATAGGGTACGCTGACAAGTGCGGTGACTGTGTAGGAAATGTCTCGGTAGCTCTTGGCACGTGCGTGAAAGCTGTTGTCATCAGGAAGGTTGTCAGGGTCAAGGATCTCACCTGTCACATCATCAACATATTCCCAAGAATCTACGTGACGCAGAGTAATGGTATCGCCAAGCTTTGCCCAGTGGCTGTCCATCAGTGGGGTACCATAGTCATCTTCGCTATAAACTGCTGCAATGTTGTGTTCTGAAGTGTCCAAGGTAGAAATGTCGCCTGCCAGCACCCGCAGCTTGCTGCGTGCAAATGCCTCCATACCAAAAAGCTGTGCATTTCGTGCAACTCTGCCGTCCGGCATTTTTTCCAATCCGGCAAGCGTTTGCGATTGCTGGTCTGGATCTAAGAAATAGGAGGTGCTTTTTCGGAAGTAATCCTCTGTGATGAATTCCTGTACAGGGGTCGTCAGTCCATAAACCCTGCCGCCCTCTGCGATGCCCTCCTGTGCGAGAAGCATATCCAGCATGGACTCCGGAACCGAGGTTTCGGAAGAAAGTTGCATGGAAGATTGAAAATAGTTGGAATTTGCAAATACAAAGTCACTGACCATTTTGTTTGCCAAATATTTGTCCATATCAAAGCCGTTGGTAAATGTGACTGTAAGCTGAAGCAGCAGGACTGCAAGCGAGAGGGAGGTGATGGTGAGAACCGTTTTTTTGCGGTTGCGTCCAAGATTTGCCCATGCCATGTGGGAAAGCTTTGCGCCGCGTGTATGTCGTTCTGCTTTTCGGGATTGCGTGCCGCCGTCTGTATAGCGAATGGCCTCTATGGCAGAAACCTTACCGGCCATACGTGCAGGCTTCAGGCAGGAAACCAGAACTGTGCACAAAGAAAATAGCGCAGAAAGGATAAAGATCCAAGGACTGAGTGAAAGGTCATTTGCGGAGAGACCATTAAGCCGATGTATGATAATGGGGGTGAGCTTTGCGCCGATAAGATAACCAAGGATAAGACCAATGGGAATCGCGATAAAAGAGAGGATCAGGACCTGTCCGCGGATAATCCGCCGAAGCTGCTTTCCGGTTGTACCAATGGTTTTTAGCAGTCCGTAAAAGCGAATATCTGTCGTAACAGAAATCTGAAATACATTATAAATGATAAGATAACCTGTAAATAGGATCAAAAGCAGAACACCTATCATGATGATAGCTGTGGCGGGGTCGAGGTTTTCGGCCAACTGTGTGCTGGTATAGCCCCAGTTGACACCCGTAGAAATATAATGCGCCTCACTGCGTGATGTGGTTTGGTAGCCGTGATTTTGCAAAAGGGTATCCAGCTTTTGTGCAATCTGAGAAGAATTAGAAAACAGAATGTCCATATTCCAAGTATTTGTCATGCCATCAGCGGCGGGGGAGGGTACGTGCAGGGTTTCAAAAATCTCCTCTGCCCGACTTTCTGGAATTAAGACGTGATTGGCAACAATGGCAGCATCATATTCCCACCAGCCGGACAGGACAAAGGTTTGTGTCGTTGGACGACCGTCCACATCAAAGGTAATGGTAAATTCTGTGCCAAGTATAGGTTCTACGCCCAAAAGCTCTAAAACATGGGTGTCCGTAGCAGCTTCGTTTGTGCCCTTACGCGGCAATCTGCCTTCCTTGGGGTCACAAAACATAAAATGTGCCTGTGCGGCATCGCTATAACCGATTTCCACATGGCTCTTTTGAAAGGGGGCGGCTTTGGGCATTCCGACAAACCGCCGCAGTCCGTATTGTTTGATGATAGGGTCAGTGCGCAGTTCTTCGTATTCCTCTTTGGTGAGGTATTTGATAGAGGCGTGGCTCCACCCTCCGGCTTGGCGGAAATTGGACTGCTGAAAGGAATGATTGATGGAAAGTGCAATTGTAAAAAGTGAGGTAAATAAAATAGAGGTCAGCACGATTGCCAGAATCGCAATGAGGTTACGGGTGCGATTGGCACAAAACGAACGTATGGAGAGACGCCGGATACAGGCACGGTTTGGAACATGACGCATGGGAATCACCTCCGGATCTGTCCGTCTTCAATGCGGATAATGCGGTCTGCCAACTGTGCAATTTCTTCATTATGTGTAATCATGACGATCGTCTGCCCAAATTTTGTACTGGTGATCTTGAGCAGGGATAGAACATCTTGTGAAGTGTGTGAATCTAGATTGCCTGTCGGCTCGTCTGCCAGAATAATTGCGGGCTTTGTGGCGAGGGCGCGTGCAATGGCAACGCGCTGCTGTTGTCCGCCGGAAAGCTGACTGGGCAGGCGATTGTGCATAGAGGTCAATCCAAGCATTTCCGAGATTTGCTGAATATACGTATAGTCAACGGTATTTCCGTCAAGTTCAATAGGAAGCGCAATGTTTTCAAATACATTGAGGACAGGAACAAGGTTATAGCTTTGAAATACAAAGCCAATTTTTCGGCGGCGGAAAATGGTCAGCGCGTCATCTTTTAGAGAAAAGATATCTTGACCATCGACAAAGACCTGACCGGAGGTAGGACGGTCGAGACCACCCAACATATGCAGCAGTGTAGATTTTCCAGAACCAGATGTACCAACGATGGAAACAAATTCGCCGACTTCAACAGATAGATCGATGCCGTCCAATGCACGCACTTCGGTATCTTTGGTACCATAATATTTTGTGAGTGCTTTTGTTTGTAAGATTGGCATAGAGATGACCTCCTTGATGTTTTGAACTGTCTTTATCATACCAGAACAATCTTACCATACCATGACAAGGACGAAAGAAAATCTAACAGTTATGTAAGAATTGGCAGAACTGAAAAACAGAACAATCAAAATGCCGGTCTTTTTTTAAGACCGGCAAAGTTTTAGATATCCCTTGGCAGGAATGCAGAGAATTTTGCACCATGCCCAGAAGTAGAAGATAATTTGATATATCCATTTTGCTTGTGGAGAATTTCTCGTGTGAGATACAGACCAATCCCTACGCCGGACACTGCTGCCATTTCGGGAGAGCGATAGAAGCGGGAAAATATTTTTGCGTGCTCGTGTTCTGCAATGCCAGCACCAGTATCCTCCACAACAATGGCACAGAAAAGTTCGAATACTTCTGTAAATACCCGAACGCTGCCACCCGAGGGTGTGTATTTAATGGCATTGTCGATTAGATTGCCGATGGCTTCGGCAGTCCATTTGGGATCGAAAACAGCATAAATATCACAAGGCTCCACCGTAAAATCAATATGATTTCGTTGTGCCTCTGGTGCGAAGCTATCTTCCAGATGGCACAGCAAATCGGAAAGCGGACTGTATATGGGGGATACCTGTACCATACCGGACTCCAAACGAGAGGTTTTTACAAGAGAGTCGATGAGAAATCCAAGTTTTTCGGTTTGGGAGATTGCTTGATCGACCAATGCGCGCTGCCCATCTGTCAGGGGCTCCTCAGCAAGCAGCCCTGTATAGAGCAGGATATTGGCAATGGGCGTGCGGGACTGATGCGCGATGTCGCCAATCAATGCTTGAATCCGTGCTCGATCGGTATCGAGTGCATTGCGGGAGAGTATGCTGGCAGACAAAAACTGTGAAAATTTTTGTTCAGTACGAGAAATTTGACTTTCATCGTAACAGGAAGGCTGAAATGTTCCGGAAACTGCGGAATCCAATATATTGTCCAGACGATCCAGTACATGCTGTGCACGAAAATACAGGAAGATTGCAGACAGAAGGAAAAGGCAGCCAACAAAGAAGATGATCAGACTAAGCATTGGTCGCCTCCCACAGATAGCCAATTCCGTAAATGGTACGAATGTAAATTGGATTTTTAGGATCTGGTTCTAATTTGCTGCGCAGACGGCGAATGGTGACAGAAAGTGTGTTTTCATCTACAAAATCCCCGCCATTCCAAACGCGATCCATTAAAAATTCCCGTGTAAGCACATGACCACTGTTTTCAATTAAAAATCGCAGCAAACGCTGTTCGGTGCGGCTGAGAGACAAGGGAACTCCGGAACGTGTAAAAATTTGCTGGTCAAAATCCAGTGTCAGTGTACCGATTTTCACGAGACAGTCAGGGGCAGTCTGCTTTGAACGCCGAAGTGCTGCTTCAACGCGGGCGCGCAGAACTGCAAGACGAAACGGTTTTGTGATATAGTCATCTGCACCAGACTCCAGCCCTGCTACTTCATCATATTCAGTATCTCTGGCAGTTAGAAATAAAATAGGCACCGAGGAGGTTTGACGTACTTCGCGGCAAAGTGCAATGCCTGTGCCATCAGGAAGATTGATATCCAAAAGAAGCAGGTCAAAGGATTGCTGGCGTAAGAGCGCACGCGCGTCCTTTAGGCTGCTGCATGCGGTGATCTGTCCAGAGGCGCGCAAAGCCAATGTGATGCCTTGCGAGAGTGCTATATCGTCCTCTAAAAGTAAAATTTGATGCAAGACAGACACTCCCTATTCCGATTTCCAGCGTTTGAGCTGTGGAAACAGCTCGTGCAGCAGATTCGAGGCCTCCTCCAGACACATTTCTGGGTTGGAGTCGCAAAAAAGAGGGATACACTGGACAATCATTTCTTCCATTGTGCAGTCCGCAGTGAATGCGCCATTGGCATAGCAGCGAATACAATAGTCTGGATTTTTAGAGCCGTCTGTTTCGGTACCGTACATATAGGGGGACAACGGCATACGGCAGCTTTGACAAAATTTCATACATTCCATAAGAGTGATCCTCGGTCTTGTTTTTTTAATCATACCGCCATCAGTAAAATCCGTCAAGAGTTGCCCAGCGCTTGTGCAAGCTTTTGCAGTGCTTTTTTTTCAATACGGGAAATATAAGAGCGTGAGATTCCAAGTTTTTTTGCAACATCTTTTTGTGTCAGGGGTTCTTCTCCGCCAATCCCATAGCGCAAAATAAGAATGCGCCGTTCACGCTCTGTGAGACAGCGTTCCAGACACGCGTACATCATTTGATAGCGATCGCTCATCTCGACAAGGTGTAAGCGTTCATCTTCTACACTGATGGTATCCATCAGGGAGAGAGAACTGCCATCACCGTCTGTGTCCTGTGTTTCGTCCAAAGAGACTTCATTTTGTGTTTTGCGTCCTGCGCGAAAATACATGAGGATTTCATTTGCTATCCTCACACAAATGCGTCTCATCGGATAGGGCGTTCTGGGCACCGTGTAAAATCACATGAGCAGAGTGACCGTCCCATATGACTTTACAAACTGTCGCACGAATCAGGGCACGTTTTTGTTCTGTTGTAAGTAAACTGCTTTGTGAGAAAGAGAGGCACATTTGTGTCAGTGTGCTGTTTTCCTGCGGTATCGGGGCAGTTTGCAGGGCGGCAATTTGCGAGTCGAGTATGCTGTTTTGTTCATGCAGCTCCTCAATACGTTTCTGGATATGCACAGCAGCAGTGCTATGTTCAAAATCTGCAAGAGAATCAACCAAGGCGGTGATTTTATGTTGGATTTCCAGCTGTGCCTGATATAAATGTGCCTGTGCGTGCATAGCTTGCGATTGATTTTGCAGCATCAGCTGTTCTGCCTGCGCCAGTTGTTTCAAGAGATATTTGGTGTCAAAGGTTAGGTGACTGATATGGGTAAGCACGGCATCATCTATGAAATTTCCGCTGAGATTGTCATGGCTGCATAACGCTTTTTTGCTGCGCTCTTTGCATTTACAGATATACGTATATGTTCCGGTCTTTGCAGAGACTTTGGGATACATACGGCTGCCGCAGGTGCACCAGAGAAGTCCGGTTAAAAGAGCAGTATTGCGGCGGGGCTTGTGATATGCCCTGCACTGGTTGCGCGCAAGGGATTGCTGTACTGCAATCCACTGATGTGAGGAAATCAAGCCGGAATGTTGTCCGACCGATATGATCCATTCATGAGTGGGAAGATATACCGTGGAGTGTCCCTTTTCCTGATGGGTACGATTGTATGCCAAAATGCCATGTGTGCCATCAAAAACAGCAGGAGGAGAGAATAGCTCGGCTTCTTTTTCAATGAAATATTGGTAGGCATCTTGATCTGCAATCAGATAGACCGGATTTTGCAGAATGGATTTAATTGAGAAACGGGTGAAATCCCGCCCTGTTTTTGTCTTGATCTGCTGCCGCAGAAGTTCAGCTTCTGTTTTGGTGAGAGAATCGGTTTCCGAATAGAGTGCATAGATTTTGCGAATGATTTGTGCCTCCTCTGGAATCAGTTTGAGGTGACAGGATCTTTTACGTTTTCCGTCCAATGACAGGCTTTGTATATGCGTAGAAGCATAGCCGGTTGGCGTTGTACCGCCAAGCCATCGGCCTGTTTTGGCAAGCTCGTGCATGTTATCGTGAATACGTTCGGCGATGGTTTCCCGTTCCAGCTGGCTGAATACCGATGCAATATACATCATAGCGCGACCCATTGGGCTGGAGGTGTCAAATTGTTCTCGAATCGATATGAAATCGATTTTGAGCCTTCCCAATTCTTCAATTAAACGGGAGAAGTCACTGATATTGCGGCTGATACGGTCCAGTCGGTAGACAACAATTGCTTTGAATTGCAGCCTGTGAGCGGCCTCCATCATTTTTTGAAAGTCAGGACGATTGATATTACCGCCAGAGAATCCTTCATCTTCAAATATAATGGCATTTTGTGCATAAGAGATGCCAAAGGTCGTGGTGATATAGGAAAGACACAGATCGATTTGGTTATTGATACTCTCGCCTTTTCCTGTAAAACGAGACTTTCGGGAATAAATGGCAATGACATCTTGTTTTTGCTGCATGGTGCGTGCTCCTTTCAGCGGATATCAGTCCTATTATATGAAAGGGATAAGAGGAAAACCTCTTTGGTCTACTATAAAGATTTTTATACATAGTATAGAACGAGAAATCATGACACAGGAGGCAGAAAAAATGGCAAAGGGTGTTTCCATTATCCTATATGCACCGGAGAACAAAGAGACACAACAAAAGCTGGAGTGTCGATTAGCAGGTGTATATGCAGAGAATATCATAGCAGCACTGAACAAATTAAACTGCGCGCCAGAACAAAAGCAAGGCGTTCTGAGAAGTGTGATGGAGGCGATCTCAGCAAGCGAGCAAAAAGAATTATAAATAAGAAGGAGCCTTCTGCAAGACGAGACCTTGCAGAAGGCTTTTGGATTTTAGAAAGAAATTCGGATATATTGCACAATTTGGAAGCGGAGAAATTTAGCATATTGACAATAAGAAAGAAAAATATTATAATTAACTTTGTTAACTTGTTGGGAGGATTTAGAACCATGAAACGGACAGATTGGCTGCAAATGCTCGCCTATCAGCAGGAACTGCATCATCTAGCCAGAGCATTACTGTCACAGGAAAAAACGCAGACCCTGACAGCAAGTGAGCGGGAACTGCTGGCGAGGCTTTATTTAGAGCCAGATGAAAGTACGCCGCTTGCACTGAGCAGACATAGTGGAATGAAAAAAGAGGCTGTGAGCCGGTGCCTGAAAAAGTTATTTGAAAAAGGCTATATTCAAAAGGAAAAGCACCCGACAGATGAAAGAAGTTATATGCTTTCTATTACGCAGAGCGGAGAAGCCGAGCTTGGCAAAAATTATCGTGCAATTTTACAGCCGTTATATGATGTAAAACGGCAAATGGGTTCAAACTTTGACTTGATGTTTGAACTGATCCACATCGCAAATACAAGCACTGGAAAATAAATGGGAAAAAATGATTTGGGAGGTAGTTTGATTGCGATTTTATGATATGTTACAGTTAGATGCTGCGGTGTTAAAAGAAAAGATCCATGCATGTGAAACGGCAGGAGAGCGTAGAAGAATATGGTTGGCAATGGCAATGCGCGCGCTGCTGATTGTTCTGTTTGCAATCATATTCGTTGGTGTTCTTGGAGGCATCTTTGGAGCAGAGAATAACCCGATGGGGGTTTCTCTATTCTGTATTCTGCTTGGAATCCGTTTTGTAGATTTTGGATATTGTATCAAAGATTCTATGGCAGCGCTCGCACTGGCTTTGGCAATCTTGTTGATTGCTCCGGCTGTTGCAACAGCGGTCAATCCAATCATAGCATCATGTATTCACTTCTGTGCGTTTTTGACTCTCTTATTGATGACTACTGACAAGCCGGAACTTGGAAATGGTGGTTTGTTTGGCTTTGCTTATGTTTTTCTCATGGGAAATCCGGTTACCGGTGCGGCTTTTTGGAGGCGTGCAGGATTAACGGTAGTGGGGTATCTTGTATGTGGTGCAGTTCTTTATTTTAAGCATCATGATAAGAATAAAGAAATTCGGTTTCATCAAATCGCTGCACAGTTTACGATGTCTCAGGAAAAAAGCCGTTGGCAACTGCGTATGGCTTTGGGAGTCAGTTTGGTATTGACTTTGGGCAGCTTGTTCGAGATGGAGCGGTTTATGTGGATGGGGTTTGCCTGCATATCGTTGTTCTCCAGTTATCCGACTGTTAACATCAAGGAACGTGTTTGGCAGCGTATTTTGGGTGTTATTGTAGGCTCGTCTATCTTCTTTGTCATTTATCAGGTGATACCGGAAGCATTACATAGCTTTTTGGGGCCAGTTGGCGGTCTGTGTCTGGGATTTTCCACAGATTATCGTTACAAGACAGCCCTCAACTGTTTTGGTGCACTCATGATGGCTGCTGGAGTATATGGTATTCAAAATGCTGTTTTGCTGCGAATTCAGAATAATATATTGGGTATCATCGTGGGACTGTTATTTATCTTCTTGTATCAGAAGCTGGTAGAACAGCGGTTTGAAGCAGATTCCCCTAATACAGAGCAGCCAACAGCTTAACTGACAAGGCGCGCGTTGGTGTGAGGATAGCATTTTCAATGCAGCGGGCTGCATAGGTGGCTAGTCTTACTCCTTTGTCAGGTTTATAGGAACTCACAGCCTTGATGAGCCCAATCGTGCCGATAGAAATCAGGTCATCTTGGTCGGAAGGGTCTGCGTAGTATTTCTTGAACAGCTGCGGCAAAGGGAAAAGAATAAAAATGAGGGCAAATAAAAAAGAAGCGGTTGTAAATAAAACCGCTTCTTTTTTTGCTTTTATTTTGTTGGACTCAATGCCTTTGTCATAGAATCTAAAATTTGTTCACGCTCGAATGGCTTATAGACAAAGCCCTTTGCACCGATTTCCTTTGCTTCGTCCATAGTATCATCATAAGCGAGAGAAGAAACCATTAGGATACAAGCCTCCGGATGCTCTTGCAAAATTGCGCGTGCAGCTTCTAAACCGTCCATGCCGGGCATGATGATATCCATTGTAATCAAGTCAGGGCGAACCTCAGTGTATTTTTGAATGGCTTCTTCTCCGGTACGGCAATACGCAGCAATTTCAAAATCTGTTCCCTCCAAGATTTTGCTGAGCTGGATTTGCACGACGCGGGAGTCATCTACGACCATGATTTTTTTCATAATAGGTTTCCTCCTTCAGGAAAAACTGATAATTCAAGATTTTTTATGAAGCGGTTGTTCTGTTTGTGTATTTGCATGATCAAGCGGCTGCTCTGCCTGATGAATCACTTGTGCGTTTTCGTGTTGATCGCTGGTATAGTTCAGGATAAGCTGCTCACCAGTTCCAGAGGGAGTATATCGCCCCAGATGAAAGTTTGGAACACCAAAACGGGCAGCGATATGCGTTGCATTAAAGAGACCGGCGGCAATTTGCCCACAAAGGACATTAAAATATTCTTTGGCGAAATCTTCAATGTCCTCTTGCGCAATATGCTCTTCCTGCATCATATATTGTGTGAGCCTTGTAAGCAAAGCAACCTCTGCACAAAGTGCGATGCTGGCCTGATATCCACCTTCAAAGGTTGTATACAAGGTATACACTTCATTGTTTTCAGGCGTTTCTTCCTGCGGACATAGTTGGATCCCAGCGACCTGTTGAGTAATATCCTGCAAGACCTGATCTAAAATTTTTTGAAACTCGGCTTGAGAAATTGTATTCATGCGAGCGCCTCCTTTACAGGCAATTAGCACCTTTATATTAGTTTAATGGAGCCTTGCGACAGTTGAATGATACAGTTACGCTCTAGGTGCTCAAGCTGTATGGATTGCGTATCAATCGTGACAGTTGTGCTGGGGTGGATCGATGTACAAATTACACGCCGAGAATCTGATTCTTCGAACTGTGCGTTAATTGCATCAAAATCCTGATCAAATTTTTTGAGTTTCATTTTTGTAACATATAATTTGAGACGCTGTTCGGATAACTGTGATTTTTTTGCAGGACTATCTGGCTTGGGTTCAAGCTTTGCAATTGCAGCTTCAATTTGTGCAAGCTCGTCAAGCAGCTGTTCCCGTTCAAATGCTTCACAAGGCAGTCCACCCAAGATGAGAGTGGTAGCGGTTTCGTTTTTGGAACCAACAATGGTTGCGGAGATTTCCTTAGATGCGCGAATGGTACCGCCGATAATTGTGCCCCGTCCGGAACGGACAAGGACATCGGTATCACTGTATATGTTGCAGTTGATGATACAATCGGTTTGAATACCCTCGCGTGCATAGGCATAACAGTTCTCTAAGTATTTGGAATAGATGCGCTGATGTGCTCGGATAATTGCGCGGTCTTGACCGGTTACTCCACAGGCAACGACGAGATTTCCGCCCGCTTCTACGGTTGCGGCTTCTACAACGCCGTCAACCTGTATGTTTCCGGCAGCACGTACAGTAAAGCCGCTTGTAATATCTCCTCGAACATGGACGTCACCTAAAAAATTGATATTTCCAATAGAATAGTCCACATCTCCGGAAACATCTAATACCGCTCGCACCTGAAAGCTGCGGACGGAAAATTCAACGTGACCGGTACAGCTTGCCAGCAGCTTGGTACCGTCCTCTGACAAAGCGGTATTGCGTCCCTGTGGAATAGGCGGCTTTACGCCATTGTGTGCGTGCAGAATAGAGCCTGTTACTGTATTGCCGTCTACGCCCGAAGTTTCGAGCTTGATATCACAGATGACGTCGCCCTCTTGGACATTGTGAACGAGATTTAATGAAGTATAGTCCACCTGATTATATTCGTCAACCACAACTTCGTGCTCGATTACACGCGGAAAATGGTCAATGACTTCCCCATCTACGCCATCAACCGGATAAACGCCGCGCGCAATCGGAAAAATATGAAAATATCGGTTTTCCAGCGTGGGAAGAGATTCCAGAAGTGCGGTATCCAGACCAAAGCTTACTTTGCACTGCTTGAGCGTTTGTGAGAGCATATTCTTATCAAACTCTTGTCCCTGCCCGATAGGAGGGTAAATGATGATCCATGCAGCCATCTGATTTTGAGAGAGATGTACATTGATTTGTGCATCTAAATCAGGAATTTCCTCAGCAGCGGCAGCAACAGAGATCATCCATGTACGTTTTTGGGCAGAGCGATCGAGCATCTGCCGGAAAGATGACGCCTCATGTGCCAGTTCCTCTGGTGACAGGGGAAGTTCCGCATAGTCAGCGGGGGAGAGCTCAAGCTGTATAGGGGGGAGGTTTTCTGTTTGGTCTGCCTGTCTCTGCCAAAGCTGGTGGAGCGCGTGATCTTCTGGAAGGACGATATGCGTTGGATCGGGCTCTGGGAGCGCGGGTTCTTCGGCAATTTCAACAGCAGATGGTTCCTCAGTCAAAGAATCTGGTGCAGACTCTGGTTGTGTTTCGTTATGTATTTCAGCGCCTTCATCAGCGGAACCGAAAAAACGTGATAAGATTTTCTTTGCAAAACTCATCAATGATGGCCCCCTTTAGGTAAAAAATAGGGAAAGAGCTTCTATAAGAACCTCATTATATAGTATATCGACACAGTTATTCAATACATAAGGAAATTAAAAAATTTTTAGGAAATTTTGAATGGGTATAGTACTTGTTGCAGCAACATAAAATTCTGTCACAGGGAGGGAGTTAAATGACAGCACTTGAATATCGTTTGGCGGCTGCACTGATTCGGCGAATGTGGCAGCGCGGCCTGATTTCGGAGGAGCAATATTTATGCGCTTATACATTTTTGGAGCAGGAGCAGGCTAGGGAGAGATAGAATGAAACGAATTCAAAAGTTAAGAGAACAGATGCGTATGGGCAAATCTCTCTATGATTTACCGCTTCGTGTGACCTATTATGCGCGTGTTTCGACTGACAAGCTCGAGCAGCAGGGAAGTCTTAAAAATCAGGTACAGTACTATACAGAGCAAATCCAAAAGAACCGGAATTGGATTTTTGTTGAGGGCTATGTTGATGAGGGAATTTCCGGAACCAGTACAGATAAGAGAGAGGATTTTTTACGTATGATTGCAGATGCACATTGTGGACGATTTGACTTTATTATCACCAAAGAAATTTCACGTTTCTCGCGCAACACACTGGATAGTATTCGCTATACACAGGAATTACTGGAGGCAGGCGTTGGCGTCTTGTTCCAGAATGATAATATCAATACGCTCGATGCAGACAGTGAATTTCGGCTGGTGGTTATGGCTGGAGTTGCACAAGATGAGGTGCGCAAGCTATCGGAACGTCTCAAGTTTGGATTTCGCCAGTCTATACGCAACGGGCGTGTGCTGGGGAATGACTTGATGTGGGGATATGAAAAAAAGGGAGGTAAATTGTATATCAAAGAGGAAGAAGCGCAAATCGTCCGCCGTATATTTACGCTTTATGCGACAGGGCAATATGGTGTGCGCAGACTGGCACAAAGACTAACACAGGAGGGTTATACCAATCGGGCTGGGGAAGCCTTTAGTGAGGCAACCATTCGAAATATTTTGAAAAATCCGAAATACAAGGGCTGGTATTGCGGACATAAAACCGAGTCGGTGGATTATCGGACCAAGCGGCGTATCGTGCTCAGGCAGAAGGATTGGGTGCTCTATCCGGACGAAACCGTTCCTGCAATCGTTTCAGAGACCGTGTGGGAAAAGGCAAACGCAATATTGGAGTCCAGAGGAGCAAATGCAAGGGCACATACATACGCCTATCAAAATCGGTATCCATATAGCGGAAAGATATTTTGTGAAAAGCATCAGGTACCCTGTCACCGCAGAGCATTTCATACGGCGGAGGGCGAAACAGAATATTGGAGCTGTCGGTTGTATCGTCAGCAGGGGCGGGCGGGCTGTGACCTGCCAAATGTGCGCACAGAGGAATTAAATAGGGTTTTGAGTGTACTGTTTCCAGAGATTCCGATTGACCGGAAGGAAATTTTGGAGCTGGTTTGGAAGAGCGTTCAAAAGACAGCATATGGTGGCAGGTGTGCAGAGCGTGTGGCTGCCATTGACAGACAGCTTGTACAGGTTGCGCACAAAAAGGAAAGGCTTTTGGAACTGAGCATAGAAGGTTTGCTGACAAATGAGGATTTTAAGGAACAGAATGATAGATTGAATGAACAGCGCAGGATATTATACAGACAGCAAAAAGAAAATACAGCGCAGCAAAAGCAAGAGCAGATAGGAAAAGAAACAGTGATGCGGGTAATAGAGGAGGAACTTGGCGGAATCCTTCATCAAGAAGTGGCGGCGTCCATTTTACAAAAGGCCGTGGTATGTGCTGACAGCACAAAAGAAAAAATACATTTATATGTACAGTTTGGACTGGAGCAGATGGCTTCCGTCTATTTTTTACGGAAGCCATTTACCTTTTGCAGGGGATCTTGTTAACAATATGCGCAACCAAACGCAGGTTGTGTTCAATCAGTTCATCACGCGCGGAACTGTCTCCCTGCGCAAGCCGATTGAGACAGTTTTCTTCCTCCTCAGTGCTGAGCGGACGGGGAAAAGAGCCGCCTGCACCTTGTACACGAAGCATAAAATACAATGCGTGCATCCAGAATAACATAAAAAAACGCCCCTTTCTGAGATAGAATAACTCTATTCTGGATTAGGGTCGTCCCATGACAAACACTTCGAGGCTTGAACAGGCGAAAACTTGAGAGCACCAAAAAAACACATGGATTTTTATCTCACGAACAGAAGCTGTCGCTTTTATGGGCAGCTTTTATTTTTTTGCAGTTATAAATGCTTGACAAACTGTGCACAACTGTATATTATGTATATATACAGTATATATAAATATAACAGGTGAGAGGAGGGGAGTCGTGAATCTGATTATTCGAAACACGTCTGGGCAGCCGCTGTATGATCAAATTACGGCACAAATCAAGGCACTTATTTTATCCGGTGAGCTGCGAGCAGGAGATATGCTGCCATCTATGCGTGTGTTGGCAAAGGATTTGCGTATCAGTGTGATCACGACAAAGCGCGCGTATGATGAGTTGGAACGGGAAGGCTTTGTCGAAACTGTGCCGGGAAAAGGCTGCTTTGTGGCACAAGCAAATATTGAACTGATTCAAGAAGAAAATTTGAAACAAATTGAAAATCACTTGAATTGCTGTCTGACCCTCGCAGAACAGGCGGGGATATCTGTGGACGAGCTGCATGAAATGCTGAACTTACTTGCGAAAGGAGAATGAATGATGAATGCAGTCACCTTGCAAAATGTATCAAAAGAATATCCATCTTTTCTGTTGGACTCGGTTACATTCAATGTGCCAATGGGAAGTGTTGTAGGGCTTATTGGTGAAAACGGTGCAGGAAAATCGACAACAATTCGTCTGATTTTGGGAATGATACAACCAGATGACGGACAGATTACAGTATTGGGAAAGCAAGGGGCATTGGACTATGAGCACATTGGAGTCGTGTTTGATGAAAATTGCTTTCCGGCAACGCTGTCTGCAAGAGATGCGGGAAGGGTTATGCGTGCATCTTATAAAACATGGTCGGAGCCTGCCTATGAAGGTTATCTCAAACGCTTTGATTTGCCGCCGAAAAAGATGATTAAGGACTATTCGCGAGGCATGCGTATGAAGCTTAGTATTGCAATGGCGTTATCCCATGACAGCCGCCTCTTGGTGCTGGACGAGGCAACCAGTGGATTAGATCCCGTTGTGCGTGATGAAATTTTGGATATTTTCTATGATTTTATGCAGAATGAACAACATTCGATTTTGATGTCCTCCCATATTACAAGCGATTTGGAAAAAATATGTGATTATATTACCTTGATTCACAAGGGAAAAGTATACTTTCATGAAGAAAAAGATGTATTGCTTTCGCGGTATGGTGTACTTCAATGCGAACAAAGTATATTAGAGACACTAGAGCCGGAGGCCGTACGGAGTGTGCGGCGCAGCCAATTCGGCATACAGGCTTTGGTAGAGCGAAACAAAATCCCGCTGGATCTCCCCGTAGACCCGATTACACTTGATACGCTGCTGCTTTTTACAGCAAAGGAGGAATGACAGATGCTTGCGCTGCTCTTAAAGGATTTGCTGAGCATGAAAAAGACACTGATAACCTATGGGATTTTTCTGCTTGCCTATACAGCTTTCGGTATTTATGTGGGAGATGGCGGTGTGTTCGTAACACTTGCCCTTGTCATTTGCATTATGCTTCCAATCAATTCTCTAACAGTAGACGAACAGTGTCATTGGGAGCGCATAGCAGCCTGTATGCCGGTTTCATCGTTTGATATGGTACTGAGCAAATATTTGTTGGCAATGATTGCTTTGCTTTCTGCTATGCTTCCCGCTTTTGCTGCATTGGCGCTTGGCGCTGGCGGCGAGGGGCTGATATCTGGTGTAACAGCACAGGATATCATTTTAATTACCGTGCTGGGAAGCTTTATAACAGCGCTGCAAATACCGTTTTTACTGTGGCTAGGGGTGGAAAAAGGTCGTTTTGTGTGTATGGGAATCGTTTTGATGGTTTGTATGGGCGTTCCGCTGCTGACCTTACGTTCTGATTTTATCTCACGTGGCACAGAACGATTTTTGGAACATATTTATAATGAGATGTTCAACCGAATAGAACCCGAGCTGTGGGTACTTATGCTTTTGACATTGGTTTTTCTTGCAGTGTCTATTCAAATCTCTATTTTTATTCAAAATAAAAAAGAAATCGAGTAAAGAAAAACAGGCAGAGGAAAAGATACCTCTGCCTGCTGCTTATCGTGCAAGCTGTTCAAAAAGGGGAAGTGCACGCTCAATGGTCTCGGTTTGCACACAGTAGGAAATTCGGATATGTCCACAGGCTCCGAAATCTGTGCCGGGAACGACTAATAGATCCAACTGCTTTGCCCGCTCGCAGAAGGCATAATCATCGAGAGCAGGAACCTGTGGAAACATATAAAATGCTCCCTTTGGCTTGACACAGGAATAGCCGAAGGCGGTTAGTGCATCATAGAGTAAGTCTCGATTCTTTGCATAAATGGATAAATCAGCAGTCAGGCCACTGCACTGTGCCACAACATGCTGAAACAGGCTCGGTGCATTGACATACCCCAGAACACGCCCTGCACCACAGATCGCAGCATAGGTTTGCTCAAAGTCGGGTACGGTATCTGGTATGAGCACATAGCCGATGCGTTCGCCGGGCAAGGATAGGGATTTTGAGTAGGAGTAGCATACAAGGGTATTATCATAATAATGCGGAAGAAAGGGAACCTCGGTTGCTGCATCATAGATCAGTTCCCTGTAAGGCTCATCTGAAATGATAAAAATAGGGTGCCCGATATCATCAGACTTTTGCTTGAGCAGTGCGGCAAGATGCCGAATGGTATCCGGTGAATAAACCGCGCCGGACGGATTATTCGGAGAGTTTACAACGATGGCACGTGTGTGCGTGCTGATACACTGTGACAGCGCTTCAAAGTCGATTTGAAAATCAGTCGTGCGAGCGGGAACAATTACGGCTTTGGCACCGGCACCATGCTCAATAAACACGAGATATTCCGGAAAATAAGGTGCAAGTACAATAAATTCATCTTCAGAGGAGGTCGTTAAGGTTTTGAAACAAATGGATAATGCTGCTGCTGCGCCAACCGTCAGATATAGATTTTGTGCGCCATAGTGCGTTCCAAAACGTCGGTTCAGGTCATCTGCGATTGCAGTTCGCGCAAAATCGGCACCTTGCGCCGCGGTATAGCCATGGGCTTGAATAGGGGTATTGAGAAGGTCTATAATCGTTTGTTTGATTGCATCTGGTGCAGGAACATTTGGGTTTCCAATAGAAAAGTCAAATATATTTTCAGCGCCCACGACAGCGGCGCGCTGCTGTCCAAAGGCAAAGAGTTCTCGAATGGTAGAGCGTTTTTGTCCAAGCTCCAGCACAGACGGGTTGAGCATAAAGACGTCCTCCTTGTTGCAAGTAGTTTTCTTTATTATAGCACTGTGTAAAAGCCCCTGCCAGTTTTATTTGCATATCTTGTAAAAATCTGCTACAATGACCAGACAGAGGGAGAGATAAGATGAGTTATAATACATTGTCATTTGCACATGATTTTATAAGGCGCTATGTCAAACAGGGGGATTTTTGTATTGATGCAACAGCTGGCAGAGGACGCGATACTGCGCTGCTGTGCAGTTTGGTTGGGACATCAGGAAACGTATTGGCGTTCGATATCCAGCAAAGTGCGGTTGCACAGACCGAGCAATTGCTCCATGCACAAAATTTGCATGCACAGGTGATCTTGGACAGTCATGCCAATATGGAGCGGTATGCCGCACCGGAAAGTGTGGACTGTATTGTGTTCAACTTTGGTCGGCTGCCGGGCGGGGATCCGGATATCTTTACAACCGAGCAAAGCTCAATCAAAGCGATTGCGGCTGGACTGCGGCTGCTGAAATCAGGTGGGATTATGAGCTTATCTATTTATTATGGCGGCGCAAATGGATATGCCGAGCGAGATGCCATATTGCAGTATCTTCGGACGATAGATGACAGAAAATATTCTGTTTTGGTGGGGGATTGGGCAAATCGAACAGGGGATCCACCAATCCCTGTCTTTCTGTGGAAGGAATAGCTAATAACATAGCAAACCTATTTTCGCGCAATATGATGTTATAATGAAAAAGATGGATAAAGGGCTTGTCAGTTATTCAATTCTATGGTAAAATAAAAAAGCTGTAAAAAGCAGCTTTGATATGGAGAAGTATCGAAGTGGTCATAACGAGCTCGACTCGAAATCGAGTTGGCGGTAACACGTCACGTGGGTTCGAATCCCACCTTCTCCGCCAAGATAAAAGGACTTCGGAAAATTCTGAAGTCCTTTTAATATGTATTCACAAGAGAAATCAGAAATGGATACCTTTCCGCGCTGCGGCACCCTAATAAATCTATAATACTCTATGGATTCGATTGGTTCAGGGATAGAAAAATTTTTTCAGAAAAACGTTGACAATTGAGTTAGTGTATGCTAACATATATCCAGAGGTTAGTTTTGGCTAACACTCATAGGGTTCATTTCTTTCTCTAATTCTCGAATCATTCCCGAGTGGACGGTATCCGCAGTATCGTCCACTGACAGGGAATAAGAAATTTTTTTTAATATGAAGTTAGTTATAACTAACTTAAATAGGAGGACATACGATGTATTCGTTTGATTTGCTGCTGGCTGAACACAGCGCACCTGTGCTGGCTGGTTTGAAAACGGCAAACCTCATTTCTTGCAGAAAAGAATGGTATCCCAATCTGCCGGAGATGCTTACAGTTTATCAGCAGGCATTTGCAGCGCGTGGTGTATGCTTTCGGATTTTATGCAGCTGTGATTATCGTTTTTTGCTGCTCATATATCGACCCGAGCGTTTGTTAAAAGATTTGGAAAGCGTACAGGTACGAGAACTGCTGCGAAGGTATCATTATCCAATGTATAAAGGGCTGGACGCACTGATTGACCACCTAAGCGAACGAACCAGCAATCAGAATGGATTTCCCCATGAAATTGGTGTGTTTCTTGGGTATCCGATTGAAGATGTGTATGGTTTTATTGAGCAGCAGGGAAAGGACTGCAAGCTGAGCGGATACTGGAAGGTATATGGTGATGTACAGGCGGCAAGACGCTTGTTCCGCCAATTCGACCAATGCCGTGACACAGCACGTGGTTATGTAGAACGTGGTATGACAATTTTAGAATTGTTTGCTGCATAAAAATTGATATTCCCATTCAAATTGCAAAGGAGAACAACAAATATGAATCAGATCGCTGTTATTTACTGGACCCAAACGGGCAATACCGAGCAGATGGCAAATGCAATCTGCGAAGGCATCAAGAACGCAGGAGCAGAACCGGTTTTGCGGAGCGTTTCCGAAATCTCTGTACAGGAGGCGGCGGGATATGACCGTATCGCACTGGGCTGTCCGGCAATGGGGGCTGAAGTGTTGGAAGAAGCCGAATTTGAACCATTTTTTACTGAGCTAGAAAGCAAGCTGGGCGGCAAGCGTGTTGCACTGTTCGGCTCCTATGGCTGGGGCGATGGACAGTGGATGCGCGATTGGGTAGCACGTGCAGACAGCACTGGCGCAATCCTGCTCAATGAAGAGGGGCTGATGGTACATGAAACCCCTGATGATGATGCATTGACAGCTTGCCGTGCATTGGGCGAGTCACTCGCAAAGGCGTAAGGGAATACCCGTTTGATACGGATTCCACATATAAAAACTTCTCATCTTAATTTGGGGCTGTCTGCCCACATACCAGCAGTCCCAACCTCCATTCTTGGTAGCACGAAAAAAGCAAAATGGTCTGTCAACACGGAAATGGCAGACCGCACTGGCTTGCGCCACGGAAATGCAAGCTGGACAGAACGTATGTCTGTGGTACGGAACACAGGGATACAATCTGTTATGGAACACAAACGACAAAAAAGCAGCGAAAACGCTGCTTTTTTGTGTTACACGGCATTAAAATAACAGGACAATTGGGAAAGTTTGCAAAGCTTATGTGCGGCTGACGGAAAATCTTTTTGCAGACGTTTTGCACAGCGTGTGCAAAAGTCCTGATAAATGTGTTTATCTTGCCGCATTTGCTGTTTGAAGCCCCAAATATGTGTAAACCAGTCTTGACCGGAATAGAAAAGCTCCGGAAGCTCCATGAGAGAACAGATGGATAACCCATGCTGTTTTGCGAGCATGGGAAGCAGTCGCTGCTCCGCAAAAACCATGTAGGTCAAATGATGGTCGGCAGGAGAGGCGGCACACATGAAGTCCAATGCCGTTTGGGTATAATCATTCGTAAAATCTGCATCTGCAAACCATGAAAGAGCCGTGTTTGTGGGGAAGACAGTCCAGTCAAGTGCCGAAAAATCAAATGGGCGATGCGTGTGCAGGGCGCTGGCATCTGGATAAATATCTGGCATGATATCTTCACGATGGACGACGGCCAGCTTATGTGGTGTGAGTCGTGCGGATAAATCATGCCATACGATAAAGTCGGTGTCCAGCATGACACAGGGAGTACCGAATGTGCGCAGGGCATAGAGTTTGCCTGCTGCCCAAAAACAAATGGGGTCAATGGTTGGGTTCATTTTGTCCAAAACAGTATGAATCCCGCCGTTCCATAGAAAATCAAGCCCGTGTAAATGATAATATGCCGCAGCCACCTGATCACACAGCATGGAAATCGGGCCATTTTCTCTCTGCCACATGAGTGCGGACAACGCGGTGGTCAGAAGTTCGGCGGCATCTAAGGTATACGCAGTATGTTGGTTTCCCTGTCTTGCAAAGTAAGGGCTTGTCCAGTTTGTGTGGAATGCACGTATCATCAGATCAGCTCCAGACCGTATCCGCCGATGCCTGATTGAACACCGGAGAATGAACCATAAAAGGTGCTATAAAAAGAGCCGGAGGATAGATAAGAGCCCCAACTGGTTTGCCATGAGGTCAAAAATGAGGTCAGATAAGAGGAAGCACTGCCTGATGAGCCAAAGACCATATTGGCGTCTGCCATAATGGGATAAGGGGCGCTTTTTATTGTAATCGGATACCAGCCAATGTGCACCGGTTCATATGCAAATACTGCCTGCGGCTTTGATGGCTCTGGATTGGAAGGCTGCATCTCATAAACAGGCTGCGTTGCGGTAATGGGAGCTTGTGCACAAGGTGATAGGGCTGTTGGTGCAGAATGTGGTGCACAATGCCGTGCAAAGCTTTCTAAATCGAACACAACACCATCTAATTCGCGGAAATGCACTGGGTCAAGCTGTAAAATACGGTTTTTCTTTGTGTTGGACATAAGTGTGCCCTCCTTGCAATCTCATTTCTATTATAGAAGAATAAATGGGGTATCGCAACTATTTTGTGTGCAGCACAAGGCTTTTCATTGTCTCGCTTGTCATGTATAATATAAAATAAAAATAAAATAAAGGAAATCAAAATGAAATTTTTACACGAAACAGAAAGCGTTTGGGAACGCTTACAGCGGGAAACCCGCCCTATTGTACTGTATGGCATGGGAGATGGTGCGGATAAGATCCTGCGGGTATTTGCCCAAAAGGGGATTCAGGCAGCTGGCGTGTTTGCCAGTGATGGGTTTGTAAGAGGACACAGCTTTGCCGGATTTCCGGTCAGAACACTACCTCAAATCCTAGAAGAATTTGGTCACGATATCGTGATTGTATTGAGCTTTGCCAGCCAGCGCCCAGAACTGCTTGCGCGTTTTTACGAGCTGAACGCACAGTATGATTTGGTTGCACCCGATGTACCGGTAGCTGGGGACGGACTGTTTGATATGAAATTTGTGGAGCAGCATGCAGCGGAACTTCAAGAGGCTTATGGATATATGGCAGATGAAACCGCAAGACAGGTGTTTTCGGACATCGTAAACTTTAAAATCAGTGGTAAAATTGATTATTTGCGGCGCTGTGAGACCGACAAACAGGAAGTATTCTCCTCTGTGCTCAAGCCACACACACAGGAGCATTTTGTAGATCTTGGCGCCTATAATGGAGATACGATTCGGGAACTGCTCTCTTATACAGGCGGAGCGTATGCTTCTATTACGGCGTTAGAGCCAGACCGCCGGAATTTCCGAAAGCTTAGCAAATATGCAGAAGAACAGTTAGATGCTGCGCGGGTGCAGCTTGTGCAGGCGGGCAGTTGGTGTGAGGATACGGCATTGACATTTGCAGCAAAGGCTGGACGAAACTCGGCATTGTCTGGTCATGGAGTTCTGACACAAATGCGTGCGGTGGACAGTGTGCTGGAGGGTGCGCCGTGTACGCTGCTCAAGCTGGACGTCGAGGGGGCAGAGCATCAGGCGCTTTTGGGCGCACAGGAAACGATTCGGCGTTTTCGCCCGCGGCTCAATGTCGCCTGCTATCACCGCAATGAAGATCTGTTCGATTTGCCTAGACTGCTCAAAGCCCTGTGTCCGGCCTATAAGCTTTATTTGCGGCATCATCCTTATGTGCCGGCTTGGGAGGTAAACCTATATGCAGTGGCACAAGATGCCAGTATATAAAAATAATATCATCAGGATTTAACAAAAAGACTGGAAAAGTCTTGGCGTATGCAGTATACTGAAAACAGAATACCGCAGAGCGGACGAAAGGTGAGTATGAAAATGGCAACTGGTTGTTTCTACTGTGATGCGCACCATGAAGGGCGCGAGGCAATTATGTTTCATGTTGGAGATATGAAGGCTGGTACTTTGTATCTGTTTAAGGATCAGGCGCACAAGGGACGCTGTGTGCTGGCGCTCAAGTCACATAAAAAAGAACTGTGCGAATGTGATGCGCAGGAGCGCAGCGACTTTATGGAAGACCTTGCACGCGCTTCTGGTGCAATTAAGAAACTGTGGGGCTGCACAAAGCTGAATCTGGGTTCCTTTGGCGACACAAACCCACATCTGCATTTCCATATTGTGCCAAAGTATGAAGGCGGATTTGAGTTTGGCGGTGCCTTTGCCATTACCAATCCGGAGCCTGTACATTTGGAGCAGGCTGCTTATGATGAAATGATTGCAGCGCTGCAAAAAGAACTTGGTTTATAAGAGTGTCATGGAAAACCGTTCTGCCGTTTGGCAGAACGGTTTTCCGTTTGCCAAACGGCATATTGCGCCGATGCGCCCATAAAATTTGCAAAAAGTGAGCAATCGCTCATTTGTGTGCGGTTTTGGGCATTTTTCGTCCAGAGTGCTTTGCGCAGAGGACACCGGACTTGTCGAAAAAGCACAGTTTTTCGACGAACGCAGCCATTCAGTCGGAACGGTTTTGTTCTATGATTTGACGAAATTTGTCAATGGTTTGTTAAATTTTGGCTTTTCGTTGCAAAATGGTATGTTATCCTCTATAATGGGAATTGTATCAGTATATCTGGAGGAATTTATCTGTGTTACTTCAACCTTTGTTTCGAGGCGATATGCGCGGCTTTCTGGTTACGCTTTGCCTTCTGTTGCCGGCAGTCATTATTTGTTTGACCGTACATGAATGTGCGCATGGCTGGGCAGCGCGCGCTTTGGGTGACCACACGGCACAGCGTGCGGGCAGATTGACGCTCGATCCCATGGCGCATATCGATCCGGTCGGCTTTATCTGCATGTTGATTTTCGGTTTTGGCTGGGCGCGTCCGGTTCCGGTGAATGTATCCGGCTTTCGTATGAAAAACCGAAAGCTTGGCATGGCGCTTGTGGCGCTGGCAGGTCCGGTGTCGAACTTGATTCTTGCACTCATCTGCTATGTCATTACGCTGCTTATGGGGTATAAGCTGACTGGAGATGCCATGTTTTTGCGCACGATAACATTGTTCTTTTCGTATATTGCATCGTTGTCCGTCGGACTTGGTGTGTTCAATTTGATTCCGATTCCGCCGCTGGACGGTTCTCGTGTGCTCAATGCGTTTGTGCCATACAGTGTACAGGTAAAGCTGGAGCGGTATCAGTCTGTGATTTTGCTTGCGGTTATCTTTGTTGTATATTTCGGTTTGTTTGATTTCGTGATTATGGGTGTCGAACGCTGGATAATTGGGCTTGCAATGAAATTGGTGGTTCCATTCCTATGAGTCAAATGACCTTTCATCTTGCGGAATTTGACGGTCCCTTGGATTTGCTGCTGCATCTGATTGCGCGAAATAAGGTGTCCATTTATGATATCCCGATTGCCTCTATTCTTGCACAGTATATGGAAATCCTGCATAGTGCCCAGAGCTTCGATCTTGATGCTTCCGGAGATTTTATTGCTATGGCGGCACAGCTCGTCTATATCAAATCACGTATGCTGCTGCCAAAACCGGACAATGAGCCGGCGGAGGATCCGAGAGCGGAACTTGTGGAGCAGCTGATTGAGTATCAGCGCATGAAAGAAATGACTCCATATTTTCGGGAGCAGATGGATTCGGGACGTGACCGTATGACAAAGCCGCCAGAACCACAGGAGACGGGAACACCGGTAGAGTATCATCATGTTCCGGCAGAGCTTGTACGTGCTGCCCATACAATTTTAGAGCGGATACAGAGACGCACACCGCCTTCTGCATCGGCATTTCGCGGGATTGTAGGGCGAGAGACCGTTCCTGTGCATACACAGATTGCTGCAATACGAAATCGGCTGGTGCGCGAGCCAAAGCTGCGTTTTTTGAGTTTGTTCGAGCATGCCGAGAGTCGTTCTGAGGTCGTTGCGACATTTTTGGCAGTTCTGGAACTGTCTAAGAGCAGAAGTATTCTCATTACCGGTGAGGGCGATGAAATCGAATTGACACTGGCAGAGGAGGAAGAAAGTGCATGACACAATTGGAAGCCGCGCTGGAAGCCATTCTGTTTGCTGTGGGCGATGCCGTGCCGGTCAGCCGTTTGATTGCGGCAGCAGATGCAGAGCCGGCCGCAGTTGCTCATGCCTTGCATGCGTTGGAGGCGCATTATAAAACCTGTGGCAGCGGGATTGAATTGGTACGCATGGAGGATAAGGTACAGCTATGTACCAGATCGGCTTATGCCCATGCGGTCCGGCGCGCAACCGAGAGCCGCCGCCCACCCGCGCTTTCTAATGCCGCACTCGAGGTTCTGACCGTCATTGCCTACCGCCAGCCTGTGACACGTGCTTATATTGAGCAGCTGCGTGGTGTGGATTCCAGCGGCACGGTGGCAAGCTTGCTCGAAAAAGGTATGATTGAGCCTTGTGGGCATTTGGACGTCCCGGGCAGACCGGTTTTATTTCGTACAACCGACATATTTTTACGCACATTTGGGATTTCAGCCTTGGCAGAGCTGCCGGAATTACCGGAATGGCAGCCCGAGGAGCAGCTGGAGATGGAAGAAACGGAGTGACAGGCGTGGCGAAAATTGCAGCTGGTATCGGCATTTTGTTAGCGCTTGGTCTGGTATTGGTTTTTGTATTGCTATGTATATGTATAGGGTTTTCTGTTCAGATGCGCAATGGTGAACGCTGGATTCGTATACAAGTAGGCTTGCTGCGTAAAACGATGAAACTCGGCAAGCTTGCAAAACCTGCAAAAGATCCCAAATCAAAAACTGATAAGCCAAAGACGGAAGAACCGGATACGTTTGAACTGCCGGATTGGGACTGGGGAGAACTGATCTGTGAACTGCTCTCTTTTTTGGAGGACGTCAAGGACCGGCTGCGTATTGATGTACTCTGCGTTCAGCTGCTGCTTGCAACCGGAGATGCGTCGAAAACAGGTATGTATCTTGGCGGACTATCCGCACTCACGGGTATGGTGTATCCATTCCTTGTGGAAAACTTTCAAATTCGTGATTTTAATGTGCAAATAGATGGCGATTTTGAAGGCAATGCAACGCAATATGATTTATGCTTCAGCTGTTCTTTCCGCCCCATTCGCATGATTGGGCCAGTGGTTCGGCATGGGCGTAAACTCTATCATATAGTCAAACAAACACAGTCTGTGGAGGCGAAATATTATGAGTGAGCATCATCCGATTCAAGATTTAATGACGGAGACAATGGAAAAAATCAAGAGTATGGTGGACGTGGACACAACTGTTGGAACGCCCATTACAACGCCCGACGGCACAACAGTCATTCCGGTTTCTCGCGTGACCTTTGGCTTTGGCTCAGGTGGAAGCGATTATCAGGCACGTCATGCTCGTGAAAATACACCTTTGTGTTTTGGCGGCGGCGGCGGTGCGGGGGTGACGGTCACACCGATTTGCTTTCTGGTCATTTCTCCAACAGAAGGCACGCATGTTGTTGGTATCAATGCACAGGCAGTCAATACGGCTGACCGTCTGGTAGAAATGATTCCGGGAGCAGTTGGCAAGGTATCCAGCTTTTTTGCAAAGCGAAACGGCGGAGAAGCCGAGATTCCAAGCGATAAATCCGAAACACCAGAAAACTGAAGCCAAACTCCCATTTCTGCTGTATAATTTTGGGAACCTACTCATATGCTTCATGAGTAGGTTTTCTTTATCAGCAGGCGGGAGGGATCGCAATGCAGGTATGCAGACGGCTGGCGAGACATATGATATGGGTGACCGTTTTCCTTGCGGTTTCTCTTAGTACACAGGCAAAAGCGCTCAGTGCGCAGAGTGCAGTTGTAATCGATGCAGATACAGGTGCTGTGCGTTTTGCGCATCAGGCGCAGCAGGTACTGCCGATGGCATCAACTACAAAAATCATGACAGCGCTTTGTGCGATAGAGCAGGGCGACTTGGACCGCGTTTATACCGTGAAACCAGAATATACACAAACAGAAGGTTCTTCCATGTATTTGAAATCAGGGGAGAAGCTTACAATACGTGACACACTTTATGGGCTTATGCTCATGAGCGGCAACGATGCTGCGCTTGCTATTGCAGGAGAATGTGGCGGGCAGGAGCAGTTTGTCAGGAAAATGAATGACAAGGCAGCAGAGTTGGGATTGGTTAACACGCATTTTGAAAATCCGAATGGATTAGATGGAGAAAATCATCATACGACTGCGCAGGAACTTGCACAGCTGACGGCAGAAGCCCTTAAAAATCCGGATTTTCGTGAAATCGTCGGCACATGGAGTACAAATCGTGCAGGGCGTGTAATGACCAATCATAATAAGATGCTAAAACTTTATGATGGCGCCATTGGCGTAAAAACCGGCTTTACCAAAAAGTGTGGAAGATGTCTGGTTTCGGCAGCAGAGCGTAACGGGCGTACGCTGGTCGCCGTAACACTGAATGATCCAGATGACTGGAAAGATCATGCAGAACTGTTAGACGCCGCATTTGCACAATATGAGCCCGTCGTCCTGCATGAAAGCGGTGAGGTAGTGGGGGAGGTTCCTGTGGAGGGGGGTACTGAACAGACGGCATCTCTCTGTGCGGACCGGACGGTAGAGGTTTGGCTTGCACCAGAGGAACGGGAACAGATCGAAACGACTTATCGCGGCAGACGGTTCGTGTATGCACCTGCGGTACAGGGGGATTATTACGGTGAAATCGTATATCAGATAGGCGATACAGTGCTGCGAACCGATACCCTGACATATGAGCGGGATATTGAGCAGCTGCCCCCCAAGCAAGGCTTTCTGATGCGCTGTATGGAGTTTGTCCGTGCGTTGTTTGGTTTTGAAAAGGAAGAAAATTAGAATTATACAAAGAGAAAGAATGGAGCTTATATGAAAGAACGAATTCAAAAAGTGATGGCGCAAGCAGGTCTATGTTCGCGCCGTGCAGCAGAAGAAATGATTCGCGCGGGTGCGGTAACAGTCAATGGACGCAAGGCAGAATTGGGGGATCGTGCAGATCCAGTAAGAGATAAAATACTGATAAATGGCAAGCCGCTGCGCCGTGCGGAAGAAAAGGTATATCTCATGCTCAATAAGCCGCGTGGATACGTCTCTACGCTGAAGGACGAGCGCGGGCGCAAAACCGTAGGACAGCTGGTACGTGGCTGTAAGGTGCGGGTGTATCCTGTCGGCAGACTGGACGCAGACTCGGAGGGTATGCTGCTGATGACCAATGATGGAGAGCTGACTCTGCATTTGACACACCCTTCTCATGAAGCGGGAAAGACCTATCTTGTGAGTGTACGCGGTGATTTGAAACGGATTGCGGAGATGGAGCAGCCTATGGAGATCGACGGTTATACGGTGCAGCCAGCCAGTGTATATATTCGAGATCAGGCATCGGATACCGAGGCGCATTTGGAAATTACAATCCATGAAGGGCGTAATCGACAGATTCGAAAAATGTGCGAGAAATGTGGGTTGGAGGTACGCCGCCTCAAGCGTATCGCGGTGGGAGAGCTGCATCTGGATTCTAAGCTGGCGTCGGGAAAATGGCGTGCTTTGACACCGGAGGAAATTGCGTATTTGAAAGAATTTTAAGGAAATCTTGCAAAATCCTGCAAAACATCTTGCTTTTTTTCTGCCGATTGCATACAATGGGAATAGACCGCTGCGCCAAAACATCGGTGCAGCGGTTTTTTTGTGGAAAAATGTGCTGCTGCTGTGCGGCATGAATCAGAGGAGACGACAAGGCACTGCTATGAATGATTTAATGAACCGAATCCAGTGCAATCTGACGGAATTTTCCAAGGGACAGCGGTTGATTGCGCGATATATTACAGAACACTATGATAAGGCGGCATTTATGACCGCAAGTCGGCTGGGTGCAACAGTTGGTGTCAGTGAGTCTACGGTGGTGCGTTTTGCCACAGAGCTGGGCTATGATGGATATCCGCATTTGCAAAAGACCTTGCAGGAAATGATTCGCAACCGCTTGACTGCGGTGCAGCGTATGGAGGTTACCAATGACCGCATGGGAAATCGTGATGTATTGCAGGCGGTTTTGAGTGCAGATGTGGAAAAAATTCGTATGACACTGGACGAAATGGATCGAGATGCCTTTCATAATGCGGTAGAATCCATCTCAAAGGCACGCAGGATCTATATCTTGGGCGTCAGATCTTCTTCTGCGCTGGCAAATTTTCTGGGCTTTTATTTTTCGCTCATTTTTGATAATGTACAGTTGGTATATACCAATACCGTCAGCGAAATTTTTGAGCAGATTTTGCGTATTGGCAAAGAAGATGTGTTGATTGGCATCAGTTTTCCGCGCTATTCCAAGCGTACATTATCTGCAATGAAATATTCTAAGGATCAGGGAGCCAATGTCATTGCACTGACAGACTCTATGCTGTCCCCACTGACACGCTATGCGGATCATGTGTTGGTTGCAAAGAGTGACATGGCGTCCTTTGTGGATTCTCTCGTTGCACCGCTCTCGGTCATCAATGCGCTGATTGTTGCGGTCGGAATGAACCGTCAGCAGGAAATCGAGGGAACCTTTATCAAGCTTGAGTCCATTTGGGACGAGTATCAGGTGTATGAAAAACTGGAGGACGAATAAATGACCATAGCTGTGATTGGAGCAGGTGCAGCCGGTCTGATTGCAGCGGGGCAGGCGGTACAGATGGGCGCACATGTGATTCTGTTCGATAAAAATGCCAAGGTAGGACGGAAAATCATGATTACGGGCAAGGGACGCTGCAATGTCACAAATAATTGTGATGTACAGACGGTGCTTGCAAATGTACCTGTGAATCCGCGCTTTTTGTATTCAGCTCTTGGACAGTGCAGTCCTGCGGATATGATGGAATTTTTTGAGGAGCAGGGGGTACCGCTCAAAACCGAGCGGGGAAATCGTGTGTTTCCGGTTTCTGACCGTGCGCTGGATATTGTAGACGCCCTGTTTTTCTATGTGAAGAGATTGGGGGTTCAGTTTGTCTTTGCATGTACGGTGCAGGAAATTTTAACACAGAATGGTACTGTGTGTGGTGTGCGTACGGAGGACAAAACCTATGCCGCTGATCGTGTGATTGTGGCAACCGGAGGCGCCTCCTATCCTGCGACGGGGTCGACCGGAGATGGATACCGTTTCGCGAAGGCATTGGGGCATACAGTCGTGACACCGCGTCCTTCTCTGGTACCACTCGTTTCGAGCAGTGCAGTCTGTCAAAAACTCATGGGGTTGTCTCTTAAAAATGTGCGTGTAACCGTGTTTGAAAATGGAAAATCCATTTTTGAGGATTTTGGTGAAATGCTGTTTACGCATTTTGGCGTATCTGGTCCGCTGATCCTGTCGGCATCTTCACATATGCGCCATTTTGGAAGCAAGACATACCGGATTGACATTGACTTGAAGCCGGCACTAGATGAAAAAACGCTGGACAAGCGACTGCTCGCAGATTTTGATAAGTATAAAAACAGTGATTTCATCAATGCGCTGGGTGAGCTGCTTCCCCGTAAGCTGATTCCGGTTGTAATTGAGGTCAGTGGAATCGACCCGCGCGTCAAGGTACATTCGGTGACCAAGGCGGAGCGGCAGCGGTTTGTACATTTGCTCAAAGCATTTCCGGTAGAGATTTCCGGCGCACGTCCGATTGATGGCGCGATTATCACAACGGGCGGTGTGTCAGTCAAGCAGATAAACCCCAAGACCATGGAGTCTAAGCTTGTGAAGGGACTTTATTTTGCCGGAGAGGTTTTAGATGTTGATGCCTATACAGGTGGGTTCAACTTGCAAATTGCATGGGCAACTGGAAAGCTTGCAGGTCAAAATGCTGCAAAGGAGGAAAAAGTGTGAATCATACTGTCATTGCGGTTGCAATCGACGGACCAGCTGGCGCAGGAAAATCAACCATTGCGCGGGCAGCGGCAAAGCAGCTGGGTTTTATTTATGTGGATACAGGTGCGCTCTATCGCACCATTGGTCTTGCGGCATACCGCAGAGGAATCTCAGGGACAGATACGGAAGAAATCATCAAAATGCTGTCTCAAATTACAGTCGATTTACGGTATCAGGAGGGTGTGCAGTCCGTACTGCTTGATGGAGAGGACGTTTCGTCTTATATCCGTACCCCGCAAATTTCGGTGTATGCCTCACAGGTTTCTGCGATTCCCGAGGTGCGTGCGTATCTTTTGGACTTACAGCGTCAAATGGCACAAAAACAGTCAGTGATTATGGACGGACGCGACATTGGAACGGTTATTTTGCCGCATGCACAGGTCAAGATTTTTCTGACCGCATCTGCACAGGCACGGGCAGAGCGTCGCTGTGCAGAACTGCGGGAAAAGGGAGAGCAGGCAACCATACAGGAGGTGCTTGCCGATATACAGGCACGAGATGAAAAGGATAGCTCTCGTTCGGTTGCACCGCTGCGGCAAGCAGAGGAAGCGGTGTGTGTGGACACAAGTGCACTCACACTTGAGCAAAGTATTGCGGCAGTCCTGCAAGTGATCCGAACCGTGTTAGAGGAGAAGTGATATTCATGGCGAAATTCCATCAATGGTTTCAAACGCTGGCACTGCCGTTTGTTGAGCTTTCGTTTCATATTTATTTTGGTCTGCATGTGATCGGCAGAGAAAATCTGCCGGAAGGCGGCTGTGTGGTTTGTCCAAACCACACACAGAATTCCGATCCCCCGATTGCAGCGACCGCCATTTCCAATCGTCATAAAATGATGTGCATGGCGAAAAAGGAATTATTTGACATCAAAGGTCTGGGGCCACTCATTACATGGCTGGGAGCATTTCCGGTTGATCGTTCTCGTGCAGACTTGACAGCGATTAAAACCGCTTTGAAAACCGTAAAAGACGGGAAAAAACTGATTATTTTCCCGCAGGGGACGCGTGGAGCAGGGGAAGATGAGGCGAAGGACGGTGCGGCAATGCTTGCGATGAAAACCAAGGCACCGATCGTCCCCATGTACATTTCAGAGAACAAAAGATTTCGCTCTCATGTGACAGTCATTATTGGACAGCCATTTATGCCGGAAGCAAACAGCAAGGATTACAGTGCGCTGTCCCATGAGATTCTACATCGGATTTATGCCTTACGTCCCGAGGAGGATACATGAGTCAGGTTACAGTTGCAAAGTCGGCGGGCTTTTGCTTTGGCGTGCGTCGGGCAGTTGCGCTTGCTGAGAAAGAGGCCGCTCAAAATCAAGTGATTTACTCTTATGGAGAGATCATTCACAACACCCACGAGATCAAGCGCCTTGAGTCACTTGGTGTTTACACCGCAGAACGGATTGAGGATATCCCAGACGGCTCTGCGGTGCTCATTCGGGCGCATGGGGTTGCCAAGGCAGTCTATGAAGCTTTTGAGAAAAAGGGCTGCAAAATCCATGATGCGACCTGCATTTTTGTGTCACGGATTCATCGCTATGTGCAGGAAGAATCGGCCGCTGGACGCAGAATCATTATTTTGGGCAGCAGAAATCATCCAGAGGTGCTCGGAATTGCTGGTTGGTGCGAAAATGCACTGGTTTATGAAACTTCTGAACAGCTTTTAGAGGAATTAGATGCCTCCGGACTTGCACCAGATACGCCAATCAGTGTGGTTGGCCAAACAACGCTCAATCGGGCAAGTTGGAATATTTCTGTGAAGATTCTAAAAAAAAGGTATACAAACTGCAAAATATTTGATACAATATGTAAAGCTACGGATGAGCGTCAAAAAGAGGCTCGTTCTCTTGCTGGAAGATCGAACTGTATGGTTGTGATCGGGGATAAGAAAAGCTCGAACACCAAGCGCCTGTACGAAATCAGCGCTTCTCTCTGCCCACGTGTTCTTTATATCGAGGACGCGACCGAACTGAGAAAGTCAGATATCGAGGCACTTCGTGGCCTCACTGTGGGCATTACCGCAGGCGCGTCTACTCCGGCAAGGATAATTAAGGAGGTCAGTAACAACATGATGAGCGCAGAAACGAAGATCGAAATGAATGAGGATTTCGCCGCAATGCTGGAGGAATCTTTCAAAACTTTAAATAATGGAGATAAAGTCACCGGTACCGTTATCGCGGTTTCCCCGACCGATGTACAGGTAGATTTGGGTGTAAAGCACACAGCTTATATTCCGGTGTCTGAACTGTCTGATGATCCGGCTTATAAGGTAGAAGAGCATGTAAAGCCGGGCGACGAAATCGAGGCTGTTGTAGTCCGTGTAAACGACATGGAGGGCACTGTAACACTGTCCAAGAAGCGTGTTGACCAGCTCAAGGGCTGGGAGAGCATTGAGACTGCAAAGGAAGAGCATACCGCTGTTGAGGGTACTATTATTGAGGAGAACCGCGGCGGTGTCGTTGCGATTGCGTTTGGCGTTCGCGTATTCATTCCGGCATCTCAGACCGGTGTGCCCAAGGAAGAGTCTATGGCACAGCTGCTCAAGACCAAGCAGACATTTTACATCACCGAAATCAACCGTCAGCGCAAGCGCGTTGTTGGCTCTATCCGTCAGGTTACACAGGAAGTGCGCAAGGCTGCGGCTGAGAAGGTTTGGGAGACCATTGAGGTTGGTTCTGAGTACGAGGGCACAGTTAAGAGCCTGACCTCCTACGGCGCATTTGTTGATATCGGCGGCGTAGATGGCATGATTCATATTTCTGAACTGTCTTGGGGCCGTATTAAGCACCCTTCTGAGGTTGTTTCCATCGGCGATCATGTCAATGTATATGTAATCGCACTGGATAAGGAGAACAAGAAGATTTCTCTGGGCTACAAGCGTCAGGAGGACAACCCGTGGAATATCTTCACTACCAACTTCCAAGTTGGCGATACTGCAACCGTTAAGATCCTGAAGTTCATGCCGTTCGGTGCATTTGCTGAGATCGTTCCGGGCGTAGACGGTCTGATTCACATTTCTCAGATTTCCGATCATCGTATTGCAAAGGCTGAGGAAGCACTGACTGTTGGTCAGGAAGTGGAAGCTAAGATCATCGATATTAACGATGAGAAGAAGAAGGTTTCTCTGTCTATCCGTGCACTGCTGGTTGATGGTGAGGACGAGGAGTAATCTGAATCAAAGACAGCATACGGTTAATGTATGCTCATAACATAACATCTTTTAAGACCTGAACAGCTTGCCTGTTCAGGTCTTATCTGTTTTTGCAGGAAATCATTTCTGTGCAGCACATAAATAAATGTATATGCATAAAATGAAAGCAGGAAAGAGGTGGCATTATGTATCACATGCGACGCCTAAAAACCGGAAGGCTGATTGTATTGATTGCAATCCCTTTTTTGTGCGCGATTGTTTTTGTGCTGATGCTCAGTGGTCTGCGACCAGTTATTTTGCAGTATGCAGAAAATTATATGGTACATGAAGCATCATTTGCACTTTATAAGGTAATGACGGATACCGTTTATCAGAATCGGGCAGAATATGAAAATCTGGTGCGATTGGAGCGCGACGAACAACAGGCTGTCACTGCACTTCGAACAGACGGCATTACAGCAAGCTACCTCAAAGTAGAAATTGCACAGGCAGTACATGAAGCAATCGATCAGTTGGAAAAAAGCCAAATAGAAATTCCGCTTGGAACACTTTTGGGCTCGGACTGGTTCGCTGGACAGGGGCCGCTGGTGCAGGTTGGGGTGTCTGGTCTGGGAAATGTAGATGCAGATTTTATCAGTGCATTTCATGGGGCTGGGATCAATCAGACACGACATCAGATGATTTTGGAGGTGACAGCCAATATCCAGATTTTAACACGTCTGGGAAGTGTTGATACACAGGTGAAAAGTCAGATTCCAGTTTCAGATACTGTGATCGTTGGGCATGTACCCGAACAATATACCTATGTTGATGATACGGAGGACGATTTACTTGGCAAAATCAATGACTATGCGAGATAGAATAAAAGAGAAATTCTCTCTTTCTAAATCGGGAAAAATTTGATATAATATTAGATGTATGCTGGGATCGTTATGCGCACTGTCTGCGTGGCATGCGGAAAGGAGTCGGAATGGACGTTCAACAGGAAATGCAGTCTTTAAAAGAGCAGCTGCAATACCACAATAAAAAATATTATGATGAGGACGCACCTGAAATCTCCGATTATGATTATGACATGATGCAGCGCAAGCTGCGTGCGCTGGAGGCTGCTTATCCGGAATTTGCAGATGCAAATTCTCCGACACAGCGCATTGGCGGTGTGGCAAGTGAAAAGTTTTCTAAGGTCACCCATGCCTATCCACTTGAAAGCCTGCAAGATGTATTTTCATTTGATGAACTATCAGAGTTCTATGAGCGGGTTTCCGGTGTTGTGGAGCGGGCTGAATATGTTGTAGAATATAAAATCGATGGACTTTCAGTTGCTCTTGAATATATAGATGGTGTCTTTGTGCGTGGTGCAACCCGCGGTGATGGTCAGGTAGGAGAAGATGTTACCGAAAACCTGCAAACGATTCAGGACATTCCTAAGGTACTCGAAAATGCACCGCCGCATTTGATTGTGCGCGGTGAAGTCTATATGCCGCGCACGGTTTTTGAAGAGCTGAATGCGGAGCGAGAACTCAGGGAACAGCCGCTTTTGGCAAATCCACGCAATGCAGCAGCCGGTTCCCTCCGGCAGCTTGACAGTAAGATCACTGCCGAACGCAGACTGTCTATTTTCTGTTTCAACATTCAAAATAGCGATGAACTGAGATTTACAAGTCATACAGAAGCGCTTGATTATTTGAAAAGTTTGGGATTTCCGGTCAGCCCCTGCTATTCGGTTTTTTCTGACGCGGCAGCTGTGCAGGTGGAAATTGCGCGAATGGGAGAAACACGCGGGACGCTGGATTTTGATATTGATGGCGCGGTTGTTAAGGTCAATGACTTTGCACAGCGTGCGGCGCTTGGTTCCACAGCAAAGTTTCCCAGATGGGCGGCGGCATATAAGTATCCACCGGAAATCAAGGAAACGCTGTTAACGGATATTGTCATTTCCGTCGGAAGAACCGGTGTACTCACACCCAATGCGGTATTAGCGCCGGTAAGACTTGCGGGTACGACCGTATCGCGTGCAACACTCCACAATCGCGATTTTATTCGAGAACTGGATATTCGTGTAGGAGATACCGTGCGTGTGCGCAAGGCGGGAGAAATTATTCCCGAAATCATAGGAGTCAATCTAGACAAGCGTCCCAAAGATGCGCAGCCCTATGAAATGCCTGAAACTTGTCCGGTGTGTGGAGCACCGGCCTATGAGGACCCTGATGAGGCGGCTATACGCTGCACCGGAGCCGAATGTCCAGCACAGCTTTTGCGCAATTTGATGCACTTTGCATCGCGTGATGCTATGGATATTGATGGCTGTGGTGAGGGTGTGCTCAAGACATTGATTGCAGCAGGGCTGGTGAAATCAGCGGCAGACCTTTACAAGCTGCAAGCTTCGGAACTGGAATTACTGGAGCGTATGGGAAAAAAATCAGCTGAAAATCTGGTGAGCAGCATTGCGGACAGCAAAACACGCGATTTATCCAGATTGTTATTTGCCTTTGGTATCCGTCATGTAGGGCAGAAGGCAGGCAAGATCCTTTCCAGCCATTTTGGCACGCTAGATGCCTTGCTTGCGGCGCCGGTGGAGGAAATCACAGAAATTCGTGATATTGGGCAAACGACAGCGGAGAGTATTGCTGCTTGGCGTACACAGGAGCAGTCGAGACACCTTATTGCAGAGCTGCGTGCAGCTGGAGTGAATTTTACGGGCGAACAGCAGGTAAAAGGAGATACACTTGCGGGGCAAACGATTGTCGCAACAGGATCTTTGACGCGCTTTTCGCGCAAGGAGATCAACGATCTCATCGAGTCTCTGGGCGGTAAGGCGGCAGGTTCGGTTTCTAAGAAAACGAGCCTTGTCGTAGCCGGAGAAAATGCAGGCTCCAAGCTGAAAAAGGCAGAGGAGTTGGGAATTCCTGTGGTCGATGAACAGGAATTTGCCCGTATGATCGGGTTGTAAAAATCTTAATATGGATTTCAAATACAGGAGGACAACAAGTCATGGCAATTACCAGACAGGAAATGGAACATATTGCCGCGTTGGCGCGGCTGGAAATGAGCGGCGAGCATTTTGACCGTTTGGCTGACGATATGCAGAATATCGTAGGTATGGTGGACAAGTTACAGCAGCTCGATTTGGGTGATATCACTGATGTTATCAATACTGAGCGCAAGAATGCACTGCGCGAGGACGTGGTGGTACAGGAATATACGCCTGAAGAGTTGATTGAACCAAATGCGCCTGATTTTCAGGCGGGTGGCGTAGCCGTACCAAGAGTTGTGGAATAAGAGGTGGACAGCATGGAATTGTTTAAGAAAACAGCATCTGAGCTTTCTGAGCTGCTTGCAAAGAAGGAAATCAGCGCAGTTGAGCTGACAAAAGATGTTTTGGCGCGTACTGAGGCCGTAGATGAAAAGGTGGGTGCATACATCACTGTGACCGAGGAGACCGCACTGGCACAGGCGGAGGCGGTTGATGCAAAGCGCACAGCAGGTGAGAGCCTGTCTGCACTGGCGGGCATTCCGGTTGCAATTAAGGATAATATCTGCACCAAGGGGACGTTGACAACTTGTGCATCTAAGATGCTGCAAAATTTTAATCCACCATACAATGCAACGGTTGTGGACAAGCTGCTCGGACAAAATGCAGTGCTGACAGGCAAGGTCAACATGGACGAGTTCGCAATGGGATCCTCCTGCGAGAATTCTGCAATGAAACTGACCCATAACCCGCATGATTTGTCCCGTGTACCGGGTGGGTCCTCTGGCGGTTCTGCGGCGGTCGTTGCTGCCGGTGAGGTGCCGCTTGCACTGGGGTCGGATACCGGTGGCTCGATTCGTCAGCCGGCGTCCTTCTGCGGCGTAGTGGGATTAAAGCCGACCTATGGTGCGGTTTCACGCTATGGTCTGATTGCTTTTGCATCTTCTCTTGACCAGATTGGTCCTTTTGGTCGTTCGGTGGAGGATACGGCAATGCTGCTGGACGCCATTACAGGATATGATCCGACACATGATTCTACCTCTGTGCAGGCTCCATTTTCCGGTTCCGTGCGTGCAAACCTGAATCCGGATATGAAGGGCATGAAGGTGGGTCTGCCCAAGGAATATTTTGGTGATGGTATTTCTGAGGAAGTGAAGAAAGCGGTTCTCGCAGCTGCTGACCAGTATAAGGCAATGGGTGCAGAGGTGTTTGAAATTTCTCTGCCGCTCGCGGATTATGCACTGCCGATTTATTATATTCTGTCCTCCGCGGAAGCGTCCTCGAACCTTGCGCGTTTTGACGGTATCAAGTATGGATATCGCACCCCGAATGCGGGTGATGATTTGATCGATCTCTATGTGAAGTCGCGCTCTGAGGGATTCGGTGAGGAAGTACAGCGCCGTATCATGCTGGGAACCTATGTGCTGTCTTCTGGCTATTATGACGCATACTATAAGAAGGCGCGTGCTGCACAGCGCAAGATCAAGGAAGAATTTGCAAATGCGTTTGACAAGTGTGACGTGATTTTGACACCAGTTGCACCAACAACCGCGTATGAAATTGGTGCAAAAACGACAGATCCGCTTGAAATGTATGCAGGAGACATCTGTACGGTCAGCATCAATATTGCAGGTCTGCCCGGGTTGGTTCAGCCTTGCGGCTTTGACAGCAGTAAGATGCCGATTGGTATGCAGTTAATCGGTCGTCCGTTCGGTGAGCAGACGCTGCTCAATGCCGGTCTTGCCTTTGAACAGGCTTCTGGACTGAAAAATATCATTGCGGCACTGTAAAAGAGAGGAGCGACATCAGAATGAAATACGAAGCTGTCATCGGTCTTGAGGTGCACGCAGAGCTGTCCACCAAGAGCAAGATTTTTTGTGCGTGCGGGGCTGGGTTCGGTGCGCCAATCAATACACACACTTGTCCGGTTTGTACAGGTATGCCGGGCGCGCTTCCGGTATTGAACCGTGAGGTGGTACACTATGCAGCAAAAATGGGACTTGCAACAGGCTGCACCATCAATCGTCTGTGCAAGTCAGACCGTAAAAATTATTTTTATCCTGATCTTCCAAAAGCATATCAGATTTCACAGTTTGATGTACCGATTTGTGAAAACGGTGAAGTGTTTTTCTATGTAGACGGAGAGAAGAAATCATGCCGTCTGGAGCGAATTCACTTTGAGGAAGATGCGGGCAAGCTGCTCCATGATGAGATTGATGGTACAGTGGTTGACTTTAATCGCTGTGGTGTGCCGCTGATTGAGATGGTCACACGTCCAGATCTACATTCCTCTGCCGAGGCAAAGGAATTTTTGGAGATGATTAAGACAACACTGTCTTATCTGGATATCTGTGACTGTAAGATGGAGGAGGGCTCCATTCGCTGTGATATCAATGTATCCATTCGTCCGGAGGGAAGCACAGAACTTGGAACCCGTGTAGAGATGAAGAATGTCAACACCTTCTCCGGTGCAGTTCGTGCGATTGATTATGAAATTGCACGGCAGATTGATGTTGTGGAGCATGGTGGCACCATTCAGCAGGAGACTCGCCGTTGGGACGATGTAAAACTCAAAAATACGGTGATGCGTACCAAGGAAGATGCGCAGGATTATCGTTATTTCCCAGATCCGGACTTGATTGCAGTTGAAATTGACGATGCATGGATGCAGAAGATTGAAAGCGAAATTCCAGAGCTTCCGATTTCTCGTTATGAGCGCTATCTGAACGAGTATGGTATGACCGCTATGGAGGCGCGTCAGCTGATGGATTCCTTTGCAAAGGCGAGCATGCTCGATGCCGCTGCCGCTTCTGGAAAGGTAAAGCCGAAAGCGGCGGCAAACTGGATTCTTTCGGATATTTCCAAATATCTCAATGACAAGGACGTGGCACTGGAAGAAACCAAGCTGACCGCAGATAAGTTGGTGGATCTTATTCAGCTTATCGATCAGGGCACTATTTCGGGTGCCGCAGGCAAGAAGGTTCTGCCGCAGCTGTTTGAGACAGATGAGACAGCTGGGCAGATTGTAGAGCGTTTGGGACTGAAGCAGGTGTCTGACGAGGGCGCGATTCTTTCCATTGTACAAGATGTGCTTGCAAAGAATGAAAAGGCGGTTGCTGACTTTAAGGCTGGCAAGAATGTGACTGGATTCCTTGTGGGTCAGTGTATGAAGGCTTCGCGTGGTCAGGGAAATCCCCAAATCATCAATAAGCTGCTGGCAGAGGAGCTTGCGAAGCTTTAAGTGCCGGAAATCCGTGCGGCATAAATGGGTGCTGCAGCCAGAGAAAGGAGTTTCTATCATGGCAGATAATAGAAATGATAAAGAACTTGATCAGGGCAAACGTCCTGTGTTTGAACTGAGAATCCCGAAAAAATTGGATTTTGTATTTGGTGTAGATGAAGTTTACTCTTATGACAAGAGTACCATTTTGGCAGGTCAGATTTTCCAAGGAAAGATTGCACCCGGGGCAATCGTGTCCTATGGTGAGATTGGCCCTAAGAAAGAGCCGGCAGAGTTCTTTGCGTGCTTTGTAAGCAATATACAGGTTCCAAATGAAAAGACCAAAACCATGGAGACTGTACAGTCTGCGTCCCGTGATGGTGCAATGGGTGGACGTTGTGCACTGGTGATTGCAGAGCGTGATGCAAAATTCTTTAAGCCGGGCGGCATTGTGTTTACAAGTAAAGAACAAAAGTAATCCCAATGTGATAGCGTGTAAATGACGCGCAGATGCAGAGAAAAAGCGGTGCAGGCGGACAGCCAGCACCGCTTTATATTGTATGGCAGTTAATCTGAAAATTTGATGTATTGACACAAAAAGGGACGTATCACACACATACAGATCCGTTTTCTGGCTTTGTAGATGCAAAAGGGGATAGAGGGGATTTTGCACCTGCACAGGAGCTGGAATCCGCAGTCATGATACAAACGAAAGCCTCAGATGAATCATCAAATTGACAGCGGTATGCCCAAAAGTATGCCGGAATTTTTCTGATAGATTGTGAAAAACTTATGAACTATTTGCGAATTTTACACTGGAACTCTTTACTTTCATAAAGTAATATGTTAGGATAAATTTGAAATTTAACCTATGGAGGTTATGTGATGAACAGCAAACTGAAGGATGCTCATATGGACGAGCTGTTTGAGGGAATTTTGTCTCTCACCTCGGTGGAAGAGTGTTATAATTTTTTTGAGGATTTGTGTACCATTACAGAACTGCGCGCAATGGCGCAGCGTTTCCAAGTTGCCAAAATGCTCGATGACGGTCAGATTTACAGTGATATCGTCAAAGAGACCGGTGCAAGCACAGCAACCATCAGCCGTGTGAATAAATGTCTGATTTATGGAACAGATGGATATCGTATGGTACTTGACCGCACAAAGGAAAAGGCGTAAATGGAGAGTTATCGTTTTTTATCCAGCTATTATGACCGCTTTACAGATGATGTAGGATACAGTCGGTGGGCGGATTATTTTGAGCAGGTTTTTGCGCGGTGTGGATTTCGTCCGGAGCTCGTTCTGGATTTGGCGTGCGGAACAGGTTCGCTCTCAGGTGAGATGGCAAGGCGCGGGTATGAGATGATTGGTGTGGACGCGTCCGACGAAATGCTCATGCAGGCAATGAATAATACAATTGATTGTGACCCGCGCCCTGTGTTTTTGCACCAGCGTATGGAAGAACTTGACCTGTATGGAACCATACAGGCCGTTTTGTGTTGTCTGGATAGTGTAAACTATGTAACAGACCCTGATGTTTTGCGGGAGGCGTTTCGCAGAGTCTCGCTGTTTTTGGAGCCAGATGGCGTATTCGTTTTTGATATCAATACGAAGAAGAAGTTTGAGGCCATGCACGATCAGTGCTATGTTCGAGAGGACGAAGATGTCTACTGCATTTGGCAGGCCGCATTTGATGGCACAATCTGTACTTATGATTTCGATATTTTTGAACGTTTGGGGCAAAAAAATCGCTGGGAGCGCATGGAAGAAAGCCATTTGGAGAGATACTATCCTCCGAGCGAACTGTGTATGCTGCTGGAAGTGTGTGGCTTTGACCGCATAGAACAGCATCCGGAGTTATCGTTTGGACAAGTGAATGGCAGTGAGGATCGTATTTTTATTATTGCAAGAAAGAGGAAATAAGTCAGTATGGATAGAATGATTCGTGCAATCACCGCAGACGCGGCGATTCAAATTGCGGCAGTACAGACCACAGAAATGGTGGAAAAGGCGCGTAATATTCACAGAACCTTGCCGCTGGCAACGGCTGCCTTGGGACGTACTCTGACGATCACATCGATTATGGGCAATCAGCTCAAGGTGGAAAATGGGTCGGTCACAGTGCAGGTGCGCGGCAATGGTCCATTGGGTACGATTGTGTGTGTTGCAGACAGTGAGGGGTATGCACGTGGTTACTTACAGAATCCGGCACTTGATTTGCCCCTTCGCCCAGATGGAAAGCTGAATGTCGGCGCTGGTGTTGGATATGGACACCTGATGGTCATTAAGGATATTGGGCTCAAGGATCCGGTAACAGGTACGGTTGAGTTGGTCAATGGCGAGATCGCGGAGGATATCACACGCTATTTTGTGGAGAGTGAGCAGATCCCGTCAGCTTGTGCACTGGGAGTGCTCGTCAACACAGATCAAAGTGTGCGACAGGCGGGCGGTTATTTGGTGCAGCTCATGCCCGGGGCGAAGGAGGCGGATATTGACCGTCTGGAGCAAAACATTGCGGCAGCCGGTGCGATGACTGCGATGCTGGATAAGGGAATGTCGCTTGAGGATATTGTGCGAGCTGTCCTCGATGGATTTGAGGTACAGTTCCTTGAAGAATCGCCGGTCGGTTATCGCTGCAACTGCAGCGAGGGAAAGGTAACACGTGCACTTGTGAGCTTGGGGGTTCAGGAGTTAAACGATATGGCAGATGAGGAAAAACCGACAGAAATCACGTGTCAGTTCTGTGACCATGTATACACGTTCGCACCAGATGAGCTGCGTGCACTTGCACAAACCGCGTCCAAAAAATAAAAATAAAAAAATGGAAAAAAGGTGTTGACATCAGCGGCGATATTGCGTATAATAAATATCGTCGCTGATGACTTGGAAGTTTAGCTCAGCTGGGAGAGCATCTGCCTTACAAGCAGAGGGTCACAGGTTCGAGCCCTGTAACTTCCACCATCTGGCCCGGTAGCTCAGTTGGTTAGAGCGCTAGCCTGTCACGCTAGAGGTCGTGGGTTCGAGCCCCATCCGGGTCGCCAAATCTCTTTCCACACTTGGAAAGGGGAAAGAACAGGTCAGCGGTGGTTACACCGTAAGAAAATATGCCTGTGGCATATTGTTAGACCGTGGGAGAGCCTTGCTTGGGTCACCAAGTATGCCTCTGTAGCTCAGTCGGTAGAGCAGGGGACTGAAAATCCCCGTGTCGGTGGTTCGATTCCGCCCGGAGGCACCAATTCTTTTTCTCTCAATAAGAAAAATTCTATATGCGGATGTAGCTCATCTGGTAGAGCGCCACCTTGCCAAGGTGGAGGTAGCGAGTTCGAGCCTCGTCATCCGCTCCATATGGTACCATAGCCAAGTGGTAAGGCGTGGGACTGCAACTCCCTGATCCCCAGTTCAAATCTGGGTGGTACCTCCATAAACACTCTGTACAAACTGTGCAGAGTGTTTTTTTATCAAAAATATTTTATATATTCAAGGTTCTGCTAGCTGTGGCAATAAACGATGAGAGAAAATGATTGGGGAAAAGATGACAGACAAAAGTAGATTGCAGAGAAGCGGCAAAGGCTCTACTTAAACAATTGGTTCAAAAAAACTGTCTGGGATAGAGGTTTTGGAGATTTATGATAAGGGTGAAAATGTGGAGCTATGTACCATGTATGAAACCTATCTCCCAACCTATCGGATAGAAAATGGCAGTATGCCATATAGCAAACTGCCATTTTCATCTGCAAAGCCTGAAATTTACGCTTGGATCTTCCAAAATATGAAATTATAGCGCAGAAAGAGTATTTTTTATACAATAGAGTATGGGTCAAAATCCGTGTTTTAGATGCAGAATTTGCGGTTGAATCCTTGTGGGAGACAAGCGGGGATCTCGGTATTTTGCTTGCACAAACTGATTATAGCTGTATTTTAGAGGTCTGTGCAGATTCACGCGATGAGGGAAATTATTTGATTGATATTTGGGAGTATCACAGATAATGCAGCTTATCTAATCTGAAAATTGGGGAAATATTTGTGTACGAATGGAATATCGTGCACGGTAAAGGTGGAGCCGTTCAGATAGTTCAACACGCCGCTGTCGGTTTTGAAATCAAAGGTTAGCTGATAGGAGTATAGAAGCTGACTGGTTTCGCCAAAAGGAGCATTTCTGGCGTTGCTGCCATATTTGCCATCACCAAGTAATGGGTGCCCAATCGCTGCCATTTGTGCACGGATCTGGTGTGTGCGTCCGGTCAGCAGGGTACATTCTACGAGGGATAAACCGTTGCGGGAGGCGAGCACCTTGTAAATGGTCTGCGCAGTTTTTGCACCCGCCATGGGACGGGAAAAGACTTCTACCTGTTTTTTGCTTTCATCTCGGCGCAGATAATGAGTGATTTTCTTCGAACGAATTTTAGGTACCCCGTGCACGACGCACAGATAGCGCTTGATTAACTCGCGGTCGCGGATTTTATCGTTCATAATGCGCAGAGCCTCCGCTGTTTTTGCGGCGATGACAATTCCGCCTGTGTTGCGGTCGATGCGATTGCACAGGGAAGGGATAAAGGAGGCTTCGTCCTTGGGATCCCACTCTCCGTTTTGTACCAGATAGGCTTGAATGTGTGCAATCAGCGTATCGGTATCTCCGCGTTCATCTGCATGTACAACCATACCGGCTTGCTTATCCGCGAGCAGGATATGGCTGTCTTCATATAAGATGCGCACCTGCGGCGTGGAAATTTTTTCGTATGCCATTTGTGCATCAGGGGTTTCAAAAAATTCATCATTGATGTATAATTGTAAAAGATCAGCTGTACACAGCTTGTAAGAGGGTTCCGTCCGCTTGCCGTTGACCTTGATGCGCTTGCATCGGATATACTTGTGCATGAGTCCGCAGGGCAGGGCTGGGACTGCCTTTTCCAGAAACTTATTGAGTCTCTGGCCGCTGTCATTTGATTTGATATGGAATTCCTTCAAGGAAAAAATCGCCTCCGGTCTGAAATCGTTTTTATTTCTTATAGTATAAACGATTCCTTTCAAAAAGAAAACACAGATTTTTTGCATATTGTAGTTGACAAACCGGAAATGTTTATAGTATACTGTTCAATGTACCATGTGAGGTAGTCATGAAGATTGATTTAAGAAAACTGATTGGTGTCCATGGAGACACAATTCCTTTCTCTGGCACAATCGATTTGTCAAAGGAAGAATTGTATGGCGCATACCCGTTCTCAGATGCGGCTGCATATACCGGCGAGATCATAAATCATCTCGGCGTGCTTCGCCTGACCGGTCAGGTTAACACAACTTATCATACCTGCTGTGCCAGATGCTTAAAGCCTCTGGATATTCCCTTGTCTGCATCTGTTGATATGGTTCTTTCACGCAATGCAGAGGAGGAAGAAGATGTTTTCCCGTTGGAAAACAATGAAATCGAGTTGGAAGATGTATTTGTTCCTGCTCTGATTTTACAGGTGGACATGACTTATCTATGCAGGGAAGACTGCAAAGGACTTTGTCCCTCCTGCGGCTGTAATCGCAATGAGACTGCGTGTTCATGCGAGTCGAAGCAGGTCGATCCGCGTATGGCGGTTTTGGCCAAGCTGCTTGAAGGTAATGAGGGCCGGCAGGACTAAGTCAGTGTTCGTAATTTTACGGACAGTAGTACGGTTTTCAAAATCTTAGAACATAAAGTAGGAGGTGTTACCACATGGCAGTACCTAAGAGAAAGACGTCCAAAGCGAGACGTGATAAGAGACGTAACTCCCACTGGAAGCTCTCGCTTCCCGGCATGACAAAGTGCCCGAAGTGCGGCGAGTTCAAGCTCTCCCACAGAATGTGCAAGGCTTGCGGCTATTACAATGGTCGTGAGGTCGTTAAGACCGAAGCGTAAGCAAAATGAAGAGAAAAGTAGGGAAAGCAGATGCTTTCTCTATTTTTTTTCCAAGAGGAGGGAAAACGATATGGCATCTAAAATTATTTCAGTCGATCCGGATTCTCCGGCAGACCGCGCCGGAATTGTGTCGGGAGAAACGCTTTTGACCATTGATGGCACCGCTGTGCGTGATGTGCTGGACTATAAATTCTATGGGTATGATGCTCAGCTGTCCTTGGCGCTTCTCTCCCAAACCGGAGAGCAGCGTACCGTAGAGATTCGCAAGCGGGAGGGAGAACCTCTCGGTCTGAATTTTGAGCATTATCTCATGGACAAGATGAAGCGCTGCTCGAATAAATGCGTATTTTGCTTTATCGATCAAATGCCCAAGGGAATGCGCGAAACCTTGTATGTGAAAGATGACGATGCACGTATGTCATTTTTGCTGGGCAACTATATTACTATGACCAACCTTTCGGAGGAAGATGTGCAGCGTATTCTGCGCATGCATATTTCTCCCATCAATATTTCCGTGCAGACAACAAATCCCGAGCTTCGTGTCAAGATGCTGCAAAACCCAAAGGCCGGCAAGGCGCTTGCCCTGCTGCCGCGCTTTGCAGAAGGCGGGATCCGCATGAATTGTCAGCTGGTGATTTGTGAAGGTATGAACGATGGTGATGAACTGCGCCGCTCGCTGTCTGATTTGGAGGCTTTGTATCCTGCGGTCAGCTCGATTTCTGTGGTGCCGTTTGGAATGACGATTCACCGTGAGGGACTTTATCCATTGCAGCCAACTACCAAAGAGGGAGCGGAGGAAATGCTGGACATTGTAGAAGCCTTTGCAGAAAAATGTCTGGAGAAACATGGCACACGACTTGCATGGTGTGGAGATGAAGTCTATCTCAAAGCAGGCAGACCATTGCCAGATGCCTCCTATTATGAGGATTTTACACAGTTTGAAAATGGAATTGGTATGCTGCCGCTGTTCTCGGAGGAGTTCCGATTGGCGCTTCCTGATTATAAGGGACAAACACCGCGTCCGTTCTGTATCGCAACAGGCAAAGCGGCTTCCGGCATGATGGATATGCTCATTGACGAAGCGCGCAAGGTGTGTAATAATTTAAATGGAAATATTTATGCAATCGAAAATATGTTTTTTGGAAGTGGTGTGACGGTGGCGGGTCTCATTACTGGTCAGGATTTGCTGAGACAGCTTCAGGGCAAGGCACTGGGAGAACGTGTCCTGATTTCGGCAAATATGCTGCGCGATGGCGGAGATGTCTTTTTAGATGACCTGACCCTGTCTGAGGTTGCGGAAAAGCTGGGAGTACCGGTCGTGCCAGTCGAAATTGATGGCGCAGATTTGCTCTCAAAGATTTTTGAGGAATCCTGATATCGAAATTTTGTAAGAAAATAGCCCAATCTTGAAGGAGGCGAATCGCTTATGTCTAAACCAACTGTCGCGATTGTTGGCAGACCGAATGTCGGAAAATCGCAGCTTTTTAACCGTTTGGCTGGAAAGCGTCTTTCTATTGTGGAGGATACACCGGGCGTGACCCGCGACCGTCTGTACGCAGAATGTGAATGGCGCGGTCGAACCTTTTCCATTATCGATACAGGCGGTATTGAGCCGCGCAATGATAATGAAATTCTAAAGTTTATGCGTTATCAGGCAGAAACCGCCATTCATCATGCAGATGTGATTATTTTTATCACCGATTTGCGTACTGGTGTCACAGCTTCGGATATAGATGTTGCAGCGATGCTGCAGCGAAGTGGAAAGCCGATCGTTCTTGCGGTCAATAAATGCGACAAGCCCGGGCAGCCGGAACCGGAATTTTATGAATTCTATAATCTGGGTCTGGGAGAGCCATTCGGAATTTCAGCGCTGCATGGTTACGGTACAGGCGACCTGCTGGACGAGGTGTACCAGTATTTCCCGCCGGAAGATGGTATTGATGAAGATGCAAACCGGATTCGTGTGGCGCTCATTGGCAAGCCCAATGTGGGAAAATCCTCTTTGCTCAATCAGGTGCTGGGGGAGGAGCGGGTGATTGTATCCAATGTTGCAGGCACAACGCGTGACAGTGTTGATGCAAAACTCGATAACCAATATGGCAAGTTCACCTTTATTGATACGGCAGGAATTCGGCGCAAATCTAAGGTAGAGGAAAAAATCGAGAAGTTTTCGGTTATGCGCTCCTTGATGGCGGTAGAGCGTGCAGATGTCTGCGTGATTATGATCGATGCAACAGAAGGAGTCACAGAGCAGGATACCAAGGTTGCAGGAGAGGCGCATAATGCAGGAAAAGCGTGTGTCATCATTGTAAATAAGTGGGATTTGGTAGAAAAAGATGGCAATACCATGAAGGAATATACCTTGCGTGTGCGTGAAGGGCTTGCCTATATGCCCTATGCTCCTGTTTTGTTTATCTCGGCGAAGACCGGACAGCGCGTAGATAAAATTTATGATACCATCAAGCATGTCTATGAGCAGAACCATAAACGGATTCCGACCGGTCAGCTCAACTCCATTTTGGCAGAGGCAACCGCACGTGTACAGCCGCCAACGGACAAGGGGCGCCGTCTCAAGATCTATTATATGACGCAGGCAAGCACTTGTCCGCCAACCTTTGTATGCTTCTGTAATGATGCACGTCTGTTTCATTTCTCCTATCAGAGATATTTGGAAAATCAGATTCGTGAGGTCTTTGATTTGACGGGCACACCTGTGCGTATGCTCGTGCGGCAGCGCGGCGATAAGGAATAGAAAGCAGGGGGATATAGTGCTATGATCCAATCAATAACTGCGGCATTGGGGACAACAGGAAGCGCAATTGTAACCATGGTCTGTGCGTATCTGCTGGGTTCGCTCAGCTTTGCAATTATTGTCTGTAAGCTGACACTCGGTAAGGATATTCGCTCCTATGGAAGCGGTAATGCAGGACTGACAAATGCATATCGCACCATGGGAGCAAAAAAGACACTGCTGGTACTGCTTGGCGATATGGGAAAGGCTGCGGCAGCACTCGCCATTGGCGGGATATTGCTGGGAGCGGGCGGCAAGCTTTTGGCAGGCGCCTTTGTGATCTTGGGACATGTATATCCGGTTTATTTTGGATTTCGCGGCGGCAAAGGGGTTCTGGTTGGCGCGATGACACTTTTATTATTTGATTGGCGTATTTTTTTGATTGCTTTTGGAATTTTTGTGCTGATGGTCGCTGTGACACGCTGGATTTCTTTGGGGTCGATTGCAGGAGCACTTAGCGTACCCTTTACAATGTATTATTTTTATCATAATATGTTGTATACTGCTGCAATCGCTGTCCTTGCGGTAGCTGTCATTTATTTGCACCGCTCGAATATCAAGCGTATTTTGGCGGGCACGGAAAGTAAATTTAGCGTACATACGAAACCGGTCATCGGAGAGGAGAGCGATAAGCATTGAAAATTACGGTTTATGGTGCAGGAAGCTGGGGGATTGCACTGTCGATTTTACTGGCGCAGAATGGGCATACGGTTACAACGTGGACCCATCGCACAGAGGAACTGGAATTACTGGAACGCACCCGAATGAATGAAAAGCTGCTCCCGGGCGTTAAAATTCCGCAAACCATTACACTGACAACTGATATTGCGTGCGCAAAAGATGCAGAGCTTGTGATATTAGCGGTTCCGAGTTTTGCCATTGCACAAACTGCGGAAAAGATTGCAAAGGTCGTGCAGCCCAATGTGCCGGTTGTCAATGTGGGCAAGGGACTAGATGCAGCACATGGATACTGCAGGTTTTCCGAGACGATCGCCGAGGTCTTTGGACAGGGGCATGACGTGGTTGCGCTGACGGGTCCAACCCATGCAGAGGAGGTTGCACGTGGAATTCCAACAGCAATTGTGGCAGCCTCGGAAAGCCGAGAGGCGGCAGAGCTGTGTCAAGATGTTTTCATGAATGAGGTATTTCGTGTGTATACATCTTCTGATGTCATTGGTGCGGAGCTTGGCGGCGCATTTAAGAATATCATTGCGCTGGCAGCCGGTGTTTCAGATGGTATGGGATTGGGCGACAATTCTAAGGCGGGACTCATGACGCGTGGATTAACTGAAATTGCACGTTTGGGTGTTGCGCTGGGTGCACATCAGGAAACCTTTGCAGGACTGTCCGGCATGGGAGATTTGATTGTGACCTGTACCTCCATGCACTCCAGAAATCGCCGTGCCGGAATCCTAATTGGACAAGGTAAGCGCGCGGCACAGGCAATGGAGGAGGTCGGTGCTGTGGTCGAGGGCTATTATGCGACCGATGCAGGGTATCATCTTGCAAAGAAAATGGGGATTTCCATGCCAATCACCGAGCAGCTCTATCATGTGCTGTATGAGGACGGCGATGTGCGTGAAGCAATTCAGGCACTCATGTGCCGTTCCAGAAAAAATGAGCGTGAGAGTGAATCCATTTGGCTTTCGTAAATTTCCAATCTATAAAATCCCACGGTGCACGGCACTGTGGGATTTTTTAACCATACAGATGGTGTATCTGTGATGATGAGGAATCTGACAGGAATGGAGCATGGGAAGTCGGAAGTTTATTGCGCATAGAACGGCTTTGGTTTATAATATACTATATCTATCAATGGAAAAGGAGGCTCTTCATGCACGAGTTAATTGCTGCTTTGAAGCCTTATGAATCATATATTCGAATTCGGGAACACGAACTCATGTCGCATCATACGACCTTTCGTATTGGCGGACCAGCGGATTTGTTTTTGGATTGTGCATCGGGCGCACCCCTTGCTGAAATCGTGCCGCTGATTCGCAGAACTGGAACACCGCTTTATGTCATTGGCAGAGGTTCCAATCTGCTGGTTCATGATGAAGGTGTGCGCGGTGTTGTACTTTGTACGGCAGAAATGCACGAAATCAAGGTTACAGACCATGTGATTTGCGCGGAAGCGGGCGCTTCGCTGTTTTCTGTTGCGTCCACAGCGCTTCGACATGAACTGACCGGCATGGAGTTTGCCGCGGGCATACCGGGAACGCTGGGCGGTGCGGTGTTTATGAATGCCGGCGCGTATGATGGGCAGATGGCAGATGTTGTGGTGCGTACAAAGTATTTAGATACAGAGGGTACGCTGTGCGAGGTACAGGGCGATGCGCACCATTTTGGTTATCGGGAGAGTATTTTTAAGGAGCATCAGGACTGGGTCATTCTCTCGTCAGAAATGGAACTGAAAGCAGGGGAGCCTGCTGAAATTCGGGAAAAAATGCAGGATTTTGCGCAGCGGCGCAGAGAAAAACAGCCCTTGGAATATCCCTCGGCAGGCTCGACCTTTAAGCGTCCGGAGGGCTATTTTGCAGGCAAGCTGATTCAGGACAGCGGGCTGATGGGATACACCGTAGGTGGTGCACAGGTTTCGGAAAAGCATGCAGGATTTTTAATCAACCGAAACGGTGCAACCTGCAGCGATATGCAGAAGCTGATTGCGCATATTCAGGAGACCGTATTTCACAAATTTGGCGTAGAGCTTCATTGCGAGGTTCGTGTGCTTTGATGATTTAGGATAAGGGGGAATTATGATGCATTTTCTCATTGTAACAGGTATGTCTGGCGCAGGTAAGAGCCGTGCAGTGGCGGCATTGGAGGATCTTGGTTATTACTGTGTAGATAACCTGCCAATTCCGCTCATTCCGAAGTTCGCAGAGGTATGTCTTGCTGCGACAGAGCAGTATGACAAGGTCGCGCTTGTGACAGATGTGCGTTCAGGAGGCAGCTTTGATGCGCTGTTTTCTTCCTTGGACAGTATCCGCACAATGGGGTGTGAATACCGTATCCTGTTTTTGGATACGGCAACACAGACACTCATCAATCGTTATAAGGAGACTCGCCGTAAGCACCCGCTCATGAATGAGGGGCTGAGCCTTGCGGCTGCCATCAATCAGGAGCGTGCCATGCTGGAAGGTGTGCGCGGCAAGGCAGATTATGTGGTGAATACGACAAAATTAACAGCAGCAACCCTGCGCGAGCATTTGGTTCGTCTGTTTGGCGGTGGAGACCCCAATCAGCTGTTTGAAATTATTGTCGAGTCGTTTGGTTTCAAGCACGGAATTCCAACAGAGGCGGACTTGGTATTTGATGTACGCTTTTTGCCGAATCCTTATTACGAAATCAGCTTGCGTGAGCATAATGGTACGGAGCCTGCGGTACGTGATTATGTATTTCAGGGTGGAACAGCAGATGCACTGATGATGCATCTCAATTCGCTGATGGACTTTTTAATTCCACGCTATATTTCGGAGGGCAAAACCTCTGTTGTGGTTTGCATTGGCTGCACAGGAGGAAAGCATCGCTCGGTTGCCATTACAGAAGCGCTGGCGGCGCATTTGCGTGCACAGGGCAATAAAAACTTAACCGTTGTACACAGAGACTATCACAGAGCATAACACAAAAGGAGTCATCTGCTATGCTGTCTTTTTCTGCAAAAACAAAAAATGAACTGTGTCGTGCGGGACTAGGCAATGTATGCTGTCAGACTGCGGAATTATATGGCATGCTGCTTTTTGGAACCGCTTTTTCCAATCGAGAGATTCGGTTCGTAACGGGACAGAGCGCAGTCATTCGGCGCATTGCAACGCTGTTCAAGAAGGTATGCGGCATGGAAGTGCAGCCTGTGCTGCATGGGACACGCCGTGTAATCCAGATCGTGGAGCCGGCACGGATTGCACTTGTGATGGACAAGCTTGGATATGATTTCAAAAGCTATATCACCTACCATCTCAATCGCAATCTGGTAGACAATGATTGCTGTGTGCCTGCATTTTTGCGCGGTATTTTTTTAGCAGCAGGCAGTATTGCAAGTCCGGAAAAAAAGTGTCATTTGGAAATCAAAATCGGACATGCCATTTTGGGGCGTGAGGTTATGAGCCTGCTTTTAGATGCCAATATGACGCCTAAGATGGCCCAACGGCGCACAGCATGGCTGTTATACTGGAAGGGGGCAGGTCAAATAGAGGATTTTTTGACGATGATTGGCGCTCCTCATGCAGCGATGGCAATCATGGAGGCAAAGGTAGAAAAGCAGCTGCGCAATGAGGTCAACCGTGCGGTCAACTGTGAAACGGCAAATATTATTAAGGTCACAAGTGCCTCAACGCGGCAGATTGCAGCAATTGAGCGCGCGTTGGCTTGTGGTGGCTTGGAGGTTTTTCCGGAAAATTTGCGGGAAACAGTAGATTTACGTGTTGCGAATCCAACTGCAAGTCTTTCAGAGCTGGCGGCAATGTTTAATCCGCCGATTTCAAAGCCCGGGCTAAGTCATAGACTGGGACGCATCATGGAAATTGCAGCACATGTCACGAGGGATACTGAGTAAAAGGAGGACGCATTGGAAAACTTTGTACATTTGCACGTCCATACAGAGTATAGTCTGTTAGATGGTGCCTGCCGTATTGAAAAGCTGATGGATCGAGTGGCAGAGTTGGGGCAGCCGGCAGTTGCCATGACGGATCATGGTGTCATGTATGGTGCAGTCGACTTCTATCGTGCTGCCAAGGCGCGTGGGATTCATCCGATTATCGGCTGTGAGGTGTATGTAACGCCGAATTCCCGTTTTGAACGCAGATATCAAAATGGAGAATGGCACAGACACTTGATTTTACTCTGTGAAAATATGGAGGGATACCGCAATCTCATTCATATGGTGAGCCTCAGCTTTTCAGAGGGATTCTATGTGCGTCCACGTGTGGATATGGAATTGCTGCGCACGTACAGCAAGGGAATCATTTGTCTGTCTGCCTGCTTGGGTGGTGCGATTCCAAATGCACTCATGAATGGCGATTATGAGGGAGCAAAGCGGCAGGCACTGGAATTTCGTGATATTTTTGGTGCACAGAATTTCTTTTTAGAGGTGCAGGATCACGGGATTGCTGTACAGAAAGAGGTCAATCTGGCGCTCTATCGCATGTCTGAAGAAACAGGGATTCCGCTCGTTGTTACAAATGATGCACATTATTTGACAAGAGAAGACGCCAAGATCCAAGATGTGCTCATGGCGATCCAGATGGGAAAGACTGTGGAAGATCCCACCCGTATGCGGTTTGAGACCAGTGAGTTCTATATCAAGTCGGAAGCAGAAATGCGTGCGGTATTCCCCGCACATGAGGAGGCGCTTGCACGAACCGTAGAGATCGCAAACCGCTGTCAGGTGGAATTTGAGTTTGGAAAATATCATTTGCCGCAGTTTGATGTGCCGCAAGGTTTCACGGCGAGACAGTATTTGGATAAGCTGTGTCTGGAGGGGCTTTCCAAACGATATCCTGATGATGATGGAAGTATGCGAGAGAGAATGGATTACGAAATCCGCATGATCGATCAGATGGGATTTGTGGATTACTTTCTGATTGTGTCGGACTTCATTCGCTATGCAAAATCTAACGGGATATCAGTTGGACCGGGGCGCGGCTCTGCCGCAGGCTCGATTGTATCCTATTGTCTGGGAATCACCGATTTGGACCCCATTAAATATTCTCTGTATTTTGAGCGCTTTCTCAACCCAGAGCGTGTATCCATGCCGGATATTGATATTGACTTTTGTTATGTACGTCGTCCAGAGGTGATCGACTATGTAACACGTAAATATGGTGCGGACCATGTTGCACAGATTGTAACCTTTGGAACTATGGCAGCGCGTGCTGCTATTCGAGATGTAGGACGGGCTTTGTCTATCCCTTATAATGAAGTCGATGTGGTTGCAAAGCAGGTTCCCATGGAGCTGCATATTACAATCGACCGTGCGTTGTCCATCAATCCGGAACTGAAAAAAATGTATGACAGCAATCCGACGGTCAAAAATTTGATTGACACTGCACGGGCATTGGAAGGAATGCCGCGCCACGCATCTACCCATGCGGCGGGGGTTGTCATTACCAAGGATCCGGTAGATACCTATGTCCCGCTTGCGAAAAATGATGAGCAAGTCGTCACGCAGTTTCCCATGACAACGCTCGAAGAATTGGGACTTTTGAAGATGGACTTTTTGGGTCTGCGTACGCTGACAGTCATTGCAGATGCCGAAAAAATGGTGCGCCGACATACGCCTGATTTTTCGGTTGAACATATTTCCAATGAGGACGAGCAAACCTTCCATATGCTGGGGCAGGGCAAAACGATGGGCGTGTTTCAGCTTGAATCGGCGGGCATTACCAATGTTGTAACCGGACTGCGCCCACAGTCGATAGAAGATATCACGGCGGTGGTTGCACTCTATCGACCGGGCCCTATGCAGTCGATTCCGAGATACATCGAATGTCGGCATCACCCTGAAAAGGTGACTTATAAGCACCCGCTGTTGGAGCCTATCCTGTCCGTTACTTATGGCTGTATGGTCTATCAGGAGCAGGTTATGGAGGCGTTTCGGCGGCTTGCAGGCTATTCTCTGGGCAAGGCGGATATGGTACGCCGTGCGATGAGTAAGAAAAAGTTCAAGGAACTGGAAAAAGAACGCATCAGCTTTATTTATGGCAATCCGGAGGAAGGCATTGATGGCGCGATTGCACGCGGTGTTCCGGAAGATGTGGCAGCTTCTATTTTTAATGAAATCATGGATTTTGCAAACTATGCTTTCAATAAGGCACATGCTGTTTGCTATGCAGTGGTTTCTTATCGTACTGCATACCTCAAATGCCATTATCCAAGAGAATACCTTGCAGCGTTGCTGACCTCTGTTCTGGACGCGCCGGCAAAGATTTCAGAATATATTGCAGAGGCGCGCGAAATGGGGATTCGTGTTTTGCCGCCTGATGTCAACAGCTCAGAGGACGGCTTCTCGGTGTCCGGCGATAACATTCGCTTTGGTCTTGCGGCGATCAAAAATGTAGGACGTGGCTTTATGCGTCAGCTGGTAGAAGAACGTGAGGCGAATGGACCCTATCAGTCGCTTATGGATTTTTGCCAGCGCCTGTATGACAAAGAGCTCAACCGACGTGCGCTGGAAAGCCTCATTCAGGCAGGGGCATTTGACTCTATGGGATTTCATCGCAGTCAGCTGCTTGCTGTATTTGAGCGGGTGGTCGATGCTGTTGCAAATGAGCGCAAAAAGAATGTGGCAGGTCAGCTGGATTTGTTCGGTATGGGAATGGAGGAAGTCAAGGATCAGGAAATCGATATGCCCAATATGCCGGAACTCAGCAAACGTGAGCTGCTTGTGATGGAAAAGCAGACGACAGGAATGTATCTTTCGGGGCACCCGATGGACGCCTATCGAGAGCTTGCTGCCCGTGCACATGCGGTATTCATTCGCAAGATCAATGAGGATCTGAGTGCAGATGCGACCGAGCCGCATTATAAAGATGGTATGACGGTACGTCTTGCCTGTGTGGTGTCCAATATGCGTCTCAAAGCAACCAAAGCGGGCAATATGATGGCGTATGCAGTTCTTGAGGATATTTCAGGAACCATTGAATTGGTGATTTTTCCAAATGTGTTGCAGCAGTATGGATCCTATTTTGCGGAAGATGCAGCTGTTTTGGTGACAGGACGCATCGATGCACGAGAAGACGAAGCGCCGAAACTCATTGCACAGATGGCAGCCCCCTTAACAGAGGAAAGTGTGGCGGCTTTGTGTGCGCAGCAGGAACCTAAGAAATCTGTATTTACGGCACCACAGGCAATGGCACGTTCTGGACAGAAGCTGCATCTGCGTGTGCCGGATATGGAAGGCGCCTTGTTTGAAGAAGCAAAACAATTTCTCTTGCAGCATCAGGGAGAGGTCCCAGTGATTTTTTATCCATTGGATACAGGAAAGCGTATGCTTGCCCCGAGACAGCTGTGGTGTGAGGGGAATTTGCAGCTTGTCCAAAAGCTGCGTTTTGCCCTTGGCAATGAAAATGTGATTTTGAAATAAAAAAAACCTGCTCTGCGGAACGATACGCAGAGCAGGCAAGAGGAACCAATAGGCTGCACAGGGGGGTGTAGCCTATTGCTTTCAGCAGGCAAGAGGATAATAGTTGAAGATGTAAGTAACCTGCTGAGATGAAGAAAAGAATGTGTTGTGTGAAAAACAGAATGTGCTGAATGAACACACAATTACATTACGAGGCTATTATAGCAAAATTTATGAAAAAGACTAGCGAATTTGGAAAAGTGTATGAGGAAAATGCAAAAACGATTTTTGTCTGTGTGAGGAGGACAGAATATTTTCGCTTGTTCTAAAAAATTTTCGATAAAAACCCAAAAAATATTTTCATCAGTATGTTGGAATACATGCGGCATCTGTAAAAATCCCGCAAGTATTGAAAATAGGATAGTACGGGATAAGGAAAGTGAATTACAGACCAAAATGGTAGATAAAAGCTTTGACAAAGTGGAAAAAGTCTGTGCGTTGTGATTTTTGGACGATCCAGATAAAATAGGGGAAGCGGCATAAGGAATTGACAAGGAAATCAGAACGCGCTACAATAAGCACAGTTCTTGTTCTATTATACCAAAGGGTGCCTGTGGAGATACAGGGTAAAAGGGAATTGGGTGAAACTCCCAAACGGTCCCGCCGCTGTGAGAGGGAAGCCATTTGCAAGATTGAGTCACTGGTTTTTATACTGGGAAGACCGCATCTGGTGCAGATCCTTGAGTCAGAAAACCTGCCCGTGCGGTCACAATACATACCCATTACTACGCGGAATTAGTTGGGCAATTATGTATAATGTGTAATCCGTTACACACATAGGATATTGTATCGTGACTGCCGTAGGACAACTGTTCCTACCGGTGTCACGATTTTTTTATAGTATGGAGAAAGTTATGCAGAGCCTTGTTTATAAAAATCAGACCGCGCTGCGACGTGGATATACAACTGGGTCGTGTGCAGCGGCGGCGGCGCAGGCGGCGGCGCTTTTGCTGCTGACAGGACAGATGCCAGAGTGTATTGCGCTGCATACACCAAAAGGAATCGTATTACAGCTGTATCCTGAGCAGGGACATATAGACGGACAAACAGCAGTTTGTTGTGTGCAAAAGGATAGCGGAGATGACCCTGATGTTACAAATGGGATTCGTATTTTTGCAAGAGTGTCAAGAGCGGCGCAGGGAATCATTCTGGAGGGTGGCTCCGGTGTCGGGACAGTCACACGTTCGGGGTTGGCGGTTCCAGTGGGACAGCCCGCCATCAATCCGGTACCACAGGCACAGATTCGTGCCGCAGTAGAAAAAGCCATGCAGCAGGCCGGATATCAGGGCGGGCTGCTGGTGACGATTTGTGCCGAAAATGGAGAAGAAATTGCAGAACAGACCTATAATGCACATCTGGGTGTTGTGGGCGGCATTTCAATTCTAGGAACGAGCGGCATCGTTGAACCGATGAGTGAAACGGCGCTCATGGATACCACGCACTTGGAACTCGATAGCCTATACGAAGCAGAGCCTGAGCGGGTACTGATTTGTCCCGGGAATTATGGTGCGGATTTTGCACGTGATGTATTGGGACTGGAGTTGGAGCGTGCAGTCAAATGCTCGAATTTTATTGGCGACGCATTGGATTATGCAGCGTGGAAAGGGTTTCATAAGATTTTTCTTGTGGGACATGCAGGAAAGCTTGTGAAGCTTGCAGCTGGCATTTTCAATACCCATTCTTCTGTGGCAGACGGCAGACAGGAGATTTTTGTCTCTCATGCTGCGCTGTGCGGTGCACCGCTGGAAGCTTTGTGTGCACTGCGCGACTCGGTTACGGTAGATGCCTGCATCACTATTCTCGATACCTACGGGATTCGGGAGCAGGTGTTTGAGACCATCGGGCAAGCCATTACCGCGCGCTTGAATCGACGATTACACGCACAGAAGCAGGCAGAAATTGGATTTTTGATGTTTACAAACCAAAATGGGATTCTGGCACAGTCTGAGAATGCCAAAAGTCTATGTGAGGAGTTTCGAGGTAGCTTATGAAACAGGGAAAATTATATGGAATCGGCGTTGGACCGGGCGATCCGGAACTTATGACCTGCAAGGCGGTCCGTCTCATTCAGGAATGTGATGTCATTGCTGTGCCCAAAGGTGGAACAGGTGAGCAGACTGCGCTCACGATTGCCGCAAAATGGACAGAAGGAAAGCCAATTTTGCATTGTGATATGCCTATGACACGAGATCAACAGGTGCTGCACGCCTGCCATGACAAGGCAGCAGATGACATTTGTGCGCTGTTAGATGCGGGAAAGATTGTTGCATTTTTGACGCTTGGCGATCCGGCGATATACTCGACCTATTGGTATGTACATCGCAGGGTACAGGCGCGCGGATATGATGTAGAGATTGTGCCGGGCGTTCCCTCTTTCTGTGCTGTGGCAGCACGTTTGGGACAGGCACTGTGTGAGGGCAGCCAGATGCTGCACATCATTCCGGCTTCGCACAATGCGACTGATGCCGGTTTGGCGCTTTCAGGAAATAAGATTCTGATGAAGGCTGGACGCTCAATTTTAGAGGTACGGGACCTGCTGGAAGCACAGGGCAAAGGCGACACCGCTGCGCTGGTAGAAAGGTGCGGCATGGAAGGAGAACGGGTGGTGCGCAATTTGCGTGAACTGGACGATCCAACCGGATATTTCTCGGTGATTTTAGTGCGGGAGGAACAGAAATGATATACTTTGTTGGTGCCGGATCTGGTGCACCGGATCTCATTACGGTGCGCGGTGCAAAATTGCTTGCACAAGCCGATGTTGTGGTTTATGCGGGTTCTCTTGTAAATCCTGCATTATTAGATGACTGCAAGCCGGATTGTCAAAAATATAATAGTGCGAAAATGACGCTCGAGGAGGTCATGGAGGTCATGGTTCCTGCGGAACAGGCGGGAAAATGTGTCGTGCGGCTGCATACAGGAGACCCTTGTGTGTATGGCGCCCATCGCGAACAGATGGATATTTTGGATACCCATGGCATTTCCTATGAGGTGGTGCCGGGGGTTTCCTCTTTTTGTGGAGCTGCTGCTGCGCTCAAGGCAGAATATACCCTGCCCAATGTCAGCCAAACCGTGATTTTAACGCGCATGGAGGGCAGGACTCCTGTACCGGAAAAAGAGAAAATCGAGCTTTTGGCAGCGCATGGTGCAACCATGGTGATTTTTCTCTCTGCCGGACAGATGGAGCAGCTTTCTGAACGCTTGCAGGCAGGAGGTTATGCCGCAGATACTCCGGTTGGTATCGTATATAAGGCGACATGGCCAGATGAAAAGGTGATTCGTACAACGGTTGGGGAAATGGCGCAGGCTGCGCGTGTGCACCAGATCACCAAAACGGCTCTCATTACCGTTGGAAATTTTTTGGGTGACACCTATGCGCGCTCTAAGCTCTATGACCCAAGCTTTACCACTGAATTTCGTGAGGCGAGTAAATGATTCGGGTAAAAATCATTTCATTTACAGCACAGGGGGCAAAGACAGGAGAGCGGGTAGCGCAAAGTCTGTCAGACTGCTGTGCAGAGCGTTATGCAAGGGGCATAGATGCTTCGCTCAAGCAGACGAAGCTGTCTCGTATGGTGCAGCAGGCGATGGCAGACTGTGATCTCATTGTATTTGTAGGTGCGGCCGGCATTGCAGTGCGCATGTGTGCGCCTTTCTTGCAGGGAAAGCAATACGATCCGGCGGTTCTTGTGATAGATGAACAGGCAAGGTTTGTGATTTCCCTGCTGTCTGGACATTTGGGCGGCGCAAATGCGCTGGCACAGCAGATTGCAGAGGGAATTGGCGCACAACCAGTCATTACCACTGCAACAGATGGACGGGGGGCGTTTGCTGTGGACACATGGGCAAAGGCGCATGATTGTACTGTGCACGAGGTTGACCGAATCAAGTATATTTCGGGGGCGATCCTGTCGGGACAGCCTGTGGGCTTGCAAAGTGATTTCCCTGTTTCAGGCGCACTGCCTGATGGGATTGGCGCACAAGGAGAGAGCGGCATTGTGATTTCTGTGCGGCTGACAAGCACTCCGTTTCCAAACACGCTGCATCTGATTCCGCGTATTGTGACGCTCGGTATTGGGTGCAGACGTGGGACAGAACAGGAAGCGATCGCACAGGCAGTCAGCCGGATTTTGGAGGAAGAACAGATCCCGTGGTCTGCCATTCGTGCGGTGGCTTCCATTGAGGTCAAAAAAGATGAATTGGGGCTTTGTGCGTTTTGTCAACAGCACGCGCTGCCGTTTGTGACTTATACGGCACAGGAGCTGCGCGAGACACGCGGGCAGTATACTGCCTCTGCTTTCGTACAGCATACCGTTGGGGTGGACAATGTTTGTGAGCGTGCAGCAATCAGGGCGAGTAAGAACGGGCGGCTCCTGCGCGCAAAAACACCGTGCGGAGGCATTACGATTGCGCTGGCAATGCACGATTGGGAGGTAGTTTTTTGAATTTTTTGAATATCTGTATGGCAGGTATTGATTTTCACAGAGCAAGTCTTGCCGAGCGGGAGCCGGTTTCTTTTGTGGCGGGACAGGTAGAGCAGCTGCTGCCTAGGATTCGGGAGAGTGAAGGTGTTCTGGGCTGTGTGCTGATTGCAACCTGCAACCGCACCGAGCTATATTTACATACAGTGGATCAGACGGTCGATCCGCTTGTTCTTTTGACAAGGGCTGCGGGCGTATCCTTGTCCGCGTATCAGGCGATTGCAAGTGTGCGGTGGGAAGATGCTGCAATTACACACCTTTTTGAGGTGGCTGCCGGTATGCAGTCCCAGATTTTTGGAGATGACCAAATCGTTTCACAGGTTCGAGATGCCATTGCGCTTTCAAGAAGGCTGCACTGTGCAGACAGTGTGCTCGACACGCTGTTCCGGTATGCGGTGACAGGCAGCAAACGCGTTAAAACAGAAACCAGACTGGTTGGCGTGCCTGCTTCGGCGGCACATCGTGGCGTGGCATTGGCACAGGAGATCTTAGGTACGTTACATGGAAAACGTGCTGTTGTGATTGGAAATGGAGAGATGGGACGGCTTGCAGCTGCCCTGCTTTATGAGGCAGGCTGTCAGGTGACTGTTACGCTGCGCACCTACCGGCATGGACAAACGGTTGTACCAGCGGGCTGTGCGACCTATCCTTACGAGGAGCGGTGCAAAATCATAGAGGGTGCAGATTTGGTGATCAGTGCGACTACCAGCCCGCATTATACACTGTGCAAAGCGCAGATTGCAGGTTTGGCACAGCCGCCGGCACTCTTGGTAGATCTTGCAATGCCGCGGGATATTGAAACGATGGACGGTACAGGGGTTCGACTGCTCAATTTAGACGATCTGGGTACTTTAGATGATGAAAATGCCCAAGAACGTGCACAGGCACACGCGATTTTAGACGAGGAAAAGGCAGAGTTTTATGCTTGGTATGAATATCGCAAGGCACTGCCGCTCATTGCACAGATGAAGGACACTGCGCTTGTCCGTGTGCGGCATGATCGCTCTTTTTCGGCGCTGTATACAGAAAATGATGTAGATGAGCTGATTGAACTTGCAGTCCACAAAACAGTAGATATGCTCATTGGCGGAATGAAGGAAGGTCTGACAGCTGTACAGATGCAGAACTGTCTGGACAAGATGCAGAAAGGAACAGTAAAATGAAAATATATGTAATCGGAATCGGTCCGGGCGGAGAGGAGCAGATGACCCTGCGCGCCGTGCGTGCATTGGAAAGCTGTGACTGTGTTGCGGGTTATGGGTTGTATCTCGAGCTGATTGCAGGACTGCTGGAAGGAAAAGAGCGTATCCAGACCGGCATGACCCGTGAAGTAGACCGCTGTACAGCAGCACGTGATGCTGCGCTGTCGGGACGCAAGGTCGCTGTCGTCTCCAGTGGAGATGCGGGCGTTTATGGCATGGCAGGACTAATGTTCGAGGTGTGTCAGGAATATCCTGAAATCGAGATCGAGGTCATTTCAGGAATCACAGCGGCCTGCTCAGGCGGCGCTGTTCTGGGTGCACCGCTCACCAATGATTTTGCAGTGGTCAGTCTCAGCAATTTGCTGACGCCGTGGGAAACCATTGAAAAACGTTTACATGCTGCCGCACAGGGCGATTTCTGTCTGTGTCTATACAATCCAGCGAGCAAAAAGCGTACCGACCATCTGCAAAAAGCGTGCGATATCCTGCTTGAAGAGCGAGCTCCGGAAACACCATGCGGACTGGTGCGCAATATTGGGCGCGAGGGCGAACAGTTTGAACTCATGACCCTTGGCGCGCTGCGTGATGCCAGTGTAGATATGCTGACTACGGTATTTATTGGAAATTCTATGACACGAGTGATTGCGGGACGGCTTGTGACACCGCGTGGTTATCGCGGCGTATGAGGATTTTGATTTTTTCAGGCACGACCGAGGGAAAGCAGCTGTGCCGTTTTCTATCTGCGCATCAGGTGCCGGCAGATGTCTTTGTGGCAACGGATTACGGCGAGGCGGTCATGGAACCGCTTGCAGGTATTCGTGTGCATACCGGACGCCTGACCGTTCCGGAAATGGCAGCACACCTGTCTGCGGGGGTGCTGGTGATTGACGCAACGCACCCCTATGCAAGCGTGGTCACACAGAATATTCGGGAGGCCTGCGCACAGGCTGGCGCAGAATATCTGCGCCTTTTGCGTCCGACACAGGCGGCGGATTCGGTGGTTACCGTAGCCGATACACAAGCGGCTGTGCAGTGGCTGTGCGAGCATCAGGGAAAAGTGCTGCTCACAACTGGCAGTAAGGAACTGGATTTTTATACCAAGGTTCCCAATTATACAGAACGACTGTTTCCACGTGTATTGCCAACCGCGGAGGTGCTCGCGAAATGTACTGCACTTGGGTTTTCTGGTGCGTCGATTTTGGCAATGCAGGGCCCCTTTTCGCATGAAATGAATGTTGCACTGCTGAAGAAAACGGGAGCACAGATTTTGGTCACCAAGGACACCGGAAAAAGCGGCGGCTTTGCCGAAAAGCTTTCTGCCGCAAAGGAGGTAGGCGCAACCGTTTTGATGATTGCACGTCCGCTCACGGAAACAGGGCGTTCGCTGGAAGAAATGAAATCCTATCTGGCTGCACGGCTCAAAATTTCCCGTACCGATGCACCGCGCTTTCCGTTATTTGTCTCTTTGGCGGGCAAAAAGGTTGTGGTGATTGGTGCCGGCAGCATTGCTGCACGCCGGATTTCCGTACTGGAACGGTTTGGTGCACAGATCCATGTGGTATCTCCTGTTTGTGTACAGGAGATTGACCGGTCTGTGATTACATGGAAAGAAAAAACCTTTACAGAGGACGACATTGCGGACGCTTTTTTAGTGATTGCTGCGACCAATGACCGTGCAGTCAATCATGCGGTTTTTGAGGCGTGCCATAAGCGGGATATTTCAGTCAGCGTGGCAGATTGTGCGGCAGAGAGCACCTTTTATTTTCCGGCTGTCTGCTTTGGCAGTCAGGTGACCGTAGGTCTGGTATCCGATGGTTCTGACCATCATGCAGTTTCACGAACGGCAAAAAAGATTCGGGAGATGGTGGATATATAATGGAAACGATTCGATTTGGCAGCCGCGACAGTAAGCTGGCTGTCATTCAGGCGAGGCTTGTGCTGGATACCATAGAGGAACCCTGTGAACTCATGACAATGAAAACAACAGGGGATTTGATTTTGGATCGAACCTTGGAGCAGATTGGCGGCAAGGGACTGTTTGTTAAGGAATTGGACAGGGCACTGGCTGCAAAGGAAGTAGACTTTACAGTACATAGCCTGAAGGATATGCCGATGGAGCAGCCAGCAGGCCTTCCAATCGTTGCATACTCCAAACGCGAGGATCCAAGAGATGCGCTGGTGCTGGCAGAGGGACTGCAAGCGCTTGACCTGACAAGACCAATTGGCTGCGCAAGTGCCAGAAGAAGGATACAGCTGGAAAAGCAATTTCCCGATGCTGTCATTAAACCGGTACGCGGAAACATTCAAACCCGTTTGCGCAAGCTGGACGAGGGACAATATGGCGCATTGGTGCTTGCAAGTGCAGGGCTTGTACGTCTGGGACTGACTCACCGGATTGCCAGATATTTTTCCATAGATGAAATTCTGCCGGCAGCCGGTCAGGGAATCGTTGCGGTACAGGGCAGAGCGGACGCAGATCTCCGCTGTCTGGCACGGTTTGCAGACGCAGATGCGCGTGACTGCGCGCTGGCAGAGCGCAGCTTTGTCCGTACCTTGGACGGCGGCTGTACATCACCGGTTGCCGCTTATGCAGAGGTAACAGGAAACACGCTCAAGCTGCGCGGTATGTATGTCAATGCAGAACAAACGGTTGTCCGGTTTGGCGATTGTACCGGAGACCGCACACAGGCAGAGCGATTGGGACAGGATTTGGCAGAGCGACTAAGACGAGGTGAATGAAAAGATGAAGGTAACGCTGGTTGGCGCGGGCCCGGGCGGGCGTGATTTACTCACCTTGCGAGGGGCTGAGGTTTTGCAGCAGGCTGAAGTGGTTGTATATGACCGGCTGGTGAGCGCGGATATTTTAGATTTGATTCCGCCAGATGCCGAGCGGGTCGATGTGGGCAAGGAAAACTGCAATCATCGCGTTCCGCAGGAGCGCATCAATGAAATCTTGGTAGAACTTGCGCAGACAGGAAAACGGGTGGTACGGCTCAAGGGCGGCGACTGCTATCTGTTTGGACGCGGTGGAGAAGAATGTGAGTATCTCTTGGAGCATGGAATCCAGTTTGAAGTAGTATCTGGTGTGACTTCGGCGCTGGCAGTTCCTGCGTATGCGGGGATTCCGGTAACGCATCGGGATTACTGCTCCTCGGTGCACATCATCACAGGACATGCGCGTGCAGGAAAGGCGCTGGACATTGACTTTTCTGCATTGGTGCGCACACGGGGAACCTTGGTGTTCTTGATGGGGCTTACCGCATTGCCGCAGATCATGCAGGGGTTGCTGTCGGCAGGCATGGAAAAGGACATGCCGGCGGCTGTCATTTCCAATGGTGCGCGTGGCAGCCAGAAAAAGGTGATTGCAGACATTTCGACGCTGCAAGGCGAGGTGCAGGCAGCGGGACTCCGGAGTCCTGCGCTGATTGTTGTGGGTAAGGTGTGTGCGCTGAGTACTTCTCTGGACTGGTTTACACCGCTGCCGCTGCATGGCAAGACCATTGCAGTGACCAGACCGCGTGAGCGTATGGGAACCTTGTCCGGCAAGCTGCGCAGGCTGGGTGCCAATGTGCTGGAATGTCCCTGCATCGAAACCGTACAGTTGGAAAACAGCGCGCTCCTTCGTTATACGCTGTCTGAAGCTTGGGACTGGGTGGTGTTGACCAGTCCGGCAGGCGTTTCAGCCATGGTACACGCGCTGACACAGGCGGGTACAGACCTGCGCGCTTTCTATGGTATGCGCTTTGCTGTGATTGGAGCAGGCACTGCAAAGGCGCTCGCGCAATATGGGATTCAGGCAGATCTTATGCCGGAGATATATGATGGGGCGCATCTTGCACAGCTGCTGACGCAAACCGTGCAGTCGGGAGAAAAAGTGCTCATTCTGCGTGCAGCGCAGGGCACACCTGAGCTGACTCGCAGTTTGCGGGAGGCAGATATTCCCTTTGCCGATATCCCTACCTATGAAACACGTTATCACACCGACTGTGCAGCGCTGCTGCAGCAGGAGCTGGCGGCAGGTACCTTGGACGCGGTGACCTTTACCAGCGCATCGACCGTGCAAGGCTTTGTGCAGGCAGTTGGCGCATCGGAGTATACGGGTTTTACTGCGCTTTGTATTGGAGAGCAGACTGCTGCACAGGCAAGCGCCTATGGAATGAAAGTGAAGGTTGCGAAGAAAGCAACGATTGACAGTATGATTGCTTGTTTGCTGGAGGAGACAGAAAATGTTTAATGAAACAATTCGTCCGCGCCGTCTGCGTACATCGGACACTCTGCGCCGCATGGTGCGGGAGACACGCATTTCGCCGGACAGCTTGATTTGGCCAATTTTTGTATGTGAGGGAACCGGAATCTATGAAGAAATCCCGTCCCTGCCCGAGCAGTATCATTACAGTCCGGATCAGCTGTTTCGTATGGTAGAGCGCGCAAGACAGCATGGGATTTCCCGTGTCATTCTGTTTGGACTGCCAGCGGAAAAAGACGCTTGCGGTTCGGGAGCGTGGAAGGAGGACGGCATTGTACAGCAGGGAATTCGCCAAATTAAGGAACTTGCGCCGGATTTTTATGTGATTACAGATGTCTGTATGTGCGAATATACCTCACATGGACATTGCGGAATCCTGTGCGGACATGATGTGGATAACGATCAAACGCTGGAGGTGCTTGCAAAGACAGCGCTCAGCCATGCCAAGGCGGGGGCTGATATGGTTGCGCCCAGCGATATGATGGACGGGCGCATTGCACGGATTCGACAGGTGCTGGACGAAAACGGCTTTCAGAATGTGCCCATTATGTCCTATGCTGCAAAGTATGCCTCCTATTTTTATGGTCCATTTCGAGATGCAGCAGGGTCTGCGCCGGCGTTCGGTGACCGCCGTTCGTATCAGATGGACCCGCACAATGCAAGGGAAGCCATGCGGGAATGTGCCTTGGACGTACAAGAGGGTGCGGATATCCTGATGATTAAGCCGGCACTGAGCTACCTTGACCTCATTCATGAAGCGCGCAGACAATTTGATTTGCCGGTAGCAGCTTATGCAGTGAGTGGAGAATATGCCATGATCAAGGCGGCAGCCGCCGCAGGGCTGATTGATGAGCATGGTGTGATGTGTGAGTCGGCAGTCAGTATTTTTCGTGCCGGTGCGGATATTCTCATTACCTATTATGCCTGCGAGCTTGCAGATGCCATTCGAAAAGGAGAGATTGGATAATGAATCGTGAACGCTCACAAGCGCTCTTTGAGCGTGCTCAGAAGGTTCTTCCGGGAGGCGTCAATTCGCCCGTGCGTGCCTATCGCTCGGTTGGGGGAACACCGCCGTTTTTGGTGCGCGGTGCAGGCAGCCGTGTATGGGACGCAGATGGGAACGAATATATCGATTTTATTGGCTCATGGGGCCCGCTCATTCTGGGACACAGTGACCCACGTGTGCTGAAAGCAGTGCAGGCAGCGATGGAAAACGGGCTGTCCTTTGGTGCACCCACGCCAATCGAAGTCGATGTTGCAGAACTGCTTGTGGATATGGTGCCAAATATCGATATGGTGCGTATGGTCAATTCAGGCACAGAGGCTGTTATGAGCGCGGTACGTGTCGCGCGGGGCGTGACCGGACGTACAAAGATCATCAAGTTTGCGGGCTGTTACCATGGGCACAGCGATGCCATGCTGGTAAAGGCTGGTTCCGGCGCCCTGACAGGCGGCGCGCCGGATTCGAAGGGCGTACCGCAGGCGGTGGCAGCTGATACTCTGACGGCACAGTATAACGACTTGGAGTCGGTGGAAGCGCTGATGCAAGCCAATCCACAGGCGGTTGCTGCCGTGATTGTGGAGCCGGTTGCCGCCAATATGGGTGTGATTGCGCCCAAGTCCGGATTTTTACAGGGTTTGCGTACCCTCTGTGACCGTTATGGTGCACTGCTTATTTTTGATGAGGTCATTACCGGATTCCGCTTGGCGCGCGGTGGTGCGCAGGAATACTTTGGTGTGCGTGCCGATCTTGTGACCTTTGGCAAAATCATTGGCGGCGGTATGCCTGTTGGTGCGTATGCCGGCAAGCGGGAAATTATGTCACAGGTGGCGCCAACCGGACCGATTTATCAGGCAGGCACGCTGTCCGGTAATCCGGTTGCCATGGCAGCGGGATTGACACAGCTTCAGATATTGCAGGCAAACCCGCAGTATTACAGCGAACTTGAGTGCAAGGCGCAGCGCATGGCGCAGGGCTTGCGCCATGCTGCCCAGCAGGCAGGTGTCGCGGTACAGGTCAATCAGTGTGGTGCACTCCTGTGCCCGTATTTTACAGATGCACCAGTACAGTGCTTTGCTGATACACAAAAATCCGATTTGGACAGGTTCCGTACCTATTTTCAGGGTATGCTGGCGCGCAATCTCTATATTGCACCGTCACAGTATGAGGCAACATTTGTCAATGTCAGTCATACAGAGGAGGATCTGGAGACGTTCTGTCAGGCGGCAGAACAGGTTATGCAGGAATTACGTGTATAAAAGGAGTTTGAAAGACGTGGAACGCCAGTTTATGATTGTGGGGGCAGGCATGGGCACGCCGGAGGGCTTGACCGAGCAGGTGAAAAGGGTTTTGTGTGAAGCAGACTGTGTGTTCGCACCGGAACGTCTTGCAAAAGGGCTGTCCGGTGTATGCGAGAGCATAACGGTGGGAATGTCCGAAATGGCAGAGCGTGCCATTTCCTGCGGAGCACAAACGGTTGCGCTGGTCATGTCTGGTGATACCGGCTTTTTTAGTCTGACAAACCGGCTGCAGGAAACTCTGCGCCCGTATGGAACGGTGCAGATTTTTGCGGGACTGAGCAGTATGCAGTATTTGTGTGCCAAGTGTGGAATCCGCTATGATGATGCCTATATTTTAAGCCTGCATGGACGTTCTGGAAATATTTTGGGTGCAGTCAGCTATCACAGAAAGGTCTTTGTCCTGACAGGCGGGCAGCATACCGCGCAAAGCATCTGTCAGCAGCTGCATGATGCAGGATTATCTGATGTTCGTGTGATTTTGGGAGAGAATCTGGGCAGTGCACAAGAAGAAATTATGGAGGGCAATGCCGAAAGTATCGCGCAGCACGCAACCGGAGATTTGGCTGTGCTGCTGATCTGTAATGACTTGGCGGTTGATGCACGGCAAAGCCTGCGGGACAGCCAGTTTACCCGCGGGCAGGTGCCGATGACCAAGCAGGAGGTGCGTTGGGCGGCAGTCAATCTGCTGGACATTCAAGCGCGGGATATTGTGTATGATATTGGCGCAGGCACGGGTTCGGTGGCGATTGAGCTTGCAAGGCATGCAGAGCGCGGGCTTGTATATGCAATCGAGAGAAAAGACGCAGGTCTGGAGCTGATTGCGCAGAACCGCAAGGCGCTTGGTACGTTTAATGTGATTGCAGTGGCGGGACATGCGCCCGAAGCCTTTGCAGGACTGCCTGTTCCGGACGCTGCCTTTATTGGGGGAAGCGGCGGAGAACTGCCGCAAATCCTGACTTGGCTCAAGGAGAAAAATCCGCAGGTGCGGGTCTGTGTCAGTGCGATTGCGGTAGAAACGCTGGCGATTTCCTTGGACAGCATGAAAAAACTGGGATATGCAAATTTAGAGGTCTGCCAAATTGGTGCGGCGCGTGGCAAAAAGGTGGCAGACTATACCATGATGATGGCAAACAATCCGGTATTCTTGCTCACAGGAGGAGGAAAATCGAATGAAGCATGAACAGCCCCGCCTGCTGATTGCAGGGACGGGAAGCGGCTGTGGCAAGACAACGGTATCCAGTGCTCTGCTTCGTGCATGGCAGCGGCAGGGCGTGGATTTGTGTGCATTTAAGTGCGGTCCGGATTATATTGACCCTATGTTTCACAGGGAAGCGCTGGGTCTGCCTTCATACAATCTGGATTTGTTCTTTTTGAAAGAACGGGAAGTGTGTGAATTGCTGTCGTGCCATTTGTCAGGCAGCCGTGTTGGTGTGGTGGAAGGCGTGATGGGCTTTTATGATGGCATCGGTACAACTGACGAGGCATCTGCTGCACATGTTGCCCGTGCCAGTCAAACACCGGCCGTGCTGGTCGTGCGTCCAAAGGGGCAGGCACTTTCTCTGGCAGCGATGATTTCCGGATTTACACAGTTTGCGGAAAACACAATCAGAGGTGTCATTCTCAATGGGGTGACAGCAGGTATGTATCCGTTTTACCGCGATATTGTGCAAAAGGCAGGTGTACGTGTGTATGGGTACCTGCCGCCTGTTCCCGAGGCAGAGCTGCCCGAGCGGCATTTGGGGCTTGTGACAGCGGGAGAGCTGCCCGATTTACACAGACAGCTTGACCTTTTGGCAGATGCAGCCTGTGAGGGACTGGATTTGAACGGACTGCTGGAACTGGCGCACAGTGCGCCGCCGCTTGCACCGCCTGTACCGAAAGTGTACGAAAAAATGCCCGCACGCATTGCGGTTGCGCAAGATGCAGCGTTTTGTTTCTATTATCAGGACAATCTGGATCTGTTGACCGAACTGGGCGCGCAGCTGATTCCGTTTTCTCCGCTGTCAGATGCGCAGCTTCCCGAGGGCATCGATGGGCTGTATCTGGGCGGCGGATATCCAGAGCTTTATATGGAGCAAATTGCGCAGAATGTCACGATGCGCAATAGTATTCGCAGGCAGATAGAGGCGGGGACACCTGTCATTGCAGAGTGCGGCGGTTTCCTATATTTGGGAAGCGAGTTCGTGAAAGACGCACAGACTGCGCCTATGGCAGGTGTACTGCCTGTGCATACAGAGCTGACCCAGCGTCTGCAAAATTTCGGATACGTCACCTTGACCGCACAAAAGGATACCATGCTTTGTGAAAAAGGGCAGACCTTACGTGCCCATGAGTTTCATTATTCCAAATCGGACAATGCAGGAGATGCTTTTACAGCACAAAAGCGGAATGGAAAGCAGTGGCAATGTGTCTTTGCAAATGCACACATGTATGCAGGTTATCCGCATTTATATTTTCGCGGACAGATATCTGTGGCTCAGCGGTTTTTACGCACCTGTATGGAAATGAGGCATAAAAATGACTTTGGAAACATGTAAACAAGCGATTGCGCCGCTGTGTGCACACAGTATGCAGGAGGCATATACATATTTTTCTAATATTGCGATTCCGCTTGGCAGTTTGGGACGCTTGCAGGATACCATTATACAGATTGCGGGTGTCCAGCACTGCGCGAATCCGTCTATTCGACAGCGTACCGTGGCTGTATTCTGTGCAGATAACGGGGTTGTTGCACAGGGCGTGACGCAGTGCGGGCAGGAGGTCACTGCTATTGTCACAGAAAACCTAAACCGCGCACAGACCTCTGTCTGCCGTATGGCAGCCCGAACCGGTGTGCAGGTACTCCCAGTAGATATTGGTGTTGCACGAGACGTACAGGGAGAACAGATCATGCACCGAAAAATAGCCTATGGGACGGCAGATATGACAAAAGGTGCTGCGATGTCACGGGCGGACTGTGTCCGCGCGATTGAGGTGGGTATTGAGATGGCAGAATACTGCAAGAGGCGTGGAGACCAGCTCACGGCAGTTGGTGAAATGGGCATCGGCAATACCACGACCACATCAGCGGTCACAGCCGTTTTAACAGGCAGAGCGGTTCATGAAGTCACAGGGCGAGGTGCGGGTCTGTCCACAGAGGGATTGGCGCGCAAAATTGAGGCAATCCGCACAGCCATTACAAGGAATCAGCCCGATGCAGCAGATCCAGTTGATGTGCTTTCCAAGGTGGGAGGCTTTGACCTTGCTGGTATTACAGGATTTTATTTGGGGGCGGCTGCAAATAGATTGCCTGTTGTAGCAGATGGTGTGATTACGGCCGCGGCCGCGTTGTGTGCCGTTCGGCTGTGTCCGACTGTGCGTGATTATATTGTGTTTTCCCATGCCTCGCAGGAACCGGCAGGACAAATCCTGCTGGACGCGTTGGAGGCAAAGCCGTTCATTACAGCAGGTATGCGTCTTGGCGAAGGAACCGGAGCGGTTGCTGCCATTGCCCTTTTGGATTTGGCGTTTTCGGTGTATGATGAAATGCCTTGCTTTGCGGATACGGCGATTACAGCCTATCAGCCGCTGACATGAGGTGAAACGATGCTGATTGTTATCACAGGGGGGGCAGCGAGTGGAAAATCGGCACAGGCAGAACGTATTTTGTGTGAGCGTGCCGCACGGGGAAGCCGCTTGTATCTCGCCACAATGCAGCCCTTTGGACAGGCGGCAAGGGCGCGTATGCTGCGCCACCATAAGCTGCGTGCCGGCAAGGGCTTTGATACGATAGAGCGCTATACAGGTCTGGAACACCTGAAACTCGAGCGGCAGTATGATGGCATTTTGTTGGAATGTATGTCGAATCTGCTGGCGAACGAACAGTTTTCTCCGGACGGTGCAGGAGAAGCTCATGCTGTGGCATGTATCCTGCGAGGGATAGATTCCCTGCGGACACAATGTCGGAATTTGGTCGTTGTCACAAATGAGATTTTTTCAGATGGTGAGGCATATCCGGAGGAAACGATGCAGTATATGCGTATGCTGGGACAGATTAACTGTGCACTTGCTGAACGGGCAGATGTCGTGCTCTATACCGTGTGCGGCATTTTAGTTGCGCAGAAAGGGAAGATTTTGTGATGAAGAATTTATGGAATGGACTGTGCATCACTTTTTCGATGTACTCGATTGTGCCCATGCCGCATGTGCCGTGGAAACGGGAAAATATGCAGTATGCGCTGTGTTTTCTGCCGCTCGTCGGAGCGCTCATTGGGCTGTGTGAATGGCTTTGGTTTATCTTTTGTTTTGGGGCACAGGCGTCATCGCTGTTCTATGCAGTTGGCGCTGCGCTTTTACCCGTTCTGATTTCCGGCGGTATCCATCTGGACGGATTGGCAGATACCTGCGATGCAATGGGCTCCCATGCCGAGCCGGACAAACGGCTGGAAATTATGAAAGACCCACACCTCGGTGCCTTTGGTCTGCTTGGAATGATTGCCTTCCTGCTTGGAGAAGTTGCGCTCTTTGCGCAGATTTACGACAAGCCCTATGTATTATTTCCAGTATGGGTCGGCTTTGTGGCTGCCCGTATGGCGGGTGCTTGTGCTGTGGTCTCAATTCCCTGTGCAAAGAATACCGGACTTGCCTTTATTTTTGCGGGAAACAGCGACCGTAAGGCGGCAGAACGGATTTTGCGTCTGGAACAGATTTGCTTTGCAGTGATTGCCTTGCTGTTGCAGCTGCAGGTCTATATGGTTTTGCTGTTGGTGTTGTACTTTGGTTGGAGTTACGTGAATCAGAAGCTGTGTATCACACGGTTTGGCGGAATCACGGGAGATCTTGCAGGATTTTTGATTTCTACGACCGAGCTGTTATTTTTAGCGGCGGCAGCACTGGGAGGACTGCTCTTATGAATTGTTTGATTGTGGGCGGTGCGTATCAGGGAAAACGCACTTTTGCACAAAAGGAATTTGAACTGCTGCCAGAGGAGATTGCAGACGGGGCACAGATTTCCTTGGGAGAGCCTTTGCGCAAGCGGGCTGTTTGCAATGTACAGCATTTGGTGCGCCGTGCGCTTGCGGAACAGATTGCTGTACCAGCCCTTTTGGAGCTTTTGGACGGAAAAATTGTTTTGTGTGACGAGATCGGCTGCGGCGTGGTTCCCGCCGAGCGGGAGCCGGACCTCTGGCGGGAGGCTGTGGGGCGGCTGTGTTGTGATTTGGCTGCGCGTGCAGATGTCGTTTATTGGGTTCGCGCCGGAATTGCACAGAAAATTAAGGGAGTGTAGCGCATGACAGTGATATTGGCAGTTTTATTGGGATTTCTTTTAGACTGCCTGCTGGGAGACCCGCAAGGGGTATGGCATCCGGTTTGTGCGATGGGAACAATGATTTCCAAAACCGAACGTCTGATGCGGCGCATTTTTCCGGATACGCCCTTGGCACTGACCATAGCAGGCGGGATTTTATGGGTTGTAGTATGCGGTCTGAGCTTTGCAATACCGGCGCTCATCTTGTGGATTTGCTGGAAAGTCCATCTGGCGCTGTATATTGGCGTACAGACTTGGCTGTGTTACCAGATTTTTGCGCGGCGTTCGCTTGCAGATGCCGGAAAGCATGTTTATATTGCGCTTGCCCATTCTTTGGAGGAGGGACGGCGTGCGGTTTCCATGTATGTGGGGCGTGACACAGACGCGTTAGATGAAGATGGGGTTATTAAGGCTGCGGTGGAAACCATTGCAGAGAATACAACAGATGGTGTGATTGCACCTATGATTTATATGCTCATTGGCGGTGCGCCGCTTGGGTTTTTCTATAAGGCGGTCAATACTTTGGACTCTATGGTGGGATATCACAATGACCGCTACGAATATCTTGGAAAATGTTCTGCAAAAGCAGATGATATATTGAATTTTATTCCCGCAAGACTTGCTGCAATCTGTATGATTGCAGCCGCTGGTGTGCTGGGGCTGGATAATCAAAATGCACTGCGTATCTTTCGGCGCGATCGGTACAATCATAAAAGCCCCAATTCGGCACAGACCGAATCGGTTTGTGCCGGAGCGCTGCACATTCAGCTGGCGGGAGATGCGATTTATTTTGGGAAACATATGGAAAAGCCGTTTATCGGAGATCCCGACCGCCGTATAGACCGCAATGATATTGCACGCGCAGAGCGCCTGATGACGGGGGCGTCGCTGATTATGCTGGCGCTTGGAATCGGACTGCGGCTGCTGTTTGGATAGAAAAGAGGTGTCATAAATGCAGTACATACATGGCGGGGACGTGTATAGCTATCGAATACAGTACGGTGGACAGGAGCCGCTGGATTTTTCAGCAAATATCAATCCGCGTGGGATTCCAGAGACTGTAAAGGCTGCAATGCATCAAGCCGTGGACAGCTGCACACGGTATCCAGACCCGCAATGTCGTGCACTCAAGGCGGCTTTGGGGGCGCGCTGGAAACTGCCGCCGGAAGCATTTTTCTGCGGCAATGGCGCAGCAGAGATTTTCTATCGGCTGGTACACTGCATTAAGCCGCGCACTGCCCTTTTGACCGCGCCGACGTTTGGAGAATATGAGCAGGCGCTCTGTGAGCAGGGGGCAGAGATTCGGTTTCACAGGCTGCTGGCAGAGGAAGGGTTTGCTTTCACCTCTCGGTTTTTGCTGTCCCTCACACCAGATTTGGATATGGTTATTTTGTGTACACCAAATAATCCGACCGGCTGCACTGTGTCACAAGCACTGATGCAACAGATTTTAGAGCGCTGTCAAGCAAATAATATATGGCTTGTGGTCGATGAGTGCTTTCAGGATTTTTTGACAGAGCCTTTCTCTATGCGTACTTATTTAGAGACATATTCACGGCTGGTCATCGTGCGGGCATTTACCAAAATGTATGCAGTTCCGGGCGTGCGCTTGGGGTGGTGTATGACAAATGATTTCGCCCTGATTGACCGGCTGCATACTGCCGGACAGCCTTGGAATGTTTCTGTAATTGCCGAGGCGTGCGGGGTTGCGGCACTTTCCTGTACGGGCTGGGAACAGCAAACCGCAGGCGATATCAAAGAGCAGCGGATATGGCTGACAGAGCAGCTTCGGGATATTGGATTTACCGTTTTTGAGGCACAGGCAAACTATATCCTGTTTTATACGGAACGGTTTGATTTACGGGAGAGGCTGATGCCGCACGGGATTTTGATTCGCAGCTGTGAAAATTATCGTGGGCTGGGAAAGGGATATTTTCGCATTGCAGTTCGCGGGGAACAGGATAACCAGACGCTGATACACAAGATGCAAGAGGTGATTACAGATGGCAAAGGCGATTATGATACAGGGCACTGCATCGAATGCCGGAAAGAGCGTGATTGCGGCTGCACTATGCCGCATTTTTAAGCAGGACGGATATCGGGTTGCGCCATTCAAAGCGCAGAATATGGCGCTCAATTCCTACATTACCAAGGACGGATTGGAAATGGGACGTGCACAGGTCATGCAGGCGGAAGCCGCCGGCATTGAACCCGATGTACGCATGAATCCCATATTGCTCAAGCCCACAAGTGATGTGGGTTCACAGGTGATTTTGAATGGCACCGTGCTCGGAAATCGGTCTGCCAAGGAATACTGGGGGCAAAAGAAAGCCCTGCGTCCGGCAGTTCAGCAGGCGTACGATAGCCTTGCGGCTGAGTACGATATCATTGTGATTGAGGGTGCCGGCAGTCCGGCGGAAATCAACCTAAAGCAGGACGACTTGGTGAACATGGGAATGGCGAAGCTTGCCCATGCCGCTGTACTTCTGGTAGGCGATATCGACCGCGGCGGTGTGTTTGCCTCGCTCTATGGTACAGTGAAGCTTTTAGAGCCGGACGAGCAGAATCTTATCTGCGGATTGATCATCAACAAATTTCGGGGAGACTTGGAAATTTTGCGTTCGGGGCTGGAACAGCTGGAGGCGCTGACTGGAAAGCCTGTGCTGGGAGTCGTGCCTTATCATACGTTGGATTTAGATGACGAAGACAGCTTATCCGAGCGCTTGGAGCGTCAGGAGGTTGGGGTGGCAGGGATTCAGATTGCCATTGTGCGACTGCCGCATCTGTCGAATTTCACCGATTTCCGCGCACTGGAAGGCATACAGGGAGTAGGTGTACGCTATGTGACAGCACCAGAGCAGCTCATAGGTGCAGACCTAATTGTGTTGCCGGGAACCAAAAGTACGATGGACGATTTGCGCTGGCTCAGGACTTATGGATTGGAGGCACAGATTGAGCGGCTCCATAAAGCGGGAACACCTGTATTGGGGATTTGCGGGGGTTACCAAATGATGGGACAGACGCTTTCCGACCCCGACGGTGTGGAGAGTGGCGGCACGATGGCAGGGATTGGACTTTTGCCGACGGAGACCATTTTTCGGGCGGTCAAGACAACAACACAGGCAGCAGGGCAAATACTAGAGCCTGAGGGGATTTTTGCAGCGCTTGCAGGGATACAGACAACGGGCTATGAAATCCATATGGGAGAAACGGTACTGCAAGCTGGTGCACAGGCGTTTCAGACCCTGAAACGTGGAGAGAATACCGTATCAGATGGCTGCGTTTGCGGGAATGCCTGCGGAACCTATCTCCATGGGATATTGGACACGCCGGAGGTATTGGAGCCTTTGGTTTGTGCGCTTATGGAGCGCAAGGGGGTGGATCTGCATGCAATCAAGGCATTTGACCCCGCTGCCTATAAAGAGGAACAATATGACAGACTGGCAGATTTGGTGCGCGGTGCACTTGATATGCCTGCACTTTATCGGATTTTGGAGGAAAGTCATGCGTGAAACAGGATTGATTCATCTCTACTGCGGAGATGGAAAGGGAAAGACAACAGCTGCGATGGGGCTTGCCCTTCGCAGTATTGGAAGACATAAAAAGGTAGTCATTGCGCAGTTTTTGAAAGATGGAACTTCGGGAGAATGCCAATTTTTAAGCAGACAGGAGGGCGTTACCCTGCTGGCTGCCAATCCGGTGGGAAAGTTTTCGTTTGCTATGACAGAGGCAGAAAAGCAGCAGACCAAAGAAGCGATTGTTCGCATGTTTGAGGCGGCTACTCAGTATGCTGTGCGGGAAAATGCGTTCCTGCTGGTGATGGACGAGGTATGTGCTGCAATTACTTGTGGATTTTTGGAGGAGGAGAAGGTGCTTTCCTTTTTGCAGCAAAAGCCGGATACGCTGGAGGTTGCGATGACGGGGCGGGAGCCTTCTGCGCGTTTGCAGGTACAAGCCGACTATATTTCAGAGGTTTGTAAGCGCAAACACCCATTCGATCGCGGTATTATGGCACGGGAGGGGATTGAACAATGAATCAAATCATGAAACCGTCAGAAATCGAGAAAAAAAGCTTTGCAATCATCACACAGGAATTGGGGGAACGCACGTTTCCAGAGGGACAATCAGAGGTGATAAAGCGTGTGATTCATACGACTGCGGATTTTGATTATGCAGAAAACCTTTGCTTTTCTGCAGATGCGATTCATGCGGCAAAGACCGCGCTTTCCGAAGGGGCAACCATTGTCACGGATACCACAATGGCGCTTTCGGGTATCAATAAAACGATTTTGGCGGAACTTGGAGGAACCGTGCGCTGTTTTATGGCGGAACCGGAGGTTGCCGCGCAGGCAAAAGCACGCGGGATTACCCGTGCCGCCGTATCCATGGAATATGCAAGCAAGCTGTCAGGCAATGTGATTTTTGCAGTGGGGAATGCACCAACTGCGCTGATTCGTTTGCATGAGCTCATCGAGGAGGGGGCATGCAAGCCGGCGTTGGTCATTGGGGTTCCGGTGGGATTTGTCAATGTAGTGGAGTCCAAGGAATTGTTTCTTGGCGGGACTACACCCTATATCATTGCGCGTGGACGCAAAGGCGGAAGCAATGTTGCAGCCGCAATCATCAATGCTCTGCAATATCAAATCGTAAAGCGGGAGGGATTTTAAGTCTATGGCAAGGAAGAAAGCGCTTGCAGTTGTTAGCTTTGGCACCAGCTATCCAGAGGCAAGACGTGCAATTGAGACACTGGAGAAAACACTGTCACAGGCAATGCCGGAATATGATTTTTATCGGGCATTTACCTCGCAGATGATTATTCGAAAGATTCAAAGAGAAGAAGGAACTGTCATTCCCAATCCGGCAGAGCTGATGGAACAGCTGCGGCAGCAGGGCTATGAAGAAGTGGTGTGCCAGAGTCTGCATGTTATTCCGGGCATCGAGTATGAAAAGATGTGCAGACAGATTCGGCAGGCGGCAGGCGATTTGTGCGTGCGTATTGGTAAGCCGATGCTGTATACACATGAGGATTATCTGGAAACCTGTACAGCGCTTTTGGAAGAAATGCCAGCACGCAAGCCAGACGAAGCCTTTGTCTATATGGGACACGGTACAGAGCATGCAGTCAATGCGGCATACAGTCAGGTGGAAAATACCTTCCGCTATTTGGGCGCAGAACGTGTCTATGTAGGTACAGTAGAAGGATTTCCGGAACTTGATTATATCAAAAAGCGTTTGCAAAAACATCATATTCGCAAGGTATGGCTTGCGCCCTTTATGATCGTAGCGGGAGACCATGCGCAGAATGATTTGGCGGGTGAGGACGCGGACAGCTGGAAATCTCAGCTGGAAGCAGATGGGTATGAGACCGAGGTCTGTCTGCGCGGAATGGGAGAATTTCCGAAAATCGGCGCATTGTTCAAGACACACTGTATGCGGGCATAGTCAATGAGATAAAAAGGTTCTCCACATGTGATGTTGGCGAACCTTTTTCGGTTAGATGAAATATATTTTACAAATGGGTCTTAAATTCCAAAGCGGCAGATGGTAAAATAAAAGAAAAAATAGGGGGAACGTTATGGAGTTTAATCATAAGAAAATGTATCAGCTTATGGGGCTTATTGCCTTTGGCATTGTGCTGTTCCTTGGACTTCAGAATATTCATGTGCTGACAGGTGTGTTAAGAACGATGGTTCGATTCCTGCTGCCGTTTTTAATTGGCTGTGTGATTGCATTTGTGGTGAATGTGCCTATGCGGGCAATCGAGCACACATTATTTTCCGAGCGGGTACAGCAAAAGTATAAGATTTGCAGAAAACTGCATCGCCCACTCAGTCTGGTTCTGACATTGGTTCTCATGGTTGGGCTGATGATGCTTCTGATTTTTACCATTGCGCCGCAAGTCAGCAACTCGATTCAAACCATTCGCGCAGCACTCCCGGGATTTTTTGCACAGCTGACCGATTTGATCAATGATTTGGTTGTACGGTATCCGGAAATTACTGATTATGCGAATAATTGGATTGCTTCGCTTGAGACCATCAACTGGACAGAACAGATTCGCAATCTATTTGATTTTCTGCGCAATGGCAATTTGCTTGGCAATACGGTTTCGGTCGCAACGTCCATTATTGGAGGCTTGACCAATACGATTATTGGAATCATTTTTGCGCTGTATATCCTTTTGCAAAAGGAAAAGCTGGCATTACAGTTTAAGAAACTCATGTACGCCAACTTAGCGGAGCGTCATGTGGACACTGCATTGGATATTTTCCGGTTGATTCAGCGTACATTTTCCAATTTTATTTCAGGACAGTGTTTGGAGGCGTGTATTCTCGGCTTTTTGTTTTTCATCACGATGTCCATTTTCGGATTCCCTTATGCAGCGGTAATTGGAATCGTGATTGCATTTACCGCGCTGATTCCGATTTTTGGCGCATTTTTTGGCTGCTTCATTGGTACGTTTTTGATTTTGATTCAAAATCCGATTCAGGCAGTTTGGTTCATCATTTTGTTTTTGGTGCTGCAGCAGATCGAGGGCAACCTGATCTATCCCCATGTTGTGGGAAATTCGGTCGGTTTGCCATCTATTTGGGTTTTGGTTGCGGTAACAACGGGCGCAAGCACAATGGGCATCTTGGGTATGATAATCAATATTCCGCTGTTTTCGGTCATTTATGCTCTGCTGCGCCGTTATACCTATCGTGAACTTTCTCAAAAACACATTCCGCCGGAAAAACTCCAGTAAAGAAAAATCAAATAAGCCCTTGATTTTTTGAGGGCAAAGGCTTATCATAATACTGTTAGCACTCGTCGATTGAGAGTGCTAACAGTATTGATTTTTTATACAGAGGTGTTATCACACATGGAAAAGAAGCAGTTTCAGGCGGAGTCAAAAAGACTGCTCGATTTGATGATTCATTCAATTTATTCTCATAAGGACATTTTTTTACGCGAGTTGATCTCAAATGCGTCAGATGCTACCGATAAGCTGTATTATCATGCAATGCAGCAGGGACAGACAGGTATTCTGCGTGACAATTTGCCGATTACCATTACGCTCGATAAAGATGCAAGGACGCTCACAATTTCTGACCATGGGTGTGGTATGACTGCCGATGAAATGGAAGAAAATTTAGGTACCATTGCCCATTCCGGTTCGCTTAAATTTAAGCAGGAGAATGAAAAGCAGGACGATATTGACATCATTGGACAGTTTGGTGTTGGTTTTTATGCAGCATTCATGGTTGCCTCTCAGGTTGAGGTCATCTCACGTGCACAGGGGCAGGAAAGCGCAAACCGCTGGGTTTCTGACGGTGCAGAGGGTTACACCATTGCGCCTGCGGACAAAGATGCGGTGGGTACTGATATTGTTCTGACCCTGATGGAGGACACAGAGGCAGACCATTACAGCGAATTTTTGGAGCCATACCGAATTCAGGAACTGATTAAAAAGTATTCTGATTATATTCGTTACCCCATTCAAATGGAAATGCCCCGCTCGCGCCAGAAGGAGGGCTGCGATCCGGAAAAGCCGGAATGGGAAGAATATATGGAGCTGACCACTCTCAATTCCATGATCCCGCTTTGGAAGAAATCCAAGTCTGAGTTGAAGGACGAAGATTACAACAATTTCTATAAGCAGAAGTTCTTTGATTATCAGGACCCACTCCATCATATCCATATGTATACTGAGGGCTCGGTTACATATCATGCGCTGCTCTATATTCCAAGTCACCCAGCGATGGATTACTATACCAAGGATTACGAAAAAGGGCTTGCCCTCTACTCCAATGGCGTACTGATTATGGACAAGTGTGCAGACCTGCTGCCGGACTATTTTAGTTTTGTACGCGGTCTGGTAGATACTGCGGATCTGTCTTTGAATATTTCCCGTGAGCTTTTGCAGCATGACCGTCACCTCAAACTGATTGCTGGTGCACTGGAGAAGAAGATCAAGAATGAACTCGCAGGTATGATGAAGAACCAGCGCGAGGAGTATGAGAAATTCTTTGGGGCATTTGGGTTACAGCTCAAGTATGGTGCATATGTTGATTATGCAATGCACAAAGAACTGTTACAGGATTTGCTGCTCTATCATGCTGCAGACAGCGATAAGATGGTTTCTCTTGCGGAATATGTTGAGGGCATGAAAGAAAATCAGCAGGCAATCTACTATGCTTGCGGCGACAGCAAGGCAAAAATCGAGTTGCTGCCGCAGATGGAGCGTCTGCGTGAACAGGGCTATCAGGTTCTGTGTTTGACCGATAACATTGACGAATTCTGCATGAAAATGATGCAGGATTATCAGGGCAAGCCGTTTAAGTCCATTTCTGATGATCTCAATTTGGAGACCGCAGAGGAAAAGGAAGAAATCGAGACCTTGACCAAGGAATATCAGCATATTTTAGATGATGTCAAAAAGGCTTTGGGAGACAAGGTCACAGCGGTGCAGTTTACCAGCAAGCTGAAGAGCCACCCGTGCTGCTTGACTACAAAGGGTATGGTATCTTTGGAGATGGAAAAGGTGCTCAATCAGCAGCCGGGACAGGATAAGATCCATGCAGAGCGTGTGCTGGAGCTCAATGCAGAGCACCCGATTTTTGACAAGCTCAAGACAGCGGACACAGAACGTATTGGCAAATATGCGCAGGTACTGTATGCACAGGCACAGCTGATTGAGGGAATTCAACTGGAAGATCCGGTTGCCTATGCAAATACAGTGTGTGAACTGTTGGTATAATCCCATACCATAAGAGAAAGGCTGATGTTATGCCTCGAAAGTTACTATTCGTAGTCAATCCCAATGCAGGTAAGGGCGCGATCCATGAAAAAGCGCTTTCTTGTATTGATTTGTTTGTACGCGCAGGCTTTGAGGTCACTGTCTACACAACGCAGCAAACGCGGGACGCGACGCGGATCGTACAGGAGCGTGCAGCGGAGTTTGAAAGGATCGTCTGCTCTGGTGGTGATGGAACACTTAATGAAGTGGTTTCCGGACTCATAGAGGGTGGACATCAGGTACCGATTGGCTATATTCCGGCGGGTACGGTCAACGATTTTGCTTCCAGCCTGTTTATCCCCAAGCAGGTCATGGAGGCAGCGAAAATTGCAGCAGGCGAGGACTTCCGAAAAGTGGATATTGGTCTGTTTGGAAAGCGGCATTTTTGTTATGTTGCAGCGTTTGGCGCATTTACCAATGTATCCTATACAACGCCGCAGACGCAAAAAAATCTGCTCGGACGTACTGCTTATATCTTAGAGGGAATTAAATCTCTGCCGACGGTCAAACCCTATGAAGTTCAAATCGAGACAGAGGAAGGCGTTCGTATAGAGGACGAATTCATTTATGGAATGATATCCAATGCAACCTCTATTGGCGGCTTTAAGGAGCTGACACCACGAGACGTGCGTATGGACGATGGATTGTTTGAGGTGGTACTGGTTCGTCAGCCCAAAACACCCATAGAGTGGCAAAATGTTTTTAACGATTTGGTACAGCCAAAAGGAGATTCCAAGTTTTTAATGCGCTTCAAAACGCCGGTCTTGCGAGTTTCCTCCAAAGATGAGATTTCGTGGACACTAGACGGTGAGTTTGGGGGGAAGCTGCGCGACGTGCAGATATCTAACCAGTATCAGGCACTCACGATTTTCAGCCATGCACAATAAAAATGCGGTCGGTTTGTGAAAGAACCGACCGCATTTTCTGCGCTGAAAATTGGAAATCCTTGTTTAGTGTGCAGTTGCAAAGCTCATGCAGTCAACACATTGCTGTGTGCAGGGATTTGCTTCATGTGTGCCGATGGTGATATGCTCAAGCGCACAATAGTCTGCTCCCGAACAATGGTGAGCACACTGCTTTACGGTACAGCGAATAGCCTTGTTTTCCTGATTCATCATGAGAGAATTCCTCCTTTTGATTTTTCATGAGCAGTTTGTGCGAAAGGAAAGGTTTTTATACGCATAAAATTTTGCGGCTAAAATTTGAAAAAATTTTATTGACATAGGGCGTATAATATATCATACTATAGATAATAATAATTCTTGTTTTTAGAAAGGAGCAATATTATGAAAAACCTAAAAGGCACAAAGACAGAGGCAAATTTGATGGCTGCATTTGCAGGAGAGTCTCAGGCACGTAATAAATATACTTATTATGCGTCAAAGGCAAAGAAGGAAGGCTATGAACAGATTGCCCAGTTGTTCCTTGAAACTGCAAACAATGAAAAGGAACATGCTAAGATCTGGTTCAAGCTCTTGCATGATGGAATTGGTTCTACGGTAGAGAATCTGAAAGATGCAGCAGACGGCGAAAACTATGAATGGACCGATATGTACGCAACCTTTGCGAAGGAGGCCAAAGAGGAAGGCTTTGACCATATTGCATTCCTGTTTGAGCAGGTTGGTGCGATTGAAAAGGAACACGAGGAGCGTTATCGCAAGCTTCTGGAGAATATTGAAACCGGTATCGTATTCTCCCGCGATGGAGACATGATTTGGCAATGTGCAAACTGTGGTCACATTGTCATCGGCAAGCAGGCTCCAGAAGTATGTCCGGTTTGCGCACACCCAAAGGCATATTTCCAAATCAAGGCAGAGAACTATTGATTTTCAGATGATAAAAAAGACACCCTTTTGCCAAAACCGGCAGAGGGGTGTCTTTTTGTGATTGTACAGTAGATTTTTTGTGTCGTAAAATACTTGCGTCTTGCCGCAAAGCAGATTATAATAAATTCACTTAATATGTTAAAAAACCGAGGAAAGGTGCGTCTATACATGCAAAAGGGAGAAAAAAACAAGCTGAAATTGCTGCTGATTGGAATTCAGGCACGGCTCAAGCAAAACAGAGATTATTTTGTATCTGCGACCTTTGAATTTAAGTCTGGGAATCAAAAGTTTCGGGCGATTCTGAGGGACGGAGACCAAGGAGATTATGTGCTCTCCTTTCAGGGAACCGAACGAATGATAGATGCGGAGGAAGCCATCTCATTTTTTGAGCAGCAGGCAGATGTTTATGAAAATGCAGTGCTTACCTATACCGAGCGTGGAAGTGTCATGACCATTACGGTTTCTGCACGTGGGGTTTCCATGAAACAGACCGAACAGCAGGCAGAGCCGCAGGAAACCGTTGTCAATCCGCTTTTGGATCAGGGGAGAAAGTATCTCATTCAGGTCGATAAGGCAGGCGCACTTTTGCGTGAAATTGGGATATTGACCGCAGATGGTAAGCTTAAGAACGATATGATCCGTAAATATAATCAAATCGATCACTATGTTGAGTTGGTTGCGCCAATGTTCGAGCAAGATGACAGCGAGGAAATTCTGCTGTTAGACTGTGCGTGCGGCAAGTCCTACCTGTCCTTTGTGATGAATTATTATCTGCGTGATGTACTGCGCCGCCGCTGCCGCATTGTGGGGATTGATATCAATCCTCATGTTGTATCGGAGAGCCAGAAGATGGCAAAACGTCTTGGGTATCACAATATGGAGTTTATAACCGCTGATTTGCGTACCTACCAGCCGCCGAAGCATGTGACCGCTGTGATTTCTCTGCATGCCTGTGACATTGCAACCGATTTGGCATTGGGTACTGCCATTCGTGCAAAGGCAAAATATATTGCCTGCGTGCCATGCTGCCACAAGGAGCTGCTCGATCAATATACACTTCCGGGATTGGAACCGCTTATGAGACATGGAGTATTTAAGGCACGTTTCAATGACGTGTTGACTGACAGTATGCGGGCGTTAAAACTCGAAGCAGAAGGTTACAAGGTATCGGTTGTAGAGTATATCTCTCCCTTGGATACACCAAAAAATTTGCTCATTCGGGCAACACGTACCAAACAGGATAACGACAAAGCACGTGCTGCCTATGAGCAGGTGCGCGAGCTTGTGGGCACGACTTCGGAACTTGACCGGCGCTGCGCAGAAAATGATACGGGATTCTTTATTACAGACGAAGATTTATTTTTACCTCAATGAAAAAGCAGCCCATGGAAAAATCCATGGGCTGAAAATATATAGATTATTTGCAACCGCAGGAATTACCGCCGCAGGAGCCGCCGCTATTGCCGCTGCCTCCGGAAGAACAGCTGTTACAGCCGCCATTCTGAGAGCGTGGCTGTGGAGTCGAGCCGCAGCGATGGTGTTCACAAGGGTCATATTCCTTGCGCGGCGGGAAGAACTCATCAACAGGGAAGTCAAAGCGGGAGAATACCTCGCATGGATCTTCGGCGTTGTCACCGCCGACATTGTCACAGCAATCCTTCTGCGGCATGCAGATGTCGTATGCGGGCATCAGAAGCTGGATATCGCGCTCCAGCTTGATGATGGAGAACTGCCCGATTGTGACCAGCAACTGGTTGCTGGTTGAATCCAAAGCCAAATCCCGACCGCCGAAGCAGCCGCAAATTGCACGCGGTACTTCACGAAGCTCGCAAGGGCAGCCGCAAGAGCAGGGCTGTGTTGGATAAACGACGCGGGCGTCCAGCAGGATCGCATCAACAGCTTCCAGCACAGCGGTTGGAAGGTTGGAGCGCTCTGCAAGTTGACAATCCATCTGATCCGGAACATACTTTGAGGAGAAGATGCGCGCATGACCTTCGCTGCCAAACAGGATACAGCGCTTGTCATAGACGGAAAGACCCTCAAGGATTCGCGGGCAGCCAACACCGGTGCATACTTCTACGGATACCTTGTAGTAGAAGCGGATATCCACGCTGTAAAAGCCACGCCGGAATGTTACTGGCTCTACGTCCATGACAGCAGTCAGGAGTTCAGCCGAACGCGGCTTGACGCTGACGGAATTGCCTTCGATGAAACACTGATCTTCGACCGGCAGATACACACGCAGATTGCGCATACAATCGCGGCTGCGGCACTGGTCATAGACCTTTTTGGTATGCACACAAACCGCTTCGCGGAAACCAGCTGCACCATTCACTGGACCGGGACACATTTTTTCAGCCATTAGAAAAACCTCCGTATAGAATTTAATGTGGAAGGAAGAACCTTCTACATCAACCTATGCGGAGGTGTGGGCTGCGGTTACAGATTTTCTAGGAAAATACGTATACGCCGGCAGGCTTCTCGCAGGTGCTGCATGGAGTAGGAGTAAGAAATACGGATATGACCCTCTCCGCTTGCACCGAATGCATTGCCCGGGATAACGGCAACGCGCTGCTCCTGAAGCAGACGGTTACAGAATTCCTCAGAGGTTAAACCGGTGGAGGCGATCGAAGGAAATACATAGAAGGCACCATGCGGTTCAAAGCAGGAAAGCCCCATACTGCGCAGTTCACTCACTAAGAAGCGGCGGCGGATATCATATTGACTGCGCATATGAATGATATCATCATCGCCTGTGCGAATGGCCTCAATACCAGCGAATTGTGCTGTGGTGGGCGCACACATAATGCCAAACTGGTGAATTTTGCAGATGGGCTGCATGAGCTCACGCGGACCCATTGCCCAGCCGAGACGCCAACCTGTCATGGCGTAGGATTTAGAAAAACCATCTACGACGATCGTGCGTTCTCGCATGCCATCGATTTGCGCAAAGCTGACATGCTCCCCCTGATAGGTCAGCATACAGTAGATTTCATCAGAAATGACAACAATATTGGTGTCTCGCAGAACCTCAGCAATGGCTTCCAGTTCTTGCCGATTCATGATCGCTCCGGTGGGATTGTTTGGATAAGGCAGAATCAGAACCTTGGTTTTTGGAGTCATTGCTGCGCGCAGACGTTCTGGTGTGAGTTTGAAATCTTCTTCTGCAACGGTGGGAATAGAAATCGGAACACCGCCTGCCATTGTAGTCAGGGGTTCATAGCAAACAAAGCAAGGTTCTGGAATCAAGACCTCATCTCCAATGGAGATAAAGGAACGCAGAGCGTTATCAATTGCTTCACTGCCGCCGACAGTCACAAGGATTTCGTCTTGTGGGTCATAGAACAAATCGTAACGGCGCAGCGCCAGACCGGCGATTTCATCGCGCAGCTGCTGCAAGCCCCAGTTTGAGGTATAGAAGGTGCGTCCTTTTTCGAGAGAGGTAATACCAGCGCGGCGTACCTGCCATGGCGTTTCAAAGTCAGGTTCGCCAACACCCAGAGAAATGACGTCGTCCATTGTGGAAGCGAGGTCAAAAAACTTGCGGATTCCAGATGGCTTGACCGATTGTACGCGCTCGGATAAGATTTTTGAGTAATCGACCATTTTACATCATAACCTCCCGACTGTCGGAGTCATCGGGGTTAAAAGTAACACCCTGTTCTTTATATTTTTTCAAGATAAAGTGGGTTCCGGTGGACAGGACATTTTCCATCGGCGCAAGCTGCTCAGATACAAAGCGTGCGACATCTCGCATAGTGCGGCCGGAGATGATCACAGTCAGATCAAAGCCGCCAGACATGAGATATACGCTCTCTACCTGATGGTGTGAGTAGATTTGGCGTGCGATTTCGTCAAAGCCCATGCCCTTCTGCGGGGTGATTTTAACTTCGATGAGGGCAGTTACCTGCTCACGGTCAGTCTTATCCCAGTCAATGAGGGTCTTGTAGCCGAGAATGGTGCTGTCTTTTTCCATGTCGCGCAGCATGCTCTCCAGCTCTGCCAGATCGATTTGTACCATGTCAGCAATCTGCTGAGGGGTTAAACGTGCATCTTGTTCCAATATGGTTAAAATTTTTTCTTTTACATTCATGATGATAGCTCCTCCTAACGTGAATTGAAGATAGGAAATGTATACTGTATAATATTATACCGTATTTATCCATGAAAGGGAACGGACAATTTGTAAATTCTGTTTGCCTTTCGGGAAAAAACAGGATAGAATAAGAGAAGCAAAGAAAAGGAGCAAAGAATGGAATTTACAGGATTTTGTCCGCAGGGCTTGGATCTTCTAGTAGAAAATCAGATGATGAATTCTCCTGTGTTTTATGAGGAGCATAAAGCACAGATCAAGGAACTTGCAATTCGTCCATTTTATGACTTGTGTGAGTCTGTCAAGACGGACATGCTCGCGATTGATCCTGCCTTTGTGGTTATCCCATCGCGCATGATATCGCGTGTGCGGAGAGATACCCGATATACCAAGGATAAAACGCTGTATCGATCGAATCTCTGGATCTATTTCCGGCGTCCGCGCGCACAGTTTGAAGATGTGCCATTTTATTATATGGAGATTGGACCAGAATTTTGGAGATATGGCTGTTGGGGCGGGTTTGGACGCGGCGAAATGGAACAGGCACGCCATTTGATTGTAAAAGAAGATATTCGGTTTCAAGCTGCCTACAAAGCAGTACAGGAGATTGAAGGAATGGAGCTTGCGGGAGCGCTTTACAAAAGACCCAAGTGTCCGCAGGCAGCTGCGCAGTACCAGCCGTGGCTCAATCGAAAGCAGCTTGGCGTGGATTTCACAGAAACGGAGGACTTTTCGCCGGCATTTGACGGCAGCTTTGTTCCGGAGATGATAGAACGGTTTCACAGACTCAAGCCGTTTTATGATTTTCTGTGTACGATTCGCGAACAGGCGAAAAAGGAAAGGGGGGATATTCGTGAGATATGTTGCAATGGACTTTGAGACCGGAAACGGATACTATACCAGTGCCTGCGCAATTGGTCTGTCCTATTATGAGGACCATGTGCTGGTCGGCTCGGAAAGCTTTTTGATTCGTCCACCCGAGTCGGTCGGAAAATTTCATTGGTATAATGTAAAGATTCATGGAATTACGCGCAGCATGGTAGAAGACGCACCAACCTTTGAACAGGTCTGGGAAAAGGTTAAGGAGCGGATAGAGGGCAGTATTCTCGTCTGCCACAATGCAGCTTTTGATACAGAGGTGCTATGCCGTTGTCTGGAGTTTTATCATATTCCACTGCCAACCTGTCGGTATATTTGTACGGTTGAGGTGTCCAAAAAGGTATGGCCAGAGCTTGAAAATCATAAACTGAATACAGTGGCAGGCGCATTGCACATTTCGCTTCACCATCATCAGGCAGCTTCAGATGCGCGTGCCAGTGGAGAGATTTTACAGCGTGCGCTGGAGCAAACACATTGTGCAGATGCACAGAAGCTTGCAGAAAAGCTGCATGTGCATCTTGGAACGATTTCTCCTGAGGACAGACGCAGTGCGGCTGCTGCCAAGCAGGTTGCAAGGGAACAGAAAATACACAAGAAAATGACAAAGAAAAATACGGATATCGCAGAAAGAGAGGAAAAGTAAATGAAACAGGAACTTATGGATCACGCAGTGCAGATGAAGGAGTATGCAGATTGTGGTGCACGGTATCTAACGGCGAAAGTCAAGACCTTGGAGCCTTGGGAGTTTGGGTTGTTTGAACTATGTCTCGTGAGCTTTGGCGCATGGCTTGCGACTGCATTTGCGGGTGCAATGAAAAAATTTAAGCATCTATTTCTCATTACATTTCTGGCTTCTTTTGTATATGTGATCTGGCGCATTTTTCTGTATACAGAAGAGTGATTTTAATTCTTTCGGAGGAAAATCGAAGTAGTTTATGAAAAATCCATTCCATAATCGCTATTTTAGGGTAGCAGTTTCCGCATGGCTTGTCATTGCCATGAGTATTCTCTGTTTTTTCGCATTTTACAAGATGGACGCCATTGTCAAGGTGGTTCAGGATATCTCGGTGATTTTGCGCCCGTTTACCTTTGGCTTTGTCGTTGCATATCTGCTGCTGCCAATCTTTAATGGCATGGTAAAGCATTGTGAGCCTGTCTTTTTGCGTATCATGCGCAATCAGGAAAAGGCAAAGAATCTCAACCGTTTGTTATGCAGCTTGCTGAGTGTTGTATTTTTCCTGTTTGTGGTAGTTGCGCTGCTTTCGATGGTGCTGCCACAGCTGGCAGAAAGCATCATGGGACTTGTCGAGAAAATGCCGGAATATCTTGCTGAGTCAGAAAAGTGGATGGCAAATCTGTTCTCGAGCAATCCAATTCTGGAGGAGAATTTGCAGCAGCTTTATATATCTGCGACGGATAACTTTTTGTACTGGGCAAATGAACAGCTTGTTCCGCAGCTTCTCAAAGTGATGAAGGGAAATTTTGTTGGGAGCTTTGTTTCCAATGCTGTGGGCTTTATGAAAACAGTTCTGGTTGGTTTTATCAGTGCGGTTTATATGCTCAACAGCAAGCATACATTTTCTGCACAGGCAAAGAAGCTCATTTACAGCATGTTCGAGACCGATACTGCAAATGCAGTTTTGGAAAATTTCCGGTTTATACACAAGGTATTCGGCGGCTTCATTACCGGAAAGCTGCTCGACTCACTGATTATTGGGTTGATTACTTTTGTGAGCATGTCGATTTTGCAGCTTCCCTATGTGCTGCTGATTAGTGTGATTATCGGTGTTACCAATATTATTCCGTTCTTTGGCCCGTTTATCGGCGCCATTCCAAGCACGATTTTGATTTTCCTTGTCAGCCCGCTGCAAGCTGTGTATTTTGTTATCTTTATTCTTATTTTACAGCAATTTGATGGCAATATCTTGGGCCCCAAGATTTTGGGTGATTCCACTGGGCTTGCGAGTTTTTGGGTCATGTTTGCAATTTTGCTGTTTGGTGGTCTGTTCGGCTTTGCGGGAATGGTTGTAGGTGTTCCGCTGTTTGCTGTAATATACAGTACGATTTCGGGACTGGTGAATCGTTCGCTGCGGAATAAACATATTTCAACGGACACATCGGTATATATGACACTTGACCATGTAGATGCGGAGAGTAAAGAGATCGTTCCGATTACGGCAGAAAGTGTTGCGCCGACTGAGGTGAAACTGGAGCGCTTTAAGCGCCGTCAGAATAAGACCGAGGAACAACGGGGAGAGTCTGTCAAAAAGTAAGAAAAATGGCGTGTTTTCCACGCCATTTTGTTTTGCTGCAAAAAAACGTGCTCCTAAGAACACTAGGAGCACGCCAAAATCTTACTTGAGGGCAGTGGTGATAATTGCCATCTTGTAGACCTCTTCCGCGTTGCAGCCGCGGGACAGGTCGTTGATTGGTGCATTGAGACCCTGAAGGATTGGACCAAATGCCTCAAAGCCGCCCAGACGCTGTGCAATCTTATAGCCGATGTTGCCTGCATTGATATCTGGGAAGATAAAGGTGTTTGCATGGCCTGCGACAGCAGAGCCCTTGCACTTGGTTTGTGCAACTACTGGGGAGAATGCAGCGTCAAACTGAAGCTCACCATCAACTGCGAGTGCAGGAGCTGCTTCCTTTACCTTTGCGGTTGCATTACGCATCATATCAACGGAGTCGCCCTTGCCGGAGCCCAGAGTGGAATAGGACAGCATTGCAACACGTGGATCGATACCGAAGATTTCAGCGGTGCGTGCAGTCTCGATTGCAATTTCAACCAGCTCGTCCTCGCTCGGTGTGATGTTGATTGCGCAGTCACCCATGACGTACTTTTCTTCGCCCTGTGCGGTATTGCGGTGCAGCACGAAGCAGGAAGATACGATTTTGCTGCCCGGCTTGGTCTTGATGATCTGCAATGCTGGACGTACAGTATCTGCGGTGGAGTAGGTTGCACCGCCAAGCAGAGCATCAGCCTTGCCCATCTTTACGAGCATGGTGCCAAAGTAGTTGCCCTTGGAAAGAGCCTTGCGGCAGTCCTCTTCGCTCATTTTGCCCTTGCGAAGGTCTACCATCATCTGCACCATAGCGTCCATTTCTGGATAGGTTGCAGGATCGATGATCTCGATGCCGGTAATATCGAAATGATTCTGGCTTGCAGCAGATTGTACTTCCTCAACGTTGCCTACCAGAATGGGAGTCAAGATGTCGTCCTTCTTGAGACGAGATGCAGCCTCAAGGATACGAGGATCTGCACCCTCAGTAAAGACAATGGAGCGTGGATTTGCTTTGAGTGTGGAAATTAGATTTTCTAACATTGTTTCAAGAACCTCCTTAGAATACTCTTTCTCTTTTTATTATACACCAACTTACCCACAAACCACAAGGAGTGTGAGCAAAAGTTTGCCAAAAATATTGCTGCTTGTTCACTTCTCTGTACGATGAATGACGGTTATCTGCATGCCGGTCATGACATCGAGTGTTTTTTCGTGCAGGGCGGCATCAAAGCTTGCGCAAAGAGCAGCATCTACGACGATTTGTGCACTCGGCCATGCAGCTTGCAGTGTGCAGGCATTTGCCATGACGCAGATATTGCTGACCAGCCCTACAATTAGGATTTCATCAACCGTGCCGATCTGTGCTTTGAGCTTGATGAGGTCTTCGGGGGCGATGCCGAAGGTCGTTTTGCAAATGGGGAAGATCTGTCTGGGCGCACAGGTGCCTGCAATGCAGTCCTGTGTTTTCCCGTAAAGCTGCCAGCCTTCTGTTTTGGAGATACAGTGGGGAATGGGGAGCGCTTTGCCCTCCCGCGTTTCTAAATAGTCCGTATCATGCGTATCATAGGTGATAAGAATGGGGTCGCCCTGCGCCAGATATTTCTGTGCAAGTTCTGCGATGCCGAGGTCGAGCTTGTCTGCATTCGGAAATCCCAAACTTCCTGAAACAAAATCATTTTGATAGTCAATAATTGCCAGAAGTCTTTTCATAATACATACCTCATATTTTCAGGTTAAGTTGATTGTACCATGGATTTTCAGGGGGGACAATCCTTTTTTTACAACTGTTTTTGAGAGAAGTTTACAAAAAATTTAACGCAGAATATTTGCATCGGCAGGGAAATTCGTAGTATCATTATGCAATAAGGGGGGCTTGTAATGAAGATCATTGCGTATCATGCATCACACGCGGCACCAAAGGCAAGGCGGCGCAGAAGAAGGAATTTTCGTCCACTGATTGTTTTGCTGCTGCTTCTGTTGGTTTTTGTGGGAATTGGGTTTGGGATCCATCAGTTTCTGCATCGTGCAGAGGACAAAGGGCCGAGTTATGATGTGATAGAAATTCGGGGACTGCCTGTGTATCAGCATTTCTTGGAGAAGGAGGCTGTTGGACGCATTGGCGGAAAACGAGAGGTGCAGTATGTCGTGATTCATGAGACGGATAATTTTACAGCGGGAGCCAATGCGGCACGGCATGATGCCTTTATCCATCAGAATGCAATGCAGGAGAAGCTGTCGTGGCATTATACGGTAGACGACCATGAGGGATATCAGCATATTCCAGATACCGAACCTGCCTATCATGCGGGAGATGGCATGCAGCCCAATGGAGGCAATACCAATGGGATTGGTATTGAGCTTTGTGTTGCGCAGGACAATGATTATGAACAGACCCTGAAAAATGGTGCAATCTTAGCCGGATATCTGCTGTATCGGTATGATTTGGGCATGGGTGCCCTCAAAAAACATCAGGATTTTTCAGGAAAGATTTGTCCGGCACGACTGATCGAAGAAAACCGTTGGGACGAATTTTGCAATATGGTACAAGATAACTATACTTATTTCAAAGAAAATGGTACAAATTGAACATTTGAAAAATATTTGCTTTTAGGTGCTAATATGTTATAATACCTCTCAGTATACAATGATTTTATTTTGAGCTGAAAGGAAATACGGAGCATGATAGTCGTCTTAAAGCCAAATCCCGATAAAGAACGGGTCAACCGTTTAATTGAACACTTCCATGATATGGGGTTGAACACCAACTATTCCGAAGGATCCTCTACCACGATTATTGGACTGTTGGGCGATACCTCCCGCATTGATGAGAGCGATATCATGGTGTATGACCTTGTGGAGCGGGTGCAGCGTGTTACAGAGCCATTTAAGAGCGTGAACCGTAAGATGCACCCGCAGGATACGGTTTTGGAGGTTTGTGGACGTAAAATCGGGGAAGGGTACTTTAATGTGTTTGCAGGACCCTGTTCGGTAGAAAATGAGGCACAGATTTTAGAGGTTGCAGAAGCTGTGAAAAAAGCTGGTGCCTCTTTCCTGCGCGGCGGTGCATTTAAGCCGAGAACCTCGCCATACTCCTTTCAGGGAATGGAGGCAGAGGGGCTCAAGCTGCTGCTTGAGGCAAAGCGTCAGACTGGTCTGCCGATTGTCACAGAGATTATGAGCGAAAAGCATTTGGATCTGTTTGCCGATGTGGATATTATTCAGCTGGGCGCACGCAATATGCAGAATTTTATGCTGCTGAAAGAATTGGGACGTTCCAATAAGCCAATTCTCTTAAAGCGCGGCCTGTCAGCCACCATGGAAGAATTTCTGATGGCAGCCGAATATATTTTTGCAGGCGGAAATCATAATGTAATGCTGTGTGAGCGTGGTATCCGCACCTTTGAGACCATGATTCGCAACAATTTGGATATTTCAGCGGTACCGCTCATTAAGATGCTCAGTCATCTGCCGGTCATCATCGACCCGAGCCATGCGGCAGGCAGACGGGATATGGTTGCACCGCTTTCCCGTGCGGCGATTGCAGCGGGAGCAGATGGACTGATGATAGAGGTACATAATAATCCGAAATGCGCTCTGTGTGATGGGGCACAGTCGCTCGATATCCCAATGTTTCATGATGTGATGACAGATATCAAGCGCCGCGTTTTATTTGAGGAAAAACAGCTGCAAACAGGGACGAACTGACATAAAAAAAGTCTGGGGGACAATGCAAAGGGCATTGTTTCCCAGACTTTTTTGTCCAGCGCATGGAACCATCTGTCACGAAAGACCGTCTATCAAGAGGAGAGTGGCTCCAGTGCGAGATCAGATATGGCGCCAAATGTATAACCAGCTTGCTCCCATTTGGTCAAAAGCTCATCTAAAATTTTTGCATTCGTGGAGGAGGTAGAGTGAAGCAGCACGATTGCACCGTTGTGGATACGCGGCAGCAGCTTGTCAAAGGCTTGCTCTCGGGTAGGCTGATTGTCAGCATACCAATCCACATAGGCAAGTGACCAAAAGACTGTTGTATAGCCGAGCGCCTGCGCCTGCTTGAGGTTTTCCATATTAAATTTGCCTTGCGGCGGACGATACAGCTTGGGCATTGGGCTGCCGATGATTTCTTCATACAGTTTTTCCACCCCTTCAAGCTCTGCGCGGAAGGAGTCAATGTCAGAGATTTTAGACATATCTGGGTGTGTCATGGTATGGTTGCCAATGAGATGCCCTTCGTCTACCATACGGCGGACAAGGTCTGGCTCGGTTTTGAAAAAGTTCCCGACCAGAAAGAATGTGGCTGGTGCGTGATGTTTTTTCAGAGCGTCCAAAATGGCGGGCATATTGCCATTTTCAAAGCCGGCATCAAAGGTCAGATAGATGACCGGTTTTTGTGGGTCGCCCAGATAACGGGCGGAGAGTGCTTCCAACTGCTCTGAGGAAGCGTTTCCGGTCGGAGGCTGTCCGGGGGTTTGAAAAGAAAGCCCCCAGTTGGTGATTTCGGCAGCCACAGCAGAAACCGGACCAAAATGTGCCTCATAGAATGCACCAGCACCGGCAAGTGCAAGAATCAGCGCCGTGACAGCAAGAACCGAGCGGATTTTTCGCATCTGCTTGGGGGATAGAAACAAGATATACACCGCCTTCTTTACAGTTTGTTAGTACACTGTATGTGTCTGGCGGGCAGGGTATGCTTGTGATTATGCGTCGTAATCCTCCAAAAGATGTGCGATCTCGGTTGCATCGCGCAGGGCTATGCCCTGTGACAGTGCCTGCTGGTCGGTGGGAGGCAGGGTGCGGATATCGATTCCTGTCATCAGAATGGGGTCGCTGTGTCCGGTTTGATAGATCACGACCTGATGTCCAACGCTTTTGGCGGTATATGGCGTTTCGGGAAGCGGTGCGCTGGAAGGCAGCGGCTTTGGCCATAATAAAGAGAATAAAAGCAGAATAACGGAAAGAAAAGTGAGCGATAATATAATGATATGAAAGCCCATAGAACGATTTTGGATTTGCACGAAATATCCCTCCAAACGATTGAGTATTATAAAGGATTGTGTGATTCAGTATGGCTTTCTGAGCAGAGAATCATACATAAAGAATAAAAATGTTGGAAATTTTCAGAGGAATATGATATACTGTAATCGCCTATATGCTGTAAACGCTCATGGAAGGTATATGGCATTGGTGACCTTTGCGGCCGTGCGTAAGGAGGCATAACACGATATGGCAAAAGAAAAAAAGAGTTCCAAAGCACGCAAGATCGTAATGGCGATTTTGGCAATTCCGCTCATTGGAATTGTAACAGCGTGCTTGTGCGGAATTGCGCTGGCATTTTATATTGGCATTTGCGTTGTGCCAAACGCTGATATTGATGTATCTTCTTACAGCAGAGAGCTGGCAAAGACGACTGTTATCTATGCAAAAAACAAGACAAGCGGAGAATATGAGATATATGAGACGCTGGAAGGGGACGTGAACAGACAGTGGGTAGAACTGTCTGAGGTTCCGAAGGATTTGCAGAATGCAGTGGTGGCAATTGAGGATAAACGGTTTTATTCCCATCATGGCGTAGACTGGATCCGTACACTGGGTGCTGTACAGGGCTTTGTAACAGGCGACGATGGCGCAGGCGGCGGTTCCACCATCACACAGCAGCTGATCAAGAATCTGACAGGAAACAGTGATAAATCGGTCAAGCGAAAAATCAATGAGATCTTTCAGGCTTTGACTCTGGAAAAAAATTTGGGAGCCACAGCCAAGGAACAGATTTTGGAGATGTATCTCAATACGATTCCATATGGCAACCGTGCGGCAGGCGTTAAGGTAGCTGCCATGACCTATTTTGGTAAAGAACTGAGCGAGCTTAACCTTGCGGAATGTGCGGTGCTTGCGTCCATTCCCAATGCGCCGACACGATATAATCCATTCCGCAATCCTGAGAATGTCAAGGAGCGTCAGGAAAAGGTGCTTTTTGCAATGAAAGAGCAAGGATTTATTGGAGAAAGCCAGTATCAGGAGGCGCTTACAACCGAGCTTGTATATAAATCAGATGATTATAAGCAGCAGAACGATCAGCCATATTCATGGTTCACTGAGGCAATTATTCAGGAGCTGACCGAGGACCTTCAGGAAAAGCAGAGTATTTCCTATGACCTCGCGCGTTCCCGCGTCATGTCTGGCGGACTGCAGATCTATGCAACCATCGATCAGGATATTCAGGCGATCATGGACGATGTGTACACTGATGAATCGAATTTTCCGCGTGCCCGCAAAAATGGCGTTGTGCCGCAGTCTGCGATGGTGGTCTGCGATAAGCAGGGCAATGTGGTAGGACTGGTCGGCGGACGCGGAAAGAAGGAAGGCAGTCTGTTGACAAACCGTGCAACTATGACAGTTCGTCAGCCGGGTTCTTCCATTAAGCCGCTTGCTGTTTATGGGCCTGCAATGGATGACGGAAAAATCACACCATATTCTGCCGTTACAGATATGCCGTTTAAGGTATATAATGGCAAGGCTTGGCCAAGAAACGACAACCGGCGATATCAGGGACAAATGGTTGTGCGCAATGCAATTGCACACTCGATCAACTGTGTTGCTGTGCGTGTTCTGGATATGATAACTCCGCAGCGGTCCTATGAATTTTTGCATGATACACTCGGATTTTCACACCTCAATCCCAATGCGGATATTGATTATGCTCCGCTTGCACTGGGTGGTATGAATGGTGGTGTCACCGTGCGTGAAATGGCAGCAGGTTATACCATTTTTGCAAACAATGGCAAATATTCAGGTTCCCGCACCTATTCCAAGGTGGAGGACAGTGAAGGCAACGTGCTGATTGACTACACAACACCGGAAGAAAAAGATGCTTTTAAGAATGAAAAAACAGCATATTATATGCTTGATGCCCTCAAGGAAGTTACCAAATCGGGAACCGGACGGCGTGCGACCATTCCGGGGATCGAGACAGCAGGTAAGACGGGTACCACGACCGCAAAGCGTGATGTATGGTTCTGTGGACTTACTCCATACTATGTAGGTGCTACTTGGTTTGGTTACGATCAGAGTTATAATCTGGAAGGCATTTCGGGCAACACGGCTCTGTCCCTGTGGACAACGGTGATGCGGCGAATCCATGAGGATTTGCCCAATGCACAGTTTGACATGGGAGATGATTCCAATTTTGTGAATGCAAGCTACTGTGAGGACAGCGGATACGCGCCTGTAAGCGCGTGCAGTGATGATGCACGTGGCAGTCGTGTATCAACCGGACGATTCTGGAAGGGAGACGAGCCAAAACAGGATTGCTATCTGCACAAGTATGTTGAGATCTGCCGAGATACCGGACGCATTGCGACCAGTCGATGCTGGCGGACTGCAACGGTTGGTAAGATGGATTTAACACGAAAATTCCCAATTGATTTCTCCCCATCGATTGAGGACTCGGAGTATTGCTATACAGGTGAAAATGATCCGGTTGGCTCGGGAGATGTGACGGTTTCCGGTGGTTCTCTCGGCGTATGTTACAGCAAACATTCCATCTTCAGCAGCGATGACGAGAAGGAACAAGACACGCCGGAGGGCGATCCCGAAAATAGTGGAGAGGAAGGTCAGGAGTCGGATTCCCCGTCAGGAGAAGAACAGACAGAAACACCTCCTCCAGAGAACTCGGATACAGAGGAGGAGGACCCTGAAAATTGAGACAATTTGGGGCTTGAAATCGCAATAAGGTTATAGTATAATATACCAGTATGTTATGTAGTGTCCTGTAAGGTCGCACTAGGCGGGGAGGCAGCGGTGCCCTTTTCCTGCAATCCGCTATAGCAGGGCTGAATCCCAGTTGGGAGGGGCGGCATTTGGATGCTTGCAGTTAACAAATCAATGATGAGAGATTGGTACTGTGCAACGTGGGACTGCGAACCATGTCAGGCGGGGAACCGAGCAGCATTAAACAGAACCCTGCGTGTGCCACAGAACTGCCGATTTTGAGTTGATTTGGTAAAAAGGCTGTCTGGATGTTCGTTTCGATCTTCTGGTGTGCGGTCTTACAGGGCACTGCATAGCCGTAGAAAGCGTTGGAAAGGTGGGCAGGTGATAAATCTGCCCATTTTTTTCATTCTGCATAAGGGAGGCACACAATGTATCAGGCGCTCTATCGCAAGTGGCGTCCGCTCTGTTTTGCTGATGTGATTGGTCAGCAGCATATTACCGATACGCTGCGTGCACAGCTGCGTACTGGCAGATTGTCACACGCTTATCTGTTTACCGGTACAAGAGGGACGGGAAAAACGACTTGTGCAAAAATTTTGGCGCGCGCAGTCAACTGCGAGCATCTCGTGGAAGGCGATCCCTGCAACAAGTGTCCTGCATGTCAGGGGATTTTAGACGGATCGGTTCTGGACGTTGTGGAAATTGATGCGGCATCGAATAATGGTGTGGATAATGTGCGCGAAATCCGAGATGAAGTGCGATATGCACCAACTGCGGTGCGTAAAAAAGTATTTATCATTGACGAGGTACACATGCTTTCCTCAGGGGCATTCAATGCATTGCTGAAGACCTTGGAGGAACCACCCGAACATGTGATGTTTATCTTGGCAACGACCGAAATCCACAAGGTTCCGGCAACCATTTTATCGCGCTGTCAACGGTTTGATTTCCGGCGGATCACAGCCGATGCCATGGCAAAGCGTCTTTTACAGATTGCTGCAAGTGAGCAGCTGCCTTTGACAGAGGGCGGTGCGCAGCTTATTGCGCGGCTCGCAGATGGTGCAATGCGTGATGCGCTGTCTATGCTCGATCGCACGGCAGGCTATGACCCGATTGATGAGCAGGAGGTTTCCAGAAGCCTTGGGATCCTTGGGAAAACCGATGCCATCGCACTGATGGAAGCCATTCAATGCGGTAACCTTTCCGCAGCCATTTCCGAAATTGGACAGGCGTATGAATCCGGTCGGGATCTTGTGGGTGTGATGGATCAGCTTTTGAGCTTGATTCGAGACATGCTGCTCGTCAAAACAGCAAACGGAGATGTTGCGAGCTTGATTTCCCCCACCTATACCAAAGCGCAGCTTTGTGCGCTGGGCGAAGGGCTGGCACCAACAGAACTCATTGCATATAGCCGTATTTTACAAGATGCAATTGGGCGTATGAAGTCTGCAAGTAATCGACGGGTGGAAGCGGAATTCAGCATAATCCGTCTGTGCACGATGGGCGGAGAGGTATACGATTCTCTCGAGGGCAGAGTGGAGGCGCTGGAAGAAAGGGTCAGGCATGGCGTGCCTGTGATTGCCGCGGCAGCACCTGCGGATACGGTACAGCCTGTGGCAGCTGCGCCCAAGGCAGAAGAACCGACAAACTCCGAAGCACCGCGTACTGCGTGGAGCGGCTGGGAGCAGGTGCTCGAGCGGGCAAACGGTATTATCAATATGGGGGCGCTCACCTGTTTACAGATTTCGTCCCATGCGGAGCGTGATGGGGAACAAATCCTTGTATTTTGTGAAGATGATGTAACGGCTGGGCTTGCAAAGGCACAGCCGACCATCGATAGATTGTCAGAAATTGCGGCAGCTGTGGCGGGAACGGCAGTTCGGGTAAAGATATTGGAGCCGAACCAAAAGCTGCACCCGCAGAGTAAAGCAGCATCTGACGAGATTTTGGAAAGAGCAAAAGAATTTGACATTCATGTCACAGAGTTTTAATCGTTTAGGAGGAATTCAAAATGGCAAAGGGCAAATTTGGTGGAATGGGCGGCGGCATGAACATGCAGGCCATGATCAAGCATGCACAGAAAATGCAGCAGGAAATGCTGCGCGCACAGGAGGAAATGGCGCAGACCGAGACCGAGGCGACCGCTGGCGGCGGTGCAGTTAAGGCGGTTGTACTGGGCACCACTTCTCTCAAGTCTTTGGAAATCAAGCCGGAGGTTGTAGATCCAGAGGATATCGAAATGCTTCAGGATCTGGTTATGGCGGCAATCAATGAGGCGCTTCGTAAGGCACAGGAGCAGTCTGAAAACAATATGCGTACCATTACCGGCGGCATGAGCGGCGGTATCCCGGGTATTCTCTAAAAAATGAAATTCTTTGCGCCGCCGGTCGAGCGGTTAATTGAAGAATTTGCCCGTCTGCCCGGAATTGGACAGAAAACGGCGCAGCGCCTTGCGTTTTTTGTGCTGGATATGCCCAAGGAAGATGCACAGCGCTTTGCAGATGCGATCATGCAGGCGAAAAATACAGTGTTCACCTGTCAGGTTTGTCAAAACCTGACCGATTCGGAGGTCTGCCCCATCTGCTCGAATCCCAATCGAGATGCAGGGGTTATCTGTGTGGTGACCGATCCACGCGATGTGCTGGCATTTGAACGCACCCGCGAATTTAACGGTCTGTATCATGTGCTGCATGGAGTAATTTCGCCCATGAATCATGTAGGTCCAGATGATATCCGGATTCGCGAGCTCTTGCAGCGTGTGGCAGATACAGATGTGCGCGAAGTAATCATTGCAACCAATCCGGACACGGAGGGTGAGGCAACTGCTATGTATTTGGCGCGTCTGCTCAAACCGTTTGGCGTTGCCGTCAGCCGCCTTGCCTATGGCATTCCGGTGGGAGGTCATCTGGAGTATGTAGATGAGGTGACTCTGATGCGTGCGCTTGAGGGCAGACGAGAGATTTAGACTTTTGGAGGAATCGACTTTGTCCGATTTGAGGCAAGAGATACAAAACCGGCGTACCTTTGCGATTATTTCGCACCCTGACGCCGGAAAAACAACCATTACTGAGAAATTTCTGTTGTACGGCGGTGCAATTCAGGAAGCCGGTATGGTAAAGGGAAAGAAAAATTCCCGTCATGCAGTGTCTGACTGGATGGAAATCGAGAAGCAGCGCGGTATTTCGGTTACTTCTTCGGTGCTCCAGTTCCATTATGATGATTACTGTATCAATATTCTGGACACCCCGGGACATCAGGACTTTTCGGAGGATACCTATCGAACCCTGATGGCAGCAGATTCTGCTGTCATGGTCATTGATGCGTCAAAGGGTGTCGAGGCGCAGACACGAAAGCTGTTTAAGGTTTGCGTCATGCGTGATATTCCGATTTTTACCTTTATCAATAAGATGGACCGCGAATCACGTGACCCATATGAATTGATGGAAGAAATCGAGAATGAGCTTGGGATTGGAACCTACGCAGTCAATTGGCCCATTGGCTCCGGCAAGGAGTTCAAGGGAGTCTATGACCGCGGAGATGATGAGGTGATCGTGTTTGATGGTGTGGACGCACGCCGCGAAGTCACCGCAACGCATCTGAAATTTGGTTCCGACGAACTCAAAGCGCTGTTATCTGATGCACAGTATGCAACGCTTGCAGATGATATCGAGCTTTTGGAGGGTGCAGGTGATGAATTTGACTTGGAGGCGGTGCGCCATGGCAAGCTGTCACCAGTTTTCTTTGGCTCAGCACTCACAAATTTTGGTGTAGAGCCTTTCTTGAAGAAGTTCCTGCAAATGACTTCCTCTCCGCTGCCGAGAAAGGCAGATATCGGTGTGATTGACCCGTTTGATGCGCGTTTTTCTGCCTTTGTCTTTAAGATTCAGGCGAATATGAATAAGGCGCATCGTGACCGTATTGCATTTATGCGTATTTGTTCGGGCAAGTTTGAGCGTGGCTGTGACGTGTATCACATTCAGGGCGGCAAGAAAATTCAGCTTGCGCAGCCACAGCAGCTTATGGCGCAGGACCGTTCCATTGTGGACGAAGCCTACGCAGGAGATATCATAGGAGTCTTTGATCCGGGCATTTTCTCGATTGGAGATACTGTCTGCGATCCTAAGCTCAAGTGTACCTTTTCTGGTATTCCGACCTTTGCACCTGAGATATTTGCATCGGTACGTCAAAAGGATACTTTGAAGCGAAAACAGTTTGTCAAGGGTGTCACGCAGATTGCACAGGAAGGTGCAATTCAGATTTTTCATGAGCCGAATACCGGTATGGAAGAGGTTATTGTCGGTGTTGTAGGACAGCTTCAGTTTGAAGTGCTGGAATATCGCCTGAAAAATGAGTATGGCGTCGATATCATTCGAGATAACTTGCCATACGAGCATCTGCGATGGATTGAAAATGATGAGGAGGACTTCGATTATAAGAAGCTCATGCTCACATCAGATACCCGTGTGGTACAGGACTTCCGTGACAATTTGCTGCTGTTATTCACAAGCCCTTGGAATATTTCATGGGCAACGGATCACAATGAAGGCTTACGGTTGTCAGAGTTTTCAGAAAATGCGTAATGAAAAAGAGAGAGATTTCTGTAATCTCTCTCTTTTTTCATGTTTCAAAAATTGGAAGTGTAACAACACAGCAAGCACCTTGGGTAGAATTGAAAAAGGTCGTTGTACCACCATGTAACTCGGCGATTTGCCGCACGATGGGAAGCCCGAGTCCGTGAGACGGTAGTTCATTTGCAAGCGGACGATTGAGGGACTCTAAAACAGCCGCGGGATATCCTGCACCAGTGTCGCATATCGAGAACGCAAAATATTGCCCTTTGTTTTGCAGATTCAGGAAAATCTTGGTATCTGGTGGAGTGTGTGCCATGCTGTTACCGATTAAGTTTCGAATGGCGCGTTCAATCAGTGCTTCATCAATGCAGATTGGAACTCCTTCACAGTCATGTGAGATGGTCAGGGACAAAGCCAGAGTTTCATGCTGATTCAATAAGTCTGTTACGATTTGCCGTATCAGGACGGGAAGTATTACCATTTTTTTGCGCAGGGGTTGGGCATTATAGGTCAGCTTAGAAGCGAGATTGAGGTCCTCGATCAGGCGGCGCAGCCGTTCGCCCTGTATGCGTATGGTTTGCGCTTTCTTTGTACGTGCTGGTGTGTTTTCCGGATCGTTTTCCATCTGCGCCGCAGTCCCTAGGATAATGGTAAGCGGTGTGCGTACATCGTGAGAAACACCAGCAATCCATTCAGTGCGCATGCGGTCGCGGCGGTTTAACAGTTCCTGCTGCTTACGCAGGTTTACCGATGTGGTATTGAGGTCATGGCACAGGCTTTTGAAAATCCCTTTTTCGGGAAGGGAGACAGGATTTTCTTTGGCTAAGTCAGATAATCCACCCGCAATGCGCCGAATGGAACGGAAAAATCGGATACTGCTCAATAAGATCAGGAGAATGGCAAGCAGTAAATTACACATTACCCAGATTGGAAATTGCTGGAGTAGAGAATTGAGCGTGCGAATATCCATTTCCACTGGATATTTCCAGCGAGAGTTTTTGGGGTTTGCGAGTACGAGTAAGAAATCACCTTTCTGATAGGCATACACGGGATAATCTGCTAGGTACCAACGGGAAAAGGCTGCAACCTGTGCGGGAGAGTAGCGATGGTTGAGCGCAGGGGGCAAACGGTCTGACCAAACGACTTCTCCCTGTGGGTCCAGAAGCATACCCCATACGTAATTTTGTTGAAGATCCTGCATGGAATCTTCAGGCAGTTCCCAACCGGTTTCTGTATGAGTCAGGGTTTCGGCAAAGTCACGGAGCCTATATTCCAGCGGGCTGAAATCGGAATGCATCGCTTTTATGGTATACCCCACCAGCGCAGTGATGTTGACTGCAATCAACAGAAGAAGTACGCCAACTGCGGAGAGCGCATAGCGCAGGATAATTTGAAATAAGGTTTTCATGATTCTCGTTCCAGCTTGTAGCCGAGTCCACGTATCGTGCGCAGCCAGACTGGTTTAGATGGGTCAAGTTCGATTTTTTCCCGTAAGCGCCGAATATGTACCATAAGGGTGTTTTCATAGCCAAAAATACCATCTTGCCAAGCTGCCTGACAGAGTGCATCAATGGTTACGATATTGCCGCGTTCGTCTGCAAGCTTGTGAAGAAGTGCAGTTTCCTTTGCTGTCAGTGCGACATCAGGGCGATTGGGGTGGTGTACCATACCAGATGCCCAGTTGATTTGCACAGGTCCCAAGGTCAAAATGGGAGGATTTGCAGTCAGGTGATAGGTGCGATTGAGGATTGCAGTCAGCCGTAAAATCAGCTCGTCCGGCAGAAATGGTTTGGTGATATAATCATCTGCGCCAAGACCTAAGCCGTGCAGGCGGTCTGCATCGGCATCTCGTGCGGAGAGAAATAAGGTCGGGATATTGCTCGTTTGCCGCATTTCCTGCATAAGAGAAAATCCATCACCATCTGGAAGATTGATATCTAAAATCACTGCTTGCGGGTGCTGTGTCAGAAAGGCAGTGCGTGCTTCATAGCAGTTTGCGGCTCCGATGACATTTGTAAATGCAGCTCCGTGCAGAACATCTAAAAGCATTTGCCGCAGGTCGTATTCATCTTCTACGACCAATACAGAGTATGTACGGGTTTGATCCATGTGTGTTCCTCCTTTGCTGTAATAATACAGCGGCATGAAAAGTCAATTCGATGGGTGCTGCTGGTGGTACAATCATGAAATATCCAGTATAATAGTCATTTATGCGATTATTATACCATAGTGTGCAGATACTTTGCGCGTGATGGAGTAAATTTAAGGAAAATGTAAGACTGGATTCAGGCTGACGTAAGCTTCGTGTCCTATAATAAGGGCAGAACAAAGGAGTGAGCAATATGAATCTGGTGGAAACAAAAGGGCTGTGCAAGCAATATGGAAATGTAATGCGCGTGAAGGACTTGGACTTACACGTTCCAGAGGGTGCTATTTATGGCTTTTTAGGACCGAATGGTGCCGGAAAGTCAACGACATTGAAGATGATTCTGGGATTGGTTCACCCAAGCGGCGGACAAATCACGGTTTTTGGAAAGCAAATGAAAGAAGGCAATCGTTTGCCGTTGTTACGGGAGATAGGGTCTCTCATAGAATCCCCTGCATATTATGGACATTTGACCGCTGAAGAAAATTTGGAAATTATTCGTCAGCTGCGTGGGCTGCCAAAACAGAATATACAGGAGGTGCTTTCCATTGTACGTCTGGAACAGCAAAAGGAAAAACGCGTATCTCAGTTTTCTTTGGGTATGAAACAGCGGCTGGGATTTGCGGCAGCATTGATGAGTTATCCTAAACTACTGATTTTGGACGAACCGACTAACGGATTGGATCCAGCGGGTATTCAGGAAATGCGTGAGCTGATTTTGTCACTGCCCAGAAGATATGGAATGACGGTATTGGTATCATCACACCTGCTGTCAGAAATCGACCAGCTGGCAAGTCATGTTGGTGTGATTGCAGACGGAACACTGGTCTATCAGGACACATTGGAAAAGCTGCATACGCGGAGTGAACATCATTTGGCGTTGCGCACGACAAACAATGCGTTGGCATATGACCGGCTGATGCAGTCTGGAATATCTGTGCAAAGGCAGCAGGAATGGCTGACTTTGCCGCCATTAGATGACCGGATAACCGCGGTTGTTACTGGAATGCTGCAAAATCAAGAGATTGCTGTTCTGCGGTTGGAGGAACGGCAAAAGAGTTTGGAAGAAATCTTCTTGGAATTAACAGGTGGGGCGGTGAGCTTATGATGACGGCACTTCAGTTGGAATTTTTCAAGAGCAGACGGAGAGGTCTGATGCTCACGACGCTGCTGCTTGTAGGGTTTGAAGTGCTGTGGATTTATATGGCGTTTCGAAATCCGTCTGCCAACGAGATTCAAATTGGCTGGAAGGAACTTTTGTATCAAGTTCCTGCACTGAATTCCATTATCTTTCCGGTCGCGGCTGCGGTGATTGCCTCTAGATTGGCAGATGTAGAGCACAAGGGCGAGACTTGGAAGCTGCTTGAAACCATACAGCGTGCGGAATGTCTGTTCCATGCAAAGTTTCTGTGCGGGGCGTGGTATTTGCTGTGCTCCACGGTATTTTTAACTGGCTGTATGCTGGTTTGCGGAAAGGTGCTTGGGTTTGCAGGTAAGCCAGATATTGGAAAATTCGTTTTGTTTTTTATATTTCAGCTTTTCAGTGCTTTGGAAATCTTTGCGGTACAGCTCACCTTGTCGGTTCTTGTGCGCAACCAGATGATATCGCTTTGTATTGGCTGCGGCGGCGCATTTATTGGGCTTTTGCTCCTGTTCGTTCCGCTTAGGTTCCTGCAATATCTGTTGCCTTGGGGACATGCCAGTCTTTTATATCTGGTTTACATGGTAAATTGGGATCCGGATATGCGGATTTTGGAGCTTGCATATCTGAGGGTCAATTGGACAGCGTTTGCACTCACGGTTGGGGCAGTGCTGCTGTGGAATTTCGTTGGTGGACGACTGCTTGCAAGGAAAGAGGTGTGAGAGATATGTTTTTATCTGTTTGGCATGCGGAGCGTCTTAAACTGCGGCATAGTCCGATGTGGATTGCGTTTTTTCTGCTTCCGCTGATTCCGGCTCTTTTTGGAACGGTAAATTATCTCGGTAATTTAGAGCTTTTGCAAGAACAATGGTATTCGCTCTGGACACAGCATACCCTGTTTTCATGCTATTTCTTTTTGCCGCTTATCATAGGCATTTATTGCGCTTACTTATGGCGGCTTGAGCATACAGGATATAACTGGAATTTGATGCTTACAACTCCGGTTCCTCGAAGCATGCTTGTGCTGGCAAAGCTTTCAAATGCTGTAATGCTTACCGCGGTCGTTATTGTCTGGACTGCTGTTTTGTATATTACAGCAGGTTTGATTTGTGGATTTGGTGCGGGTACGATTCCTTGGAAGGAAATTGTGGAATGGATATTGGGGGGCATTGCCGGAGGCGTTACCATTTGCGCGGTACAAATGTTTTTGGCGTTGGTCATTCGTTCCTTTGCGGTGTCTGTGGGGGTTGCTCTGATTGGCGGCATTTCTGGACTTGCCATGCTCAGCAAGGGATATCCGCTGCTTGATCCTTATGCGCTGCTGTGTCTGGGCATGGAAGCGAATAACAGTACGGCGCAGAACACGAACACTTTGGGATTTGTATTATCCTGTACTTGCTTTTTTCTCGTCTTTACCGGACTTGCGATTGGGTATTTGCAGTATCGAGATGCGAAAACAGGCTAAAGTACGCACAGCATGTTGAAAAAATCGTTTCAATAATTTATGGCATGTCAGCCTTTATAGCACGTAAGAAAGCGCTCAATTGTTTGATAAGCAATCGAGCGCTTTTAATTATTTTGTGATGTATTCCAGCTCCCGCTGCCGAACTTGGCTAAGTGTTAAAATTTGTGTATCGATATACTCGGCAGCAAAAAACAGCGGTGCATTTTCAGTATCATAAATCAAGGTATTCAGTATGAGGAGCGGTCGGTTTCCAAAGACATGAAGCTCTGGACGGGAATCACTGGTGCATACTTGCAGTTCCATTTTATCCCAAGCTGCTTTGCGCCCGCAGCGTTCATAAATAAGTTGAAAGAGAGAATCCTCACTGTTTGGCATGGAGATATCTCCCCAGATTTCGGCTGGTAGGATATCATCACAATACACGCATGGCTGTGAATCCGCGTAAAACATTCTTTTGAAGCTGATACAGGAAGAAGCTTCTGGAATTGCGAGTGCCTCAGCAAGCTCTGGTGTTGCGGGGAAAAGCTGCCAGCCAATTGTTTCTATATGAGGGGTATATCCACTGCGCTTGATGATATCACCCAAGTGCATTGCGGGATTGAGTGGTGCGGTCATTCCAATACAGGTACGGTTGACAAAAGTTCCTTTGCCCTGTCGTCGGAGAATGATACCCTCTGCTACAAGCTCGTCGAGCGCGCTGCGCAGCGTAACACGGCTGACACCGAGCATCTGACAAAGCTGCTCTTCACGAGGAAGTTTGTTGTTTTGTGTGAGGTCCATAGAACGTATATGCGCTAAGAGTGTTTGTTTTGTTTTTGTTTTCAGATCTATATGATTGATTGTCTGTAATGCCATAGGACAAACCCCCTTTTTTTAAGAATAACATGGTATTATCATATAGTCAAGAATAGACATAAAAACAGAAAAAGATATATAAAGATAAGACCTGATACCATATTTAGCCGGCAGCTGAGCAGGGGGGGAGAAATATTCAGATTTTTGTGATATCAAAGATATCCGCAAACTAGAAATTACAGCTCTTGCCACTGAATACAAGAAGGTCTTTTATAAGTATCACAAAATTCCCTGATACATAAGAACGCATGTTTCAACCTGATGACTGCATTGACATCAGGCTTCCATGCGTCCTCACCGGATATAAAAGTCACTTCTTTTTGATTTTTCTCATTATAGGATAACCACATATCACCTGAATCATTTTGAAAATAATGGACAGCCGCATATTTTCCATTGATACAAATCGCCATACAAGGGTATTTCGCTGTCCCACTGATCCATATTTCACAATTTTTTTCTGTCTGTACGAAATTTAATACATCATCTGTTGATTGAAAAGAAAAATCTCCTGTACTCGTACTAACAATTATCATATCGTTCTCCATCACTTTGAATTTATCAGAATTCGTATTTTGCTTATAAGTTTTTTAGGATATAAAAAGTGCATCTGATGGTTTTATACCATCAGATGCACTTTGAAATGCAGTCGATCAGCTATGCAGATAATGCGCTACGAGCTCCTGCATGAGCTCATCTCGGTCGATTTTGCGAATCAGGCTGCGCGCATTGTTATGGTTTGTGATGTAAGTGGGGTCTTCGGAAAGAAGATAGCCGACAATTTGGTTAATCGGGTTATACCCCTTTTCCTTGAGGGCATCATAAACAGTAGTCAGAACGCGCTTCATCTCGGTATTTTTATCATCTACGAGACTGAATTTTCTAGTTCCATCGAGCATTTGGGCTGCCTCCTTTCGATCGCATGAAAGCTCTGTATATAGAATAATACATTTCGTCGAAAAAGTAAAGTCTTTTATCCGCGAAGTACCGCACCAAATTCTGTTTCGAGTGCAGCGATTGCCTTTTTCATTGCGCGGTCACATTCTTCGTCGGTGAGTGTGCGGTCGGCAGCGCGCAGGCTCATGGAGTACGCAACACTCTTTTTGCCCGTTGGGATTTGGTCACCCTGATAAACATCAAACAGTGTAACAGATTCCAAAATGCTGCCAGCCGCAGCAGCAATTGCCTTTTGGAGTGCTGCCACAGGAATGGATTCATCGCACAGTACGGCAATGTCACGGGTAGAAGCCGGAAATTTCGGAAGCGGCTGGTATTGCTTTACAGGGTCAGCAGATGCGAACAACGCATCTACCGCAAGTTCAGCAGCAAGCACTTCGTCTTGCATGCCATATTTTTTTGCAACCAGCGGGTGAATGGTACCAAATACGCCAAGAAGGTTTTCACCGGCATATACCGCTGCACAGCGTCCGGAGTGATAGGAAGGATTGTCGTGTACCGCAGAGAAGGAGACGTCTGGAATACTAAGTTCCTGACACAGTGCCTCGATCACACCCTTGAACTGGAAGAAGTCCATCTGTCCGTAGGTGCCGAGTGTCAGGATCTTCTCCTCATGCGGCAGAATTTCCGGATCTGCTTTTCCGTCCTTGATCGTTGGCGTGTAGATGGTGCCAAGCTCAAACAGGCAGGCAGCCGCGTTGCGGTGTGCGTGGTTGTGGGACAGATTATCCAGCATAGATGGCAGGACGGTAGTGCGCATAATAGAGAAGTCCTCACCAAGCGGATTTAAGATGGTGGTTGAAATACGGCGCACATCATCTGCGGGCAGATTGATTGCATCATAGAACTTCGGGCTGATGAACGAATGGCTCATGGATTCATCAAAGCCAGCCATACGGCAGACCGAAGAAATGGTGCGTTCCATCTGCTGCTTTGGAGTATATTCGCCCTGTACCATTTCCCCCGCATAGAGGGTAGTCGGGATATTGTCATAGCCGTACATGCGGGCAACCTCCTCGGCGAGGTCGCAGGTGCGGTCAATATCAATGCGGAAGTTCGGAACGGTTACGATACCGTCTTGTACGGAGAATTCCAAACGCTCCAGATAGGCAATTTGCTCCTCGGCAGACAGGTGGATACCCAGCAGGCTGTTGATTTTTTCCGGCTCAAAAGGAAGAGTTTTGGGCGGGTGTGCATTGGGATAGACATCTACGGTACCATCAATGACCTCACCGGCACCAAGCTGCTCAATGAGCTCGCACGCACGAAGCAGGGCGGGCATGGTGAGGCTGGGATCCAGACCCTTTTCAAAGCGGCCAGATGCCTCGGTACGCATACCCAGTGCCTTTGCAGTCAGGCGCACGGTTGCACCATGGAAGCAAGCCGATTCAAAGACAATAGTTTTTGTACTGTCGGTGATTTCGGAGTTTGCACCGCCCATAACACCCGCAACTGCAACCGGTTTCACGCCGTCACAGATAGCAAGCATTTCGTCCGTGATGGCGCGCTGCTGTCCGTCCAGCGTTTCAATGGATTCTCCGGCGCGTGGGCGGCGTACTACGATTTTTCCGTCTGACAGGCAGGCGTAGTCGAATGCGTGCATGGGCTGACCGTATTCCAGCATGACGTAGTTTGTGATATCTACGATATTATTGATGGGACGCACACCGGCAGCGTGCAGGCGCTCACGCAGCCATGCCGGAGAAGGCTCGATTTTAATGTTTTTTACAACCTTTGCAGAATAGCGGGAGCATAATGCCGGTTCCTCGATTTTCACAGAGATATAGTTGCCGATATCATCGCCGCAGCCTGTCACGACTGGCTCCTTAATGGCAAATGGACGGCGGAAGGTTGCGGCAGTTTCACGGGCCAAACCAATCACGGACAGGCAGTCTGGACGGTTCGAGGTGATTTCAAACTCCACAACGTCTTCATTCAGTCCCAGAACGTCTTGGATCGGTACACCGATAGGTGTGCCCTCTGGCAGGAGCAGGATACCGTTTTCACAGGCGTATGGTACACAGCCGAGGTCGAGACCAAGCTCCTGAAATGAGCACATCATGCCATTGGACGCCACGCCACGCAGTTTGCCCTTGGTGATTTTGACACCGTTCGGCAGGGTAGATTTATGAAGTGCAGCAGGACATACACGCCCTACGGTTTCTTCGGTGATATTCGGTGCACCGGTTACAATCTGGACAGGCTCTTCCTGCCCGACGTTCAACTGGCAAATCATCAGGTGGTCGGAGTCTGGGTGTTTTTCCACAGACAGGATTTCGGCGGTCACAACACGGTTGATTTCCGCGCTCAGATTTTCAATTCCTTCTACCTTGGAACCGGACATGGTGAGCGCGGCAGCATACTCCTTGCAGGAGATCCCGTCAATGCTGGTATAATCTTTCAGCCACGAAAGAGGCAGTTTCATTTTTCTGTTCCTCCCAATATGGATAATAAACAAATTGCGGTAACATTAGAACTGATGCAGGAAACGAACGTCGTTCTCATAGAACAGACGGATATCATCGATCTTAAAGCGACCCATGACCATACGTTCCAGACCAATGCCAAAGGCATAGCCGGAATACTCGTTCGGGTCAATGCCGCAGACCTCCAGCACGTGCGGGTGCACCATACCACAGCCAAGAATTTCAATCCAGCCCTCGCCCTTACACAGGCGGCAGCCCTCCCCGTGGCATTGGTAGCACTGAATATCCATCTCGGCAGACGGCTCGGTAAAGGGGAAGTGGTGCGGACGGAAGCGGACTACGGTATCATCACCATAGAGTTTCTTTGCAAACAGTTCCAAAATCCCCTTGAGGTCGCTCATGCGAATGTCCTTGTCCACAACCAGTCCCTCAATTTGATGGAACAGTGGGGAGTGGGTTGCGTCAACAGCATCGGAACGATAGACACGGCCGGGCGCGATGATACGAATCGGGGGCTTCTTTTTTTCCATGGTGCGCACCTGCATGGGAGAAGTCTGGGTGCGCAGTACGACATTGTCGGAAATATAGAAGGTATCCTGCGTATCACGCGCAGGGTGATCCTTTGGAATGTTGAGCGCTTCAAAGTTGTAGTGGTCAAGCTCGACCTCGGGACCCTCTGCAATAGAGAAGCCAAGCCCAAGAAAGATTTCCTTGAATTCGTCTAAAACCACATTGAGCGGGTGCTTTTTGCCTATGGTCAGAGGTTTTCCGGGCATGGTCACGTCAATGGTTTCACTTGCAAGCTTTTGCTCCAGCATTGCCTGCTCCAGTGCCTCGCTGCGCGCTGTCAGAGCAGCCTCCAACTGGCTGACAGTATCATTGATGAGCTGACCCATTGCCGGACGGTCTTCCGGAGAAACGTCGCGCAGACTCTTGCGGATTGTGGTCAATTCACCCTTTTTACCCAAATATTTTACACGGACATCGCTAAGCTCGCGGATTGAGGAAACCGCACCAAGGTCAGCCTGTGCCTGCTCGAGGATAGATTCGAGCTGTGCTTTCATAAAAGAACACTCCTTGTCACGCAAATGCGTTGATTGATGCAGCGAACAAATCGCTGTGTATGTAGGGGATTTGGAAGACAAAAAAAGCCTTCGTCCCATACTAGGACGAAGGCTGGACGCTCCGTGGTACCACCTAGCTTCGCGGAAAGACTTCCGCGCGCTTATTGCTCCGTAACGTGGAGAAAGACGAGAGCACCTACTGAAAAGAGTTCAGTGCTCCTGCTCACAGGCGAACTTCTCCGCAGCTTCTGACACAGCGGCTTTCAGCCGACGACCGCTGCTCTCTGAGAGAGAATGGATACGGGTACTTTCCTGTTCATCGCATTTTCACAGTATCTTCATTCAATACAGTATCAATATAGCACACTTTGTATGCAATTGCAAGTACCGAACGGGGAAAAGTTGAGCAGGGCGGGAAAAGCGAAATACCTTTTGAGAGGTGCCCGTTATTGGGGCTGTATCAGAATCCAATTACAGTGGAAGCACCGATATCCATAGATATATGGAATATCCCGAATCCCCTCGCAAACAGAAATGTGTTCTGCATTTTTCTTAGATGGCTTCCTTGGGAATTTTACAGGGGACTCCAGCCAGAAGATTCCGTTCATACTTTGTATGACCCCGTGCTGCAGTTCTTGATTACAGAATGGACATTGCATTTGTATAGAGTATCCTTTTTCATCATATTGCCTTAGCTGTGTTATGGAATGGTTAAAGTATAGCACAGGATTTAAACACAAACAATACATATTACGAACCATTTATTTTGTGATTTTTATACATAGTGCATGAAAAATCTACGAAATGAATCAAACACTGGATTTCGTTTTCATCACTCTGTCTGCAAGTCTGGTAATGTGATATAATAAGAAAGAAATAATGAAAGCTATGGAGGGTTCTCCAAATGAAAATCATGGTGATTGATGGAAACAGCATCATAAACCGCGCATTTTATGGCGTACACATGCTGAACAACCACGAGGGCTTGCCGACCAATGCGATTTATGGTTTCTTGTCTACGCTGTTTCGCTTGCAGGATGAGCAGACACCAGACCGTATCATTGTTTGTTTTGATGTCAAGGCAAAAACATTTCGTCATGAAAAATTTGACACATATAAAGCAACCCGAAAAGGAATGCCAGATGAACTGGCAGCACAGCTGCCTGTATTAAAAGAAGTGCTCGACGCGATGGGGCTGATTCGCTGTGAGCTTGCCGGATTCGAGGCAGATGACCTCATCGGAACCATCAGCCGACAGGCGGAGGAGCAGGGAGATACCTGCCTCATCGTTACGGGCGATCGTGACAGTTTGCAGCTGGTCAGTGACAAGACAACGGTGCGCTTGGTTTCATCTAAGGGCGGGAAGGACACCAGCCGCGATATCACGCCAGAGGTATTTCGGGAGGAATATGGCTTTGAGCCGATTCATCTGATTGACCTCAAGGCACTCATGGGTGATAGTTCCGATAATATTTCGGGTGTTTCCGGTGTCGGGGAAAAAACAGCACTGAATCTGCTGCATCAATTCGGCACACTCGAAGGTGTGTATGCCAATTTGGACGCACCGGAAATTAAAAAGGGACTGCACAATAAGCTGGTGGAAGGCGAGCAGGCGGCAAAGGACAGCTATTGGCTGGCAACCATCTGCCGAGATGCCCCGCTTCCCATAGATATGAAAGCACTGCCGGCGGCGAACATGGATCAGGAGGCGCTGTACAGCCTTTTGACACGCTTAGAGTTTAAGACCTTCCTGACGCGTCTTGGTATCAGCCAGACTGGACTTCCGGAGACGGAAAAACAACTGCCGCGTGAGGAAGTGTCAGACGTGCAAACGGCAATAGAGCTGCTCAAACAATTGGAGCAGGCAGAGTATGTGCCTGTGTTTGCGGCGCCAAAGCTTTGTGCGTTTGCGCTTCTTCATACAGATACGGTATGGCTTTTGTGTGCAGATGCTTTTTCAGTCGAGGATTTCGACAAAATTGTGCAGGGCATATTCAGTGGAAAGCTCCGTCTTGTCCTGCATGCTGCAAAACCTGTCTATACTGAACTGCTTGCCAGTGGGTATGGGGCAGAAGGCGTATGGTTCGACACCAGCATTGCAGCGTACCTGTTAAATCCAACGGAGTCCACTTATGATTTGGAACGTGTTGCGCTGTCGTATCTGAATCAGGAAATACCCAAGATCGATCTGGCGGCAGAGGACGCATTTTCTCCGCTGGGCGGCAGGCAGGACGCACTGGAAACCATGGCGGTTTGTGTGCAGGCGGTTCAAAAAATTTATATGGAAACGGCGGAGCAGCTCAAGCAGCAGAAGATGGAACAGCTGTTTTTTGACATGGAAATGCCGCTGATGACCGTGCTGGCAGAAATGCAGCACGTTGGCTGCAAAGCAGATGCAGACCAGCTGCGCCTGTTTGGGGAGCAGTTGGACACACGGATTCAGGCGCTGACCGATGAGATTTATGAGGCAGCAGGGCATAGCTTTAATATCCAGTCCTCCAAACAGTTGGGAGAGGTACTCTTTGATGAACTGGGACTGCCAGTCGTGAAAAAGACGAAGAGCGGCTATTCGACTAACGCAGAAGTATTGGAAAGGCTGGCAGGGTATCACCCAATCGTACAGGCGGTGTTGGAATATAGACAGCTTACCAAATTGAAAAGCACGTATGTAGATGGGCTGCTCAAGGTGATTGCACCAGATGGCAGGATTCATTCCCATTTCCAGCAGACGGTTACTGCAACCGGACGTCTTTCCTCGGTAGATCCCAATCTGCAAAATATACCGGTGCGCACCGAATTGGGGCGTGAACTGCGCCGAATGTTTGTTGCAGAGCCAGACAAGGTGCTTGTAGATGCCGACTATTCGCAAATTGAACTGCGTGTGCTTGCGCATATCGCAGATGATGAAGCTATGATCGACGCATTCAGGCATGGACAGGATATCCATGCAGCCACAGCGTCAAGGGTCTATGGTGTTCCGGTCAGCGAAGTCACGCCGCAGATGCGTTCGAGCTGTAAGGCGGTCAATTTTGGAATCGTATACGGCATTTCGGACTTCTCGCTGGCACAGGATATTGGCGTGAGCCGCAAAGAGGCAGGAGCCTTTATCCAAAGCTATTTGGATACCTATTCGGGCGTGCATCATTATATGGAGTCGATCAAGCAGTCTGCGCGGGAGAAGGGCTATGTGGAAACGCTGTTTGGCCGCCGCCGTGCAATTCCTGAGCTGAACTCCAAAAATTTCAATCTGCGCTCTTTTGGAGAGCGTGCCGCTATGAATACCCCGATTCAGGGAACGGCAGCAGATATCATCAAAATTGCCATGCTGCGTGTCAGTGAGCGGCTCAAGCGTGAGGGAAGCAGCGCGCGTCTCATTTTGCAGGTGCACGATGAGCTGATTATCGAGGCGCCAAAGGCAGAAGCGGAGCAGGTTGCCATTCTGCTGCGCGAGGAAATGGAGCATGCAGTCGCGCTCAAAGTACCACTGCTGGCAGAAGCCAAGATTGGACACAGCTGGTACGAAACCAAATAAAGAGAAGGAATGACAATGGAACAGATTGTTTTTATTTGTACAGGAAATACGTGCCGCAGCCCAATGGCAGAGGGATTGTTTCGGGCAATGAACGGACAGGTACGCACCGGACTTCAGGCACAGTCTGCCGGACTTTTTGCGCATGATGGACTGCCTGCCTCGGAAAATGCGATTCTTGCAGCAGGGGAATATGGCGCTGATTTGACCGCACACCATGCAAGACAGCTGGACGAGCAGATTGCGCGGAATGCGTCGTATCTGGTATGTATGACAGCAGCGCATTATGACAGGCTGGTTGAGAAATTTCCATGGGCAGAGGATAAGGTGTTTACGCTTGCAGCGAAAGACGTTGCGGACCCGTTCGGGGGCACTTTGGAAACCTATCGCGCATGTGCGGCACAACTCAAGGACGATGTGGCAGCGTTGATTGAAAATTTGGAGAAGCGCAAATGAATGTTGTATCCATGGAGCAGTCTCATATCCCGCAGCTGGCACAAATCGAGCGGGCGTGTTTTCATGCGCCGTGGAGTGAGGAAGCTTTGCGGGAGGAACTGGGAAAGGGAATTTTTCTGGTGGCGCTTGATGCCGAGGGGATACCGGTCGGATATGTGGGCTGTCAGACGGTTTTGGACGAAGGCTATATCACAAATGTTGCAGTTAGTCCTGACCACCGACGGCGGGGCATTGCCAGCCTGCTTTTACAGGCGCTGGCGCACCGTGCCGTGGCGCAAGGGCTTGCCTTTGTAACGCTGGAAGTCCGAGTTTCCAATATACCTGCAATTGCGCTCTATGAAAAAGCGGGCTATGTGTCCGTTGGACAGCGGAAAAACTTTTATCGTGCGCCGAGCGAAGATGCGCTGCTGATGACGTGGCATATCCAGCCGGCAGATGGAGAACTGATATGAAGATTTTGGCGATTGAATCGTCTTGTGATGAAACAGCAGCAGCAGTGATTGAAGATGGGCGAAGGATTTGCTCAAATGTGATTGATTCGCAGGTGGAGACCCATGCACTCTATGGGGGAGTCGTTCCAGAAATTGCATCGCGCGGACATATGGAGGCGGTGGTGCGTGTGACAGAGCAGGCGCTGCATGAAGCGGGGATATCCAAAGAAGATGTAGACGCGGTTGCGGCGACCTGTGCGCCGGGACTCATTGGTGCGGTACTGGTGGGGGCAAATTTTGGAAAATCTCTTGCCTTTGCGCTGGGCAGACCATTCATTCCGGTGCATCATATTCGCGGGCACATTGCCGCGGCATATTTGCAGTATCCAGACCTGAAGCCGCCGTTTTTGACACTAGTTGCATCGGGGGGACATTCGATGATCGTTCTGGTGCGGGATTATACAGCGTTTGAGATTTTGGGTGGGACACGTGATGACGCCGCAGGAGAAGCTTTTGATAAGGTAGCACGTGTATTAGGTGCCGGATATCCGGGAGGACCGAAAATCGACAGCATGGCACAGGGCGGAAATCCGCACGGTTATAAGCTGCCGGTGAGCCATGTAAAGGATTCCCCGATGGATTTCTCTTTTTCAGGTCTGAAAACAGCGGTTATCAATCTGGCACACAATGCAGAGCAAAAGGGACAAACGCTGAGCGCACAGGATCTTGCGGCGTCATTCTGTCAGGCGGTTGTTGATACCCTAGTCCCAAGACTTGCACATGCCATAGAACAGACAGGGGTACAAAATGTAGTTTGTGCAGGCGGTGTAGCAGCAAACTCATGGCTGCGCAAAGCACTCACAGGCATGGCAGAGGAAAAGCGGGTATCTCTGTTTCTGCCGCCCCTGTCCCTTTGCGGAGACAACGCAGCGATGATTGGTGCACAGGCGTATTATGAATATCTGGCAGGACATTTGGGAACAACTGCGCAAAATGCCTTTGCGACGGCGGAAATCAGCGAAGAGGTTTGCAGGAAAATTCGCTGATGGAAAAATAGTGCTGGAAAATTGTCTCTGAATGGGGTACAATAAAGAAGGCTTTTAAGATTGTTAAAGTCGTAACACAATGAAATGGGCACCATGGTTCATATGCTGTGGTGGAGAAGGCTGTGGAAGCCGAGATTTTGCTGTATTTTTGAAAAATACAGGGCACGGTGCAAACAGAAACCGCGTCAGGGACAAAAACAAGGAGCGATTTGAATCATGGGAATGACAATTGCAGAAAAGATCCTGAAGGCACATCTTGTAGATGGAGAAATGGTCAAGGGGCAGGAAATAGGACTGCGCATTGACCAGACACTGACTCAGGACGCCACAGGTACAATGGCTTACCTGCAATTTGAGGCAATGGGGGTTGAACAGGTCAAAACCGAGCGTTCGGTTGCATATATTGACCACAACACATTGCAGTCGGGCTTTGAAAATGCCGACGACCATAAATATATTGGCACAGTTGCCAAGAAGCACGGTATTTATTACTCCAAGGCGGGCAATGGTATTTGTCATCAGGTACATCTGGAGCGTTTTGGCGCGCCGGCTAAGACGCTGATCGGTTCAGATTCCCACACCCCAACCGGCGGAGGGATTGGTATGCTGGCATTTGGTGCAGGTGGTCTAGATGTTGCCGTTGCGATGGGCGGCGGTGCTTATTATATTCCAATGCCCAATATGGTGCGTGTAACACTCAAGGGCACACGCAAGCCATGGGTTGCAGCGAAGGATATCATTCTAGATGTGCTGCGTCAGATGACCGTTAAGGGGGGCGTTGGCAAAATCATAGAGTATGCGGGCGAGGGCGTTAAGGACTTGTCTGTGCCGGAGCGCGCAACCATTACAAATATGGGCGCAGAGTTGGGGGCAACTACCTCGATTTTTCCTTCAGATGAGGTGACGCGCGCCTTTTTGAAGGCGCAGGGGCGTGAGGAGGCCTATCAGCCGCTTTCCTCTGATGCAGATGCTGTCTATGATGAAGAATATGTTGTAGATTTAGATGCGCTGGTACCGCTTGCAGCCATGCCGCATATGCCGGACAATGTAAAACCGGTTTGTGAGATTGGACAGATCAAGGTCGATCAGTGCTGTATTGGATCGTGCACCAATTCTTCTTATTATGATATGATGAAGGTTGCTGCTATGCTGAAGGGAAAGCATATTCACCCAGATGTTTCCCTGACCATTAGCCCGGGCTCTATGCAGGTATTTCACATGCTTGCAAAAAATGGTGCACTGGCAGATATTATTGCAGCAGGTGCGCGTATCCTAGAGTGCGCATGTGGTCCCTGCATCGGCATGGGACAGTCTCCGGAATCGGCAGGCGTCTCTCTGCGTACCTTTAACCGCAACTTTGAGGGACGTTCAGGTACACAGGACGCAAAAATCTATCTGGTTTCACCAGAGGTTGCAGCCGCTTCTGCGTTGACGGGTGTGTTGACCGACCCACGCACATTGGGCGAAGCACCTTGTGTGGAGATGCCGGATCATTTTGATATCGATGACAGCATGATTGTGCCGCCTGCGCAGGACCCGTCAACGGTAGAGGTGCGCCGTGGGACGAACATCAAGCCTTTCCCGCTGGGGCATGCGCTGGAGGACCGCTATGCCGGTAAGATTGTACTTAAGACAGAGGACAATATCACAACCGACCATATCCTTCCGGCGGGTGCAAAGCTTTTGCCCTATCGTTCGAATATCCCGCATTATTCCAACTATTGTTTTATCAATGTAGACCCGAAGTTTCCGGCACGCTGTCAGGCTGAGGGCGGCGGTATCATCGTTGGTGGCGCAAATTATGGACAGGGGTCATCGCGTGAGCATGCAGCACTGGTTCCGTTGTACTTAGGAGTCCGCGCAGTACTCTGTAAATCCTTTGCGCGGATTCATAAAGCAAATCTCGTAAATTCTGGTATCATTCCGCTGACCTTTGCAGATGCTTCTGACTATGATGCCGTCAGCCTTGGCGATGTGATTTCTCTGCCGCATGTGCGTGAAGAAATCGAGCAGGGAAAGCAGATAACTGTTGTTTGCGGCGGCAAGACATTTTTTGCAGATTGTGATGTCTCTGCGCGCCAGCGCGGTGCACTGCTTGCGGGCGGTACACTCAACTATGCAAAGCAGAAGTAAGGGAGGATATGCAGTATGTTATCGGAAAAGACCATTGCACAATTTGAAAAGGTCATAGAAAGCCAGCTCGCCCGTATTCAGGCGATGAAGGAGCAGACCGATTTTATCGATTATAAAAAGCTTGATAAAATTGTGATTGGTGTTTGCGGTGGAGATGGCATTGGCCCGATGATCACCGGAATGGGACAGCATGTATTGGAGACTCTGCTTGCAGACAAGGTCAAGGCGGGCAAGGTTGAGTTCCGCGTCATCGATGGGCTGACCATTGAACGCCGCGCAGAACTTGGCTGTGCGATTCCACCTGATGTGATGGAAGCACTCAAGCAGTGTCATGTAATTTTGAAGGGGCCGACTACAACACCGCGTAAGGGCGATCCGTGGCCGAATGTTGAGTCTGCAAATGTGGCAATGCGCAAAGCGCTTGACCTGTTTGCCAATGTGCGTCCGGTGAAGGTGCCCGAGCTTGGTATCGACTGGACATTCTACCGTGAGAATACCGAGGGAGGGTATGCTGTCGGCTCTCAGGGTGTACAGATCGATGAAGATTTATTTGTAGATTTTACCATTGCAACCACACAAGGCTGTGAGCGGATTGCGCGTCTTGCGTTTGACTATGCGCATAAGACGGGAAAAAATCGCGTATCCTGCGTGACAAAGGCAAATATCATTAAAACAACCGATGGCAAGTTTTTGGATACCTGCAAGAAAGTCGCGGAGGAGTATCCAGATGTCGTATTTGATGATTGGTATATTGATATCATGACAGCAAAGCTGATCGATGAAAAGCGTCGCCGTGATTTTAAGGTATTTGTACTGCCGAACCTGTATGGCGATATCATTACCGATGAAGCAGCTGAGATTCAGGGCGGTGTTGGTACAGCAGGCTCTGCCAATATCGGCAAGCGCTATGCAATGTTCGAAGCGATTCATGGCTCGGCTCCTCGCATGGTGCAGGAGGGACGTGCACAGTATGCAGACCCGTCCTCTGTTCTGCGTGCCTCTGTAATGCTTCTGGAGCATATTGGAGAGTTGGAGCTTGCAAACAAACTTGATCGCGCGCTGGATATCTGTATGTTTGAGAACAAAAAATACGTCATTACAGGTCGCGATACCGGCGCAACAGCACAGCAATTTACAGATTATGTGCTGGAAACGATTGCCTCACTTTAAGGATTTCGAAAACAGGAGGTCGTTCCCAGATGGGGAAAAAGCAGAGTGTATCCCGCGCGGTGATCCAGCGCTTGCCGCGGTATTACAGACATCTGTCTGAACTGAAGGCTGAGGGGGAACAGCGGATTTCTTCACGCAAGCTGGCAGAGATGTTGGGGCTGACTGCTTCTCAAATTCGTCAGGACTTTAATTGCTTTGGCGGGTTTGGACAGCAAGGATATGGTTATAGCGTCGACAAGCTATGCGAAGGCTTGGAGGAGATTCTGGGACTCAAGCAGGAGCGCACAGCTGTATTGGTTGGTGTGGGCAACTTGGGGCGCGCATTGCTGAAAAATTTTAGTTTTGATAGCAATGGATTTCGTTTGCTCTGTGCGTTTGATAGTGACCGACTGGTGATCGGACAGGGGGTGAATGGCGTGACGGTGCGTGACGTATCCGAGCTTTATCCTTATGTGGATCAGCACAAGCCGGATATCGCTGTGCTTACAGTGCCATTTGCCTGCGCGCCGCAGATTGCGCATGATTTGGTTGCACATGGAATTCGGGGATTATGGAATTTTACCGGACAAGATCTGCATTTGGAAAATCTTGGAATACCGGTTGAGAATGTGCATTTCTCAGATAACCTGATGACATTGTGCTATCAGGTCAATCGGATCGAGCATGAGGCGGACGTGTAGTACAGTAAAATCCTGCTCCCTCTATTGAGGGGGCAGGATTTTTTCTTGGACGCACGCGGCGCTGGAAGTAGATCTTACGGTCTGTATGTGGCACAAAAAGCTTTCAAAACACTTGCACTGGTGAAACAGATAGGATATACTAAGGGTAAAGATAAGGTGTTTCTTTTGATTAGGGAGGTGAGTACAAATGATTGGAATTCCTTCAACGAATTGTTATGGAGCAGCGTGTGCGCGTCTGTATCCCACGCGGATCAGCGCAGCGGCTCGGACTGGTTCGGTGCCGCCGGTCATGCCTGTACCATCGGTCAGCGCAGCTGGACGTGATACCAACAACATGGAAGTTGTGGTACCGAGGGTTCATGGCACTGCACTTCCTCCTATACGTGAGGGAGTCGATCCGGTGGAAATGGCGGTGCGTGGCCGAATTCAATATCCAGATGACTCCATGGGAAAAGAGGAAATGACAGGGACTGCTGCAAAGGTTGACGAAAAAAATAGCCCTTATGAGACCATGCAGGAAGCCGAATGTCAGACATGTAAAAACAGAAAGTATCAGGACGGTTCGAATGACCCTAGTGTGTCTTTTAAGACCGCAACACGCCTTACGCCGGAGCAGGCGGCAACCGCAGTACGTGGGCATGAAATGGAGCATGTCAGCCATGAGCGTGCACGAGCGGAGCGCGAGGATCGAAAGATCGTACAGCAGTCTGTCACGATTCATACTGGAATTTGTCCGGAATGTGGTGATGTTTACATTTCAGGCGGTACAACACGCACGACAACGGCAAAGGATAATAGTCAGGAGCTTGCACAGCAAGCCAGACAGGATATGCTCGGACGTACATTAGACACCTTTGCCTGATGCTTTTTGTAAGAAAGCAGCCAGCCTGATTGTTGGCGAGCAGATACACATGGAAGTCTGCATCATTATAGTTTGACAGCATTCCATGAAAAGCAGCAAATCTTTTTTAGACTTGCTGCTTTTTCGTTTTCAGGGTTTAGAAAATATCGCTGTTGGGAACTGGGATAATGGAGCTCATGGTGTGGAAACGGACTGCTGTTTTTGGAAATGGGCAGGGCTTTGAAAGTCTGTGTTTTATTATCTTATTTCAGGAGGGGTAATACCATGTTCAGAAAGATGAGGAGATACAAGCAAATGTTATCTCAAGAGGAGAATATAGAGATTTTGCGTACAGGCGCTTCGGGGGTATTGGCTGTGCATGGGGACGATGATTACCCCTATACAATTCCGTTAAATTATGTATATAGGGACAATAAGCTTTATTTTCACTGCGCAAAGACCGGACATAAATTAGATGCCATTCAAAGACAGCCAAAGGTATCATTTTGTGTGATTTCTGAGGATAAAATTGTTCCGGAGGAGTATACAACTTATTTTAGAAGTGTCATTGTATTTGGAAAGGCCCATATCCTGACAGATGAAAGTGAAATAAAAAGTGCGATTAACGCACTGGCAATAAAATATTCACCAAATGATACAGAAGAAAATCGTCAGCAGGTGATTGCACGGGAGAGGAAGCTGTTATGTATGCTTGTGTTGGAGATTGAACACATGACCGGCAAAGAAGCAATGGAGCTTGTTCGGGTAAAGCCATGTACGCAGCAGCAATTTGAGCAGTAGGGACTGTGTCTGCTGTGGCGAAAACGGGTGTTCGTATTTTTGTAATCATAGAATATACTATAATGAAAAATCAATCGTGATAGAGGGACTGATGGAATGAAGAAACAAAATAAATTACAACTGATAAATATGCTGATGCTCACAGTGGCTGGTATTGTCAATGCTTTTGGAATCACAATCTTTTTGATGCCTGTCAAATTGTACGACAGCGGCATTTCGGGAACCTCCATGCTATTGGATCAATTGACTCCCGAATATTTGACACTCTCTCTTTTTCTTGTTGTGTTAAATATTCCGATATTTCTGTTTGGATTGAAAAAGCAGGGCTGGAGATTTACCATATATGCAATCTATGTGGTCTGTATTTATTCGGTTTCTTCGTGGCTGATTACCGATGTATTGCCAATTGATGTAAGCTTGGCATCTCCGTTGGCGGGAACAGATTTGTTGCTCTGCGCATTGTTTGGAGGTGTGATTTCGGGCATTGGAAGTGGCCTTGCCATTCGTTTTGGCGGAGCTATGGACGGTATCGAGGTCATGGCGGTAATTTTTGCCAAACGCTTGGGCATGACGGTCGGCACATTTGTAATGATTTATAATGTGATTTTATACATTATTTGTGGAATTGTACTGGATAGCTGGATATTGCCCTTGTATTCCATTGTGACCTATATTGCAGCATTAAAGACGATTGATTATATTGTAGATGGTATTGATAGAGCTAAGTGTGCGATTATCATTACTGAGAAGCCGGAGGAGATCGGCACAAAATTGATTGATATTTTTGGAAGCGGCGTAACATATTTAGACGCGAAAGGTGGGTATTCCAATAAAAGTAAAAGCATGATTTACTTTATCATAAATCGTTATCAAGTAGTCAAAATGAAAGAGCTTGTACATGAGATAGATCATCAGGCATATATAACGATTAGTGAGGTTGCAGACGTTTTCTCTAATAATCAATAAGGACGATGACTTGCATATCAAGAATCAGATATACAGGACGCGTTCTCTAGGCAGCTTTTGTGAAAAATTCACTGAAAGCTGCTCGATAAGCTTAAAAAAAGCATAAGGGGCGTTAATGCCCCTTATGCTTTTCTCTTTTCTTTTGCTGTTTCAATTCAAACAGTCGTTGTTCTTCCGCTTTTCTTTGCTCGCGGTTTCTCGCTTTACGTGTCTGTTTGTTCTGTTCACGCTGTAAATTCAATGCCTGTTGTGATTTTGTGCCAATACCTATTTCCTTCATTTGCTTTTTTGCTTGACGATGTATCCTTTTTGGATTCCTTTTTGCATCTTTTACAACCGTATCAACAGCCGGACTAAATTTCAAACTGAAATAATATTTTTGAATATATTCCAGCACTTCGTAATCTTTTGGCTCTGCGCCAAATACGACCTTTGCCGCAGATAATTTACCTTCTTTGAAGCGTTCAAATACTCCCACCCAAAATGGTTCTTCAAAATATACTGTCAGCTTTCCATTTACTTTGTCCATGAGAATCCCTCCTAAAATAATTGTTCAACAAAGAATGGACAACCCGGAGGGGCAGGTTACTTACCCTATATAGCATAGGACGGCTGGGCTACCTACCAGCTCTAGCACATTTTTCAATGCACATTGCGTTTTTATCTTTGTAATTATAATCAAGCCATATGGCGCGATTAACTCAATTCCTTGAATTTTAATTTATCATTGCATAGACTGATCTGACAACATCAAATTTACGATTTCTTTTTTTCCAATCCTGCCAGTTTATAAAAGGAACGATATGCCTTTCTTACAAAATCCTCTGGCAGTTCTGTTGGAAGGCATCTCCAGCTTTCTGGTACATGGTCAAATGGCATAAAACAATCAAAGCGGTAAAAACACACTTCTCTTACCGTTGTTTCGTTGTTATAGTATTCAGGTCCTTTTAACAATGCGTCAAAACAAAGTGCCGCACCATATCCATGCTGTTCATCTATCAGATGATAAGATTTTACATAGGAATCCCAATCGTTTCCTTTGCATAAACGCTGACCTGCGGCAGATGCCAGCAAGTGCCGCTGTGTAAGTATAGCACCTTCAAAAACCCGAGAAATCGGGCAGGTCAGTCCATGGTTGTATCTCTTCGTGCTTTGCCATATCCTGTTCTAATTTTGCCAGAACTTCTGCACAATGCTTACACAGACGTTTGCTTTTGTGCTGTGTTGTCAAAAAAGTGCGATCCTCATATTTCACAAAAAGATACATGAAATCAATCCACCAGAATTGATGATACATACTATATCCATGGGTAAACAAGTCATCATGGCCTTTCCTTTCCATCAGATGTATCGCTGTATCCATATCTTCCTGCACAGCTTTTGCCACGACGTCTGGGGACAGGGGGAATATACGACCGCCAAAACGCCCTTTCAGATACGTTGCCATAATGTCTGTTGGTGTCCAACCGATCTCTCTCAAAATATGAATGCTTTCTGTATGAGGAATCCCCAAGCATCTTTGGTAGGCATTAACAAAACGAAGAAGTGCCTTATACTTGCTCTCCGGTATTTCCAGCAGCGGATAAACGCTGTCCCAGTATTTTTTCATAGCAGGACTGATATCATATAGTGCATCTTGTGGGTTTATAAACTCCTCAAACTCAAAACAACAATGCTCCTGCATCGTTTCTCTTCGTTCTTTGCAGTAATATTTTAGATATGGCTCAATTTTTGCAATGTCCTCTGTCACATCTTTTCCATCTCGGATTGCTTTGCAAAGTTTGTATGCCCTCGTGTAACAAGACTTCTGATTATAGGTTTTCTTTCTCCATCGTTTTTCATTTTTTTCCATTTTTCCCACCTGTCCTTTTGTTTTTCTGGCTGATGTATAGCACCTTATAATGCCGGATTGATCGTTCTAAACATCTTTTTTGCAATCAAGAAATCGTTTCTATTTTGATTGGTCGATTCTAATTTTATCTCTTGGTTTTACTGTATCATATTTTTAGACTTTTCTCAATATATAGTGAAATTGTCGCAGAATCCGGAAGTCAAAAATGCGGAAGGGAAAGCAAATGTATGTGCCTTGCAATTTCTGGTATATTTATGGTAGAATATAAGATAATAAATCTCAGCTGTATCAAATGACAGCAGAGATCATTTTTGAATTGCAGAGATGGAGCGATACCATGGATTATAATTTGTTGGCGGAGAAGCTGTTCCCGCAGGTCACTAAGCAGCCGGAGGATATCCAGTATCCGGCGCGTGAATTGCCAGAGGGGGCAAAGGTTACGCGTATGGGACCCAGTCCGACCGGTTTTATGCACCTTGGAAATCTGTATGGTGCGCTGGTAGATGAACGTCTGGCACATCAGTCGGGCGGTGTATTTTATCTGCGTATTGAAGATACGGATAAAAAGAGAGAGGTTGAAGGCGGCGTACAGACTATTATTGATGCATTTTCGTCCTTTGGGCTGCCGTTTGATGAGGGTGCAACCTTAGAAGGAGACTCAGGGGTATATGGTCCTTACCGACAGTCTCAGCGCGCGGAAATCTATCAAACCTTCGTCAAGTCTTTGGTGCAGCGTGGTATGGCATATCCATGCTTTGCAACAGAAGAAGAACTGTCTGCCATGCGTGACAAGCAGGAGGCTGCCAAGGAGAATTTCGGCTACTATGGCAAGTATGCAGTATGGCGTGACCGCCCAATGGAGGATATCGAGACAGAGCTTTCCAAGGGCACTCCCTATGTCATTCGTTTTCGCTCAGAGGGAAGTATTGAGAATAAGATCAAGCACGACGATCTCGTAAAGGGAAAGATGGAGGTCACTGAAAATGACCAAGATGTTGTTATTTTGAAATCTGACGGCATTCCAACCTACCACTTTGCCCATGTTGTAGATGACCACTTGATGGGCACAACCGTTGTTGTGCGCGGAGAGGAATGGCTTGCGACCCTGCCTGTACATTTGCAGCTGTTTCGTGCAATGGGCTGGAAGGCGCCAAAGTATGCGCATACAGCACAGCTGATGAAAATCGACGAAGAAACGGGAACAAAGCGTAAGCTTTCCAAGCGTAAAGATCCAGAGCTTGCGCTCACATTCTATAAGCAGCAGGGATATCCGGCGCCTTCTGTGCTGGAATATCTGATGACGCTCCTAAACTCCAACTTTGAGGAGTGGCGCCGTGCAAATCCGGACAAGCCGATGAATGATTTCCCATTCTCGACAAAGAAGATGAGCGGTTCAGGTGCGCTGTTTGATATTGATAAGCTCAAAGATGTTTCCAAAAATGTCATTTCCCGCATGTCTGCACAGGAGGTTTATGATGCGGTTTGTGCATGGAGTCAGGAAAATGATGCGGAGTTCCATAAACTCTTTGTGCGTGAGCCGGAAAAGACACGCGCATTTTTAGAGATTGGACGCGGAGGAAAAAAGCCGCGCAAGGATTTGGCGCTGTGGTCTGATGTAAAGCCTTATATGGATTTTCTGTTTGATGAGTTGTTTGCGCCGGATTATACTATGCCGGAGCATGTCACAAAGCAAGATGCCAAAGAAATTCTGGAGGCGTTTAAGAGCCAGTTCTGTGCGGAAGACACGCCGGACGATTTCTTTGAAAAGATGAAACATATTGCACAAGCCCATGGGTTTGCAGCAGAAACCAAGGCGTATAAGCAGAATCCGGAGCAGTATAAGGGACATGTCGGAGATGTATCCATGGTGGTGCGCGTTGCAGTTGCAGGCCGCCAAAATGCACCTGATATGCAGAGTGTTATGCGTATTATGGGCAAAGAGCAGGTAGAGGCGCGATTGGATCGCTGCATAGCTGTTCTGTAAGCATTGTAAAGTTTAACCAGAGGGGGTTATTTTGAAGTTATGGAAGAAGTCAAAAATTTTTTAACAGATATTATTGATGCAGATATTGCAGCGGGTCTGCATGAACAGATTCACACGCGTTTCCCACCCGAACCAAATGGTTACCTGCATATTGGCTCGGCAAAGGCGATCTATATCAACTGGTCGATTGCAAAGAAGTATGGTGGAAAGTTTAACCTGCGCTTTGATGATACCAATCCGGTACGTGAAGATGATGAATATGTACAATCCATTCAGGAGGATATCCAGTGGCTGACTGGTGAAATGCCAAATGGCGGTATTTTCTATGGTTCGGACTATTTTGAAACTTGTTATGAATGTGCAGTGTCTTTGATTAAGGCAGGCAAAGCCTATGTGTGTGACTTGACACAGGACGAAATCCGTGAGTATCGCGGCACACTCAAGCAGCCGGGCAAGAACAGCCCCTATCGGGACCGTTCCGTGGAGGAGAATCTCCAGCTGTTCGAGGATATGCGTGCAGGGAAGTTCCCTGATGGTTCTAAGACGCTGCGTGCGAAAATCGATATGGAATCGCGTAATATGAACATGCGTGATCCGGCAATTTATCGTATTGTGCGTGCACACCATCATCGTCAGGGCGATGCGTGGTGCATTTATCCGCTGTATGATTTTGCGCATCCGATTCAAGATGCACTGGAAGGCATTACCCATTCCATGTGTTCGATTGAGTTTGAGAACCATCGCCCACTGTATGAGTGGGTTGTTGATAACTGCCCGCTGCCGCATCACCCAAAGCAGCGCGAGTTTGCACGCCTCAATGTAACCAATACAGTGATGTCTAAGCGCTATCTGCGCCAGTTGGTATTCGAGCACCATGTAGAGGGCTGGGACGACCCGCGTATGCCAACCTTGTGCGGTCTGCGCCGCCGTGGTTATACGCCGTCCTCGATTTTGGATTTTGTGCGTCGTGCGGGGATTGCAAAGGCAAACTCGCTCGTGGACATTCGTCTGTTGGAGCATTGTATCCGCGAGGAGCTGAACGAAACGGCACTTCGCCGTATGGCCGTGACCGAGCCGATTAAGATGGTTATTACAAACTATCCAGAGGATCAGGAGGAGGTTTTTGCACTTCCGAATAATCCAAGGAATGAGGCAGAGGGTACTCGTGATGTGCCGTTTACACGTGAATTGTATATTGAGAAAAGCGACTTTGCACAGGTGCCGCCTCCGAAGTTCCAGCGTCTCAAGCCGGACGGTGAGGTGCGTCTCATGGGTGCATATATCGTAAAGTGCAATGAGGTGATTACAGACGACAATGGTGAGGTTGTGGAACTGCGCTGTACTGCGGATTTAGAAACCGGCAACGGCATGCCGGCAGATGGCCGCAAGGTCAAGGGCACCATTCATTGGGTTTCTGCAAAGCATGCAATAGATGCATCGTGCTATCTCTATGAGAATTTGTTCACATTGGAGAATACGGGTGATGTGCCAGAGGGCAAGGATTATCTGGATTTCCTCAATCCGGATTCCCTCAAGCAGTTGACAGGCTGTAAGCTGGAGCCGTCTATTGCAGAAGTTCCAGAGGGTACACGAATGCAGTTTGTACGTATGGGTTACTTTATCAAGGACAAGGAAGAAGGACGATTCAACCGAATCGTAACCTTGAAGGACAGCTTTGCCAAGACATTGCAGGGCAAATAAAAGCAGATTAGGGCGTCCGCACAGCGGACGCCCTTTCTTTTCAGGAGGTTTATTCATGCAGCTCAAGTGGATTCCAACAGATAAAAAACGCTTTCTGCCCTTGCTGCTTCTTGCAGATGAGCAGGAGAGTATGATCGATCGCTATTTGATGCGAGGCACGATGTATGCAGCGTATGAGGGAGAGGAAGTGATTGGTATTGCAGTTTTGGTACGGCAGTCACAGGAAATCTATGAACTGAAAAATTTTGCGGTTGCGCCTGCCTATCAGGGAAAGGGGATTGGAAAGCAATTTTTAATGGAACTGTGTGAAAAGTGTCGGGAACGCTCCGCTCATACAATGCGGGTGGGAACGGGGGAATCCCCCAAACAGCTGGGATTTTATAAGGCATGCGGCTTTACGGTGTGTGGACGGGAAATTGGTTTTTTCACCCGTAATTATGACCATCAGATTATAGAAGATGGTATCCAATTGCAGGATATGATCTATTTAGAAAAGTCGTTGTAAGACAAAAAAACACAGGTCATTGGTGTCAAAAATAAAACCCTGAAAGACGCATCTTTCAGGGTTTTTGTCATTCTAACAACAATTAAGCCTCAGCCTTAATTTTCTTGAGCTTTGCAAAGCGCGGCAGACCGTTTTCCTTTGGTCCAACATTGTCGCCAGCGATGAGCGGCATCGCATAATCGATATATGCCTGTGTTACGCCATTGCCCTCTGCATTGATCCACTCACGCGGAACCTTCTTTTCGGTATTAGCAACCTGAGACAGCGGGAGCAGCTCGATTTCGCACTTATAACCGCCATCACGTGTGCACTTGAAGCCCGGCATAAAGTCAGTCTTGCCGGCAACAGCGTTTTCAACAGCAGCCTTACCGGAAGCATAGGACTCGTCTACGTCGGTCTTGGAAGCGCAGTGTGCTGCACAGCGCTGGAGCAGGGACAGCTCAATGCCGCGAACCTTGACGCCGAGCTCGCTCTTTACCTTGTCTGCCAGCATAGCAGCAAGACCGCCCAGCTGTGCATGACCAAAGCCGTCGGTTGCAGAGGTCTTTGCCTCGGAAACGAAAGTACCGTCTGCATAGTGGATACCCTCGGAAACAGCAACCAGACAGTTACCCTTTTCGGTATAAACCTTTTTGACATCAGCCATGAACTTGTCCATGTCAAAGTCGGTCTCTGGGAGGTAAATGAGGTCAGGACCTGCGCCCTGAGCGGTTGCAAGACCGGCAGCAGCAGTCAGCCAGCCAGCGTGACGACCCATAATTTCAACGATACAAACCATGCCGGTATCATATACGCGAGCGTCCTGATAGATTTCCATACAGGAAGTAGCAATATATTTGGAAGCGGAAGCATAGCCCGGGCAGTGGTCGGTGCCGAACAGGTCATTGTCGATTGTCTTCGGAATACCCATGACGCGGCAATCATAGCCGGACTTCATCATGAACTTGGAAATCTTATTGCAGGTATCCATAGAGTCGTTGCCGCCGTTGTAGAAGAAATAACGAACGTCATACTTCTTGAAGATCTCCAAGATGCGCTTGTAGTCGGTATCGTCTACATCAGGATCTGCAAGCTTATAGCGGCAGGAGCCAAGTGCGGAAGAGGGGGTGTAGCGAAGCAGCTTCAGCTCCTCGCGGTCTTCCTTGTCAATATCGAGCAGCTGGTCATCTAGAACGCCGCGGATACCGTGTGCAGCACCCAGAACGCGGGTAATAGATGGGCAGTCGAGAGCGGTCTCGATTGCGCCCAGAACAGATGTGTTGATGACAGAAGTAGGTCCACCGGACTGACCGATGATGCAAGCGCCCTTCAGTTCACTCATTAGAAAAAACCTCCTAAATGTTGAAAATAACCTTTGACAGGTATTTTGTTACAAAAAAATCATATCATATTGTCTGCCAAAAATCAATTTCTTTTCCATCTAAAATTCATCTAATCGACAAAGAAAGGATTTGGGAAACATGGGACTTGATTTTAACAGGGTTTACTGGTAGAATATTTATAGAATATTTTGGTTCGACGAAGCTAAAATAGATTTGTGAAAGGAAGTAATCAAAATGCCATTAGTTAGTACAACAGAGATGTTTAAGAAGGCATATCATGGCGGTTATGCAGTCGGTGCTTTCAATGTAAACAACATGGAAATTGTTCAGGGTATTACTGAGGCTTGTCAGGAGCAGAAGGCTCCGGTTATTCTTCAGGTATCCAAGGGTGCACGTGCATATGCAAACCATACTTACCTTGTAAAGATGGTAGAAGCTGCTGTTAAGGAGTGCCCAGATATCCCGATCGCTCTGCATCTGGACCATGGTTCTGATTTTGAGATCTGTAAGTCCTGTATCGACGGTGGCTTCACCTCCGTTATGTTCGACGGCTCTGCAATGCCTTATGAGGACAACGTAAGAATTGCAAAGCAGGTTGTTGAGTACGCACATGCACATGGCGTTACCGTAGAAGGTGAGCTGGGTCAGCTGGCTGGCGTTGAGGACGACGTTGTTGCTGCCGATCATCAGTACACCGATCCGGCACAGGTTCAGGATTTCGTTGAGAGAACTGGTGTGGACTCTCTGGCAATTGCAATCGGTACTTCCCATGGTGCTTACAAGTTTAAGCCGGGTCAGAAGCCGCAGCTACGCTTTGACATTCTGGAAGATGTTTCCAAGCGTCTGCCTGAGTTCCCGATCGTTCTGCACGGTTCCTCTTCTGTTCCGCAGGACTTTGTTGCAAAGGTAAACCAGTACGGCGGCGCTATGCCGGACGCAATTGGTATTCCGGAGGAGATGCTGCGTGAGGCTGCAAAGAGCGCTGTTTGTAAGATCAATATCGACTCTGATATCCGTCTGGCAATCACTGCTGCAATTCGTGAGCACTTTGCAGAGCATCCGGCAGACTTTGATCCGCGCCAGTACCTGAAGCCGGCTCGTCAGGCTGTTAAGGACATGGTTACACATAAGCTGATCAACGTTCTAGGCTGCAACGGTAAGGCGTAAGACAATAAAGCACCTTGGTTTTCTCAAGGTGCTTTTTTCAAAAAATGGCTGAAATTTTTTGAACAATACTTTTGATTTGATAAAGCTTGGTCGATAATCCTACAAAGGAGTTGATTTTATGGGTATTGAATCTTCGGTTGCTGCTATGAGCATCAATATGAGTCAGGCAAGCTTACAGAATGCAATGAGCATTTCCCTGATGAAAAAGACAATGGATCAGGAACAGGCAAACGCAATGCAGCTTATTGAGAGTATGGCTGCTGCTGTACCACCCCCGTCAAATCACATCATTGACGTATTGGCTTGACAGAAAAGGCGTCTATCTTTCGGGATAGGCGCTTTTTATAAATGGCGCTTTATTCTATATTTTTCAAAAATTTTAATTGTCAAAAATATAGGAAATGATACAAATTTCCTCGATTGGGAAGGCATGCCAATTTATATCCATAAAATCTACCTCGGTCTGCTGTCTGTTCCCGCGCTGCCAGCATTGGGCAGCTGTAATTTGCTTGAGATGCGGCATACTAGACAGCGAGGAGGTGGACGCAATATGCGAATACGCAAACGATGGGCTGCACGATTGGGTGCAGCGGTATTGGCACTCACACTGTCCTTTGGCTCTGCTCTCGCGGTGGACGCTCTGGTGCCGGTTGGACGTGCAGCAGGAATTAAGCTGCATGCCGATGGCGTCATGATCGCGTCAGTAGATCCCGTGACCACTTCGGTCGGACAGGTCAGTCCGGCAAAGAACGCGGGATTACAGGCGGGTGACATTATCTTGACAGTGAATGAAAAACCGGTCAATACCAATGATGGACTGCAAGAGCAAGTGGCAGCATCTGAGGGACAGCCGATCTCGCTGCAGGTTCGGAGAAACAACGAGACCATAGCATGCAAAATTACACCTGTGCAGGATACCACTGGAAAATATCGGTTGGGAGTTATGATTCGTGATGGAATGGCGGGAATCGGCACCATCACCTATGTGGATCCGGATACAGGGACCTATGGCTCTTTGGGACATGGAATTTGTGACGGAGAAAGCGGTGTGCTGGTGCCATTGGCAGATGGTAGCTTGATGGAGGCATCGGTTGCAAATGTGCACCGCGGTCAGGCAGGTGAGCCCGGGGCATTGCAGGGTGAATTTAATCTGCAAGAGGATATGGGTACGGTTGAAAAAAATACGGATACCGGTATTTTTGGCGTACTGACCGATGACAGGTATTATAAAAACTGTCAAAAAATGCCGCTTGCAAAAGCCGATGAAATAAAGACAGGTGCCTGCGAGATTTGGTCGAACGTAGAGGGAAAGACCGTGCAGCACTATCAGGCAGAAATCACAAAGGTCGGCAGAGAGGACGGCGTCATGATGCTGCATGTAACAGACCCTGTGCTGTTAGAAAAGACAGGCGGTATTGTTCAGGGAATGAGCGGCAGCCCAATTATCCAGAATGGCAAATTGGTTGGAGCTGTTACCCATGTTTTAGTCAACGACCCGACAAGAGGATATGGCATTTTGATTGAAAATATGCTGGAAGCAGCAAAGTAAACTGAGACAGGCAGCACAATGGCAGACATTGCGCTGCCTGTTTTTGTTTCTATTATGAATCAGGAAAGCGCACAATAGTTAAGTGGAATGGGCGGCTTTAGATGGAAAAATATGTGTGTGAGTATATATGTATGCCGAGATATGGACAATATATACAAATATATTAAGTATCGTTTGATAGAAATGACGTTTTTTGTCAAACATCTTGAATTTGTCCCCCTTGATGTAAAGAAAAACCCTTTTTGAACTGGTTGGACTTTGCTAAAATAATCGTAAAGAAGTAAGTGCAAGGAGGGAAGCAAGACATGGAGTATGTGCTGGAAATGAAGGATATCAGCAAAACCTTTTCGGGTGTCAAAGCGCTTGACAATGTGCAGCTGAAGGTCAGACATGGCGAAGTTCATGCGCTGATGGGAGAAAACGGCGCGGGCAAGTCCACCCTGATGAAGATTTTAATGGGAATCTATACCAGAGATGAGGGCGGCGAGATTTTGTTTGACGGCAAGCCCTATCGGGCTGCCAGTCCGAAAGAAGCGATGGATTGCGGTGTGGCAATGATCCATCAGGAGCTGAATCCGATTCTGGATATGACCGTATTTGAAAATATCTTCGTTGGACGCGAACTGAAGAAAAATGGAATGGTGGATACCAAAGCAGAGATACAGGAGGCGCAGCGCCTGATTGCAGAATGTGGTCTGCATGTCTCGCCCAAAGCGCGGCTGCGCAGCTTGACCGTTGCCCAGTGTCAGTTAATCGAGATTATTAAGGCGATTTCGCTGAATGCGAAGGTCATCATCATGGACGAACCAACAGCCGCCATCACCGATCGTGAGGTCGAGCTGCTGTTTGGTCATATCCGGCGGCTGACGGCGCAGGGGGTAGCAGTGATCTACATCTCGCACCGCATGGATGAGATTTTTTCGATTTGTGATCGCGTCAGTGTCTATCGGGACGGACAGTACATCGGCTCGGGCGATACCAAAGACATGGACGAGGCGCAGCTGATCAAGATGATGGTCGGCAGAGAGATCACCGACGTGTTCCCCAAACTCGAAGCCGAGATTAGTGATGTGGTGTTTGAGGCGAAGAATATCGTGCGTGAAGATAACAAGGTTAAGGACGTGAGCTTTTCAGTTCGCAAGGGTGAGATCCTTGGGATTGCCGGACTGGTCGGCGCGGGGCGCAGCGAATTGGTCGAAGGCATCTTTGGCATGCATAAGCTGTCCAAGGGAGAAATCTTTGTCAAGGGCAGGAAGGTACAAGTGCATGCGCCTAAGGACATCATCAAGGAGGGTGTTGCGCTCGTCACCGAGGATCGCAAGATCACTGGACTGAATCTGAGCGGTAGCGTCAATGATAATATCGCCATGGTGGCCATTGAAAAGCTGCTGAAACATGGTCTTTACAACAAGAGTAAGGCGCGCAGTGCGTCGCAGGAATATATCGAAAAGCTGAATATCAAAACGCCTTCCGGCGATCAGATTGTCGGCAATTTGTCCGGCGGCAACCAACAGAAGGTCGTGATCGCCAAGTGGCTGCTGAACGATCCGGATATCATTATTCTGGACGAGCCGACACGCGGCATCGATGTCGGCGCCAAGCGGGATATTTACCTGCTGCTTGGCAAGCTGGTGCAGCAGGGCAAGGCGGTTGTGATGATCTCGTCCGAGATCCCAGAGTTGATGGGCGTGTGTGACCGCATTATGGTCATGTGCGAGGGAAATCTCTCTGGTGAGGTCGCACGGAATGAATTTACGCAGGAGCGCATCATGACGCTGGCCTCTGCGATCGAGGTATAAAGGAAAGGGGTACATATGAAACAGAAGAGAAGTGTAAAATCACTGATCAGCGAATACTTCATTTTCGTGATTTTTATCACGCTGGTGATTGTGCTGACTTGTTTGAAGCCAAGCTTCATTCAGCCGAGCAACCTTGTCAATATTCTCAAGCAGGCATCTATCAATGGCATTTTGTCTTTCGGTATGATGTTCGTCATCATTGCGGGCGGTTTTGATATGTCAGTCGGCTCTACGGTGGCGTTTACCGGCATTGTCGCCGCACTGCTGGGACAGGGGCAATACCCGCTGATTGTGCCGTTGACCGCTGCCATGCTGTGTGGTCTGGCAGTTGGTGTGATCAACGGTGTGGGTGTATCGATTGGTGACCTTCCACCGTTCATCATGACGCTCGGCACTATGACCGCGGTGCGCGGTCTTGCGCTGCTGCTGTGTAATGGCAAGCCGGTTACCGGCATCAGTCAGGAATATCGCGCGGTCGCCGCACAGTCGTTCTTTGGTGTGCCGATGCTTGCGGTATTTTTGGTCATAGTCATTGCAATCTGCTCGTTTGTGCTGGCGAAAACCGTTTATGGTCGTCGAGTCTATGCCTGCGGCGGCAATTTGCAGGCGGCGCGCGTTTCCGGCATCAACACCACGTGGATTCGGATTTCCACTTTTGCGATTGCAGGTCTGCTGGCTGGTCTGTGTGGATTTCTGATGACCTCGCGCGTCACAATCGGACAACCGACCGCGGCGGAAAGCTATGAGATGGACGCGATCACGGCATGCGTAGTCGGCGGTGTTTCCATGTCGGGCGGTGTTGGCAAGCCGTGGGGTGTTGTGGTCGGCTGCCTGCTGATTACGGTTATCGCCAACGGCTTGGATATTATGGGCGTATCGTCTCATTGGCAGAGGATCGTTAAGGGCGCAATCATCGTGCTGGCCGTTCTGATCGACGTTAAGGGCAAGCGCAAAAAGGACTAAACAGCAGCTTTGTTACGGTGTTACGGGAGAATGGCTGTTTCCAGCTGTTCGCCATGACATAGAACGCTTCTTTAAGGAGGAAGAAAACGATGAGCAAGAAAAGAGTTTTGGCGATGTTAATGGCTGGCGCGATGGCACTGACCATGACAGCATGCGGCAGCAAGCCAGCAGATGAGGGAAACACTGCATCTGGCAGTGACGACGCGGCAGCAGGCGGCGCGCACAAGATTGCACTGATTGCCCAGCACCAAACCAATGCATTCCAGATCGCAATCGCCGAGGCGGCAGAAGCCAAGGCAAAGGAACTGGGTGTGGAACTGACTGTTTTGAGTGCAGATCAAGATGCGGCAACTCAGATTTCGCAGATCGAGCAGTGCGTATCCGAAGGATATGAGGCGATCCTGTTTGAGCCTGTTGATCCGGACGGTCTGCGTGACGCGGCTAAGAGCGCAGCTGACGCTGGCGTTGTAATGATCAATATCGTATCCGCCTGCACGGATTGGCAGGACTGCGGCATTTCCGCGGTTTCTTACGGCAACAATGTCAAGGCTGGCGAAACCGAGATGCAGCAGGTTGCTGACCTGATTGGCGGTAAGGGCAACATCGCCATTTTGACCGGTCCGTCCGGCGATGCAGGCGGTCTGCAGCGTATGGAAGGATATGAGAACGTGCTCAAGAACTACCCTGATATCAAGCAGGTTGTTGCTCCGGCAGACTGCCAGTGGGATACGGCACAGGCGCAGGCTACTGTGGAGAGCTGGCTCTCTGCATATGATCTGGACGCAATCGTTTGCCAGAACGACGGCATGGCGGTTGGCGCGGGCAATGCAGCCGGCGCGAACAGCGGCATCGTGATCGCAGGCGTTGACGGCACGCCGGACGGATTTGAAGCCATCAAGGACGGCCGTATCACCGGTACAGTTTCTCAGAACGGTGCAGATATGGCTGCCAATGGTGTCGAAGCAGCGGTAACACTGCTCGACGGCGGTACGCTTGAAACCACCGAGATCATTACCGACAATACATGGATTGATGCAAACAATCTGGCGGATTACGAGTGACTTGATTCGGTTGCTACTGCGGCAACCGGTTGGCAAACTATCTGAAATGTGTTATCATAAGTAGAAGAAAAGGGAAAACGGTGACGTTTTCCCTTTTCTTTATTCGATATGACAGTCGCCGGAGGGATAAGATATGGTAAAGGTCGTTTTAGCAGATGACGAAAATAAAATCATTCTGCTGATGCGTAAGCTGATTGACTGGGACAAATTGGGCTATGAGATCGTCGGCACGGCAAATGATGGCCTGCGGGCGCTGGAGATGGTGCAGGAGCTGCAGCCCCAGCTGCTTATCACGGATATCCGTATGCCCGGCTGTGACGGGATTGATTTGATTCGACGGGCGAAGGAGATCCAGCCTGCGCTGCACTGTATCGTGATCAGCGGATACCGTCAGTTTGAATATGCGCAGCAGGCGCTTAAATATGGTGTGGAGGATTATTTGCTCAAACCGATTAAGGAGGAGGAAATGATCAATATTCTGCTGCGCGTGAAGGATAAGCTTGGGGAACGGGCCGCGCTAGAGTTCCGGCTGCAAAAAAGCGACGAACAGCGGCAGGAACGTCTGCTTTCCAAGCTGCGAAATGCAGCAGAACAACAGCAGCCGTTTCTATCTGCGGCACAGTTGCGTGCGGAATATGATTGGCAGACAGACCGAGGAACATGGCTTGCTGCGTTGGTCAAGCCAGACATTTCCAGCGCGGGGCAGTATCAAGATGGCTACCGAATTATGATGCGCCATGCGCTTGAGATTGTTCGGCGTGAGGCGGTGCAGATTGCGGATAGATGTGCGATCGCTGAGCAGAAAGAGGGGATCGCGGTGGTGCTGTATATACAGGAATACCGTGCGGTGGAGGTCAAACGGTGCTTTACCAAGATTCGTAAAGAGATCGAAAAGCAGCGCGACCTGTTTTGGGACATTCGCTGCACGGTCTGCCTTGGCAGCCGCAGGCACTGCGCGGAGGAACTGGCGTTTTCCATGCGGGAGGCGCTGTGGCTGTGTCGCGACCGGCTGTGCCATGTACAGCCATGGCGCGATGCGGAGATTGAAGAACTGGTCTGCACGGAGCACTATTACATGGATACAGTACAGAAAAAACGGTTTCAGGAAGCAGCGGAATATCTGGATATGAGCCGGTATGTACAGGAGCTGGAGAACAGTTATTCTTACATTTCGCATCGGCAGCCACTGACTGGGCAGATGCTGGAGGATTGGTTCCGGCAAGTGTTGGAGGCTAGTATTTACGGAATGCAGCAAAACGGGCAGGTAGATGAACACTTTGCGTCTATGATGGAGGAAAAATTTTGGAAATGCAGCAATGCACAGGAAATTTTTCGTCTGTTGCAGCAGAGTATTAAGGAGCAGATTGGACGGCTCGGGAAGGAGATTTCTGCACGGGAGACACGGCCGATCATGGAAGCCAAGCGGTATATGCAGCAGCATTATCAGGAAGCACTGCGCTTGGAAGATGTGAGCAGCGCGGTGGGCTTTAACGCTACCTATTTTTCCGCACTGTTCAAAAAAGAAACCGGACAGAATTTTATGGATTATCTGACCGAACTGCGCATCAATAAATCCAAGGAACTATTGTGCTGTGATGCGCTTTCCGTGCAGGACGTAGCGGAGCAGGTCGGTTACCGAGATTTGAAATATTTTTCACGACTGTTCAAAAAAACCACGGGGGTAAGCCCTTCGGACTATAAAAAGCTGTATAGGTAGGTGGTGTACCATGTGGCTGAAAACCTGCTGGAAGCTGCGGCGGCTGATACGCCGCTACCGCAGTGATAAAAAGCTGGAGACGGTTCTGCGGGCGGACTGGAGAACGCAGCCCGAGCTGCAGGCGTTTTTTGCTGATTTGGAAGAGCGTCTGCACGGGGAGGAGATTACCCGCCTGCAGCAAAAGCAGGCGGAATATTTAGCGCTGCAAAACCAGATCAATCCACATTTTTTGTATAATGCGCTTGAAGCCATTCGAGCGGACGCATTGCTGGCAGATCAGGAGGAGATTGCTGAAACGACTGAGGCACTGGCAACTTTTTTTCGCTATACGATCTCCAATGTACAGGAATATGTGACCTTTTCCGATGAATTGGACAATGCGGAAAACTATTTTACCATTCAGCGCTGTCGGTTCGGCGATAAGCTGGATATGGAACTGCAAATGGAAAACGAGGAACTGCTCGAGGCACGAATGCCCAAGCTGATTTTGCAGCCGCTGGTCGAAAATGCGGTGACGCATGGGTTGGAAGGACAAATCGGACAGGGCACGGTGCAGGTCATTGTGGAAAACAGCGATCGCACCTTGTTTCTGCGTGTGCGAGACAATGGTATGGGAATTCCAGAAGAGCAGGTTGCACAGTTGAACGCACAGTTTTCCGGTGAGACCGGCATGGCACCGCTGCACTCGTGCGGCGGCATCGCGCTGCGCAATGTCAACAGCCGTATCCGCCTGATGTTTGGGGAGGATTACGGTCTGCATATTTTCAGTGCGGAGGGAGTCGGTACGGAATGCTGTGTTACTCTGCCGCTGCTGACATATGAGGAGTGACGGGATATGAAAGAAGAACTTATTCGGGTGGAGTACGGTCGTTTTCAAAATAATGGCAGTGACTGCCGCTTCGAACTGTCGATTTCGCGCGGCGAGTGCATCGGTGTTTACGTAGATGAGCATCTTACGTCGGGTACTGCATATCTGGATATTTTCAAGGGAGTTTCTCATGTGACCGGCGGACGGGTATTTGTATGCGGGCAGCGTACTGGTTCGATCGAGATGGCGCACTGGATTGAACAGCACTGCATGGTTGTGGATCGGGCACGCTTTGTCTCCCGAGAGTTGACTGCGTGGGATTTTGTAACCGCGCTTGGCAAACCGCTTCCTTGGCGGAAGCGACGGCAGGCAGAGGCGAGGCTGCGTGCGCCGGAAACTATACAGATGCAGCAGCAGATGGGACTGCATATCCAGTGGCAGGCAAGGCTAACTGAGCTTTCTCTGCTGGATTATTACCGGCTTGCAGTGTTCCGCGCGTGGTTCTGTGGCATGGAGCTGTTGGTGCTTGACCGGTTTACGGAAATCCTGCGCCATCGGGATCTGGATCGGCTGATGCGTTGTGTGCAGCTTTTACTGGAACGGGGGACAGCGGTACTGCTGTTTGATATGAGCGAGGAGTTCCTCTATCAGTATGCCGGACGGATCGATGTGATTCGAGATCGCCGTACCTGCTACCGCTTGTACCCTGATGAATATGACGGACGCTTATTTGAGATCCTTGGCTGGGAACGTCACCGCAGTGGTGCACAGGACCCAGAAGTTCTGTGTGGTGAGCGGGTTGTGGTAGATGCAGCGGAACTAACCTTTCAGGGAATGCAGCCGCTGACATTTCAAATTCGTGGCGGGGAAATCGCGCTGCTGCGAGACGAAAACTATAGCACGGTTTCCCATTTTCGGGATTGTTTTCTGGGAGGTCGGAGCTGGGTGCGCGGTGTGTTTCGTCTGGACGGGCAGGCATATGCACACAGAGAACTGATGCGGCTGATCGGTACGCGCATCGGTATCCAAATCGAGCGCCCTGACCGCCCATCTGGGGTGTTGTTTGACGATTTGACCGCGCTGGATAATCTGTGCATCGGGCTGCTGCCCAAAGCAGGGCATCACATCGTGCGCCGACGGGTCACTGAAACGATTTTGCAGGAGGCGTCGCATTGGTTCAGTCGGGACATGCTGCTGCGTCCTTTGTCGGCGTGGACGCTGCCGGAGCGGCTTCGTTTTTCCTATTATAAGTGGTATCTTCTCAATCCACGCTTACTGATCTGTTTTTTCCCGTTTGCTGGACAGGAATCCGCGTATCATGACATGATTATTGATATGCTGGTCACCTGTGCCCGCCGTGAGATGGCGGTATGGATTATTTCTTCCGGTATTGATGAGATCTGTGAGAAAACCGACAATCGCGAATTTTTGCAGCGTCTGCGTGTCTTATGAACGAAAATATGTTGAAAACAAAAAACTGCCGCAGAATATAAAACGGAGGCAGCGATTGCTCGTGTCCATGATGACTTTTTGGAGTATACAGACAGAAATTTAAAAAATGCTGGAAGAAGTCAGAGCGAGTATTTATTTTAGTCAATAATAGAGGACATGATATTTTTGAAAAATTAAAGGAAAGATTTCTGTGGAAGTATCAACGATGTGGGAAGTGCCTGTGTATAGCGCTATTTTCAGTTGGGGCAGTTCATATTGGCAGATTCTTTTTACAGTAAAGACAATCGGTGCAGATGGTAGTACATATGTTTCCGTCAACTCTGTTGGGTCTTGTTAATTTTCCTGTATGTTTCGAAAATATTGTTATAGGTTAAAGATATGGTTTCTAATGAAAGAAGATGGTGCATACAGGTTCACATAAAATGCGGCAGAAGAATACATCTCTGCCGCATTTTATGATATTCAGAAAAAACATGGATATCAGACCTTATGAGGGAATACTATGTGCAAGTTTCTGTAAAAAGGCTATGTTCTTCTCATCGTATAATGGCGCTACAAAGTTGGGGTCTGCGCTGAGCTTTACAATGATGGTATGATTTGATGGGTTTCCATAAATCCATTGACCATATACCCCAATCGCTGCAAATTCCTGCTCGCTGCCAGCCGGAATCCACCACTGATATCCATAGCCCAATGCGTCATAAGGGATTCCATTTGCGTGGGACTTGGCGTAAGGGGCGCTGGCATCGAGGCTATCCTTTACCCATTGTGCGGGCAGGATTTGTTTTCCGTTGTATCTGCCGTTATGCAGATAAAGTCTGGCAAATCGTGCATAATCTCGCAGAGAAATGCTAAGTCCGCCCATCGCCAGTTCTTTATCATTGTTTAGCGTCCAATATGCGTCGTGCTGTACACCAATCTGTGTCCATAATTTTTCTTCCATATATGCTGCCAGACTTTTTCCGGTTGCCTGCACGATGACTTCTCCTAAGATTTCGGTATTGATACTCTGATATCGGCGGCGTGTGAAAGGCTTTTCCTGTACGCCGTACTTTGCGATTGCCCGAATTGCCGGAATTCCAAGCAGCGTTTTCAAAGAAAACAGACTCATGTCGTTTTCTTCATCAAAATCTATGCCAGATGCCATTTGCAGACATGCCTTGAGCGGAATATTCTCAAGTGCTGTTCCGCGAAACGTGGGAATATATGTTCCGAGCGGGTCATAGACACTTGTGATGGCCCCCTCAGAAAGCGCAATGCCAAATAGAGCAGAGACAAAGGATTTTCCGATAGAGTTGGAGACGAACAGAGTGTTTTCGCTCCCGCCCATATAGTATTTTTCATATCTGATTGTATCGTCTTGAATGATAAGGAGTGCTGTGGTTTTTGTATCGGTTAAAAACTGCTCGACGGAATATGTCTGCCCTTGAAAGGAAAACTGTTCTGGCAATTGCATTGTTTCTCCCATTTCAAAACAAAATATGTCACCGTCTCCTCTTTTGATGCGCTTGACAGGCTGTATTTCTGGAGTATGCTGAAAGGTATACGCCAAATTCTTGTTCCGAAAGCTGTTCAGGGATACATACATACTTCTCAGCCGTTTGCCGAATATGAGAAGCAGGATACCTGCAATCAGTACAAAAATACCAATTCCAATCATAATTTTTTTCATAACTCATATTTTCCTTTCTGATTTGGATAGGAACCGTTGTAGAATGTTCAATCTTGATGTCGGCGTTTGCTTGCAGCAGATAAGTCAGCTCCAATCACGTAAACTGGCTCATATAAAGAACTGCATACTTCCTGCCCTTTTGCATCAGCTCCTCATGCCTGCTGGCTTCTTTCAAATCACAGTCCGTTTGCCTATTCGCAGGTTTTGTCTATCATTTTAATTTTAGACAATTTGAAAAACAGAGTTCCAAGGGCGTATTGTTGTAATTCCATATAGTCTGTGCCAGAAACCATACCGCCGCGGTTCATAATTTCCATATCGCCGCTCACTCCGGTTATAAAGAGATTAGCGGAGGTAAAGCCGTTTTTTAAGTAGAATCTTCGGCGTGCAAGGCGCTGAGGCTGATTTTCTGCTGTATCATGTGGGCGCTCGATGAGAAGAACGATTTTTTTATCGGCAAAGTGCTTGCAGACATTTTCGATGAGATAGCTTCCGGTGCCTTGACTGCGAATCTGAGAGGATACTGCAAGATAGTCCACCATGACCATATCTCGGTATGGGATCAGAACCGTAAAACCGAAAACCTGATTGCCTTCCGCGGCAGCCATAACCAATGCTTTTTTCTTTTTGACCGAATGGCGCAGCGCAAAATATGGTTTTCTTTCACGCTTGGGAAAAGCTTCCAGATAAATTTCCTTGATTTGTGTCCATTGATTTTCTTTTGCAAATGTAATTTCCATAAAAATCTTCCTTTCTTGCGGCATCTGTTGTCTGGAGTTATTATATAATGTACAGTTACTGTACAGTCAAGAGATGATTTTGGAAATGTCAGAAATGAGGGACGGGCATAAAAATGAGCAGCACCGAATTGCAATTGGTGCTGCTCAATCTATCGAAAAAGTTGCGCTGTTATTTTCACTTTGGCGTGCAGAGACTAAATAGAATCAAAATTTTACGGATATATATGCACTTATGCCAGCATGGGTCTGGAATCTTCATCAAATGCAGCAAGCGCATAGCGTAATGCAAGGGTAAGTGCTTCTTTTTCTTTGGGGGAGGAGGCTGCTTCTATGAGATCCCGATAGCGCCGGCTGACTGCCCCGCGGACATCGTCTTGCTGGAGATACCGCCACAATGGTTTTTTGGGAATGGTTTCATCAGAAACTGTACAGCTGAGAAAGACCTGCTCCAATACCCGCCGTAAGGCAGGCAGATTGGGGTCATAAATACGTTCACCCGTGAGTATGAGGGTTGCGCACATGCTGTCATGTTTTTTGGGGATTCGTTCAATAAGAACCTTTTGTAAGCCGACATCAGAGGGAATTGGCGTTAAATCGATTTCAATGCGTGCAAACTGTACGGCTTTGGATTCGATAAACTGCGCCTTAACGGTATTTCCGATTTGGATAAGTAAAAAGCCCTTTGGCCCCGTTTCTTCACTGGAAAGCGCTGCCATACCGCCAGAACAGCAGAATACGGTACCGCCTGCCTGACGCAGACCGCTTGCTGTATGGTTGTGTCCGGCTGCGAAATATGAAAAGCCGCTTTTTGCAAGTGCATCTGTTGTGTAAAAATTGCACCCATCTTCGGATTGCAAATCACTGTGCAGTACACAAAGGTTAATGGAGTGTGAAAAATCTGCATGGGACAAGGGGATTTTTGCGTTGGGCGCATGAAAACCTGCGCCCCAAACAGTTGTATTGTCATCTAAATGGACAGATTCCAGAGAAGAACCGGTAAATACGTAAACATTCTGTGGAAGCACACTGGTTTGATACGGACTTTGCGCTGTTAGGAAATCATGGCTGCCGGGGGAAATAAACACTGGACAAGGGGCTTGTGCGAGCAGAGACATGGTGCGTGAAAACAGTGCAGATGCAGGTGTCGGAGAGTCAAATAAATCACCTGCAATCAAAATACAATCTACCTGTTCCTGCACGGCAACACGAACAGCATGTTCAAGCGCAGCAAATTGGTAGGATTGTGCTTTTTCCGCTTTATCCACGGGGAGCATATTAAAATCTGCGCCGAGGCGCAGATCGGCCATATGTAAAAACCTGAGCATGAGAAAGAGTCTCCTTTGGTGTTGTGATAGACATGATACAATCTGTAAAAATATTATATCATAAAAGAAAGAGGACTTTCCAGATATCGTGTATAAATTTGACCGATTCGGGTATAAAATGAAGAAAGCCCGCAAAAAGCGGGCTTTCTTCGTGTCTCACAAAATAAAGGGGGTTAAAAAGTAGGGGATAAAGAAACATTTGAAAGAATGATGGCATTTCTTTACCAGAAAGAAGTTGCGGTGTTCCTTTCTGATGTATTTAGTATACCCCGATACCGCATAAGGTGTGTGAACAGAATTTGAACGACATGTGAACCTTTTGTATCCCTTTTTTGGAAATATGAATAGTTTTTTACAAGGAAGCCTGCTCTTTCCGGCGTTTTATGGTGCGGATATCCTCTCCGGTGAAGCGAAGCGGTATAAATTCACCGTTCAGGCGGGAAGCGATCGCGGGGGAGTAGCGCTTTTCGAATGAAGCCGGAAGAAGATTGGTGTTGATAATCATGGGGCCATGGCGCATCAGGCGTTCTTCCAAAAGACCATAAAGTGTGGATATTGTAAAGGCGGTCAACATTTCCGTGCCGAGATCGTCAATAATGAGCAGATCACACTTTTCGTATTTGCGGATTCGGCGTGCCGCTTCGGCAGCATCTGCGCTGCTGAATTTTACACTTTCATAGGTGCTGAAAATTCGAATCGAGGTATCATAGGCAACCGAAAAACCGTGCTCAGAAACAATCTTGGCAATACAGGAGGAGAGAAAGGTTTTTCCGAGTCCGGTCGAGCCGTATAGCAGAAGATTGGGTGACTGGAGTGAAAAATCAACTGCATATTTATAGCAGGTATCGCGGTTGAATTCCATATTTTCGCGCGGAGAAATCCCCAGTCTGGAGTCAGGAACCGCAGGATAATACTCCATTTGAAAATGTTCAAAATTTTGTTCTCTGATGGGCAGAATGGTAGAAAGCTCGGCAGTCAATCGGGTAGTATAACGTCTTTTGAGACATTCACAGGGCTGTGTTCCGATATATCCGGTGTCACTGCATCGGGAACAGATAGGCGTTTCATCTAAATAGCTTGCCGGATAATGAAATTGCAGCAGTAAATCCCGTCGTTCCTCCTGAAGTTTTAGATTTTTTTGCCGAAGCTGCTCGATGGCTTCGGTCGGGTCTGTACCGTTTTGCAGGGCGGTGCGCAAAATGGCAGCTGCTGTATTGGAAAGCAGACGGTCAATTTCGCAGATGCGGGGGATTTTTGCATAGATTTCCTTGCGGCGTGCGGAAAATAACGCAGCACGTGCGTTGCTTTCTGTATCCATATCTCGCAGTACAGCAGATAAAATTTCACGGTTAAAACGCATAGATTAGTCCTCCGATTGTTGTGCGCGGCGGCGTTTTACGTTCTCGACCCATTCCTTTTCCCAATCTGCAAGCGGTGCGTTTTCGTCCGCCTGTGTTGAGGCTGATGCAGCGGCTGTGCCGAACGGGGGACGTGTGACAGTGCCGGATTGTTTTTGCTCTGAGATTTCGGGCTCAAGCGCAGTGATTTCAGAAACTGTGTGTACGCCGCGCTTATCCCAAGCTGTCAGCATCTTGCGCAGATAGCTTGCAGAAAATGATCCAATTTGCCTTTTCATGCGTGTAAGTGCAAGCTCGACCGCATCAGGAGGGAAGCCCTTTTCCAGACAGAGTGCGATGATGGTGGCTTCTGCGGCGGTCGGTTTTCTTCCGACAATACCGAATACCTGATAGAGTGCGTCCCGCAGAGGCTGCTCAGCGTCAAATGTGGCAAGATAGCGCTGTGCATCTGCGGCTGTCAGGATTCCCTTGTCGGACCATACACAGGCTTCACGCTCTATATCGCGTCCGCGCACGGTGCCCCTGTCGCGCTTTAGATAACTGAGCAGTTCGATAATGACCTCAGCTGGCAGCCGGATATGGTCATATACGGTATAGAGTGTGCGCAAAAGGGAATCACTCAGTGGACGGTTCAAGATCCCTTCGGCAGTATCACAAATTGCTTGAAATTTATGATCTCCGCCCCGTGCATCTCGCAGCTCTGCTGCCGTGTAGCGCGGAGCAGGTGCAGGGGTAAGCTCGGCAGCGGTGGGAGACTGGGTGATGGACAGGTTTGTAAGCGTAAAGGCAGCACGCTCATAGCGTGTCTTGGACAAATGCAGGTCACGCATTGCGTGCTGTTCATTGAAATCTGTGCCCTTGCGCATGATATATAGATAGAGCAGTGCGGCGTCACCGTCTCCGCACTGAATGAGTTTATCTGCCGTATCACAGCGAATCACACGAAATTCGCCTTCCGGCATTAAAAGAGAGACAAGGCTCATGGAGACCTCCAGAAAAGATAAACAGCCTATGCTGTGTAATTGTGCCTTTCTATTATATCCTGTCCGGACAGTTCGCGCAAGCGCACGAACCAAGTGGAAAAAGATAGAAAAACAGGACAGACTTTTGCAGATGACGGTGAGAGGCGGCAGGAGAATCGGTAAAGAACACAAAGCATCTATAAAATAACCTGCAAATTCTCTTAATTTGACAGTGAAATCCTGCTTATGATATAGTATAATTGTATATAGATTGTATGGGGAAATTTTTTCCCAAACACGGAAATTGAAAGGACTAATTTCATGAGCCAAATTACAACAATCTTGCGCGGCGCGCGTGAGACCTATGAGATTCCAGTGTTGTTTCAGCATGCGGGCGCATGGGTGGAAGATGCACTGACACAGGCAGGACTTTGCATGGGTACGATGGAGACAGCGGAAGATACCGTTTTGCTGCTTGGTGCGCCGTGTCCGGAACTGACTGCGGCAGCGTACTCACGTCTTATTCAAAACCATCAGGCGATTGGTGCGGATTTCACGGTTTTTGCGCAGACGATGCCTGCTCGCGGGGCAGATGACCGCATTTTATGCCTTGCATCGGATACGCCGCCGGTTGTGTGCGCACAGAAAAAAGCGGCGCAAATGCTTGCAGAGGGTGATCTCGTTGCAGCAGTCAATGTCGCTTTGCAGGAAGGCTGCACGGTAGAGGTCGTGCAGATCCCGCCTGTCACAGTTGTAACAGACGGATTATCTGCATTTGAAGCACAAAAGCATCTATGTACAAGGATCAATATGGGACATATCGCTGCGGGTGTACAGATTTTTGCACCAGATAGCGTATATATTGCACCAGACGCAAAGATTGGTGCAGGTACGGTGATCCTTTCGGGAACCATCATTCGAGCGGGCTGCACGATTGGCAGCGGTGCTGTGATTGGCCCCAATACACTGCTTGAGCAGGCAGAGATTGGGGATCGCACTTCGGTAAATTCCTCCCAGATCTACGAGAGTACGATTGGGTCGGGTGCAACCGTAGGACCATTTGCTTATGTACGCCCGGGCTGCAAGGTTGGAGACAATACACGCGTTGGTGACTTTGTAGAGCTGAAAAAGGCTGAAATCGGAAATGGAACCAAGGTTGCGCATTTGACATATGTAGGAGATGCAACCGTGGGTGAACGTGTGAACTTTGGCTGCGGTACCGTTGTGGTCAATTATGACGGATACAATAAATTCCATACGGACATTGGTGATGACTGCTTCCTTGGCTGCAATACCAATTTGATTGCACCGGTGAAGCTGGGTGACCGCGTATTTACAGCGGCGGGCACAACAGTGACCAAAGATGTACCGGACGGTGCATTGGCTGTCGGGCGTTCCCGTCAGAGCACATTGGAGGGCTGGAATGACAAGCGCCGTGCACGAATGGCTGAAGAAAAGAAATAATAAAAATAAAATGGAACTGCATACACAGGGGGTACAACACAAATGATTTCTCATGGCAAAAACATCAAGATTTTCTGCGGCAACTCACATCCGGCACTTGCAATGCAGATTGCGTCTGCACTGGGGCTGCCTCTTGGAAAGGCAACCGTAAGCACTTTCTCTGATGGTGAGATTTCGGTTTCTTTTGGAGAAACCGTGCGTGGATCAGATGTATTTTTGATTCAGTCTACCTGCGAGCCGGTAAACAATAATCTGATGGAGCTGCTCATTATGATCGATGCCTGCCGCCGTGCATCTGCTGGTCGTGTTACCGCAGTTATGCCATATTTTGGCTATGCACGTCAGGATCGCAAGAATAAAGCACGTGATCCGATTTCTGCAAAGCTTGTTGCGGACCTGCTGACAACCGCGGGTGCAGACCGTGTACTCACGATGGATCTGCATGCAACACAGATTCAGGGCTTTTTCAACATTCCGGTCGATAACATGATGGGTGCATCTGTTATGATTCCGCATATTGCAGGCAACTTTGGTATCAATAGAGATGATCTTGTCATTGTTTCTCCGGATTTGGGTTCTGTAAACCGTGCACGTAAATTTGCGGAAAAGCTGGATCTGCCGCTTGCCATTATTGATAAGCGTCGTCCAAAGGCAAATGTGTCTGAGGTTATGAATATCATTGGTGATGTACGTGGTAAGAAGGTCATGCTGGTAGATGACCTCATCGATACTGCGGGTACTTTGGTACATGCAGCAGAAGCGCTGGTTGAAAAAGGCGGCGCAACAGAAATCCATGCCTGTGCAACGCATGGTGTGCTTTCTGGTCCGGCAATCGAGCGTATTCAGAACAGCCCGATTCAGACCCTGACGCTGCTGGACACCATTGCATTGCCGCAGGAAAAGATGATCGATAAGATTCATGTGCTGCCGGTTGCCCCTGTGTTTACGGAAGCGATTGCGCGTATCTATGAAGAAGTATCGGTTTCTCCGCTGTTTGACTGAGCATAATAGGGAGCGTATGGACGGAGCCATTTCTGGTTCCGTCCATTTTCAATATGTATGCTTTTTGTGAAGGGAGTATTTTATGAAAATTTTAGCGGTGGGAGATATTGTTTCTCAATCAGGACTGGATACAGTCAATCATTTGCTGCGTCGGATTCGCAAGCAGCATGGCATTGATTTTGTAATTGCCAACGGAGAGAATGCTTCGGGTGTGGGCATTACCCCAAATCAGGCAGAGGATATTTTTGCTTGTGGCGTGGACGTCATCACGCTGGGCAATCATGTGTTTCATAAAAGGCAAATTGTACCGTATCTAGATGACTGCGCATATATTTTGCGTCCGGCAAATCAGGCACCGCAGCAGCCGGGGCGTGGATATGGGATTTACGACTGCTTGGGATACCGTCTGCTGGTAATCAATTTAATTGGCCGATGTGAAATGCAGTTTGGTCCAGATAATCCATTTTTGCTGGTGGATCGTATTTTACGGGAGCAGGAGGGCAAGTATGATCTTGCAGTCTGCGAATTCCATGGCAGTGCAACAAGTGAAAAGATTGCAATGGGATTTTACCTCGATGGCAGATGCAGCGCAGTGTATGGCACGCATACCCATGTGCAGACCGCAGATGCGCGTGTGAATCCCAAGGGCACGGGATATATTACAGATTTAGGAATGACGGGTCCGCTATGGTCTGTGTTGGGGATAGAACCGGAGCAGTCGATTGCCATGTTCCGTGGAGACTTGACCGAGTACTTTCGATCAGCCAAAGGGGAAACTGCACTCATGGGCGCGGTTTTTGAAATCGATCCTTCTACTGGAAAATGCAATTCTGTAACACGTGTGTTTGAACGTATGGATAGATAAAAAAGCCGAAAACATTTTGGAAACGAATGAGGCTGAAAGACAGACACAGCAACTTCGAATGTCAACAGCATTCGAGGTTGTTTTATATTACGATATAGAAAAATAGCTTCAAATGAAAGAATAGAAATATTTTTAATTTTCCCTTATGATGATTAAGGCGTTTCAATTTTACACTTAAGTTATTGACTGCTCGGTCTATTTATGTATATAATAGACCGAGTAGTTAATAATAGGGGAGGGATGAGGATGAAACAGCAAGAGAAAACACAAAAGACAAAAGAACGTATTCTTGCTGCGGCTATTGAAGAATTTGGAAGCAAAGGCTATGATATTGCTTCAGTCAACAGCATCTGTGAGGCAGGACAGATTCCAAAAGGTTTATTGTACCACAATTTTAAAGGGAAAGATGAACTGTACTTACTATGTGTGAAGACTTGTTATGATGAAATGACAACAGCTTTGAAAGCGCATCCGTTTGAAATTCGAAATGCAAAAGAGGGATTACAAAATTTCCTGATGATACGGCAAAGCTTTTTTCATGAAAACCCGCACTATGCAAACATTTTTTTTAATACAGTTTTACAACCACCAAAGCATCTGGCTCGGGAACTCGTACAGCTTCGCAGCGGGATCGATGCGTATTTCAGCCAGTGTTATCTTGCCATTTTGGATTGTTTAACCCTACGGAATGGGATCACAAGAGAATTGGCATTGGAATACTTTTTAGCTGCCAGTGAAATGTTTAATCGTTATTTCCAGAAAAAAGCCGAGCAAAACAGAGACTATCGGGAATTGATCGAAGACCATGAAGGCAGACTGTCTGCTATCTTTGATATTATGTTCTATGGTGTCGCAAAGGAACCAACGGAGGAGCATTGTGGAGATTGAAGAAAAGCCGTTCACATTTGGCGATTTGGTATCCGGCGATGATACAGAAAGCTTTTTGGCGTCTGCTTTGCCGTTCCAGAAGCTGATGATGCAGTACCAATGCGCCATGCTGGAAGTACAAACAAAATTTGAAGTGTTTGATAAGGAACTTTCCCTGTATGGAGAACGAAATCCGATTGAAACCATATCCTGTCGGATAAAGCGCCCGTTAAGCATTGTAGAAAAGCTAAAACGGAAAGGGTTAGACATTTCCATTCAGAATATTCAGGAAAATATTTATGACATTGCTGGAATTCGTGTGATTTGTGCTTTCCCAGAAAATATTTATATCCTTGCAGAAAAAATCTGTCAACAAGATGATATCCGCCTTGTTAAGAAAAAGGACTACATACAGACTCCAAAGGCAAACGGATATCGAAGTCTGCATCTGATTTTAGAAGTCCCTGTATTTTTTGCGGAAGAAAAAAAGTGGATGCCGGTTGAAGTCCAGTTCCGAACAATTGCTATGGATTTTTGGGCAAGTATTGAACATAAGCTTCGATATAAAAAGAATCTTTGTGAACCGATTTCCGCGGATATTTCGGAAGATTTGCGGCACTGTGCAGAAGAAATACACCAAATGGATTTACGTATGCAGGCAATCAATGAAAAAATAAAGCAATCAGGAGGTTTTTAATTTGGAGAGGTTTGGTGAAGTGAAATGATTCTGTTATTGCTGAGATTATTGCTTACCATAGGAATTGCTGTTCTTGTGGGTAAGCTTGTATCAAAAGTAAAGCTGCCATCTATATTGGGGTGGCTAATTACAGGAATGATTTTAGGACCTCACGCACTATCGCTGATGAATCAGCAGCTTTTAGATGCACAATGGTATCAGACAGTTGTTCATGTTCTCGAGTGTGGTGTTGGTCTGATGATAGGAACGGAACTTGTCTGGAACAAAATGAAACGGTCAGGAAAAGCTATTGTTATTACCACACTGACACAATCATTGGGTACATTTTTTGTTGTGTCATTGGTTTTTGGCATCGTATTCTATGTATCGAATATTCCGGTTTATTTAGCTTTTATTTTTGGTGGAATTGCGCTTGCGACAGCACCAGCACCTGCATTATCCATTGTCAGGGAGTTTATGACCACTGGCCCGGTTACGAAAACATTAATCCCCATGGCAGCGCTAGATGATATTGTAGGCTGTATCGTTTTTTTCACAACGATTGCCATTGTGGCAGGCAACCTTTCTGCTGGTGATTTGCCCGCATACATGATTGCACTGGTTGTCATTCTTCCGTTGCTTATTGGTGTTGTAACCGGTTTGGCAGCGGGCTTGGTGTTGAAAAAAGAGAGAAGCAAATCAGTTACACTGATTCTGCTGATTGCCATGATTATAGTGGCTTCCGCTGTGGGGTTTGTTTTTAATACATTGGTGCTACCCCGACCCGTTCTGAATTTTATGCTCATTGGCATGGCATTTTCAGCGACATTCTCTAATATGATTTCTGAAATAAGACTGGAACAGATTATGGAGGGGTTTAATCCCGTTTTGGGTATCGCCATGATCGTCGTGATTCTGAATTTGGGCGCGCCACTGGATTACCACTTGATTCTTGGGGCTGGTCTATTTACTGCCATTTATATTCTGACAAGAGCAGCAGGGAAATATTTCGGCGCTTATTTTGGAGCAAGTATCACAAAATGCCCAGAAACCGTGAAAAAATATCTCGGTCTTACGTTGTTGCCGCACTCTGGCGTTTCCTTGGTATTTACTGGTATTGCGGTTTCGGTTTTAACTGCACCGGCTCCTGAATGTGCAAAAATTGTGCAAGGAACGATTGCGGCTGCAGCTGTAATCAATGAGATTATTGCTGTAATCGCAGCGAAAAAGGGATTTGAATGGGCTGGCGAATTGAATGGTTTAGCAGACAGAAGAGCAGAAGATATGTAGTCAGCACACAGATATCAGCTGTAATGATGTATGACTTTTGCAAATGCAAGGAGGTGCATCGGAAAATGGACGTGCAATTTTAAGATGAGAGAACTTACAGAAAATAGTGGGTTTTAGCTGTATAATTATCGTTTTAATGGGTAATTGGATTAAAATATAATAATATAAAATCGCTGCTCATAGAACTTAGTTCTATGAGCAGCGATTTTGTGTCGTAAAGAAAAATATTAGAAAAAACATCCTTAGAGTATGAAACAAAACAAAGAGAATTGACGGCATTTGTCACCAACAGCAAACCACTGTTGGTATCTGAAAACAGGATAAGGCAACTAATTTTGATATCTTCGCCGCAATAATCCTTGGGTACATGGGAATAGGGAACCAATGTTATGGGTGCGCTGCTTTGTTTTTATTTGTTTTCACACATGGTGGAAACTGGATGATAGACGTGGTGCAGCTTTTCGGATACTACAATCAGCTCACAGGTGGTATCGGAAAACTGTGTGTTGACCTGTTCGTTGACGAGCTGTGTGGTCTGCTCCAGCTGGGAGATGGAGAGGGTGTCGTTTGGAATTTCAAAATAAACAGATACCCAAAGATGACGACCGGTTTTTGTAATATCGAAAAAGACAGGGGAATACTGTTGTGTATTCAGAATATCTGTACAGATATTTTTGATGGTCTGGACGGTTTCCGCATCTGGAGAAAAGAGAAAGATTTCCTTGACAGCACCCCAAAGAACCTGTATCGTCTCTGGTAAAATCAAAATCATAACAGCGATTGCCATGATCTGGTCAAAGTACGGAGTGATAAATACAAGTGGGGTGTGTTCCAGAAAGGTGGAGGCAAAAAAGGCGATAGATAATCCTAAGCTATATCCAATATCCAGCTTCCAGCCTAAAATCTCCATATCCACCGTTGGGGAGGATAAATTGCGGTTTAGGTTTTTGATGAGAATAAAAATCACAACACTCGCAATACCAAGCACCAACTGAAAAAGGGAGACCTGACTGCTATTGACCGGATTTCCACCGGCAAGCGCACATTCTATGACCTCGGCAGAAATGCCGAATGTTACGGAAAGCATCATGACACCTTTGATAAGGAGAAAAATGGTTTCTACCTGATAAAAACTATACGGATATTTTTCTGAAATCGGCTTGTGGAATAGGGGAATGAGAAATAGCGTCAGCCCGATAAAAACAAGCTCTGAGGAATCGTATACGGCATCTGTAAGAGCGGACTGTGAATGGCTGTAAATGGCAAAACAGAATTCAGTGACTGCAAAGAGCAGTCCTGATAGAAATGAGATCCATAAAATCAGTCGTTCCTTCTTCTTTTCGGATAATTGCATAGCTGCTATGCCCTCCTATCGAATGGAAACAATCTTTTTTTATGTTCAAAGAGAAATGACCTGATCGCGGGCTGGACCAACGCCTAGCATGGAAACCGGACAGCCGCAAATCTTTTCAAGTGCTTTAATATAGCTTTGAATGGACTGCGGCAAATCGGCAAAGGTGCGGCAGCCTGTAATATCCTCATCAAAGCCATCAAATTCCTCGTAAATGGGTGTACAGTGCTCTAAATCGGCAAAGTTTGCAGGAAATTCTTCGATACGCTTGCCGTTAATTTCATAGGCAACACAGACCTTCAGTTTGGGGAGTCCGCGCAGTGGGTCGATTTTGTTGATAACCATTTCGGTGAGTCCGTTGACGCGCACTGCATAGCGTGCAATCACGGCATCAAACCAGCCGGTTCGGCGTGGACGTCCGGTCACGGTGCCAAATTCGCCGCCGGCATTTCGAATATAGTCTCCGGTTTCATCAAAAAGTTCGGTGGGGAAGGGACCCTTACCCACACGGGTTGTATAGCTTTTGAAAATCCCCATAATATCGGTGACAGCAGAAGGACCAACACCGGAGCCGATGCAGCAGCCGCCGGCAACCGGATGGGACGAGGTCACATAGGGATAGGTGCCCATATCGAGGTCGAGCAGTGTGCCTTGTGCGCCTTCGAATAGCACAAACTTTCCAGATTTGACTGCGTTATAGGTCAGAATGGAGGTGTCTGTGACATAGGCGCGCAAACGTTCGGCATAGCCGCGGTATTCTTCAAGTACGCTGTCAATATCAATGGGATCTCCGCCATATACACCAGTGATGACCTGATTTTTTCGTGCGCAGGCTGCGCGCATGACATTTTCAAAATGGTTGGGGTCAATGAAATCGTGCATACGGATTCCAATGCGCTCCGACTTATCCATATAGGTAGGCCCAATGCCCTTTTTTGTTGTACCGATATCATCATTACCGCGCGCCTGCTCGGAGAGTGCATCTAAAGAGAGATGCCATGGAAGGATACAGTGACAGCGGGCGTCGATAAACAGTTTGTCGCAGGAAATGCCCTTTTGTGTTAGACCATCAATTTCCATGAGGACGTTACGCGGATCGACAACCACACCGGGACCGATGACATTAATGCAGTCAGAGTATAAAATACCGGAAGGAATGAGCTGCAGTTTGTATTTTTCTCCGTTTACAACAACGGTATGACCTGCATTGTTGCCGCCTTGGCTGCGCACCACCAAATCTGCATGCGCTGCAAAAATGTCAATGAATTTACCCTTGCCTTCATCGCCCCATTGAGCACCTAAAATAACTTTGCCAGGCATGATATAAGCCCCTTTCGTGAATGAAAAATCGTAGAATCAATAAGATTATGCTTCAAAATGTACGGATTTATTATACAGCAGCCAATCATCGAGTACAATAGAAAATACTAAAAAAAAGAGCACAAACCGCTCCTTTGGGGATTTCGAACCTTTTTGGCAGGGGGAGAAAATAAAAATCTGTGATTCCTGACGAAATGCGGGCAAACTACGGGAATATGGAAATTAGTTGGCACATGGAAATTATGCTGGTATAATAGAAAAGAATAAAAGAACAGAGTGTTCAGGAGGTTTCCTAAAATCATGATACATTATTTGGACAACTCCGCTACGACAATGGTGCTTCCGGAGGCGCAGGAGGCAGCCACACATGCAATGCATGAGATGTTTGGTAACCCGTCATCTTTGCACCGTATGGGGATTGATGCGGCGCGCTGTTTGAAGGAAAGCCGCGAAGCCGCAGCGGCTGCAATGGGCTGCACAGCCGCAGAACTCTATTTTGTCTCAGGTGGTACAGAGGGCATCAATACCGCAATTTTTGGTGCGGCACGCAAAAATCGTCATCTGGGAAAGCATATTGTGACCTCAGCCATAGAGCATGCTGCTACCTTGCAGGCCTGCCGCAGGCTCGAAGGCGAAGGATATATGGTAACATACATTCAGCCGGATGCAGAGGGACATATTTCTGCGCAAGATGTGATAGAGGCAATCCGGTCGGATACGATTTTGGTGACTTTGATGTTGGTCAACAATGAAGTTGGTACGGTATTACCAATTGCGGAAGTTGGAAAAGCACTCAAACAGAAATGCCCACAGGCATTGTTTCATGTAGATGCTGTACAAGGACTGTTCCGCGTACCCCTGACGCCGAAAAAATGGAACTGTGATTTGATGAGCGTGAGCGGACATAAAATCGGTGCGCCCAAGGGGATTGGCGCTTTTTATATGAAGCGCGAGGTGCGTCTCGCGCCATATCTCGTGGGCGGTGGACAGGAAAACGGATTTCGTGCAGGAACCGAACCTATGCCGCAGATTGCGGCTTTTGCGGCTGCCTGTCGGGTGCGCGCGGCGCAGATGGAAGCAGACTCTGCCCATGTTGCGGCGCTCAAGGCATACCTCAGGCAGCAGGTGGAGACGTATCTGCCGTGGACCTTATGGAACGGAGCGCCGGATATTCCGCATGTAGTGAGCCTGTCGCTGCCGGAGTGTAAGAGCGAAGTGATGCTGCGTGTGCTGGAATCCAGAGATGTTTTTGTGTCCGCAGGTTCGGCATGCTCCAAGGGAAAAGAAAGCCATGTACTGCGTGCCATGGGATTGGACAAGGCACGAATCGACAGTGCGCTGCGGGTATCCTTTGCACCATATAATACAAATGAGGATATTGATGCGCTCGTTGCAGGCTTGCAGGCGGGCGCAAAAATGCTGAAGCGAAGATAAGAAAGGGATTGCTTATGAAAGAAGTTTTATTGTTGAAGTGTGGAGAAATTGTGCTCAAGGGGCTCAACCGCAAAAAGTTTGAGGATCGCTTGCTGGGCAATCTCAAGCGCAGATTAAAGCCGTTGGGAGACTGTGCGGTGCAGATGCGCCAGTCAGTTATCTATGTAGAGATTCCGGAGACGGTAGATGGTGACGCGGTTATGGAAGCGGTGCAGAAAGTTTTTGGTATCGCGCTTATTTGCCGTGCGGCGGTGTGTGAAAAAACACTGGAGTCCATGCAGCAGATGGCAGAAACCTATTTGGCAGACCGCATTGCACAGGCACATTCCTTTAAGGTAGAAACCAAACGTGGGGATAAGCGTTTTCCCATGACCTCGATTCAGGTATCGCAGCATATCGGCGGAGAACTGGCACAAAAATATCAGCTAAAGCCGGATATGCACCAGCCAGAGTTGACCATTCATTTTGAAATCCGTGAGCAGTATGCCTTTGTGCATGCAGGTCCGGTGCAGGGCGCAGGTGGCATGCCTGTCGGAACCAATGGCAGAGCAGCGCTCTTACTCTCGGGCGGTATCGACTCTCCTGTCGCAGGATATATGATGTGTAAGCGTGGGCTTGAGTTGATTGGGATTCATTTCTTTAGCTACCCCTATACTTCAGACCGTGCTAAGGAGAAGGTATTTGAGCTGGGGCATAAGCTGACTGCATATTGTGGTAAAATGCCGATTCTGGTTGTACCTTTTACCAGAATTCAGGAAGAAATTCGCGATAAGTGTCATGAAGAACTGTTTACACTGATTATGCGCCGTTTTATGATGCGCATTGCAGAACAGCTTGCAGTACAGTATGAGTGTGGCGGTCTGATCACTGGAGAAAGCCTTGGGCAGGTTGCCAGTCAGACTATGCCGGCAATGGCGGTGACCAATGCGGTTTGTGAAACCTTGCCAGTATTCCGTCCGGTCATTGGCATGGATAAGGAGGAAATCGTACAGATTGCACGTAAAATCGACACCTTTGAAACTTCGATTTTGCCGTATGAGGACTGCTGTACGGTATTTACGCCAAAGCACCCGAATACAAAGCCAAAGCTGTATAAGATTTTAGAGGCAGAAGCAGCGCTCGATGTCCAAGGGCTTGTGGCGCAGGCGGTTGCTGAGACCGAGCGGGTGTTTGCCTGAACTGCGGACATCAATTTCACAAAGTATGAGATATAGTGGCGGCACAGGATGACAGAAGTGTGTTATCCTGTGGGCTGGATATCGTGAAAGAAAAGAGGATGATTGCACATGAAAGCAGAACTCATTGCAGTGGGAACCGAGATTTTGCTGGGAGATATTGTAAATACAGATGCACAGGTGATTTCTCAGGGCTTATCAGAGTTGGGAATCGATGTATATTATCAGACAGTCGTTGGGGATAATCCAGAGCGTTTGGAACAGGTCATTGAGCAGGCAAAGTCTCGCGCAGATATTATTATTACAACAGGTGGGCTGGGGCCAACACTCGACGATCTGACCAAAGAGACGCTTGCGCGGGTGTTTGGAAAAAAACTGGTGCTGCATGAAGAATCCCTTGCACACATTCGCCATTTCTTTACAGAAATCGGTAAGGAAATGACACAGAACAATGAAAAGCAGGCATGGCTGCCCGAGGGCTGTGTTCCGCTGCATAATGATTGGGGAACCGCACCGGGCTGCGCATTTGAGACAGATGGCACGCATGTGATTATGCTGCCCGGACCACCTCGTGAGTGTGAGCCGATGTTTCGATACCGTGCAATGCCCTATTTGTATCCGTTGGCGGGTGGATGTATTGTATCTCGTAATATCCGTGTGTTTGGTCTGGGGGAATCTGCGATGGAGGAGATTCTGCATGACAAGATGGCAGAGATGACAAACCCCACAATTGCACCCTATGCAAAGACGAGCGAATGTTTTGCCCGTGTGACGGCAAAGGCGGATACCCCAGAGCAGGCAGAGCAGATGCTGGCGCCAGTGGTAAGCCAGATTGTAGACACTCTTGGGGAGTATGTGTATGGTGTGGACGTGGATTCTCTGGAACAGGTAGTCGGTCAGCTCATGGTAGAAAAAGGTATGACCTTATCTGTGGCAGAAAGCTGCACAGGGGGACTGCTTTCCAAGAGAATCACCGATTTGCCGGGGGCATCCGCCTACTATAAAGGCGGTATATGCTCCTATGCCAACGAGATCAAGATGAACATACTGGGGGTTTCCAAACAGACATTGGAGACACTGGGGGCAGTTTCGCCAGAGGTTGCCGAGCAGATGGCGGTAGGTGTTGCCCGGTGTATGAATACTGATGTAGGGGTAGGCATCACCGGAATCGCAGGACCAGATGGCGGCAGTGAACAAAAGCCAGTGGGATTGGTCTATATTAGTGTGTGGAGTCGGGGAAAGCAGCAAACACGTGAAATTCGTGTGAGTTTGGGACGTGATCGGGTGCGTAATCATGCGGCTTCGACCGCGCTCGATATGATTCGCCGTATACTCCTGCAGTGCGAGAAGTAAATAATAGTTAAAAAGTAGATAAAAAATGTCCAGTGTGCGCATAAAAAGCGAAATATCACTGGACTTTTTTTTATAAAAGTTGTATACTATATCTAGTAAAACAGAAAATTAAACGACATAAACTGTGTAAATGCTACAAAATAAATGTCGAAACGTGCAAAAAAAATTAGAATACAAAGGAAAACGCGCAAAAATTGCGTATTTAGAGGGAGATGAACGCATGACTTTTCAAACAAAGATGAGAAAAAAAGAGGATCATCTGGATTTGTTTCGGTCAGGCCGGGATTGTCGTGCCTATGAATTTATGGGAGCGCATCCAGAAACCTGTGATGGACAGCAGGGATATCACTTTTCTGTGTTTGCACCAGAAGCAGTAGAGGTTTCTGTGATGGGCGAATTTAACGACTGGAATCGGGATACGCATATCATGCAGCGCGATGAATTTGGAATTTGGGAATGTTTTATTGCCGGTGTTTCTCAGTACGATTCCTACAAATATTCTATACATACCAAAGATGGACAGTTTTTTGATAAGGCAGATCCCTATGGTTTCCATTCGGAAACACGTCCGGCAAATGCCTCAAAAACCTACGATATATCCGGCTATGTGTGGCACGATGAAAGCTGGCTCAAATGGAGAAGGGAGCACTTACCTTATACATCCCCGATCAATATCTATGAGGTGCATATGGGCTCATGGAAACGGCATGAAGATGGTAACTTTTATTCCTATCGGCAGCTTGCAGATGTGCTTGTGCCTTATGTCAAGGAGATGGGCTACACACACATCGAGTGCATGCCCCTCACAGAGCACCCGTTTGATGGCTCATGGGGCTATCAGGTAAGTGGTTATTTTGCCGCAACCTCACGCTATGGAACACCGCACGACCTCATGTATTTCGTGGACACCTGTCATCAGGCGGGCATTGGCGTGATTATGGACTGGGTTCCGGCACATTTTCCAAAGGACGGACACGGGCTGGTAGAGTTTGACGGTTCCTATCTTTATGAATATGCAGATCCGCTCAAAATGGAGCATAAGGAATGGGGAACCCGCGTTTTTGACTATGGAAAGGTTTCGGTACGAAATCTGCTGTTTTCTTCCGCAATGTTTTGGGTGGAGCAATTCCATATTGATGGACTGCGTGTCGATGCCGTCGCGTCCATGCTGTATCTGGACTATAATCGTCATGATGCGTGGCGTCCCAATATTCATGGCGGGCGTGAAAATCTGGAAGCGGTTGACTTCCTGAGACTGCTCAATTCGTATGTTTTGACCGATCACCCAGATGTTATGATGATTGCAGAGGAGTCTACTGCATGGCCGATGGTCACAAAGCCTGCAAGTGTCGGCGGTTTGGGCTTTAATTTCAAATGGAATATGGGTTGGATGAACGATATGCTGTGCTATGTTTCCGCTGACCCGTTTTTCCGCAAGGATATGCATGATAAAATCACATTCTCTTTTATGTATGCTTTTTCCGAAAACTATATTTTACCCCTGTCTCACGATGAGGTGGTGCATGGAAAGAAATCTCTCATTGATAAAATGCCCGAGCCCTATGAAAACAAATTTGCATCTCTGCGTGCGCTCTACGGTTATATGATGGCACACCCGGGCAAAAAGATGCTGTTTATGGGCGGAGAATTTGCACAGTTCTCTGAATGGAGCGAAGCACGGGGACTGGACTGGATACTTCTGGATTACGATGCGCACAGGCAAATGCAAACCTATGTCAAGGCGCTCAACGCTGCCTATCTTGCCAATAAGCAGCTTTGGGAGAACGATATGGATTGGCAGGGCTTTGAATGGATTTCGCATGATGATAACCGCAATAATATCATTGCCTTCCGCCGCATTGCCTCAGATGGAACAGACCTTATTTGTGTGGTGAATTTTGCACCGGTCTATCATGAGAGCTATCGCATTGGCGTTCCATATGCAGGTACTTATGAGGAAATTTTTACCTCTGATGCTGTGACATATGGCGGATCCGGTATCAACAACGGAAAAAAGCGCTCTAAACTGGTTAGCTCTGTGATGCAAAAAGTGGTAGATGAAGATGGAAATTTGGTGGCACCGACACTGCACGGGCATGCAGATTTGATTGATATGGAGCTTGCACCGCTTTCTGTCATATATTTGAAAGGCAAGCCGCGCGCAGTGCGTAAGGCAAAGGCAATACCAGCAAAAAAAACCGGCTCCTCGGGGCGTCACAGTGCCAAAGCAGCCCCCCGACGCTCCAAAAAGGCGGAAAACTAACTGCTGCGCGTTCTGCGTATAGCTGTATGTTATAAATTTCAACGAAGAAATGGAGAAAAATCATGTATCGGAAAAAAGAATGTGTTGCGATGCTGCTGGCTGGCGGACAAGGCAGCAGGTTATATGTCCTCACCACGAAGGTGGCAAAACCAGCGGTTCCGTTTGGTGGAAAATATCGCATCATTGATTTTCCACTTTCAAACTGCGTAAACTCCGGCATAGATACAGTGGGTGTACTGACACAGTATGAGCCGCATGTGCTGAATGCCTATATTGGTTCTGGTCAGACATGGGATCTTGACCGTATGCGCGGTGGTGTGTATACCCTGCCGCCGTATCAGCGCGGAAAAGGTTCAGAGTGGTATAAGGGCACAGCAAATGCAATCTATCAGAATATCGAGTTTGTAGATGAGTATGATCCGGAATATGTTGTCATTTTGTCTGGCGACCATATTTATAAAATGAATTACAACAAAATGCTCCAGCATCATAAGCGCATGGAGGCAGATGCAACCATTGCGGTTATGGACGTGCCGCTTGCAGAGGCTTCGCGCTTTGGTATCATGAACTGTCATGAGGACGGTACGGTTTATGAGTTTGAGGAAAAGCCAAAGGAGCCAAAGAGTACCTTGGCTTCCATGGGTATCTATATTTTCAGCTGGAAGAAGCTGCGTCAGTATCTGATCGAGGACGAAGCAAATGAACATTCCTCCAATGACTTCGGCAAGGATATTATCCCGTCTATGCTGGCTGCGGGGGAAAAGCTGGTATCTTACCGCTTTGACGGATACTGGAAAGATGTTGGTACCATCGAATCCCTGTGGGAAGCCAATATGGATCTGTTGTCACCGAAGTCCGGACTGAACCTGACCGATGACACATGGAAAATTTATGGGCGCAACAATGGTGCTCCCCCGCATTTTACCAGCAAGCAGGCAAAGGTGACACATTCCCTGATTTCAGAGGGCTGTGAGATTTATGGAGATGTTTCAGAATCGGTACTGTTCTCTGATGTTACAATCGAGAAGGGGGCAACGGTGGAATATTCCATCTTGATGCCGGGCGCTGTGGTAGAAAGCGGTGCAACGATACGGTATGCAATTGTCGCAGAAGGAGCACATATCTGTGCAGGTGCTTCGGTTGGGGCACCGCCGAGTGAGGATATGGCTGAGGATTGGGGCGTCGCTGTTGTCGCCGCAGGCGTTCGGATTGGGAAAAATGCCAAGCTGGGCGCAAAAGAAATGGCAGGTGAAGATCTGCCGGATCAGGAATCATAAAGGAGACGTGACGCAACATGAAAAATATACTAGGCCTTATCATCGCTTTTGATACTGATAATGATTTGCGTGAGCTGACAGAGCACCGCACCGTCGCTGCGGTTCCGTTTGGCGGCAGATATCGCATCGTCGATTTCATGCTCTCCAATATGGTAAACTCTGACATTTATAGGATTGGTCTTTTGATGAAGGACAAGTACCAGTCCCTAATCGACCACATTGGAACAGGAAAGGATTGGGATTTGTCCCGCAAGAATGCAGGCATCACACTGCTGCCGCCATATTCCTATTCCAAAAAGGCGTCCCCTATGGTAACCGGCGAGTACCGCGGAAAGATTGATGCTCTTGCAGGGGCAATTGATTTCCTGCAAAAGAATCGTGCGGATTATGTGGTTCTGGCAGATGGCGATTTGATTGCCAATATTCCCATGGACGAGGTTGTCAAGGCACATGAGGAGAGCGGCAATGATATTACCATGGTAGTGACCAAGCACGCGGCAGAGAATCCCTTTACTACTTATTGCGAACTCAATCGCAAGCGGGAAATCGTAGATATCCGTGTAGGAAATAACAATGACGGCAAATGTAAATATTCCGCGCTGGGTGTTTATGTCATGAGCCGGCAGTATCTCATTCACCTGATTGCGGATTGTGTGACTCATAACTATGTACATTTTGAGCGTGAGCTTTTGGCAAGAGCCTTGACCGAAAGCAATATCGGCGCCTATGTGTTCAGCGAATATAACATCAAGGTATTTGATGCAAAGGATTATTTCCAAGCCAATATGGATATTTTGGATAAAGAATGTAGAAATGAACTGTTTTTGCGCACCCGTCCGATCTTCACTCGGATCTATGATGAATCTCCGGCATATTATGGAGATAAAGCAGAGGTCTGTGACAGCTTGATTGCAGATGGCTGCCACATTGAAGGCCGCGTAGTAAACTCTATTTTGTTCCGTGACGTGCTCATAGAAAAAGACGCTGAAATAAAAAATTCGATCATCATGGAGAATGGGCGTATTTTGTCAGGCTCCTCACTGGCGCATATTGTGCTCGATCGCGGTGTTACCATTCGGGAGGGTCGCACTATGATGGGACATGAGAATTATCCGGTCGTCATTGCAAAGCGTTCGGTAATTTAAAAGGCAGCATCGTCCCGATTATTTGGTTACACTTACTGTCTGTAAGCGGGAGCATTTGGGTGCTCCCGCTTTCTGGATTTTGGGAAAGGGATTTGTTATGAAAATTATGTTTGCTGCATCTGAGGTCGCACCGTTCATTAAAACGGGAGGACTGGGAGATGTGATGGGTGCACTGCCGCGTGCGCTTGCGGATACTGGTCATGATGTGCGTGTGTTTTGCCCGCTTTATAGTGCGATTCAGTCGGAGTGGCGCCGGAAAATGACCGATTTGAAGCATATTTATGTGCAGCTTGGCTGGCGCAACCAATATTGCGGCGTTTATGGCTATGAAAAAGACGGTGTGACATACTATTTTATTGATAACGAGTATTATTTTGCACGTACACAGCTTTATGGGGAGTATGACGATGCGGAGCGTTTCGCCTATTTCAGCAAAGCAGTGCTTGATGTTCTGCCCGAGCTCGGTTGGAAACCCGATGTCATTCATGCCAACGATTGGCAGACCGCACTCGTTCCTGTATACTATAATTTGATGTTTGCAGCCCGAACCGATTATGCAGGGATACGAACCGTATTTACCATTCATAATATTGCTTTTCAGGGGCGCTTTGGACGAGATGTACTGGAGTATGTCATGGGCATTGATGATGCACATTTCCGCTCAGGCTTTATGGTCATGGACGGAGATGTGAATTTGATGAAGGCGGCAATTTTGGCAGCCGGTGCTGTTACAACGGTATCACCCAGCTATGCAGAGGAAATTCAGACACCGTATTATGGCTGTCGTCTGGATTCTATTTTGCGGGACAACAGCTACAAGCTGCATGGAATCTTAAATGGGATTGACATGGAAACCTTTGATCCGGCAACCGATGAGACGCTTTATAAGCCGTATCGCGATATCAAGGGCAAGCAGGAAAATAAAAAGGAACTGATGTCTCTGTGCGGTTTTGTGGGCAGCTGCGATACTCCGATTATTGGTATGGTAAGCAGATTGACCGACCAGAAAGGGTTTGACCTTGTAGAGGCAGTGATTGATGATATTTTACAGGACGATGTACGTCTGGTTGTGCTTGGCAAAGGGGACTTTCGATATGAGCAGATGCTGCTCGAGGCAAAACGCCGCTATCCCGATAAAATCTCGGTTTCCCTGCTGTTTTCGGCAGAACTTGCCAATCAAATTTACGCAGGCGCAGATTTGTTCCTGATGCCGTCTAAAACTGAACCGTGTGGTTTGGCGCAGATGATTGCACTCCGGTATGGTACCATTCCGATTGTTCGGGAGACAGGCGGTTTGAAAGATACCATTACGGCATTTGTCGATTATTTGGGGACAGGAAATGGGTTTACCTTCTTTAGCTATAATGCGCATGATATGCTGCATGTCATTCGTGAGGCATGCGAGGTGTATCGATATAACCGTCCAGCATGGGAAAAGCTTGTAAGGAATGGAATGGAAAGTGACTTTGGCTGGGCACTGTCTGCTGAAAAATATGTTGAGGTATATCGTTCCATTTGATATGATAAGAAAGAGGGCAAAGGGACTGTCCGGAAAAGCGGGCAGCCTTTGCTTTCTGTTCGGAATGTGATTTTGCGAGAGTCGACCGGCTTTCGGCTTTGGCAAAAGCATTTTCCAAAGGAGTAGACTGTATGTTTCATCAAACGATTTATGCGTCTCGTGATATGCGCTGCAAGGAGCCGTTTGGCGCAGTGGCAGCAGGGCAGACGATCCGTTTTTCAGTTTTTCCACATCGAGAAAGCTATCTGCATCGAGTGGTTTTGTATATTGCGGCAGATGGGAAGGAAGCACAGCCATATCCCATGGTATGGGACGGGCTGTTCGGCGAATACGATCGCTATACAGCAGAATTTACACCGGAAACTCCGGATTTGTATTGGTATTATTTTTCCGTGACAGGAAAGACAGAGAGCAGTTATATTTGTCGGGGAGCTGGCGGCATTGGATATGAAAGTCAGCAGCCGGAGAATTTTTACCAGCTGACAGTATATGATGCGGGCTATGTGGTTGCAGATTGGTTCGGCAAGGGTATTACCTATAATATTTTTCCGGATCGATTCTGCCGTACAGAAATCCCGCCCGCTTCCGGATATCGCGCTGCGCGTGTAGTGCATGAGGACTGGAATGAAATTCCGGTGTATCAGCCCAATGCACATGGAGAGATTCTGAATAATGATTTTTTTGGCGGCAGCTTAAAGGGTGTGCTGTCCAAACTGGACTATTTGCAGTCCCTGCATGTACAGACCATCTATTTTAACCCGATTTTTGAGGCGTACTCCAACCATCGCTATGATACCGGAAATTATAAGTGCATTGATCCGATGGTGGGAACGGAGGAAGACTTCAAGACACTGTGTGCAGAGACAGAAAAACGCGGTATGCGCGTTATTTTAGACGGTGTGTTCAGCCATAATGGCTACGACAGCCTGTATTTCAATGCAAGGGGGCATTATGACAGCGTGGGTGCATTCCAGTCAAAGAATTCACCCTATTATGACTGGTATGATTTTTCCAACTGGCCTGACCAATATGCGTCATGGTGGGGCATTTATACCCTGCCGCAGGTAAATGAACTTAACCCCAAATATCTGGATTATATTTTGGAGGATACAGACAGTGTGATCCGGCGTTGGCTGCGGCTTGGCGCTTCTGGCTGGCGGCTCGATGTTGCGGACGAACTTCCTGATGAATTCATTGCAAGGCTCAACGCTGCCGCGCAGCAGGAAAAGCCAGATGCGCTGGTTGTTGGCGAGGTATGGGAAGATGCCTCCAATAAGGTGAGTTATTCAGTGCGCCGCCGCTATTTTGAAGGCGGAGAGCTGGACAGCGTTATGAATTATCCGCTGAGAGATGGAATCATGAGCTTTTTGGGTGGGGCGCCCGCACAGGATTTTGCAGAGAAAATGGAATGTCTCAAAGAAAACTATCCACGTGCGGTGTTCTACAACCTCATGAATATCATTGGAACGCACGATACGCCGCGAGCCCTGACGGTTATGGGGGCAAAGCCAGAGGATTGGAATGAAAGCAGGGAATATCGTGCGGCAGCACGGCTTATGGGAGATGCGCTGATCGAAGCGCGTAAAAAGCTGTTTTTGGCGGCAGTCATTCAGTTTACAATGCCGGGCTCTCCAACCATTTACTATGGAGATGAAGCAGGTGTACAGGGCTTTGAAGATCCATTTAATCGGCGCACCTATCCATGGGGCGGTGAGGACGGTTCCCTTTTGAACTTCTATCATAAGCTGACGGCGGTGCGCAGCACACATTCGGCACTCATAGATGGAGAACTGAATTTTTTGCAGGCAACAGGTGATGGCTTGCTGGTGTATGAGCGTACAGATGAACAGGAGCAGCTATGGATTGCGGTAAACCGTGATGCCGATGAGGTGGCGCTGCGTCTGCCGTTCCATGCGGTGGAGGAGCTATTGACAGAAAAGCAGTATACAGGTATGCTGACAGATGAATTTGCAGTTCGGATCCCTGCGCAAACGGCAATGATTTTACGTGTAATTCCGTGAAAGGAGACAATTTATGGACTTTATAGAAAAAAAGGTTGATGAGACCTATTGCTTTCGTGGAAGAATCATCAACACTCGTGTAGACAATATTGTGCTGCCAGATGGAAAGCCGAGTATCCGTGAAGTGTGTGAGCACCCAGGCGGCGTCGGGGTGCTGCCGATTTGGGAAGATGGCACGGTGACTCTTGTGCGCCAGTTCCGTTATCCTTTTGGACAAACGATGCTGGAAATTCCGGCGGGTAAGCTCGATCACGGACCGGAAGAAGACCATTATGCCTGCGGTGTGCGCGAGCTTGCGGAGGAAACCGGCTGTACGGCAGAGGAAATCACATATCTGGGCTGTATTTATCCCTCCCCTGGATTTTCGACAGAGATCACCCATTTGTATGCCGCACGCGGATTGCATCAGGGACAGGCACATTTGGACGAAGGCGAATTTTTGGAGCTTTGCCGGATATCGGTTTGCGAGCTTGAGCAGCGCATTGCAGATGGACAGATACGCGATGCAAAGACGGTTGCGGCAATGTATTATGCAAGACTGAAGGGGCTTTTTGAAGATCGGAGGTGAACCCTCTATGGCAAAAACCATACTGGTTGTAGAAGACGATAAGGATATCGCGAATATCATTATATTTAATTTGGAGCGCAATGGTTTTGAAACGCTGGAGGCGAATGATGGCCCGAGCGGGCTCAAGCTGGCGTTGGAAAGTGCGCCAGACCTTATTCTGCTGGACGTTATGCTGCCGGGCATTGATGGATTTGAGATATGCCGGCAAGTGAGAGAGCGCTCGCAGGTACCCATTATTATGCTGACGGCGCGTGAGGAAGAAACCGATAAAATTCTGGGGCTGGAGCTGGGTGCAGATGATTATGTGACAAAACCATTTTCCAACCGTGAACTGATTGCCCGTATCAAGGCAAATATGCGGCGCTTTTCCGAAGTGCCGATGCGTGCACCGGAACAGGAGTCCAGCGGATTGGAAATTTCCGAGGAAAGCACAGCGGTCTATAAAGATGGAAAGCCAATTGATTTGTCTGTGCGTGAATTTGATATTTTATCGTATCTGGCGGCGGAGTCCGGACGTGTTATTTCTCGGGAAGAGCTTATGGAGAAAGTCTGGGGATTTGAGTACTATGGAGACTTGCGTGCAGTCGATGTTGCGATTCGCCGTCTGCGGGAAAAAATAGAGGACGAGCCTGCACAGCCGCGATATATTATTACAAAACGGGGACTTGGTTATTATTTTGCAAAAAACTGAGTATCTCTAAAGGAGAACGGCTATGTTTCGCAGTCTGCACATGAAGCTGGTACTCATCTTGATTTTGCTGATTGTTTCAGTTATGGCAGTCATGGGAACCTTTCTGGTCAACAGTGTGGGGAGTTATTATCTCGATAACTTTCAGTCACAGATCGAAAGCGTGATGACCGGAAACGGAAATGAAACCCTTCTGTCTCTCGAACAGGCGGCAAAGCAAGAAGATGGACCGGCACGAATTATGAATATTATAGATGCTTTTACCGCACAGCTGGGGATTGACAAGTATCATCGAAACAGCTGTGTGTTAGATGAAAATGGCATGTTTTTGACCGGCTCGAATGAAGCAATTGCCGGAGAATTGGTGCGTACACCCAATATTGTCACCGCAATGGGCGGTAAGGTGGGAGATGCAGGCACCACGATCGATAGTTATATGGACTATGCCATTCCGCTCAATATAGATGCGGAGGGAACACCTCGGTATATCATTTATATTTTAGATGATAAGCGGGAAATTCGAGATCTGGCATGGAGCTTTTTCGGGATTGTGCTCAAGGCGATGACCTTTGGTTTGCTGGTTGCAGTGCTGCTCAGCTTTCTGCTGTCCAAGACCATCACAACCCCAATCGAAAATATTCGCACCCGTGCACAGATGGTAGCAGCGGGTGACTTTAGCCGGCGGGTGGACATTCAGTCCAATGATGAAATCGGTGAGCTGACAGCCACCTTCAACCACATGGCAGATCGCCTGCATGATACGCTGGAGGAGGTTGCCGGAGAGCGTGACAAGCTCAATACCATATTTTTGCACATGACAGATGGTGTCGCTGCATTCAGTGCAGACGGCAGGCTCATTCACATGAACCCTGCAACCGAAGAGCTTCTCGGTGTTCCATTTCAGGAGGAGGCACATTTTAACGACCTCTTTGAAGGAATGGAGATTCCGACTCCGAAAATGGCGGGAGAGCAGGGCTTTATCCAGATGGAGATAAACCGCGCTGGACGAACGCTTTCCGTACTGTTTGCGCCCTATGGCTCGGCGGACAGCGAACGCGGTATTGTTGCAGTCATTCATGATATTACCGAACAGCGTAAGCTGGACGACTCCCGAAGAGAATTTATAGCCAATGTCTCCCACGAGCTGCGTACACCGCTGACCAATATCAAAAGCTATACCGAAACCCTTATGGACGCCGCGGGAGAACTGCCGGCAGACACTGAGATCAAGTTTTTGTCCGTCATCGCGGGTGAGACAGACCGCATGACACGCATTGTAAAGGACCTTTTAACGCTGTCCAAGCTGGATTGTGGAAAGATGGATTTGCATTTTCGTCATTTTTCTATGAAAAAGATGCTTGAAAGTGTGTATAATGCGATGGCACTCGAAGCAGGGAACAACGGGCACGAACTGCGGCTGGAAACACAGGGGAGAATGCCGGAAATGAACGGTGACCGTGAGCGTCTGGAGCAGGTGGTTATCAATATCCTGTCCAATGCGGTCAAATATACGCCGCGCGGCGGACATATTACGCTGAGAGGGCTTTGCAAAGATGACAGCCATGTGATCATTCAGGTGAAAGATGACGGTATGGGAATTCCGAAAGAGGATATTCCACGGCTGTTTGAACGGTTTTATCGTGTAGATAAGGCGCGCTCCCGCGCAAAGGGCGGAAGTGGTCTGGGGCTTGCAATTGCAAAGGAAATGGTAGAAGCACACAACGGAACCATTTATCTGGATAGTAAAATGGACGAGGGAACGACAGTGACCATTATGCTGCCAACCACTCTGCCAGCAGACGATGAAGAAATGATATGAAGATTCAAAAGTCAAAAAGCGAACTGAAGAACATGGCAAAGAATCTGGCACTGCTGTTTTTAACGCTGCTGCTGGTGCTGTTGACAGCGCTTGGCTGGGTGTATGACCTGAGTCTTACAGACATTCCAAGAGAGTCATGGCTGGGGCGCTGGTATATCAATTTGAACTATGGAGAAGCAGGTGGGTTTGAACTGCGGTCGGGAGAGATTCCCGCTGCGCTTCCTGCGGAATTTGCGGTACGGACAGCGGAGGAGATGCGCGGAGCGCAATACAATGAAATTGCTGTGCGCTCTTTTCTTGCGACCTATGGGTCACAGGTGAGTGCAGCACTCAGCAGTATCACCGAGATGCGGCAGGGTACCGAACAGGCATATGAGGAAGCCCTGTCCCTGCCCGGGGTATATTTCCGGTATGACAGCCGTTTGCCGCTTTCACTTATTACAAATTGGGTAGGCGGCACGTATGTGGGAGAGGAAGATCCGATTGTGCAGTCTGTGCTGCTGGGACAGGACGGCGCGCTCTGGATTCGTACAGATACATATACTCTGTATGAGACCAAGGTGAAGCCTATGGAGGGAACATTGTCTGCAAATGATTTGGCGGGACTTCCTTGCTGTTTTGCAGCAGAACAGGAATATCCAAATGTTTTGCCGGAAACCCTTTTGTTCCCCCAGACGATGGAGCTGCATAGACTGACAAGTGAAGCCCCACAATTCAATACGGACAGTCAGGCAAGCCTGCAAATTCTGCTGCAGGCATTTGGGTACGCTCCTTATATGAGAAATTATGAGGATACCGGAACCAAAAGCCGCGTTTTTGTCGGAAATCAGAGCACTCTGCGGGTGGGAAGTGATGGAGAGGTTGTGTTCCGTGCCAATACAGTGGAGGGCGGTTTGGAGGCTTATCTGCAAAATGAGCTTGGCAAGGAACAGCCCCTGCCTTATCAAATCGACTATGCCCGCAGCTTGCTTGAGAATATTTTTCAGTCGTTCAGCGCAGATGCAACCTTTTTCTGTGATTCTTACCTGACCGAGGAAAAGACGACACAGATTTTATTCCGATATGTTGTCAATGGAGTGCCCGTTGAAGGACAGGAGGGCATTTTAGCGGTGATGGAATATCAGTCCAATACGCTGGTTTCTGCAAAGCTCAATTTGAGAAGCTTCCGGCAAATGGAAGAAAGTCAAATGCTGATGCCGACCGCACCCGCAGCGGCGGCGGCAGAGCTGCCGTGCAGTCTGGCAGTCGGATATTTTGCAGACGAGTCGGGAGGGCTGATCCCAAGTCGTTATTATGTCAAGGAGGAGCATGGAAGGTAGAGGAATATGCAGTGGAGTCGTGTAAAGTCCATTCTCATTCTCATTTTGCTTTTGGTAGATGGATTTTTGATTGTCAATATTGCAGGGAAATATGTGTCTCATTCTTATCGAATGGCGGAAAATGCACATAATGTTATGGAGATCCTAGAGAGGCGTTCGATCACTGCGGATTTTGATTTGCCCGAAGCACACACCCTGCCAGTCTTACAAATCGATCGCAGCCGCGCAGATGAAGATAAATTTGCTATCGGGCTGTTGGGGAAAGAGCTCGTTCGTACCGAACAGCCCGATGGCAGCACAGTATATTATGAAAGTGCATGCGGAGAGCTCAATTGGAGAGATGGCGGCGTTGTATCAGGAACACTGAAACCGGAAGATTATAAAAAACCCGTAGACGACGAAGCGGCAGTGGATTATGCAAAGGCAATTTTGCAGCGTGCAGGCATTTCGGCGGCACTTGACTGGAAAGGAGAGAATTTTACAGTCACCGCTTCTTTTCTGACAGCAGGTGTGCCGGTATTTAACCGCGAATTGACATTGGTATTTCAGGAGAATGGGGTAGAACTCATGGGGTGGTGGACATTTGGTATGCCCTATATCACAAAAAGCGGAAATTATGTTAATTTTTTGGCAACAGATGCACTTTTTTATTTGATTTCGAAAAATGAAGTTGCACGGATCGACGGCATGCAGCTTGGTTTTTTGCTCAGTGAGAGCGGCGGCGGGCGCGTGCAAATGACGCCCGGGTGGCGCGTGGAAACTGATGCAGGTACATTTTTTGTCGATTCGCTGAAGAAGTCTAGTGTTTTGGTCTGAAAAAAATTCGGGAACGCCACAAAAGGTTTTGCAATTTCAGGATGTTTATGGTAAAATAGATAATGCATGAATTTGCACAAAGGAACGGTTTATAACCATTTTTATATACGGTGGGAAAAGGCAGCCGTGTGCTGCGTTCCCGAATACTAGGAACGAAACGTTAAGGAGACGGTTGACTTGACGAAATATGTAATTAACGGCGGTAAGCCTTTGAATGGTGAAGTAACAATCAGTGGCGCAAAAAATGCAGCAGTTGCCATTGTCCCCGCGGCACTGCTTGTAGATGGCCCATGCCGCATTGAAAATGTCCCTAAAATTATTGATGTAACCTTACAGCTTGAGATTTTGCGTGAATTGGGTGTTTCTATCCGCCTGCTCAACGCATCTACGGTCGAGGTGTGCGGCGATTGTATGCCGGACGCAAAGATTCCCTATGAACTCATGCGTAAGATCCGTGCGTCCTATTATTTGATTGGTGTTTTGCTGGGTAAGTATCATAAGGCAGAGGTTGCTATGCCGGGCGGCTGTAACTTTGGCGGTGTTCGTCCCATTGATCAGCATATCAAGGGCTTTGAGGCGCTGGGTGCAACAGTATCTATTCGGGAGGGCGGCTATATTCATGCCGAAGCGCCCAACGGTCTGCATGGCGCACATATCTATTTTGACGTCGTTTCCGTTGGTGCAACGATCAACATTATGCTGGCAGCGGTACTTGCGGAGGGAATGACGGTTATTGAAAACGCTGCAAAGGAGCCGCATATCGTAGACCTTGCAAACTTTCTCAATGCAATGGGGGCAGATGTCAAGGGTGCGGGCACAGACGTTATTAAGATTCGTGGTGTCAAGGCGCTGCATGGCGGAACCCATTCCATCATTCCGGATCAGATCGAGGCCGGAACCTTTATGGCGGCCGTTGCTGCGACCGGTGGTCAGGTTCTTATTAAAAACGTCATTCCGAAGCATTTGGAGTGCATCACAGCAAAGCTGACAGAAATGGGCGTCGAAATCACCGAGTTTGATGACTCGATTTTGGTGCGCCGCACAGAGAAACTCAACAAAACAAATATCAAAACACTCCCTTACCCGGGATTCCCGACGGATATGCAGCCGCAGCTGACAACGGCACTTTGCCTTGCGGAGGGAACCAGTATCATTACAGAGGGCGTATGGGATAATCGCTATCGCTACACAGAAGAATTGCTGCGCATGGGTGCCAATATCCATGTAGATGGCAAGATTGCGGTCGTAGAGGGTGTGCCTGAACTGAAAGCTGCGCCTGTCCGTGCCTTTGATTTGCGCGCGGGGGCTGCCATGGTCATTGCAGGTCTTGCCGCAAAGGGCGTCACCGAGGTCGAGCAGGTCACCTTTATTGAGCGCGGCTATGAGAATCTGGTCGAAAAACTGGTCGGATTGGGTGCGGATATGTATCGCTCTGAGATTCCGGATACCAATGAGCGATCTTCGATTGTGTCTGCAAATTAAATGTAGAAAAAGCGGAGAAAATATTTCTCTGCTTTTTTGTTCATAAAAGGGAAATCGAACAATGAAAGATTTATATTATGGGCTGGCAAGTGGTTCGGCAGGAAACAGCGGGCTGTTGGTGCTGGACGATATCTGTTTGCTGATTGATTTTGGAATTTCTGTGCGGCGGCTCAAAGGATTGCTGGAAAGATTTCGGCTTACGATAGATGATTTAGATGCCGTACTCATCACCCATGAGCATACCGATCATATCAAAGGACTTGCCACATTTATAAAAAACTATCAAACACCGATTTATACAGCGTGCGGAACAGCGGATTTCCTGCTTGCAAAATATCCCAATATCCGTGACCAGCTGCGCCCGTTTTATCACGGAGCAGCTTTTGAAATTGAGGGAGTAAAGGTAAAGAGCTTTCCAACACCGCATGATGCGGCGGACAGTGTGGGCTATCGTTTTACAGGCAGTCAGATATCGTTTGGCTATCTGACAGACCTTGGTTTTGTAACGGCTTCTGTGAGAGAAGCAATGCTTGGCTGTGATGCCGCGGTATTAGAGTCCAATCACGATCCTGATATGCTGCGCAATGGGCCATATCCTTACCATTTACAGGAACGGGTATCTGGATCTCATGGACATTTATCGAACTTTGATTGTGCAAACTTTGCGGCTGAGCTGGTGCGTGCCGGTGCGGCGCAGCTGATCTTATCACATTTGAGTGACCAGAATAATACGCCTGCAATGGCACGAATGGAAACTGAAGCCGCGCTGATGGCGGACAAGCTGCACTGTACGATGTGGGTTGCACCAAAGGGAGAAATGGAAGCGCCGGTTTGGCTTCAGGGAAAGGAAGACGCAGTATGTTGTCCGTCAGCGTAATTTGTGTGGGAAAGCTTGGAGAAAAATTTTGGAAACAGGCATGTGATGAGTACATAAAGCGGCTGCAGGGGTACTGCAAATTAGAAGTGATTGAGCTGCCGGAACAAAAGCTGCCAGAGCGTCCGTCAGCGGGACAGCTGGACGCGGCTCTTCAAAAGGAAGCCGAACTGATTCGCAACAAAATTCCGCAGGGTGCAGCGGTCATAGCGATGTGCGTTGAGGGCAATACCATGTCAAGCGAAGCCTTGGCACAGACAGTGCGGCAGCTGACTGTGTCCGGTACAAGCAAAATTGCGGTACTGATTGGAGGCTCCTGCGGCATGGCAGAAGCGCTCAAGCAGCAGGCAAAGCTGCGGCTTTCGATGTCGCCCATGACATTTCCGCATCATCTGGCGCGGGTCATGGTGCTGGAACAGATTTACCGCGCACTCAATATCATAGAAGGCGGTAAATATCATAAGTAAGAACACGGTGAGTGCTCGTTAAAATGGATTCACAGACCATAAAGAATTTGCTTTTGCATTTTTTTCGTCTGCAATATCGGCTCGCAGCTCCTTGCAGGTTTTCAATTTTGTCATAGATGACCGCTCTTTTCTGCCTAGCGGTATAGAAAAGGGACAGCCAAGAAAATTGGTTGTCCCTTTGAAAAATATGAAATTGATGGCGTATGTTTCGCTGCAAAAGGGCAATTTTCATATAAAAAGTGCGGTTAAGAAAATTGCGAAGAGATGCGCTGGATAATAGATGTAGAAAAACCATTTTGAAATCTTCAGGTTAGACTTTGTATGAATATAAATAAATGGCAAAGCCAATAATGCAAAAATCTCAAATCCTATGGCATGACCGCCTATTTTAAGTGCGAGTGGGTCTTCCATATATCCGTTCAGCGCAGGCAGGTAGGAAAGCGTATAAAGAATAGCCCCCAACCATGGCTTATTTCTGCAAAGATAGAAAATCATCATCAGAATAAGCCCTGTCATGGCGTAATCAAAGTTGACTACATTCAGCAGGATAACACCTGCTATAAACAGCCACCACTTTTTCTCCTGAAAGCCCCATGTGGCTGCAAGGCTCACTATTAAAGTGAAGAAAATATTCAGATTGAAAATGTTCCCGACAATATCATCTGAATTGAAAGCTAAAATCCAAAACGGTTGTGAGATCAGAGCAAATGCTCCCAAACGAAGCAGATATTTTTTGATATCGTGAGTATATAACATACCCACTGTTAAACAGTAGCAAAAAAGCGGGAAGGCAATTCTCCCTATCCAGCGAAAAACTGGATATTCTGGAAAGAAAGCAATTCCGATATGGTCTGCTGTCATAGCAATAATTGCTGCCAGCTTGATTAGGTTTGTATCAAGATTTGTTTTTAGTCGTTGTTCTTGCATGCTGAAAAAGCTCCTGACTGGGTATAGAATATTGCAGCTAACATATACCAGCATTTTATCATTTCAAAATGGAAGTGTCAAAAAGTTATTACAAGTCTGTCAGTGGCATGGCGTTCTCTGATATATCTTGCTTTCCGACCTTTTTCGTTTGAAACTACATATAGTATTTGTAGAGCATCTTGCGCGAAGTGGCAAATGGTAGTATCATGTTGTTATAGGGCATCAGACCCATGTGATATAGCGGTAATATTGCCACAAAGTCCTGCTCGGTTTGGAGAGCGCTTTGATTGCGCCATTTGACGAACTGTGACAATCAGAAAAGGAGAGAATGGTTATGACATACGAAATTTGCTGCGGCAGTTATGAAGATGCACTGCAAGCATCACGCGGTGGTGCAGAGCGCATTGAACTGAATACGGCGCTGCATCTTGGCGGTTTGACTCCGACAGCAGCCAGTGTAAAATTGACCCGTGAGAATACTTCGCTCAAAATTATCAGTATGGTGCGTCCGCGTGCAGGCGGCTTTCACTATACACAGGCAGAAAAGGAGCAGATGTTTGCAGAGGCAGAACTGCTTTTGGAGTATGGGTCACACGGTTTGGCATTCGGATTTTTGAATGCAGATGCAACCATTGATGTAGAAAGCACGAAAAAAATGGCAGCACTTATCCATGCAAAGGGCGGAGAAGCGGTCTTTCACCGCGCATTTGACTGCGTAAAGGATCCGTATGCGGCAATCGAGCAGTTGATTGCAGCTGGTGTTGACCGTATTTTGACAAGCGGTTTGGCGCCAAAGGCGGTCGAGGGTAAGGAAATGCTGCGCAGCCTTCAGGAAAAGTATGGTGACAAGATCGAGCTTCTGGCGGGCTGTGGTGTCAACGCCTCTAATGTGCGTGAGATTATCACGTATACAGGACTGTCTCAGGCACATTCCTCCTGTAAGGATTGGAGAGAGGACCCGACTACCTGTGGCGGAAAGGTAAGTTATAGCTTTGCGGCAGAACCACATCAGTCCTGCTACGATATCGTAAGTGAGGAATTGGTGCGTAAACTGGTGCAAATTCCATTATAAGTGCAAAAGAGAGCGGTCAAGGTTCCTTGATAGATGCAGTCGTGCTGTCGATTTTATAATCGGCAGCACGTTTTTTTTGATTGATAGTATATTTGCCCAAAAATTTATCGCGCAGAAACTATATTTTGTACGCGAAAAATGGACATGTGTGCATGAATGAGTGTGCATATTTTTTTGTGCAAAGTTCGCGAAAAATGAAGAGTCTTGTCGGAAGTGTTTTGGAAAGCATCAAATATATTGCAGAAATATGGAAGATTCCCATTAGTTATTTCGAAAGGGAGAGAATGCTCTTATGCAGAACTACCAAAAAAAGGGAAAAGTTTTCTGTTAAAACGAACATTGCAATATCTACTTGAGAGGTATACAATAAAGGCAACAAAGCAAGTTACAAAAACTTCAAAATCTTTAGAGCAGTTTTGGATAACGGCTCTGAAATTATAGAAAGAGGAGGAAATTCTATGTACTTCCAAACCACTGAAGCGCACGAGGCACTGCGTGCTCAGGTTCGCGAATTTGCTGAAACTGAGGTAAAGCCAATTGCGTTTATGCTTGATCAGAACAGCGAGTTCCCAACCGAGGCGATTGAAAAATTCGGCAAGATGGGGCTCATGGGTATTCCGTATCCAAAGGAATACGGCGGAGCAGGGCTGGACGTTCTGAGCTACGCAATTGCAGTTGAGGAACTGTCCCGTGTAGATGGCGGCACCGGTGTTATCCTGTCTGCTCATGTATCTCTTGGCACCTATCCGATTGCAGCTTTCGGCACAGAGGAGCAGAAGAAGAAATATCTGGTTCCGATGGCAAAGGGCGAAAAGATCGGTGCTTTCGGTCTGACCGAGCCAAATGCAGGCTCTGATGCAGGCGGAACCGAGACAACTGCGGTTTTGGAAGGCGATCACTATATTCTCAACGGTGAGAAGATCTTTATTACAAACGGCGGCGTTGCAGATGTTTATGTTGTATTCGCAGTCACTACACCGGATATTGGTACACGCGGCATCAGCGCATTTATCGTAGAAAAGGGCTGGGAAGGCTTCACCTTTGGCGATCACTATGATAAGCTTGGCATTCGCTCCTCTGCAACTGCACAGCTGCTCTTTGACAATGTAAAGGTACCGAAGGAAAACCTGCTTGGCAAGGAAGGTCAGGGCTTTAAGATTGCGATGGCAACGCTCGACGGCGGACGTATTGGTATCGCATCTCAGGCACTCGGTATTGCACAGGGTGCTTACGAGGCAGCTGTTGAATATGCAAAGGATCGTGAGCAGTTCGGCAAGGCAATTGCACATCAGCAGTCCATTGCATTTAAGATTGCAGATATGGCAACCAAGCTGCGTGCAGCACGTTTCCTAGTTTACAGCGCAGCAGAGCTCAAGGAGCATCATGAGCCCTATGGCATGGAAGCTGCAATGGCAAAGATGTATGCTTCTGATGTATGTCTGGAAATTGTAAATGATGCGCTCCAGATTTTTGGCGGTACCGGTTACCTCAAGGGTATGGAGGTCGAGCGTGCATATCGCGATGCGAAGATTTGTACCATTTACGAGGGCACAAACGAAATTCAGCGTGTCGTTATCGCATCTCATATCCTTGGAAAGCTCAAGGGCGGCGATGCAGCACCGATTGCACACAAGCGCGGTCCGATCACCGGTGCGCGTAAGAAGATGATCCTGAAAGATGGCACCGCACAGGAGCGTGTTAATACACTGGTTGAAAACCTCAAGAAGGACGGATATGACTTTACTGTTGGTATCCCGATCGATACACCGATTGCACAGGCAGAGCGTGTTGTCAGTGCAGGTAAGGGCATCGGCAAGCAGGAGAACATGAAGCTCGTTGAGGAACTTGCAAAGCAGGCAGGTGCAGCGATTGGTTCTTCCCGACCGGTTGCAGAAACTTTGCGTTATGTACCGCTTAACCGCTATGTTGGTATGTCTGGTCAGAAGTTTAAGGGAAATCTGTATATTGCCTGCGGCATCTCTGGTGCATCTCAGCACCTCAAGGGCATTAAGGACGCTTCTACCATTGTTGCAATCAATAATAGAGCGGGTGCACCAATCTTTAAGAATGCAGACTACGGTATTGTGGGCGACGTAGAGGAGATTCTGCCGCTGCTTGCAAAGGCGCTCGATAATGGAGAACCAAAGAAGGAAGCACCTCCGATGAAGAAAATCAAGCGTGCAACCCCGAAGAAGCAGCCGCCGGCTTGGAAGCTCTATGTTTGCAGTGGCTGTGGCTACGAGTACGATGCAGGCAAGGGTGATCCGGAGAACGAAGTCAGCGCCGGCACACTCTTCAGCAAGCTGCCAGAGGAGTGGATCTGCCCAGAGTGCGGCGAAGCAAAGGATCAGTTCATCGAAGTATAAGGTTTGTGTATTTGATAAAGGAGGCTATCCCTTATGTACTGTGTTAGAAATGTGACAGAGGATTTATATTGGGTTGGCGCAAATGATCGCCGCCTGACCCTGTTTGAGAATATTCACCCAATTCCGCGCGGCGTATCCTATAACTCCTATCTGCTGCTCGACGAAAAGACCGTTTTGTTTGATACCGTAGACTGGTCTGCTTGCCGTCAGTTCTTGGAGAACGTAGAATACGTTCTTGATGGACGCGATTTGGATTACTTGCTCATCAACCATATGGAGCCAGATCATGGCGCTTCGATTGAGGAGGTTCTGCTCCGCTATCCGAACTGCCAGATCATCAGCACCGAAAAGGCGTTCCTGTTCATGCGTCAGTTTGGTTTCCAGATCGACGGACGTACTGTTGAAGTGAAGGAAGGCGATACCTTCTCCTTCGGCAAGCATGTTGTGACCTTTGTTGCAGCACCAATGGTTCACTGGCCGGAAGCAATGGTAACCTTTGACACCACCAATGGCGTTCTGTTCTCCGCAGATGCATTCGGTTCTTTCGGTGCACTCGACGGCAAGCTGTTTGCAGATGAAGTAAACTTTGACCGTGACTGGATCGACGATGCACGCCGTTACTATACCAATATTGTTGGCAAGTATGGCCCTCACGTACAGGCGCTGCTCAAGAAGGCTGGCACAATTGACATTAAGATCATCTGCCCGCTGCATGGTCCGGTTTGGCGTCAGGATCTCGGATACTTCTTGGATAAGTACGATAAGTGGAGCCGCTATGAGCCGGAAGAAAAGGGCGTTATGATTGCCTATGCCTCCATGTACGGAAACACCGAGGCTGCAGCAAATGCGCTGGCTACTAAGCTGGCAGAAAAAGGCATGACCAATGTTGTGATGTATGATGTATCTAACACACATGTGTCCTACCTGATTTCTGAAACTTTCCGTCTGAGCCATGTCGTACTGGCATCGGTTACCTATAATCTGGGTATCTATCCGGTAATGCACAACTATCTGATGGATATGAAGGCACTCAACCTGCAAAAGCGTACAATGGGTATCATTGAAAATGGTTCTTGGGCATGCAAGTCCGGTACACTGATCCGTGATTTCTTGGATCAGGAGATGAAGGAGATTACAGTTCTGGACGACCAGCTGACACTGGCATCTTCTCTCAATGAGAATGGTCTGCCGGATCTGGAGAGCCTTGCAGATAGCCTGATTGATTCCATTCGCAGCGAAGCCTAAGCAGGCAGAGACATAAAGTATAATACGAAAAAAGGACACACGTTTGATGAACGCCGATAAGGAAGTACAGAAAATAAAACTAACTTAACGGCTGACAAACGAGTTGCAACGAAAGGCGGGAAAGAAGTCAATGCTTCTGTCCCGCCTTTTCTCTGCCTGTGGACAGTTAGAACGGCATTTTGCCGCTTGCGAGAGGTAGGATATTATCTGCCTGTGCCTGTTTCCCGCACTCTGAACACCGCATGAATAAAGGCATTTTACCGTCCTAAATGTCCACGCTGTCGGTACGAAAGGTTACGCAATAGACCGCGATTTTCGGGGATAAAGATATAAACACCTTGCCTTGTTAAAATCGCGCCCGCAACACCGCATAAATCAAGCACATTTTAACGCCTACTGCGTAACACCGTACCCATAATTACCCATAATATTTAGTGGGCGCAAGCGGTTTATCCGTTTGCGCCCACTTGTCTGCCAAACGGCAAAGGGCGAGATCGCTGTCAAGGTCGGGCGTAGCCCGTTCATTTTAACCTTGCACAGCAATCTCGCTCTTTGCTATATCTGCTTAAACATTCCGTACCTTAAAATCTTTCCATCTGCTTGCGGTGTGCAGTTCCGCGCCGCTGTCAACGGCCTTAAAATGTGCTCTGCCGCAACGGATTTTCAAGTTCTCGCGCCCGCGCAAATCCAACTCGTTTGTGCTGCCCTTTGTTTCAAGGATAAAATACAGCTTTTTTGTTCCGTCAATCTCAACGTAAACTGCCCAGTCGGGATTATATGTGCCGATGGGCGTGTCCACTTGGAAGCGGCTTGGCAGCTTGAAAAACATCTTTACGTCCGGGTCGTCGTCAAGGTCAAGGGCAAAGCGGTTTTCTATCGCGCTGTCATAAACGATATAGTCATATACGCTGTGGTCTACAGCTACGGCATTTCGGTCAAGATTTGCGATAAGTTCCGCGCTGTCGAAAATCTCCTGCACATAGTATTTTGCGCCGTACAGCTTCTTATAGCTAATACCGTCGATAGCAAGAGAATAGCAAGCGTCCCGGATAATTTCGGCGGCATTCTCAATGAACATCTGCGGATTATTCAAAAAGTCCTGCCCCCGGCCGCTTTGCTTCAAGATTTCCGCTATCACGCTGCGCCGAGCCAACGTCTGCCCGTCAAGTATGGCAAGGATATTCGGCAAAGAAGAATAGCTGTCCGCAATGTCGGCGGTCTTAATGCCGCGCTCGGTGTAGGTTACGCCGGGGTGATCGATTTGAATATCTGCGGTCTGCGTAACGATCCGCGCTTTGGGTATCGGCTCCATGCTCTGCAAGGCGGCGACGCTGCGGCGTATCAGTTCGGCTTCGTCTATCTGGACGCGGTATGTGGTCTTTTGCTTTACCTTGTCCCACAACTCCAAAAACTCCGGCGATGCGGTAACTTCCTTTTTCAGCCTTACCGTAACATCGCGGGAAGCGTCCCAGACAGGCGGCCTTGTGTCAGCTCTGCGTATGGTGGCCATAAGCTGTGAGCGCGCCATTTCAAGCTTCGGGGGCAAGTCAAGTGTCCCGTCCCGCATGGCGGTTTTCATGCTGTCTTTGATTTTGCCGGATTTCGTGATATAGCCCTTGTTTTCAAAATGGGTCATAAGCTGCTGCGCGTCGTCGTAGGTCAAGGCGCTTTGGACAACAACGGTTTTTTGCGCGGTAAGCTGCGTAACCGCTATGGGGGTAATGTCCCCATCGCGGGCGATCACCTCAACGGCCTTTTGCTTCGCTGCTTCAAGTTCTTTCGGCAGTTCGGAGATGGCCTCCGGCGCGGGCGCGTCGGTCTTAATAAAGCCCTCGCCCGCAAGGTGGGAGATAAGCGTTGCGACCTGCTGTTCGGTCAGCGGCTTTTCCTCGGTCTTGGTTTCCTCAAATACCATGCCGCTAAATAGGTCAAGCTGTAAAATGCCAAACTTCACGCCCGTTTCTTCCTCAATCTCTTTTTGCAGCGTGTCGGCAAACTCCGCAAAACTTTCATTTGCCATAACGTGTAGTAGATTGATATTCCTGTCCTCGATACGTTCCCCGTCCTGGTTGACGCAAAGACGCAAGCCGCGCCCCACCTTTTGCCTTGCGGTCAAGGTGCTTTTCTGCTCGATAAGGGTACAGACTTGAAAGACATTCGGATTGTCCCAACCCTCTTTTAGCGCGGAATGAGAGAAGATAAAGCGCAAGGGACAATCAAAGGACAACAGCCATTCTTTATCTTTCATAATGGTGTTGTAGGTGCTGTAATCGTCCTGCGTGTCGCCTTTGGTGTTCTTATAGTTGCCCTTTTTGTCCTGCGAAAAATACCCGTCATGGACGCGCTGCGCGTCGATGGTGAAGCGTTCCCGCAATGCCGCGTATTTCGGCAAGGCGGTTAACTCCGTATAAAGTTCCTCAAACATCTGCGCGTAAATGCCCTTGCCGCCCTCGGCCTCGCGGTATTTCTTTACTTCGTCGATGAAGAACAGGGACAGCACTTTGATACCCTTTTCTGTGTAGCGCAATTCCTTATCCAAATGCGCCTCAATCGTCCTGCGTATCTGCATACGCTTGATAAGGTTTTCGTCAATATCGCCTATGGCGCGTCCCAACCGTATAACATCAGTATTGGATAATTCGATTTGTTCCATTCCCGGCGTACAGTCAATGCCGGAAACGGCGTAACCCTCGTAAATCCCGCGATTGCCGGACAGTTTATGCAAGTCCGCGCCCGGTTTGACGGTAACGGCCTTGCGGCTCACCTTCCCGTCTTTTCCTGCAACGTCGATTTCAAGCCGCGCCTTAAATCCGTCCTCATGTGAAACGGAAAGCAACTTGACATACGGCCTGTTAAAGCCGCCTGCCGCTTGGTTGCTCGATACGCATATCTGCTTAACAAGCCCCATTTGGTAAGCGTCAACGGGGGTAAGACGGTAGAGCAGATTGACTTTTTCCCGATGGGTAGCAGAATAGCGGAAAACGCAAAGGGGTGCAAGGGACGCGATAGCGTCCTTTGCCTTTTGGGTGCTGTCCACGCTCTGCGGCTCGTCAATGATAACAATCGGGCGGGTGGCCTGTATAAAGCTGATGGCCGCGTCGCCGTTCAGCTTGTCCTGCTGCTGATTTATCACGTTTTCGGCCTTGCGGAAAGCGTCGATATTGATAATCATAATCTCAATATTGGCACTTGTCGCAAATTGCCGCACGTCGGACAGCTTCGCGCTGTTGTAAATGAAATAGCGGCAAGGGGCGTTGTCATAGAGCGCGGAAAAGTGTTCCTCCGTCGCCTGCAAGGATTTATAGACGCCCTCGCGGATAGCGACGCTCGGCACAACGACGATAAACTTTGTAAATCCGTACAGACGGTTTAATTCATAGATGGTTTTGGTGTAAACGTAGGTCTTGCCCGTCCCGGTTTCCATCTCGATTGAAAACTGCCGCCCCTGTAAATCGTCGGTCTGTGGCAACAGGTTTTTCCGCTGTACCATCCGCATATTTTCGATGATACGCCTGTCGTCTATGTAAAGAGCGTTGGAAACGCCCACGCTTCCGAACAGCTCCATTTGCCCGCCGCTTTGTTCCATGCTAAAGGTGGAAGTCTGCCGCTGTTGCCCGTCAAAGAGGGCGCAAACCGCATTTACCGCGTCAGTTTGGAAGTCCTGTTGCTTAAACTTTAGCTTCATCTTTTGCCCTCCCCTCTTTATACAGATTTTGCACTTCGCATTTCAACGTATCTGGCTTTCCTGCAACTTTCAGTTCAATGACAAGTGTATCACGCCTCCTGCTGATGCGATATATTTCTTCTATCCACTCATTAAAATAGTCCATCAAATGCAGCGCAATATTGTTGCATTGACGTTCAAATTCGACAGGATTGTTTTCAGAAAAAATGCTAATTGCTTCTTCTATACCATAATCATCACTATATATAGGATATTTGCGGCGTTCAGTCGATATGAAAAACCGAAGTTTTTGAATAAAAGCCGCTTCTCCCTCCACAAAGTACGGTTGAATATCCCCATCAACCATTGCGTAATCCTTTGGGTGTGTAGAAATATCTTTCACTTTTCCACCGTTACGCATAGGTGTTTTAGGAGCCCAAGAAAACTCTTTGCGCTTCTTTTTATAAACAACAGAAGCAATTTCAATTATTTTATCTAAAATCCAAGTTAGCATAAGTTGGCCTCACACAGTCTTTAACTCAATGCCCCTGTTTTCCAACAAATAAAAGGCGTTGGCCTTTGTGCTGCTGTCCGCAAGGCCGCGTCCTGCCAGAACGATTTTTTGCGGGGACAGAGCGGCCATTTGCTCGATATGCTCGGCGGTGATACCCTCCTGCAAGCAGACAAGCATTTTCCCACTGTCCACCTTGTAGGTGATCAGCCCGCCCACATCGTCGGCGGCAAGGTCAGCGGTCAAGGGATAGCCCATTTTCAAGAGGATTTCGTAAATTAAATCCTCGTCGCTGCGGTCTGGCTTCAGTCCGTCAATATGTCCGTCGATACGGTCAAAGAGGGTCGCAACGTCGCCACCCTCAATGGGGGTATCATCCCAAATTTTCATATTGGAAGTGTCCAGTCTGAACACCTTAAAGCCCACATCAAGGGCGGGATGATCCCCAGCCAGCTTTGCACCGGCGCGGCGGATACGCTCCTTGCCGATCTCACAGATGTTTTTATATCCGGCCTTAAACGCTTCGCTTTTCTCGTCGCACACTTCGGGAAGCTGCACCATGATAAAGCGGCGGTTGCCGCCATCCTCAGAGTTGAGATGCATGACGGCGTGGGCGGTGGTTGCGCTGCCGCTGAAAAAGTCGAGGATGATGTCATTCTGTCCAGCAGCAAGTTTAACAATGCGTTTCAGCAAACGTGTGGGCTTTGGTGTGTCAAAAGGGACACTTTCAAATAAATCTTTAATTTCTTTCTTGCCTTCCTGATTGTGTCCAACATCTTTATAGCCCCATATTGTTTGACAAGCTGTTCCTTGCTTAACATCTGTTAAAAACCGCTTCAATGCAGGAACATTATTTCCATCCGCTCCAAACCACACCCTGTTATCTGCGATCATTTCATTCATTACTTTTTCCGTATATACCCAACATCTACCCGGTGTCAAATGATGCTCTTTTCCATTTGGTGCCCGCAATACATAAAACTGGCTTTCTGTTCCATGCCCACCTTGTGCTGTTGCATCAGTTGCTTTCCATACACCACGAGGGTCATTATCCGGGTTTTTATATCGGGCGTTCATTTCCTCTGTTCGTTCTAATAGGTTGGGAAACCATAAGTCTTTTCTTTTAGCATACACAACAATAAAATCATGGCTTTCAGAAAACCATTGTACCGCATTTTGGGGACTGTATCTTTTTTCCCAAATAACAGTATCAACAAAGTTTTCTTCCCCAAAAACCTCATCACAGACTTTACGTAAATTGTGAACTTCGTTATCATCAATGGAAATAAAGATAACCCCGTCGTCCCGCAACAGGTTAGCGGCAAGCCGCAGGCGAGGGTACATCATGTTCAGCCAATTTGTATGGTAACGCCCCATGGTTTCGGGATTGCTCTTTGTGGCCTGCGCTGTTACTTCCAAATACCGCCGCATGGGATCGGCAAAATCGTCCTCATACACGAAGTCGTTTCCCGTATTATATGGCGGGTCTATGTAGATCATCTTGACTTTGCGGAAGTAGGATTTTTGGAGTAGCTTCAAAACTTCCAGATTATCGCCCTCGATATAGAGGTTTTGGGTGGTATCAAAATGGACGCTCTCAGACGGACAGGGGCGCAAGGTGGCCGTACTGCGCCGCTGCGCCAACCGCAAACACTCGCTTTTGCCTTTCCACTTAAACTCATATTTCTCAAAATCATCGATGATATATTCGCCGCAGAGGGAAAGCAGCTTGTCAATGTCCAGCTTGCCCTCGGTGAAGCACTCCGGGAAAACAGTCTGCAACCGCGCCTTGTTCTCGGCCTCAATATCCATGCTCAAACCGTCTAATTTATCAGTCATGGAATTTGTCCTCCTCTGAATAGTAATACGGCAAATATCCGTTTAATGGGTCTGCTATTTTGTGGGGGTGCTCGATTTTCACTATATGTTTAGCAGATAGATTTTCTGTAATCCTAAAACCAAAGTCTATCGTTTTCATTCCGTCAAAATCTGTTTGAACTCTATCTATTAACTCTTGAATAGTAAAATCACTTATCAAGGTTGTGGGAACATTTACAGAAATAATTGTGGGAATACCACTTTGCTTTAGTTTGGGCTGACAAAAGCATTGTGCCGCTATACCGCAAATAAACTCGCTACCGTAAATCATGTAATGGCCACATTGATTTAACAACGTATTTTTGTCTAACGCAAAATATATTCCTTTTGCTGGATAGGCTTTCCAATGCGTTTCAATCAAATTATTTAACTCTTTTTCGTCCACATACTTCCCAAGAAGTTCATGTGTCAATATGGATAATCTTTTTTTGTTTGGAACTTGCAAGCCATTTTCTTCATAATTGCAAAGATGAAGTGGACGGCAGCCATGATATGCCCGTAAAAATTGAAATTGTTGGCGAAAATCATCTGTGCTTTGACAGTCTATCCATGTGGCCGCATTAGAAAAGTCAAATATAAAAGCCCTCTTTTTCCGCTGATAACCTATCCATTTCCCGTTTGTTACTCTTGCGTCCTCCGGCTTTTCGGTGTCGGCGGGCATAACCCACGATGTTCCAATCTTAAACGCGCCTTTTACTCGCCCGTCCCTGCATAATTCAGATACGCGCCGGGGTGTTACGCCCCATAATTTGCCCGCTTGCTCCGTCGTCATAATATCCATAGCAATCGCCCTCACAAAAACAATTTGACAAAGAGATTATAGCACATTTGCGGAAGCATATCAATTCAAAATTAGCAGCTACATATTCAATCCTGTTTTTCTCTGACGAGGAAAGCAGGATTGTTTTTTATTTAGCAAAACCGCCCTGTCTATCGTGGTAGGAAACATGAAAAAATCCAACCGTAATGCAACAAACCGCCGTTTGAAAATTGGATAAGGTATGAGGGAAAAATCTCTGTCCGCTTTGCCAAAGTCCGCGCCTTCGCCTATACGGTTATAACGCGCAAAAAAATATTTTTCAATTTCTGCTCAAAATCTTTGGTCGTTTTCGATTTTCAAGTGTTGTGGGTATTAGAGGGAAAAATATTTGCTTCTGCGTTTGGCGTTTCAATTTTTGCGCTGTATTAAAAAATGTTCGGGGAAGTTTGCCCAAACCGCCGCCCGCAACCGTATTAGTAGTAGAAGCAAAAATATTTTCGCTCTCGCCCTCAAAACCTTTGGCAAAAATCCGTCGGGCGGTGGTGTAGGTAATGAGGGGGAAAGGTTAAGGGTTTGGGATTATCCCAACAAGCAAAATGCGGGAGCATTTTACGGAAAGGGTACCCTTTTCCTATGCTTGCTCCGAAAGAAGCAAGCCGCAAATGGGTACTCATTTGCTGTGCTTGCTCACTACTCAAAATCAAGGAAAGGACGGGAAAGGAATGGAAAGGAAAAGGGAAACAAAGGACAGCGGTTTTCAGCCCAGACGGGGCGATCCGCTCAACGAAACAGTTTATTACAAAATCGGCGGTACGATCTACGAAGTAGAAACCTCTTGTGGCGGCCCCGAACTGCTCTACGACAAGATGAAGCGGCTCATAAAATCGGAAACCGTCAAAACGCCTACTGACAACGGCGCAGAAGTCCGCTATAATACAGATAGCAACTTGTTTGTCGGGCGTTCATTACAGGAGGAATGAACAATGACGACAACAAATTATCCCGACAACATCACCGCTTTATATGCCCGTTTAAGTCAAGAGGACGCGCTCGACGGGGAGAGCAATTCCATAGCCAATCAAAGAAAAATCCTGCACAAGTACGCCGCCGACAATGGTTTTCCAAACCCCACATTTTTCATCGACGACGGGGTATCGGGGGTAACTTTCGATAGACCCGGTTGGAATGAGATGATACGCCTTGCTGAGTGCGGAAAGGTCAAGACAGTTATCGTCAAGGATATGTCCAGAATGGGGCGCGATTATCTAAAGGTCGGCTACTACACCGAAAGTTTTTTTGCCGAGCAGGATATTCGCTACATCGCAATCAATGATGGAGTGGACAGCGACAAGGGCGACAACGATTTCACCCCTTTTCGCAATTTATTTAACGATTTTTACGCCCGCGACACCTCAAAAAAAATCCGCGCTGTTATGAAAGCGAAAGGCAACGCCGGGGAACACCTTTGCAGTAATCCGCCCTATGGCTATATCAAAGACCCCGCCGACAAAAAGAAATGGATAGTAGACCCCGAAGCTGCCGAGGTAGTGGTGCGCATTTTCGATTTGTGTATCGCGGGAAAAGGGCCGATGCAGATTGCGAAGCTGCTGACAGCAGACAAGGTTTTGACGGTCAAGGCGTATTATGCAAAGCGCGACGGAAAGCCTATGCCGGACAACCTCTATCGGTGGGATTACAAGACCATATCGGGCATATTGGAGCGTCCCGAATATACGGGGTGTACGGTGAACTTCAAGACCTATTCCAAGTCCCACAAGTTGAAAAAGCGTCTGCAAAACGCGCCCGAAAACTATCGGATTTTTCCCGACACGCAACCCGCAATCGTTGACGAAAATGTATGGGAACGGGCGCAGGAGTTACGGGCGCACAAACGCCGCCCCGCAAAGACGGGAAAACAGGGATTATTCTCTGGATTGCTCTACTGTGCCGGTTGTGGGGAAAAGCTGTATTTCTGTACGGCAAACAGCTTTTCGCCCAATCAAGACCACTATGTATGCTCCAACTATAAGAGCAACACGGGTACTTGTTCGGCGCACTTTATCCGCGAGGAAACGCTGAAACAGTTTGTACTGTGCCGAATTTTCGATGTGACTAATCTGTTCTTTGACGACATCACAACCTTTTTGGAACTGATACGGCAACAGCGTTTTGACGAAAGGGAAAAGGAAATGAAGCGGCGCAAAAAGGATTTGGAACGGACAGAAAAACGGATTGCGGAATTGGACAGGATTTTCAAACGCATTTACGAGGACGATATAGCGGGTGCGATTTCCCACGAAAGGTTTTTGAAGCTGTCTGCGGAGTATGAAGCGGAGCAGAAAGAGTTGACTGCATTTGTCAAGACAGAACAAGCCGCCGTTTACTCCTACGAGCAAGACAAGGCAGACTTTAACAGCTTCGCCGCCGTTATCCGTAAGTATGTGGGTATTAAGGAACTGACGCCCACCATCGTCAATGAGTTTGTAAAGAAAATCATCGTTCACGCCCCCGACAAGTCAAGTGGACACCGCAGGCAAAAAATACAGCTTGTGTGGAACTTCATCGGGGAAGTCAATCTGCCAAACGACAAGCAGATCGTTGAACGGCAAAGAAAAAGCAAGACAGCATAGCGATAAACTATGCTGTCCTGCAAATATCAGATTACTTCCTTGTGGGTAGGCGCCATTAAGTGCGTCCTTTTTTTTCGACAGCCATTCGAAGTGCTTCCAGCGTATGAATGGGCTGTGAGAGATTTAGGATTTTGCTGACCTCGTAGAGCGTGGGCTGTGTTAAGCCGCAGGAGGCAAGTAAGCTGGTATCCGAGAAGGCGGATTCTGGTGTGGTGTCTGCCATAAGGTGTCCCTCGTGGAATAAAAGCACACGGTCTGCCCAGCGCCATGCGAAATCAACATCGTGGGTTGCAATCAGGAGGGAAATACCCCGTGACTCAAGCATGGAAAGGTTTTCCTCCAACAGACGGGTGTTAGAAGGATCGAGACTGGACGCGGGTTCATCGAGTAAAATAAGCTGCGGAGACATGGCAAGCACATCGGCAATGGATACACGTTTCTTTTCTCCGCCGGATAGATATTGGGGGGCGCGCGTGCGGAAGGTGTCCAGATGCAGATTACGGATTGCGGCATCTACCTGCGCCTGTACCAGTTCCTCTGACCAGCCAAGGTTCATAGGTCCAAAGCTGATTTCCTCCTCCACAGTGCCTGCAAGGAGCTGGACATCTGGGTCCTGAAAGACAAAGCCGACATTGCGCCGCAGTTCATTGAGCGACTGCCGCTTCGTGCTGACGGGCCTGCCCTCTAAAAATATTTGCCCGCTGGTTGGGCGCAGAACACCGTTGCACAGCAGAAAAAATGTAGATTTTCCTGCCCCATTTTCTCCAAGGATTGCGACTTTTTCTCCTCTGGAAAAGGTTGCAGACAAGTCGGAAAGTGCCTGTCTGCCGTCATCATAGGTATAACTCACATGTTCAAAACGAATAATTTCATGCATGGTGTAGTGACTCCTGTTGGGTTCGATTATATCTATACCTATTATATAATAAGGTATCTTTTGTCAGTTTGAGAGGCAACTCTCGTTTGGCGCAGGTGTGTGGTCTTTCACAGCATTTGCGGCATGCTCTTGATATGAGGAAGTCATAAAAAGGAATAAAATGTCATACATGCGGCGAAAAGAATGAGGAGGCAGGCAACCCCTGCGCTCTGGAATGTAATTGGTTTTTTATGGGTCAGAAACCGGATTTCAGAATGATAGCACCGGCTTTCCATGGCATCAAAACAGGCGCTTGCTTTGCGAAAACTGCCGGATAATAGAAGCGCATAGAGCTGACCTGTGGTGGATAGACTTTTTCTCAGTCCGCAAAAACCCAATCGACTTTCTGCTGCATGATACATTTTATGATAGGTATCAAACAGTAAGAAAATGTAGCGATAAATGAGAACTGCAAGATCGGTAATCACGCATGGAATATGTGCCTGCCGCAGTACAACGATGATCTCCGGCATTGGCGTGGAGAGGCTGAGAAAATAGAGACAGCTGACCGCGCCAAGCGCACGGGCAAGCACAAGACGCGCTGCCTGCTGGGAGGCAGGCAGGACGCTGAGATATCCGCCGAAGCATGGAATATCAATACAGCCGCCTGCCTGCGGGGAAAAGCTCCAGAGAAGCGCTATGGCGCTCAAAAGCAAAAAGACAGCAGGCAGGCTGAATTTCGATATATACTCATGAAACGGGATCTGACCGACATACACAGTCAAAAGGCATAGGATCAGTGACATGATAAGCGGTATCCAAGGGGATCTTGCTGCAATGCAGAGCAGCAGGAGAATGACACTGCTCCAAACCTTGAGTGACGGATTGATGGGGCAAAGCGCAGAGCGCCGTGCAAGCTGATCTATGGCAAAAAGGCTGTCATGATGCTTGGTTCGAAGAAAGAGCAGACTCAACCCGATGCTTAAAAGCAGCAGGAGAGGAGTTGGAATGGCTGTGAAAAATAACCACCAGAAAACAAGACCTGTCAAAATAGAAGTTATCATACGATCCTCCGCAAAGAGAAAAACGCCCGCCGAAAAGGAGGGCGCTTGATTTCTCAGCCTTCGTCATGCTTGTACTTTTTGCGTGCGACAAGATAGCCAAAGCCATAGGCGAGAATGCCGACACCGATGCCGGTTTGTACGCAGAAGATCATACTTTCAACCTCGCCCGGCAGTTCTCCGCCAAGTGCGGTTTCCAGAACCGGAGTGAACCATGGTTCGTAGCTTTCACCGCGAATTTCTTCAACCATTTGACTTCCTGCATCATCACTTCCGCCAAATTCAGCATCTTTTTTAAGGAAAAGGGGCAGGAAAGCGATGAGAACAACAAGAATCAGAGAGACAATCACAATTTTTTTATTTTTACTCATCATACATGCTCCTCTCTGAAAAATCCGATGAGTCGAAGCTCCGGTTTTGCATAGGTTTCCAGACCCATCACGATCAGCATGGTGAGGATACCCTCAATGATTGCAAGCGGAAGCTGCGTGGGTGCAAAAACGCCCAGAAATTTGACGGCACTTTCAGCGATACCACCCTGTACGCTGGGGTTTGCGAGCGCAAGCTGGATACTTGTGACGCAGTAAGTAAAGAGATCGCCCAAAAATGCGGCAAAGAACACGGAAGCTTTTTTATTAAGACCCATCTTGCGGCTTAACTTCCAAATGCCCCAGCTGAGCAGAGGCCCCGCAACTGCCATGCTGAAGGTATTGGCGCCCAGAGAGGTCAGTCCGCCATGTGCGAGTAAAATTGCCTGAAAGAGCAGGACAATAATACCAAGGATACTGGTGATTGCAGGGCCAAAGAGTATGGCAGAAAGCCCTGTGCCCGTCATATGGCTGCAGCTTCCCGATACAGATGGGATCTTGAGCGACGAGATAACGAAGATAAAGGCACCGGACATGGCAAGCAGAATGAGCGTGCGGCGCTCGGCATTGAGCGTGCGGCGGATTGCAAGCAGTCCGGAGACGAGGAATGGGATACAGACGGCCGCCCAGACAATACAGTGTACTGGCGGCAGATAGCCCTCCATGATGTGCATTGCGGACGCGGCAGTGGGTACACACAGCGCGGCACTCAGCACAGCAGACAGAGCCAAAAGACGCTTTTCATTTTTGGTCATTTCAGTTGTCCTCCTTTTGTATGGTGCATATACCAAAAAAGAGTCTCTTGTTTGCGGAAAACAGAAAGACTCAAAACAAAGCTGCACATTACGGTATATGCAGTATCCTTGTGTCTGATATAGTTGAGCCGTTCCATATCAGAAAAACCAATTGGTTCTCAATCAGGCAGGCAGGTCTTCCGGCTCAGGCGTCATGGCAAACCGGTCAAGTCTTCCCACGTGTACCCGCAGTGATGGCTGTGTGACCGGTGCTCTGCCTTTACGGCGGCGGTCCCGCATGGGCTTTTACCCATTTCCCTATTCTCCCGTTTTTTCGGGCACCTGCCTGATGCTTTGTTGTGTTATCTTAGTATAGCATAGAATACCCGCACTGTATAGGGAACAAAATCGAGAGAATGTGTATTTGACCAAGAAAGAGGCAGATCTGGAGAGTTTTCCGGAAGAAAAAAAGAAGGACGCAAAAATGTTAGAATTTTTCGAGATAAAGGGATAAAATAATGTCGGAGAAAGCATAAATACGTAAAAAATATATAGCTTTTGTTTGAAAAAGAAAAAAATGTCGAACGAAACTTTGCCGAAAAGCCAGAAAAAGCATTGTAAGAAGCGAAAATATATGGTAAATTAAGGAAGGCGCAAAGAGACGGTAAAACATTGAAAGATTTCTTAGAAGGTTGTGAATGACATCATGAAAAGTAATATTCGAGTGTTGATCGCGGATGGAGACAAGGATTTTCGGACAGCTTTAAGCGGAGCGCTTCAAGCAGAGGAAGGGATCGAAGTTGTGGGAGCGGTGGCGGACGGTGTAGCAGCACAGGAGTCTATCCGCAAGGGGGATATCGATCTGCTCCTCATTGATATCATGCTCCCAGAGCTAGATGGTCTCAGTGTTCTGCGCAATGTAGCCGATGAGGGGCATCATTTGGGCGTTTTTGTTATTTCTGCATTTGCAAGTGATGTCGTGGCAATGGAATGTACCAGCTTAGGTGTGAGCCACTTTTTTAGAAAACCAATCAGTGCAGAGATTTTGGCAAGTCGGATTCGGCAGTGGAGCCTTGCAGAGCAGGGAGATTCAGCATTGGCTGCTTCGCAGGGTATCCCCGATGATCTGGAATTGGAATGTCGCGTGACTAAGGTGATTCATCAGGTTGGCGTACCAGCCCACATTAAGGGATATCAGTATTTGCGGGAAGCCATTATGATGGCGATTCGAGATATGGATTCCGTGGGTGCGATCACGAAAATAATGTATCCGGGCATTGCGAAGAAATTCCATACAACAGCATCTCGTGTCGAACGAGCGATTCGCCATGCCATTGAGGTGGCATGGGATCGCGGAGATATTGAAACCCTTCAATCGTATTTTGGCTATACAATTTCTGGTGTAAAGGGAAAACCAACCAATTCGGAATTTATCTCTATGATTGCCGACCAGCTTCGCCTGCAAATGCGTCGCGGCTGATTATGAGAGTGTGGGATCCGCCTCTGGATAGAAGTCCAGAGGCGGCATTTTACACAATATAAATTTCCGAAATATGTAAAAAAATACGCTTGACAAATTATAAATTCATGTTATATAATGGACAAGAATTCATTTGGTACCATAGCCAAGTGGTAAGGCGTGGGACTGCAACTCCCTGATCCCCAGTTCAAATCTGGGTGGTACCTCCATTTCTATTCTTGAATATTTGTAAATGCGGTGAAAAAGAGGAGTACCTCTCGTTTGGCTTTTTAGAGAGCAGATGATGGTGAAATATCTGCAAGTACGGCGAAGGGAAGTAGCTTTGGAGCTGGGATGTTGAATCTGTGGTAGATATCTCCGTTTTGTCTCGTTATCGGCAAAAAAAGTGCGCATAGCCTCTATGCGAATTTAGGTGGTACCACGGAGATCCAAGGGGTTTTCGTCCTAGTTTGGACGAAAGCCTTTTTTTGTACACATTTCAAGGAATGGGTCGTTCCGGAAATGGGTATAATCCAAATTCTGGATAGTGAAGATGTAAAAAGGAGAGATTCATATGTCGAATGAATTGCCAAAGACTTATGATCCCTCGGCGGTAGAAGATAAGCTGTATCAGTTCTGGAATGATTCCGGATTTTTCAATGCTGAGGTAGACGAGAATAAGAAGCCATTTACAATTGTTATACCACCCCCAAATGTTACCGGACAGCTGCATATGGGACACGCATTTGACGAGACGCTGCAGGATATCCTGATTCGTACCAAACGTATGCAGGGTTATTCCGCGCTCTGGATGCCGGGCACCGATCATGCAGGCATCGCAACGCAGATTAAGGTGGAGGAGAACCTTCGCGTCAACGAAGGAAAGACGCGCTATGATTTGGGCCGTGAGGAGTTTCTGAAGCGTGTGTGGGACTGGAAGCATCAGTACGGCAACCGTATCATCTCTCAGCTCAAGAAGCTTGGATCTTCCTGCGACTGGCGCCGTGAGCGCTTTACGATGGACGAGGGCTGTTCCCGTGCGGTCAAGGAGGTTTTTGTAAACCTTTATGAAAAGGGTTTGATTTACAAGGGAAACCGCATTATCAACTGGTGTCCGAATTGTACAACTGCACTTTCTGATGCAGAGGTCGAGTACGAGACACAGCTCGGCAATCTGTGGCACATCAAGTATCCCATCAAGGATTCTGACGAATTCCTTGTTGTCGCAACAACCCGTCCGGAAACCTTCATGGGAGACACCGGTGTTGCAGTCAATCCGCATGATGCGCGTTATCAGCATCTGATTGGGAAATCCTGTATCCTGCCGATTATTGGACGTGAAATCCCGATTTTCGCCGATGAATATGTAGATATGGAGTTCGGTACCGGCTGCGTGAAGGTCACACCGTGTCATGATCCCAATGACTTTGAAATGGGTCAGCGTCATGACTTGGAACAGATCCTTGTATTCCATGAGGACGCAACTGTCAACGAAAATGGCGGCAAGTATCAGGGTATGGATCGCTATGAATGCCGCAAGGCTGTCGTGCACGATCTCGAAGAGGGCGGTTACCTTTTGAAGATCGAGGCGCATGAGCACAATGTTGGCACCTGTTACCGCTGTGGTACAACCGTTGAGCCTATGACCTCCGCGCAGTGGTTTGTTAAGATGGCACCGCTTGCAAAGCCTGCAATGGACGTTGTAAACGATGGACGTGTACGCTTTGTGCCTGATCGTTTTTCCAAGACCTATCTGCGGTGGATGGAAAATGTGCATGACTGGTGTATTTCCCGCCAGCTGTGGTGGGGGCATCGGATTCCTGCTTACTATTGTGATGACTGCGGCGAAATGACCGTTTCTAAGGACAATGTGACCGTGTGCCCAAAATGCGGCGGCACACACATACGACAGGAGGAAGATGTACTCGATACATGGTTCTCCTCCGCTCTCTGGCCATTCTCGACTTTGGGCTGGCCTGAAAAAACCAAGGAACTGGAGTATTTCTATCCGACTTCTGTACTGGTGACCGGATATGATATTATTTTCTTCTGGGTTGCCCGCATGATTTTCTCTGGCATGGAGCAGATGCAGAAAGAGCCATTTAAGACAGTCTATATTCACGGTCTGGTACGTGATGCACAGGGACGCAAGATGTCCAAGTCTCTGGGCAATGGCATTGACCCGCTCGAAATCATTGAGCAGTATGGTGCTGATGCACTGCGCTTTACACTGATTACCGGCAACTCACCCGGGAATGATATGCGTTTTTCGACCGAAAAGGTGGAGTCCAGCCGCAACTTTGCAAATAAAATCTGGAACGCGTCGCGCTTTATCCAGATGAATCTAACCATTGACAATGCAGAGCTTCCAACCGAGCTTGCGCTGGAAGATAAGTGGATTTTGCACAAGTATAATGAGCTTGTAAAGGCTGTTACCGAGAATATTGACAAGTATGAGCTGGGAATTGCGGTTCAAAAGCTGTATGACTTTATTTGGGACAACTTCTGTGATTGGTATATCGAAATCGTAAAGCCGCGTCTGCAAAATCAGAACGATGCTGCGGCAAACCAGTGTGCACAAAAGGTGCTTTGTTATGTACTGCGCGGTACCATGCAGCTGCTGCACCCATTCATGCCATTCATCACCGAAACCATTTGGCAGGCACTGCCGCATGAGGGCCCGTCAGTTATGGTGTCTAAGTGGCCAGAGTATCAGCAGGCGCTGTGCTTTGCTGAGGAAGCCGAGCAGGTTGAAACCATGATGGACACCATTCGTGCCATTCGTGCGCGCCGTGCAGAAATGAATGTTCCGCCTTCCAAAAAGGCTCAGGTCATTCTGCTCACCAACGCGCGTGCTGCTTATGAAGCGGGCAGTCTGTTCTTTGGAAAGCTTGCTTATGCTTCTGAAATCTCCTTTGTCGACACTGTGCCGGAGCATGCAGAATCTATGGTTTCTGTTGTGACCAAGGGTGCAAATGTGTATATGCCAATGGGTGAACTCATTGACTTTGACAAGGAGCGTGCACGTCTCGAAAAGGAAAAGGGTAAGGTACAAAAGGATTTGGACTTTATCAATAAAAAACTGAGCAATCCCGGGTTTTTGGCAAAGGCACCGGAAGCGGTAGTTGCGCAGGAACGAGAAAAGGTGGCAAAGCTGGAGAGTTTGATGAGCAAGCTCAATGATAGTCTTGCAGCACTGCAATAATATGCTATTTACAATGTTGGAGGTGGTTGCGCGGCCACCACTGACCTATCACATATTTTGGTGTCCCGTTAGCGTAGGGCGGGGAGCAGAACCTGAGGATTTCTTGGGGGGCTCAGATTTCTGCGCGGAGAAAGGGTTGTGAATGACGACGACCAAAGGTAAGAGAGGGCTCTGAAAGAGTCCTCTCTTGCTGTTCGGAGAGGAAGGGATACAGAGTGGAAATGGAGGCAATTACGCGGATTCATGCACGCGGACGCTTTTCTGGACAAGCAGGTCTGCATCGCATGCGGGCGCTTTGCGATGCGCTGGGAAATCCGCAGGATCGATTAAAATTCATTCATCTGGCAGGCACCAATGGAAAAGGCAGTACGGCGGCTATGCTGGCGTCTGTACTTCAATGTGCGGGCTATCGTACAGGGCTGTATACGTCACCTTATCTGGTCTCGTTTCGAGAGCGGATTCGGGTGAATGATACAATGATCTCCCCAGAAGCGCTGGTACGTCTGGAGGAGCGTGTCCGGCTGGCGGCAGATGTGCTTGCCCTGCCCCAAGGAGAGCATATTGGGGAGTTCGAATTTGTAACGGCTCTTGCTTTTCTATATTTTGCAGAACAGGGCTGTGATGTTGTGGTGCTGGAAACTGGGCTTGGAGGTTCATATGACGCAACAAATATCATTGCAGCGCCGGAAGCCGCGGTGATCACCTCGATTTCGTTGGATCACACAGCAGTTTTGGGGGACACTCTGGAAGAAATCGCCCGCACAAAGGCAGGGATTTATAAAGCGGGAAGTCTGCACATTGCAGCAGCCGGACAGAAGATTTATCATGTGCTGCGGGAATATGCTCCGGATTTACAGATTGCGGTGCCTGCCACGATGTTGAAAATGGACTTATCCGGTACGCGCTTTATGTGGCAGCATAGCGAATATGAAATCTGCTTGGCGGGTGTATATCAGATTGAAAATGCGGCACTCGCTCTGACAACCTTGCAGGGGCTGAAGGCACGTGGCTGGAACATTCCCCAGCAGGCAATTGCAGATGGAATGAGAAAGGCCTATATCGCAGGGCGCATGCAGGTGATTGGAACAGCTCCGCATATCATATTAGATGGAGCGCATAATCTGGGAGGCGTTCAGGAGCTTTGCAGAACTGTAAAGGCATTGCATAAGCAGGGAAAGATTCATGCTGTTCTGGGCATGTGTGCAGACAAAGCAATCGAACAGGTTGTAAAGGCAATTACCTTTCCTGCGGAACGGTATTATCTCACACCGCTGCAAAATGAGCGCTCCTTAAATCCAGAGGTGCTGCAAGCCTATCTGCCGCATGACCAGACAGTTCTTTGCACAGATTGCAGAGATGCACTGCATAAGGCGATGGCAGCAGCAGATCCGAAAGATTTGATATTGGTATTCGGTTCGCTGTATCTTGTGGGTGAGGCCGAAAAACTTTTACATGACAGAAAGCTGCAAATTTTTTGACCGGACTATGGTATGCTATGAGACATAGAACATAAGAGATGTTGCAGCATGGGAGTGAAAGTTTATGCAAATCGTCCATGAACGGGAAGGGACAAGCCTTGTGGTATATTTGACCGATGAGCTTGACCAACACAGCGCACGCAAGGTGATAGAAGCACTCGACCGATTGGCAGTGCTGTATGGGGAGGAATCAATCATATTAGATCTCGGACGCCTTACCTTTATGGATAGCTCTGGATTGGCAGTGGCAATCAATCTGCATCGTACACTGGAGGAAACCGGCCGCCATTTGACCATTCGAAATACACCGCCGCAGGCGATGCGGGTATTTCGTGCGGCGCATCTGGAAAAACGGATTACATTTGAGCAGGCAGAGGAGAAGGCATCATGCAAACATTGAACCGAATGACGCTTCGGTTTGACAGCCGATCGGTGAACGAAGCGTTTGCGCGTATGACGGTTGCCGCATTTATTGCACAGCTTGACCCGACACTGGAGGAGTTAAACGATATCAAGACTGTGGTGAGCGAAGCGGTAACCAACGCGATTGTACATGGATATCGGGACAAGGTTGGGCAAATCGTGGTGAGTGCCCGTCTGCTCGAAGGTGGATTTGCAGAAATCAAGGTCAAAGACCATGGCTGTGGAATTCCCGACATTGAACAGGCAAGACAGCCGCTTTTTACAACGGGAGATGCGGAGCGTTCGGGAATGGGATTTACCATTATGGAAAGCTTTTCGGACAAGCTGCGGGTACGGTCTGCGGTTGGGCGGGGAACGACGGTTACAATGCTGCGTCAGATCATGGGACGCAGTGGAGAGCCTGTCTGATGGAACAGCAGGAAACAGAGCTGCTCTGCCAGCATCAGGGACTGATTTGGAGCATTGTTCGAAGATATCGCGGACGCGGTGTAGAGGAGGAAGATTTATATCAGCTTGCCTGCATTGGGCTCATCAAGGCAGTGCGCGGCTATGACCCTGCTTACGGTACACAGTTTTCTACATATGCCGTTCCCAAAATTGCCGGAGAGATTCGCCGCTTTTTGCGCGATGATGGCGTAGTCAAGGTGGGACGCGTGATTCAGGAGCGTGCCTATCACTTGCAGCGTTTACAAGAAAGCATGGAATCCGAGCTGGGACGTCCTGTGACCATTTCCGAGCTTGCTGGGCGCGCTGGATTACCCATAGAGGAAGCGGCAGCAGCAGTACAGTCGGGTGCACCGGTGCAGTCCTTAGAAGCGCCTGCCGGAGAGCAGGATATGTGTCTCATGGACTGCCTGTCAGCGAACAGCGGCATTGAGGAGGAAGTGACTACAACGCTTTCCCTCAAGCAAGCAGTTGCCAAGCTGCCGGAGCGTCTTGCACAGGTGATTTCGATGCGATATCTGCATGAGATGACCCAACAGCAAACGGCGCGTGTTTTGGGGGTATCACAGGTGCAAATTTCGAGATTGGAGCGTCAAGCGGTCTTATGCTTGCGGAAAGAACTTACAGACGATTAGGGGTATCCAGCTGGATACCCTTTTGTTGTAATGTGCCGAAAAGACGAGATGAGCAAATCTATCGGGAAAACGCGGTGAAAAAGCAGAGGTGTGAGAAATCACTCTTAAAAAATGACAGAAAATGTGATATAATCCTATATGCACGGAACCACGAAGGTTCGTGATTTAGTTTGTGTGAGAGAGGATACCACAATGGAACCTACGAAATTTGATATACAGTTTGCGGCAATTCGGCGGAGCGTGATAGAGCAGGTTTTTTCCCGACTGAATGACCGACAGAAGGAGGCCGTTTTCTGTACAGAAGGACCACTTCTTGTGCTGGCAGGCGCAGGAAGCGGCAAGACCAGTGTGCTCATTCATCGTATTATCAATATCCTGCGCTTTGGTCATGGATATGACAGCCCGTATGCCACGCCGAATGCGGGAATGGAGGATTTGGCATTTTTGGCAGATTACCTGTCAGACCCTGTACCCGAACATCGGGAACGCGCGATGCGGCTGTGTGCAGTAGACCCTGTGAAGCCATGGCAGATCGTTGCCATTACCTTTACCAATAAAGCGGCACAGGAATTGAAGGACCGCCTGACCAGCGCGATTGGACAAGCAGATGCGTCAGCAATTTGGGCACATACCTTTCATACCTGCTGTCTGCGTATCCTGCGCCGTGATATCGAGCGCCTTGGATATAGCCGCTCCTTTACCATCTATGATGAAGATGATAAAAAGCGTGTCATTACGGATTTGATTCGCAGACTTGGGCTTGATGATAAGGTGTTTGAACCACGCAAGGTGATGCAGGAAATCAGCCGTGCGAAGGACAACCTGATTACGCCGCGCACCTTTGAGGTAGAGCGGCGCGGAGAGTATTATATGGGGCGGATCGCGGAGCTGTATGCGCTGTATGAAAAGGAAATGCGGGCAAACAATGCGCTGGATTTTGATGATATTATTCTAAAGACCATTCAGCTTTTGCGAGAGCATGCGGATATTTTGGAGCATTATCAGCAGAAGTTTCGTTATGTTTTGGTAGATGAATATCAGGATACCAACCATGCACAGTATGTGCTGACCGCACTGCTTGCAGGCGGATACCAAAATATCTGTGTGGTTGGTGATGATGACCAGTCTATTTATAAGTTTCGAGGGGCAACGCTCCGCAATATCCTAGAGTTTGAGCAGCAGTATCAAAATACACGGGTCATTCGTCTGGAACAGAATTATCGTTCGACAGATACTATTTTGAACGCTGCAAATGAGATCATTCGCAACAACCAGAATCGAAAGGGAAAGGAACTTTGGACAGAACAGAGAGGCGGCTGCAAAATCAAACTCCATCGTTCGGACACGCAGGAGAATGAAGCAGAATATATTGTGCGTCATGTGCTGGAGGGTGTAGAGCGTGGAAGAAAATGGGGGGATTTTGCCGTCCTGTACCGCAATAATGTATTGTCCAATGCGGTTGAATCTGCCTTCCGCAGACATTCTGTTCCATACCAAATCTATAAGGGACGTGATTTTTTCAGCCGTGCAGAAATTCGGGATATGTTTGCGTATTTGTGGGTGATTGAAAATCCAAGCGATACCCTGCGGCTCAAACGTATTATCAATGTACCGGCGCGCAAAATCGGCACACGCTCGGTTGCACTTGCAGAACAGCTTGCAGAGCAGCGGGGCATCTCGCTGTTTTCCGTAGTGCAGCATGCGGACGAATACAGCGAGCTCGGACGCGGCGCCAATGCCATGAGACAATTTGCCCAGATGATTGCGACACTGCGCAGATTGCTGCAAGAAGTTTCTTTGTCTGCGTTTTATGAAGCCATGCTGGATATGACCGGTTATCAGGAGGCACTCGAAAACAAGAACGATGCAGAATCCCGTTCCCGATTGGAAAATATTATGGAATTAAAGTCCAATATTGTTTCCTATGAGGAAACGAGTGAGGAGCCGACCCTGTCTGGATTTTTGGAGGAAATGGCACTCTATACCGATGCAGACAAACAGGAGGACACGGAGGATACTGTACTGCTCATGACCATGCACGCCGCCAAAGGGCTGGAATTTCCGGTTGTCTTTTTGTGCGGAATGGAGGACGGATTGTTTCCCAGCTTTCGCGTGGAGGATAATGAGGAGGATATTGAGGAGGAACGCCGCCTTTGCTATGTGGCGGTTACACGTGCAAAGGAACAGCTGTATTTGACCTGCGCCGAGCGGCGGCTCATGTATGGTCAGACCCGCTATGCATATCCCTCCAGATTTTTGCAGGAGATTCCGGAGACGTTATTGGATTCTAATTTGTCACGCGGTCAGCAGACGGGAGAAATGAAAGCACCAACAGTTATAAATCCAAGCTATCGTGCGCCGTCTGCGCTCTGTACATCTGCGGTTTCGGCTGCACAGTTTGCCGTGGGAGACCGTGTGGTGCATAAGGCATTTGGTGCGGGACTGATTACCGAAGCAAAGCCGATGGGCGGTGATCAGCTGCTGGAAATTGCATTTACAGAAAAGGGAACCAAGCGTCTGATGGCAAAATCAGCCGCACAGTTTATGAGAAAACAATAAAAGATACTGCCCAGATACAGTGCGCTGCATCTGGGCAGTGCTGCTTGGTGCAGCCCTGTGTGCGTTCATGGAGTGTATTTGCCAATAAAATTATAAGATTTGGTTGCGTGCAGCAGGGTTTCGTACTATAATAAAGGCGTATGTCAATCCATTTAAGGGAGGAACACAGAATGAATCAGGAAACTACACCAGAACGCAGTGAGGAGCGGCAGGGACGTTTTTCTTCCAGCCTATTCGACTGGAGCGAATCCATCATGTTCTCTTTGATTCTGGTCGTTGTGATATTTACCTTTTTATTCCGCATGATTGCAGTTGATGGGCATTCCATGGAGCCAACCCTATTAGACCATGACATGATGATCGTGAGCAATTTGGGATATACCCCAGACCGCGGTGACGTCGTGGTTGTAAATAAGGAGACCTCCAAGTATGGCCCGCTGGTCAAGCGTATCATTGCGGTTGGCGGTGACACTGTGGATATCAATTTTGCAACCGGCGATGTCATGGTGAATGGTGAGATTTTAGACGAACCCTATATCAATGAGCCAACCTATACGGCAGAGGGCACTGCCTTTCCGCTGACCGTACCGGAGGGGCAGCTGTTTTTGATGGGAGACAATCGCAACCGCTCAAGTGACAGCCGAGACCCGCAGATCGGTCTGGTAGATGAACGGTATGTCATAGGGCATGTGTTGGGAGTCGTATTCCCATTCCACTCATTTGGAGGAATTGAGTAAATGAATATACAGTGGTACCCGGGGCATATGGCAAAAACGCGGCGCCAGATGCTGGAAAACCTGAAAAATATTGACTTGGTCTGTGAGTTGGTGGACGCGCGGATTCCGCAGGTCAGCCGCAATCCAGATATGGACGAAATTGCTGGAGATAAGCCGCGTATGATTATCCTCAATCGCACAGACCTTGCAGATGCGGAGGAAACCAGACGCTGGGCAGCATGGTACAGGGCGCAGGGGTATTCGGTACTTGAGACCGATAGTCAGCACGGAACGGGAACTGCGCGGTTTGGCGCGGCAGCCCGCGAACGGCTCGCAGATAAAATCGCGGCTTGGAATGAAAAAGGGCAGACCGGACGTGCAGTGCGTGTGATGGTTGTAGGTATTCCGAATGTTGGAAAGTCTACATTTATCAATCGTATTTTGGGGCGTAAGTCTGCAAAGGCGGCAGATAAGCCCGGGGTGACGCGCGGCGCACAGTGGTTCCGTGTACAGGGCGGTATTGATCTTTTGGATACACCCGGGATTCTTTGGCCCAAGTTTGATGACGAGCGGGTGGGCATTTTGCTTGCAGTCACAGGTGCGGTCAAGGACGATATCCTAGACACAGAGACGCTTGCCTGCAAGCTGTTTGAGATTTTGGCAGTGCGTGCACCGCAGGCAATCATCGACCGTTATAAGCTGACCATTCCGGAGACATCGGATTTTCTGGGTTATGAGCTGTTACAGCAGGCGGGCAGAAAGCGCGGCTTTTTGATTTCTGGCGGAGAAATCGACACCGAGCGTATGGCACGTATCCTGCTAGATGAATTTCGTGGCGGCGTGCTGGGGCGAATCACCTTGGAAACACCGGAGGTGTATGAAAACCGTGAAAACGATAAATAAGGGTGTGGATTTTACACTTGAGCAGGCAGCGTATGACAATGGCTTTACTGCTGTGTGCGGAGTTGATGAAGCCGGCCGCGGCCCGCTCGCCGGTCCTGTGGTTGCAGCGGCGGTAATTTTGCCGCTCGGCTGCGAAATCGAGGGGCTCAATGACTCCAAAAAGCTGACTGAAAAAAAACGGGAAGCATTGTTTGATATCATTTGTGAAAAGGCAGTCAGTTTTTCCGTGGCATCGGTAGACCATACGATGATTGATGAGATCAATATTTTACAGGCAACCTATCAGGCGATGCGGCAAGCTGTGGCAGGGCTTTCGGTTCCTGCGGATTATGCGTATGTAGATGGAAACCGTGACCCGAGACTTTCAGTGGAGACTGCCTGCATTGTGGGCGGAGATGCCAAGAGTATGTCCATTGCGGCGGCTTCTGTGCTTGCGAAGGTCACACGAGACCGCTATATGATCGAGATGGATACCCAGTATCCGCAATATGGCTTTGCAAAGCATAAAGGGTATGGAACCAAGGCGCATACCAAGGCGATTTTGGACTATGGTGCAAGCCCCATTCACCGAAAGACTTTTTTGAAAAAGTTGTATGCAGCCAATCCAGAGGCACGGCCATAATGCGCGGCGCTTGGGGGGAGCAGGCGGCGGCAGATTTTCTGCGCAAAAAGGGTTATACGATACTTGCACAAAATTACCGTACCAGACAGGGAGAAATTGACCTGATTGCCGCCTGTGCACGGTACCTTGTGTTCGTTGAGGTCAAAACACGCAAATCAGGGCGCTTTTGCGCTGCTCGCGAAGCGGTGGATAAAAGAAAGCAGGAACGGTTGATTTTAACGGCAGAGCAATGGCTGCAGACATATCCAACGGCATTGCAGCCGCGTATGGACGTCATTGAAGTCTATGGCGATGAGGGCGGCCCTGCCCGTCAAATCTATCACTTGGAAAATGCGTTTGACGCATAGGGGGAGGCAATATGCAGCTATTCGACCTGCACTGTGATACCTTATATGAGTGCTATGAAACGGGAGCACATCTGCGTGAAAATACGCTTTGTATCGACCGGACAAAAGCGTCTGGATATTCGATGTACACGCAGGTGTTTGCCTTGTTTTGCGGCAGCAAAACGACCGACACACGGCGTCAATCGCTGATGGAGGTGCCGCCTTCCCGCCGATTAGAGGCATTGCTGGAAACCGCAAGAGCAGAGTTTTCTGCCAATGCAGACTGGCTGACGCTGTGTCGGGACATGGAGGATTGGGAATGGGCGAAGGCACATGGAAAGCATGCCGCCTTCTTATCTATCGAGGGTGCAGAGCTGCTCACAAGCGATGCACATGTACAGCGGGCCTACGATGCGGGAGTGCGCATGGTATCCCTGAGTTGGAACGGTTATAATCCATATGCCTGCGGCGCGGTATTCTGCAATGACACCGGACTGAGCGATAAGGGAAAAGCATTGGTGCGGCGTTTTGTGGAGCAGGGGATTTTGATAGATGTATCGCATTTATCCGAGGCTGGATTTTGGGACGTGTGTCTGGAGACCGAGGCCCCCTTTGCAGCGTCTCACTCCAATAGCAGAGTCTGCTGCAGCCATCTGCGCAATCTGACCGATTTACAGTTTTCTGAAATCGTGCGGCGCGGCGGTCTGGTAGGCATCAATCTATACAGTCCCTTTTTGCGTGACGATGGCAAACAGGCAGGGCTTTCTGACGTTTTACGGCATGTGGAGCATTTTCTGTCCTGCGGTGGTGAGGCCTGTCTTGCAATGGGTGCGGATTTAGATGGCTGTGAGCGTCTGCCGGAGGGCATAGATACCGTTGCGGATATGGAAAAGCTGGCAGAATATATGCTTTGTCATAATTATCTGCAAAGCACAGTAGATGCGTTGCTTTTTGGGAATGCACACGCATTTTTTACGCGTATGTTAAGAATACCTGCGTGAAACAGGAGGAATTGAGATGGAATATGTAAGCAGTAGAAATAAAAATCTGCGTGTCAGCGCTGCACAGGCGATTGCAGCAGGCATTGCGCCTGATGGTGGTTTATTCTGCCCCACCGAATTTCCGCGGTTGTCTCACGATGCGTTTCGTGCACTGATGCAGATGGACTACAAACAGAGAGCGGCAATGATTCTCGGAAAGTTTCTGACGGATTTTACCGACGAAGAACTGACACACTTTGCACAGCTTGCCTATGCAGATGAAAAATTTGGCGGCGGGGATACCGTTCCGGTGGTAAGTCTTGCGGACGATGTGCACATGCTGGAGCTTTGGCATGGCCCGACCTGTGCATTTAAGGATATGGCGCTGCAAATGCTGCCCCATCTGTTGACGGCATCGCTCCAAAAGACAGGGGAGAACAGGACCTGCTGCATTTTGGTTGCCACATCGGGAGACACTGGCAAGGCGGCGCTTGAGGGCTTTGCTGATGTGCCAAATACCAAAATCATGGTATACTATCCGGTCGATGGGGTTTCCCCCATGCAGAAGCTGCAAATGGTGACTCAGCAGGGAGAAAATGTAGAGGTTGTTGCAATCAAAGGCAATTTTGATGATGCGCAGTCAGCGGTCAAGCGTATCTTTACCGACCCTGAGGCCGCAAAGCGCCTGCATGAAAAAGGACTCATGTTTTCTTCGGCAAACTCTATCAACTGGGGACGTCTTGCGCCGCAGATCGCGTACTATGTTTCAGCATACTGTGACCTTTTGGCAGCGGGAAAAATTTCTCACGGGCAGGCGGTCAACGTCTGTGTGCCGACAGGCAATTTTGGCAATATCCTTGCCGCTTATATTGCAAAGCAGATGGGCGTGCCGTTCGGCAAGCTGATTTGCGCCTCCAATCAAAACCATGTTTTGACTGACTTTTTTGCGCAGGGCGGCATTTATGACCGCAATCGTCCGTTCTATACGACAGATTCACCCTCCATGGATATCCTGATTTCGTCCAATTTGGAGCGTTTGCTTTTCTTCCTTTCTGGACAGAATGATAAAATGGTCGGGGAAATGATGGAAGCACTTGCAAAGACTGGGCGCTACGATGTGTCTGACATGCTGGGGGAGCAGCTGCGCGCAAACTTTGCAGCCGGATATTGCAGCGATGCCGAGACAGCACAGACCATCAGGGCGCTGTTTGAAAAGCAGAAATATTTGTGTGACACCCATACAGCGGTTGCTGTGCACGTGTGTGAACAGTATCGCAGGGAGAGCGGAGACAGGGCGCCTGTCATTGTCGCGTCGACTGCAAGTCCGTTTAAGTTCTGTAAGCCGGTTGCAGCTGCGCTGGGACAGCCGATTGCAGCAGAGGGTGTCGAGCAGCTTTCTGCGTTGGAGCGGATTTCCGGCTGCACAGCGCCCGCCTCGCTTGCCGCGCTGGGCAATCAAACACCGCGTTTTGACCGAGTGGTGGATAAGGCGGATATCCTGTCCACGCTGGACCTGCTTTTGTAAAGTTCTATGGCACTTTATACGATTGCAGACTTACATTTGGCGTGTTCGGTCAACAAGCCGATGGATATTTTTGGTGGACGCTGGCAGAATTATATGGACAAGCTGCGCACGCGCTGGCAGGCAGTTGTATGTGAGCAGGACACGGTTGTCATTGGCGGAGATCTTTCTTGGGGCATTGACTTTAAGCAGTCTCAGGCAGATTTTGCGTATCTCAACGCGCTCCCGGGCAGAAAAATCATTCTCAAGGGCAACCACGATCTGTGGTGGAATACTGTCCGAAAGATGGAAGCATTTCTTGAGGAAAATGGCTTTCAGAACATTTATTTTCTGCACAACAATAGTTTTCTCTATGAAAATACCGCGATTTGCGGCACGCGCGGGTGGTTTTTTGAGGAGGATTTCAAGGAAAGCCACGATGAGAAGATTTTTAAGCGGGAGCTTTTGCGTCTGGAAACCTCACTCAAGGCAGGAAAAGCCTCTGGAGCCGAACAAGTCTACTGCTTTTTACATTATCCGCCTATTTATGCGAATTTTCGGTGCGGAGAAATCATTGCACTCATGCAAAAATACGGCGTAAGCCGCTGTATCTATGGACATCTGCATTCGGACAGCCTGCGCTGGGCAGTAACCGGAATGCAGGACGGCATCGAATTTATTTTGGCGTCAGGGGATCATTTGGATTTCACGCCCATTCTGTTAAAAAAATAAAAAAAACTATGGAAATTCCAGATAAAATCTGGTAAAATAGATTGGATACAATTTTAGGAGGAATAAATTGTAATGGAACTGAAAAATGTTGAGAAGCTGGAAAAAAGCATTACAGCGCTGACTATTGAAATTTCTGCCGCAGAGCTGGAGGCAGCAAAGGATCAGGCGTTTAAGAAAAATGGCAAGAAGATCACCGTTCCCGGTTTCCGTAAGGGAAAGGCACCGCGTAAGGTGATTGAGGGTCTGTACGGCGATGGTGTATTCTTTGAAGATGCACTCAATATCTGCTATCCAAAGGCTTATGATGAGGCACTGGAAAAGTCCGGCATCAAGGCAGTTGCTCCGGCTGACGTTGAGCTCTCCGAGATGACAGAGTCCGGTGCAGTGGTTATCGTCTGCAAGGTTCCGGTTGAGCCGGAGGTTACTTTGGGCGATTACAAGGGCATCTCTGTGGAGAAGGAAGAGGCAAAGGTTCTTGTTGCTGACGTAAAGGCAGAAATCGACCGCATGGCACAGCGTCTGGCTCGCACCGAGACCGTAGAGCGCGCTGCAAAGAAGAATGATACCGTTGTAATCGACTTTGAAGGCTTCGTTGACGGCGTTGCATTCGAGGGCGGCAAGGGTGAGAATTATGACCTGAAGCTGGGCTCCGGTACCTTTATCCCGGGCTTCGAGGATCAGCTCATTGGCACAAAGGCTGGTCAGGAGAAGGACGTTGTGGTAACCTTCCCGACCGAGTACCATGCACCGGAACTGGCTGGTAAGGAAGCAACCTTCAAGTGCACCGTGCACGAGGTTAAGGAAACCATCATGCCTGCAATCGACGACGAGTTTGCAAAGGACGTTTCCGAGACCGCTGAGACTGTGGAGGATCTCAAGAAGGAGGTCAAGGAGCGTCTGCTTGCGCAGAGAACCGAAACCTTTGAGCGTGACTACGAGGAAGCACTGCTGACCGCTGTAATCGACAACATGCAGGCTGAGATTCCGGAAGCGATGGTTGAGGTTCAGCTCGACAACGTGATGCAGGACTTTGGATACCGTCTCCAGATGCAGGGCATGCAGCTTGACCAGTATGCAAAGATGAACGGCATGGATATGGCACAGTTCCGCGGTATGTTCCGTCCGCAGGCAGACCGTCAGGTAAAGGTACGTCTGGCACTGCAAAAGATTGTAGAACTGGAAAATCTGGACGTAACAGAGGACGAAATCGAGGCGAAGTACAAGGAGCTGGCTGAGCAGTATGGCATGGAGGCTGAGCAGGTCAAGAAGGCACTGCCGGCAGACAGCATTACCTCTGACATGAAGCTCGATAAGGCTGTCAGCTTTATCAAGGACAATGCAAAGCCCAAGAAGAAGTCCAAGAAGAAGGCCGAGGAAAAGGCTTCTGAGAGCGCTGAGTAAGGCATAAAAGGGAGGAAGCCATACATATCCTCCAATAGAAAATAAATCTGAAAAAATGTGGGGGATTATGGAAAGGAGTTTTCTTTTATGAGTTTAGTACCTATGGTCATCGAGCCAACGAATAGAGGCGGCGAACGCTCGTATGATATTTTTTCCCGCCTGTTAAACGACCGTATCATTATGCTGTCAGACGAGGTGAATGATGCGACGGCCTCTCTGGTTGTTGCACAGCTTTTGTACCTTGAGTCTCAGGATCCGGATAAGGACATTTCGTTCTATATCAATTCTCCCGGCGGCTCTGTCACAGCAGGTATGGCAATCTATGACACGATGAACTATATCAAACCAGATGTATCGACCATTTGTATCGGCATGGCAGCTTCTATGGGTGCTTTCCTGCTGTCTTCCGGTGCAAAGGGCAAGCGTTTTGCATTGCCGAACTCGGAAATCATGATTCATCAGCCGCTTGGCGGCGCAAAGGGGCAGGCTTCGGATATCAAGATCCATGCAGATTGGATTCTAAAGACACGCGAGAAGCTCAATCAGATCTTGGCGGAGAATACTGGAAAGCCGCTGGAAGTGATTGAACGTGATACCGATCGTGATAACTTTATGAGTGCGGCTGACGCAATGGCGTATGGTCTCATCGACAAGGTTTATGACAAGCGCTGAATCATGCAAACGTACGACCATCGGCGGTTTTCTGCCGATGGTTTGCGTGTTTTTTGAAAAAGTGCTTTCAATGAGGTGAATGATGGCGAATTTCGACGAAAATAAGACCCTGCACTGCTCCTTCTGCGGCAAGCCGCAGAACAAGGTGCGCAAGCTGGTGGCAGGTCCCAATGTGTATATCTGTGACGAGTGCATCAATGTATGTGCAAGTATCCTTGATGACGAGCTTGGAATGGATTATAACGATACATCGGACGATGGCATCGAGGCACCAGAGACCTTGCCCACACCGCGTGAACTGAAAAATGTACTTGATCAGTATGTCATTGGTCAGGACGAGGCAAAGATTGCCCTCAGCGTTGCGGTATATAACCATTATAAGAGGATTTTCCGCGGTCATGAAGATGATACCGAGCTTTCCAAGAGCAATATCCTGATGCTGGGGCCGTCTGGCTCCGGTAAGACACTGCTTGCACAGACCCTTGCAAAGACCTTGCAGGTTCCGTTTGCAATTGCAGATGCAACGACATTGACCGAGGCTGGTTATGTCGGTGAAGATGTGGAGAATATTTTGCTGCGTCTGATTCAGGCGGCTGATTTTGATGTAGAGAAGGCAGAACGCGGGATCATTTATGTAGATGAGATTGATAAGATTGCCAGAAAATCGGAAAATCCATCTATTACACGTGATGTATCCGGTGAGGGTGTACAGCAAGCGCTGCTGAAAATGCTTGAAGGTACAACTGCAAATGTGCCGCCGCAGGGCGGGCGCAAGCACCCGCATCAGGAGTTTATCCAAATCGACACGACCAATATTCTGTTTATTTGCGGCGGTGCATTTGATGGAATCGAAAAGATTATTCAGAACCGTATTGGCAAAAAGGGGATTGGGTTTGGTGCCGAGGTGCACAGCAAGAATGATGAAGGCACAGATTTGATGTTGGACAAGATCGAGCCGCATGATCTCATGAAGTTCGGACTCATTCCAGAATTGATTGGTCGTTTGCCTGCAATCGTAGGGCTGCATTCTCTGAATGAAGATGCACTGGTACAGATTTTGACCGAGCCGAAAAATGCGCTCGTCAAGCAGTATCAGAAGCTGTTTGCACTGGACGATGTGACACTGGTATTTGAGCCGGAGGCATTGCGTGAAATTGCAAAGATTGCAGTAGAACGCAAGACTGGTGCGCGTGGTCTGCGCGGCGTGCTCGAGCATATTATGACGGACATTATGTTTGAGATCCCATCGGACGATACGATTGCGCGTGTTACCATTACGCCGGCAGTCGTAAAAGGCGAGGGAGAGCCAGAGGTCGTTCGAAAGCCCGAAAAGGATACCTGAAAACTGTCAAATAAAAGGGTGAGGAACCGGTACGCAAACATGCCTCCCAGACCGCAGCATAAGCAGCTGACAGACTTTGAATCTGACGGCTGCTTTTGCTTTTTTAGAGCACAGAGAGTGTATGAAATCGTGTATTTTATCTGATGAAGAAAATTTGGAGATATGATACTTTTTTGTAGAAATCTCCAATGCTTTCCGCTTGAAACTACGCGCATAGTATACTATACTTATCATAAGGCTTTTTTGTAGAGCCGCTGTAATTAGGCAGTCACAAAAAGGGTGTCCGTGCAGATTCTAAAAGGAATACAGCATTTTGGGATACCCATTTCATGCCTTTAGATAGAAAATTCCGTTTACAGGAGTATTAAAATATGAACGTGAACCAAAAAGATAACCAGCGTATCCTGCCGGTTCTTCCCCTGCGTGGGCTGACGGCGTTTCCAGAAATGCTGATTCATTTTGATGTGGGGCGGGCAATGTCCGTCAAGGCGCTGGAAATCGCGATGAAAGAAGGGCAGTGGATTTTCTTAACTGCACAAAAGGATTTGCAGACGGATACCCCAGAGCCAGAGGAACTTTATGCAGTGGGCACGATCTGCCTCGTTCGGCAGATCCTGCGTCTGCCCGGCGACAATATCCGTGTTCTGGTGCAGGGAGGGCAGCGTGCCTGTGCCCGCAGCTTTGAAAAGGGCGACAAGGGCAGTCTCAAAGCGGTGGTTGAGATTCTCGAAGAGACCAGACCGCAGGGAGGCGCGCGCCGAGAAGCCGCCATGATTCGTACCTTGCAGACGCGATTTGATGAATATGCAAGTCATTCCTCCCGTATATCGTCGGATATCGTGATGACGGTCGCAGCAGGCGGCGATGGGGGATACCTTGCAGATTATATTGCACAGAATTTGTCGGTTGATTTTTCTGCCAAGCAGGAGATTCTGGAAGAACTCAATATCAACCGTCGTTTGCTTCGCATGATCCGTTTGTTAGACGAGGAGATCGAACTGTTGTCGATTGAGGGCGAAATTCAAGAGCAGCTCAAAGCCGCGTTGGACAAAAATCAAAAGGAATATTATCTGCGGGAACAAATCAAGGTCATGCAGTCTGAACTTGGGGAACAGGATACTTATGCGGAGGCTGAGGCGTATCGGGAAAAAATCGAGACGTTGGGACTTGCACAGGAGTATACGGAAAAGCTCTTAAAGGAAGTCGATCGTCTGTCCAGAATGAGCAGCACTTCCTCGGAAGCGGGCGTCATTCGCACATATTTGGATACGGTTTTAGATTTACCGTGGAAAAAAACGACCCGCCTGCGGTATGATTTGGTGCGGGCAGAAAAAATCCTGAATCGCGATCATTATGGTTTGGAAAAGGTCAAGGAGCGCGTTTTGGAATTTATTGCGGTCAAGAAGCTGTGCCCAGAGCTGAAAGGGCAGGTGCTGTGTCTTGCAGGCCCCCCGGGTGTGGGCAAGACCTCGATTGCCCGCTCGATTGCCGAGTCCATGAACCGCAAATATGTGAGAATGTCTCTTGGCGGTGTGCGCGACGAGGCGGATATTCGCGGGCATCGAAAAACCTATATCGGTGCTATGCCGGGACGCATTATCAATGCACTGAGACAGGCAGGCAGCAGCAACCCACTCATTCTGCTCGATGAAATTGATAAAATGGGCAATGATTTCCGTGGAGATCCGGCATCTGCAATGCTTGAGGTTTTGGACATTGAGCAGAACAATACATTTCGCGATCACTATATAGAGATTCCGGTGGATCTGTCTGACGTGCTCTTTGTGACAACGGCGAACGATTTGGGAACTGTGCCGCGTCCGCTGCTTGACCGCATGGAGGTCATTGAGCTTTCGAGCTACACGGCAGAGGAAAAGCTGCATATTGCAGCAAATCATCTGCTGCCCAAGCAAATCAAAAAGCATGGGCTCAGCAAATCTGCGCTGCAAGTCTCAGATGATGCGCTCAAGGCGCTGATTGCAGGCTATACACGCGAAGCAGGTGTACGGCGTCTGGAGCAGCAGCTGGCAAAGCTGTGCCGTAAGGCGGCAAAAAAAATTGTAGATGGACAGGCAAAGGCTGTCACAATCTGTCCAGACGATTTGGACCACTATCTGGGCGCTGCAAAGTTCAAAAAGGATACGGTTGCCAAGCGCGATGAAGTGGGCATTGTCAACGGTCTGGCGTGGACCAGTGTCGGTGGAGAAATGCTTCAGGTAGAGGTCGCTGCCGTAAAGGGGACAGGCAAGATTGAGGTGACGGGAAACCTTGGAAAGGTCATGTCGGAAAGTGCAAAGGCAGCGCTGACTTTTGTGCGTTCTCGCACAGAGCAGCTCGGTTTGGAACCAGATTTTTACAAGAATATTGACCTGCATATTCATTTCCCAGAGGCTGCCATTCCGAAGGACGGTCCTTCTGCGGGAATCACAATGGCGACCGCGATTATCTCGGCACTGACTGAGGTGCCGGTTTATCACACGGTTGCGATGACCGGTGAGGTGACCCTGCGCGGCAGAGTGATGCCGATTGGCGGTCTGCGGGAAAAGACAATGGCAGCCTATCGTGCTGGTATTCAAACCATTATTATTCCCAAGGAAAATGAACCCGATCTCGACGAGGTTGAACAGGTAGTCAAGGACTGCATTACATTTGTGACAGCCGAGCATATGGATACCGTGATGGAAACGGCGTTGGACTTCAGCCGCCGCCCTGCTCCAAAGAGAAAAGAAACCGAACAACAGCTGCCGCTTTCAGCGGTGCATGCAGCAGAGTCAACACTCTGTCAGTAAAGGAGGGTGCACGATGCTCAATCTGCACAAGGCGGAGTTTATCCGCTCGGCGGTCAAGACCGCAGATTTTCCGGCAGATGGGCTGCCGCAGATCGTATTTGCAGGCAAATCCAATGTGGGAAAGTCATCGACCATCAACAAGATTTTGAATCGCCGCAATTTTGCCCGCGTTGGCGGACAGCCGGGAAAAACCATTCATATCAACTTTTTTGAAATCGACAAGCAGACCTATTTTGTGGATTTGCCGGGCTATGGCTATGCTAAGGTGTCAAAGTCTGAACGCGACCGCTGGGGTGCTCTGCTCGAAACCTATTTTGGAACCGGTCTGATTACATTGGGGCTGCAAATTGTAGACATTCGCCATAAGCCGACTGCGGACGATAAGGTCATGGCAGACTGTTTTCTGGCAACCGGACAGCCCTTTGCAATCATTGCCAACAAGCTGGACAAGATCAAAAAAAGCCAGTTGGAGGCAAATATTGCATGTATTCGGGAAACGCTGCTTTTGCCAGAGGACGTACCGGTCATTCCTTTTTCAGCGGAAAAGGGAACAGGACGAGAGGAAGTGCTTGCGCTGATCGAATCGCATATTGCAGAGTTCTCGGGAACGGTCTCAGAGGAGTAAATGCCTCCTGCCCTGTTTTTGTACAAAATATAAAATTTCATACCTGTTCCATGGACTGCGCTTGGAAGTTTTGCATTGCGAAGAATCAAAATTTGCAACTTTTTTGATTTGGTCAAATGGTAAAATCAAAGAAATTGCAAAAAACCTTGACAAAATGTGAGTTTTTCTTTATACTTACTCTCGTAAGGAAGATACAAGAGATTGTCTGACCAAATGAGAGCAAACAGCATGGTTTTGCTCTATTTTTATGGAAAGGCACTTGGTATCAGAAAACAGTTTGTAGGAGGATATAAAAAGCATGAAGAGATTTCTAAGTGCAGTGCTCGCGGGTGTAATGAGCCTGTCTTTGATGGCTGGCTGTGGTTCCACAGGGGGACAGGAGCCTGCAAAGGAGAACGATGAAAATAGCTCCACAGCAGAGGGCTTGTTTCCGGCAGTTGCCAAGGAGGACCTTAAGGTTGGTGTGATCCACATCACCGATCCGGCTGAGGGTGCTGGCTACACCTACACCCACGACCTCGGTATTCAGGGCATGCAGAAGAATCTGGGACTGGAGGACAGCCAGATTATTCGCAAGAATAATGTAGATGATTCAAATGCAACTGCAATCCGCACTGCGCTGGAAGAATGTGTTGAGGAAGGCTGTCAGGTCATCTTTGCAACCTCTTGGGGATATATGGACTACGTGGAAGAAATGGCAGAGGAGTATCCGGAGGTCATGTTCGCACACGGCACTGGCTATAAGTCCAATGGAAAGAACTTCATCAAGTACTTTGGCAAAATCAATCAGGCGCGTTACCTGTCCGGTATTGCAGCCGGCATGAAGACCACCTCCAACAAGATTGGTTATGTTGCGGCACAGAACAGTGAAAACGGTGAGGTTACCTCTGGTATCAATGCCTTTGCAATGGGTGTGGAGTCCGTAAATCCGGACGCAAAGGTTTATGTCAAGGTAACAGGCTCTTGGTTCGATCCTGAGGGAGAAGGACAGGCTGCAAAGTCCCTCATCGATCTGGGCTGTGATGTGATTGCACAGCACTGTGATACTGCAAATCCGGCAACCGAGGCGGAAAAGGCTGGCGTTTATGCAATCGGTTACAATTCCGATATGTCAGAGAAGGCGCCGGGTGCAACCCTGACCTCTGTTGTTTGGGACTGGTCCGTATTCTACACCGAGGCGGTGAAGAACGTGCTGGAGGGCACATGGGACGGCAAGGATTACTTCGGTTCTATGCAGGACGGTCTTGTAACCCTGTCTCCGCTCTCTGATCTCTGTGCAGAGGGTACCAAGGAAAAGGTACAAGAGGTACAGGACAAGCTGATGAGCGGCGAGTGGGACATTTTTGATGGCACCACAGAGTATGAGGACAATCAGGGTGAAAAGCATACCTTGAAGGCAGAAGATTATGGTACCTGCAACTGGTATTATAAGAATGTTGAGGTTGCATAAGGGAATCCCAAGTTTAAGAGGGCGGTCAAAACACTTTTGGCCGCCCTTTTCTAACGTATCTTGAGAGAAAGAAGGAAAGAGTATGGCAAATACCGAATATGCGATCGAGTGTCGTGGCATTACGAAAACATTTGGTTCGGTGGTGGCAAATGATGGAATTGATTTGACAGTGCGGTATGGCGAGGTGCTTGCACTCTTGGGTGAAAACGGTTCGGGCAAAACAACTCTTATGAACATGCTGTCCGGAATCTATCACCCAGATGCTGGAACCATTCAAATTGCAGGCAAGCCTGTCTCGATTAACTGTCCGGAGGACGCGATGGCATTGGGAATCGGTATGATCCATCAGCATTTTAAGCTGGTGGACGTATTTACAGCGTCTGAGAATATTGCTGTCGGAACTGCGGGCAAGCGCCTTTCTGCTTCTGTCATGCGGCAGAAGGTAAAGGAAATCAGTGAGTCGATCGGTTTGGAGATTGATCCCGATCGCCGTGCATTTGAAATGTCGGTCTCCGAAAAGCAGACCGTGGAAATCTTGAAGGTGCTGTACCGCGGGCAAAAGATTTTGATTTTGGACGAACCGACTGCTGTACTTACCCCGCAGGAGACCGAGCGCCTGTTTGATATCCTGCGTTCCATGCGCAGGCAGGGCTGTGCAATCATTATTATCACACACAAGCTCAATGAGGTGCTCTCCATTTCTGACCGTGTCACCATACTGCGGAAGGGAAAATATATCGATACAGTCAATACAGCAGAAACCGATGAAAAGAAGCTTACAGAGCTGATGGTTGGGCGGCCGATTTCTCTTGAAATCGCGCGCCCTGATGTGGTAGATCCCAAGACGATTTTGAAAATCGTTGACCTCACGGTACGTAAGCCTGATGGAAGCATTGCCATCGATGATGCAAACTTCGAAGTGCGCACGGGAGAAATTTTGGGTGTTGCAGGCATTGCCGGTTCGGGGCAGAAGGAACTGTGTGAGTGCATCGCTGGTCTGTGTCCGGCACAAACCGGCGCCATTCTCTATCACAAGGAAAACCTGATTGGAAAAACACCGCGTGAAATCATTCATCTTGGCGTGCAGCTGGGCTTTGTGCCGGAGGATCGTCTGGGCATGGGACTTGTGGCTTCCATGGGAATGGTGGGCAATATGATGCTCAAAACCTATGATACTCCAAAGGGACCGTTTATCGATCCCGCACCGGCGCGCAGGCATGCAGAGGACTTGGTGGAGCGACTGGGTATTGTCACGCCGTCAGTGGATACACCGGTTCGTCTCATGTCAGGCGGCAATGTACAGAAGGTATTGCTGGGGCGTGAGATTGAGTCCAACCCACAGGTACTCATTACCGCCTATCCGGTGCGTGGTCTGGATATCAATTCCTCGTATACGGTGTATGATTTGCTCAATGAGCAGAAAAAGAAGGGCGTTGCAGTTGTGTTCATTGGAGAGGACCTTGATGTACTCATGGCGCTGTCCGACCGGATATTGGTCATGTGCCATGGTCAGATAACGGGAATTGTAGATGGCAGGACGGCAACCAAAGATGACATCGCACGGCTGATGGTCGGTGCAGGGGAGGAGATACAGGCATGATGCGTATTGTCAAAACCAAGGAAAAGAGCAGACAGCAGCAGTGGGTTCTGCGTCTGGGCGCCTTCTTTCTGGCGCTTTGTGCGGGCGGACTCTTTCTGCTGATGCTGGGCAACAATCCGTTTGCCGTATATGGGGCGATCCTTTCGGGGGCATTCCGCTCCAAGATGGCGATACAGGCAACGGTTAAAATCATGATTCCGCTGCTGATCTCCGCGCTAGGCGTTACACTGGCGTTCAAGATGAAGTTTTGGAACATCGGCGGTGAGGGGCAGATTATTATGGGCGGTATTTTTGCCTCGTATTTTGCGCTGTTTCATGCAGATTGGTCCGGATTTATTTTGTTTCCGGTCATGTTCCTCGCAGGTATCGTCGGCGGCGGTCTGTGGGCGCTCATTCCGGCTTACTTTAAGGTGCGCTTTGGCACCAATGAGACGCTGTTTACTCTGATGCTCAACTATATCGCACTCCATCTGGTCAGCTGGCTGCAAGAGGGACCATGGCGTGATCCGGCAGCAAATGGATTCCCGAAAATTGCAAGCTTTGAAAAGAGTGCCGTACTGCCCAAGCTGTTTGGCGTGCAGGTAGGCTGGGTGATTGCGCTGGTACTCGTTGTGCTTCTGTTTGTCTACCTGCGCTATACCAAGCAGGGTTATGAAATCTCTGTTGTCGGTGAAAGCCGCGCAACGGCAACCTATGCAGGCATGAATGTACAGCGTATCATTCTGCGCACCATGTTCCTGTCCGGTGCGATTGCCGGTATTGCCGGCATGGTGCAGGTCACAGGCTCTGACCGCACCCTGACAGTCGGTGTTGCAGGCGGCGTTGGATTTACGGCAATCATTATCGCATGGCTGGCGCAGCTCAATCCGGTCAGCAGTATGGTCATTGCATTTTTGTTTGCAGTGCTGGAAAAGGGCTCCTCTGTTATTCAGTCGGAGTTTGGACTTTCCGCAGACTGTGCAGACGTATTGCAGGGCATTATCCTGTTCTTTGTGCTGGGCTGTGAATTTTTTGTACAATATAAATTTGTTCGGGATCAGAAGCAGACTGCTGCGTCAGAGGGAGGCAAAAAATAAATGGAAATGTTTATTAAGTTTCTGGTTGCTGCGGTTGCAGCCAGTATTCCGCTCCTTTTTGGTACGGTCGGAGAGATTCTGTGTGAAAAGGTCGGGCATCTGAATCTGGGTGTAGAGGGACTGATGTCCATTGGTGCTTGTGCCGGATTTATGGTCGGAATGCAGACGGACTCCTTTGTGTTGGCGCTGCTTGCCGCATTTGCAGCAGGACTTGCGGCGGCGCTCATCTATGCGGTGCTGACAGTTACATTTTTGGCAGATCAGAATGTATCCGGTTTGACGCTGACCATTTTCGGTATTGGACTTGCGAATTTTATCGGCATTTATATGCTGGGACATACGGACAATGGAACACTGAAGCTGCCGGAGGGCATTACGGCGCAGATGCGTGAAATCAATATTTCCGGACTGAGTGATATTCCGGTCATTGGAGACCTTTTGTTTTCGTATAGTCCGTTCGTTTATCTTGGCATTGCGGTTGCAATCCTTGCAGGGCTATTTCTCAAAAAGACAAAGCTTGGGCTGAATGTGCAGGCAATCGGACACAATCCGGCAGCGGCAGATGCGGCAGGCATCAATGTCATGCGTTGGAAGTATATCATGATTTTGACTGGCGGCGGCATTTGTGGAATCGGCGGCGCATACTGTGCAATGATTATCAACAGCGGCGTCTGGATTTCCAATAATGTTGGTGGCTTGGGCTGGATTGCGGTCGCATTGGTAATTTTTGCAAAGTGGAATCCATGGATTGCTATTGGAGGCTCGTTTGTATTTGGTGCGCTGCGTGTACTCAAATACTATATGCCGCCATCAGTGATTCAACTGCCGACAGCGTTTTATGATATGCTGCCATTCCTGATTACTGCTGTTATTCTGGTCATCAGTTCAATGCGTAAAAAACGAGATTTGAATATTCCGGGGTCTCTGGGCGTCAACTATTTCCGAGAGGAACGCTGAGACAGTCGAAAAATCGTGCGCAAGCACGATTTTTTGTTACATATCAGAAAAACTGTATACAAAATGACGGGGCAAAACAGTAGACAGATGGGGCTCAAGTTTGATAAACTTTTATAGGACAGACAGAATGAGGAAAAGTGAGGAAGGTTTATGAAACGAAGTAAAATATGGGCGGTACTCACTGTTGTGATGCTTGGGATATTTACGGGCTGTGGTCAGACGGAGGCGCCGGCGGCGAAGCCAGTTAATGTCTGGGCAACAGGGACTGCGAATGTGCAGGAGACGTTTGAAAAGCTGGTTGCAGATTTTAACGAGCAGGCAGACGGAAAGTATGCAGCTGTTCTGCATTTTGTACCAGCAGATGCCGATAAAAGTCTTGCAGACATGCTTGTGCATGTTTATGAATCAGAGCAGGCGGAAACAGAGTTTGACGTTGTGGAGCTTGGGGACGATGACCTCAAGCGTATCATTTCCCGCACTGATGAAGAAATCCTGATGCAGCTGGATTTGGACGCGATTCCCAATGCCGAGGGGGTCACAGTGCAGCCGGTTGCGGCGATTGGACAGGCACAGCCCTACTGCGGAAAGGCTGTGATGCTCGCGTACAATGCAGAGACTGTGCCGGAGGCTGAACTGCCAACGACAATGGAGGAATTAGGCGCATGGATCACGGCACACACGGGACGGTTTGCATACAATGCACCCGAGACAGCCGGCGCAGGCGATTCGTTTGTACGTACCTGTATTTACGACCAAATCCCCGACGAGGAAGCACTCATGAGTGATGACCCCAAGTGGGAGGAGAAATGGGATTCGGGCTTTGCGATGCTGGCAAAACTACACCCATACTTGTATCAGGAAAACGGAACAGTGCTCTATCCGGCGGACGGTCAGGCGGCTCTCGATTTGCTGGCACAGGGCAAAATCGATATGTGCCCGAGCCTTGTAGGGGAGGTGCTGTTGGCGCGCCGCGCAGGTACGCTGACAGAAAACATAAAGCTGACAAACCTCGACCCTGCCTTGATTAGTTCGTTGCAGAGCGCTGCCGTACCATCGTTCAGTGGAAATAAGGAGGGGGGCGCTGCTTTTATCAACTATTTGCTGTCTGAGGAGGCGCAGAACACATTGGTACAGCAAATGGCGGTCGTTCCGCTCAAGACAGTAGATGCAGAGGAGGAAATCCTGCAAATCGATGCTGCGAATTTTCGCACACAGGCGCTTGGAGAGTTGATTCCAAGGCTGAACCAGCGCTGGCATGAGGAGATTGCGCATGCAAGGCGTACCGCCTCCTAACAGCTGGATAAGGGCAAATCAAACAGGTACTTTTTGGATATAGGAGAGGGATTGGAATTGAAAATTGCAATTTGTGAAGATGATGCGGGACAAGCAAAGACAGCAGAAGCGTATATCCGTTCCCTTGCGCAGGAATTTCCCATAGAAGAAGTGTCGGTATACACGACAGGCGATGCCCTTTCAAAGGTGTTGGAGGCAGGCATGCAATTTGATATTTATTTGCTGGATATCGATTTGCCCGGCGTGAGCGGGATTGAACTTGCAGCGCAGATCCGCCGTAAGCAGCCCTATGCCTGTATTGCATTTTCGACAAGCTACCCACAGTATGTCACGCACGCCTTTGCACTGCAGAGTGCACAATATTTTCTCAAGCCGATTGAAAAGGAAGTATTCGTCGCTGCAATGAAAAAAATGTTAAAGGACTATGCTGAGGCGTGGGTTACACTGGTTTTGGAGAATCAGCGCACAGTCACTCTGCGTCAGCAGGATATTGTCTATGTAGAGTTCTATCATGGTATGATGACGGTCTGGACAAAGGAGCGCTCATACGGGGTGCGGGTCAATGTGAAGGCGTGGAAACGTATCTGGTATCAGCGCGGATTTTTACAGAGCCATCAGGGATATTTTGTAAATCCGAAACATGTCTGTGCAATCGAGGCAGATGAGGTGCTGTGCACCGACAATATTTCGTGTCCGCTCAGTGCAAGATGCAAAAAGGATTTTATGGATCAATTTTTGGAATACATGCAGTAAATCAGCTGCAAAGATAGGAAAATCTGTTTCAGCCAGTCGAAAACACATTTCGCGCCCATGGCGCGTATAAAAATTTGTGAAGAGTCGCGACATGTGCGTGGCTTTTACCCAGCAAAATGCCTAAAATCGCTCGTTTATGCGCGGTTTTGGGCATTCTTTGTGCGGCGGGGCGTATTTGTCGAAAAACAGTTGGAGAAATTTGAAAATAACAGGGATATATTTGACGAAACAGTTGGGGAACGATATAATATATATAACATTCTGAAAGAGGATACGTTATGGGATTGGCATATATCATAAAGGGGCTGGCAGAGCTTATCACGGTGCATTTTCTGATGCAGACGGCGTTTGACGTATCCGCCTGCAACAAGAAGCGATGTATTGTCTGCTGGACCTTGTTTCTGCTCTTTATGTTTTCTAAAGGCGTAATTGAATATCCGGTTCCATATAGCTGGCTGTTTCGCATTACAGCTTTGTTTATAGTGACATTTTGCTATCGAACCAATCTGGTAAACCGGCTCCTGACAGCGATGTTTGCGTTTGTCATGGCGACATGTACGCAGGCGATTGTTTTTTTTCTGACGGACTGTGTCGATTGCTGCCCGATTGTGCTCAATAAGCCGAAGGACAGTGTCTGGATCTGGATCATATTGGGGTGCAGTGCTATTCAGCTGATTATGACGGCGGTGGTCTGTAAGCTGATTGCCATGTATCGTTCCTATCCGCAGAAAACCTATGCAAGTATTTTTTTGATTGTATTTTGTCTTTGTATGCTGGCAATCGAGCTGATTGTCATGCTTACGGATTCTATTTATATGCCGAGCACATTCATCACGCTGATTTTCGTGCTGTTTTGTGTCGGGCTGTGTATTGGACTGTTTCGGGAGCAGCTGCGCGTACAGGAGGAACGCTCCCGATTGGAGTTTCTGGAAAAGCACGCTGCCAATCAGGTCGCGCATTATGCTGCATTCTATAATCACGATCGTGATATCCGCAAAATGCGGCATGATTTGAAAAATTTTGTCATTGGCGCACAGAGCTATTTACAGCAACAGGAATATGAGAAGCTGGACGACTATTTTTCTCAGTTTTTGGGGAGTATTCAGCCGACAGAATTTTTTGATACCGGAAATCCCCTTCTGGACGCTGTCATCACAGCAAAGCATACCGATGCTCCACAGATTTCGTTTGATGTCTCCATTCCACTGCTGACCGATCATATCTGCATCGATCCGATGGACATTGCGATGCTGCTTGCAACGGCGCTGGATAATGCAATCGAGGGCTGTGAAGGCTGTCAAGACCCTTTTATTCGCGTCAAAATGGTGCAGCAGGGCAAGGCGCTTTTGATCCTTGTGCAAAATCCGACCAACCACCCTATACGGGAAAAGAAAAATCGTTTGATTACCCACAAGGCAGATCCTGCCCAGCATGGCTATGGGATTCCGGGAATGCAGCGAATTGCCCATAAGTATCAGGGGCACCTCAATTGGTTTCTGCAAGATGGGGTGTTTTCGCTTCGGGTACTCATGCAGGATTTGGAGGAGCATAAGAAATAGAGGGAAGAGTTTTATGATTTTAGCGATTTGTGATGGGGATACCGAACAGCTTGAACAGCTGCGCTCTTATGTCAGACAGCTGCATGATGTAGAACAGCTGTGCTTTTCGAGCGGCAGAGCACTCTTAAAGGCAATTCGTGCCGGAAAGCAGTTTGACATGATTTTGCTGTCGATCGAGCTTCCAGATAAAAACGGAACAGAAATTGCGCGGATTTTGCGTGCATGCCAGCCCAATATGGATATTATCCTTATTTCAAGCTGTCCCAAATATGTAACACAGGCATTCTCCTTGCAGGCAAGCCAGTTTTTTCTAAAGCCCATTTCCGAGCAGTTGTTTTTGAAGGAGATGGAACGTCTCATAAAACGCCGCAAGCTGGAGAAAAAAAGCTGGTGTGTGCACACAAAAAGTACAATTTATCGGCTTTCTCCGGCTGAAATCATCTATATCAAGACCATTGGCAGACATCTGATGATTCAAACCACCGAGCGGCAGATTGAGATCCCGGGACGGCTTGCCGTGGTGGAAAAGGAGTTGGAGGAATATGGATTTGTGCGCTGTCATCAGGGATTTTTGGTCAACTTGCAGCACGTGCAGGCAGTCGAAGATAATGAGGTGCGGTGCAGCTTTGGAAATCGAGTGCCGGTAAGCAATCGTATGCACCAGCGTTTTCTGGAAACGCTCAGGCAGTATCGTGCATAGGTGCTGTAAAATACGGTTTGCATCTGCGGCAAATCTGTACTATAATGCTAATGAGATTTTTGTCGATAGAAAGGGATACAAGATGAAATTCCAGAAGTTTGGACAGGAGACAGAATCCAATATCTTTCACCAGCTAGATGAAAAAAAGCAGCAGCTGTCTGCCCGCGGCGTAGATGTCATCAATTTATCCATCGGGACACCGGATTTCGAACCAGATACCCATGTGATGCAGGCTGTTTCGCAAGCTGCGCAAAAGCCGGAGAATTATAAATATTCGCTTCATGACACGCCGGAACTGATAGAAGCCGTGCAGCGCTGGTATCAGAATCGCTATGATGTATCGCTTGCACCGGAACAGATTATGTCGGTCAGCGGCTCGCAGGAGGGGATCGCCCACATTGCCTTTCCGTTCGTAGGAGAAGGGGATTTGGTGCTTGCCCCAGACCCGGGCTATCCGATTTTTACCTTTGGGCCTATGCTGACAGGCGCTGAAATTGGCTTGTATCCACTTTATGCAGAAAAGGACTGGATTTTGGATTTTGCGGATATTCCAGAGCAGGTTGCCGATCGGGCAAAGCTTATGGTCGTGTCCTATCCAAACAATCCCACAACAGCGGTTGCAGATGTGGCTTTTTATGAAAAGTTGATTGCATTTGCCAAAAAGCATGAAATCATGATTCTGCATGACAATGCCTATTCGGATATCATGATGGACGGGCAGCGCGGCATTTCCTTTTTATCGGTATCCGGTGCGGCAGATGTTGGTGTGGAGTTCAATTCTCTGTCTAAGACCTATAATTTAACCGGAATGCGCGTATCCTTTGTGGTAGGCAACGCAGACATGGTGCAGCGCTTCCGTGCGTTCCGCTCACAGATTGACTATGGTATGTTCTATCCAGCGCAGGCAGGTGCAGCTGCCGCCCTGACAGGGCCGCAGGATATCATACGGCGCAACCAACAGGCATATCAGGCGCGGCGAGATGCCCTTTGCGGTGGGCTGCGCAAAATTGGTTGGGAGGTTCCGAACTCCAAGGGCAGTATGTTTGTGTGGGCAAAGATTCCGAAGGGCTATACATCGTCGGTCGATTTTGTGTTGGAGCTGATGGATCGAACCGGCATCATCTGTGTGCCCGGGTTGAGTTTTGGCGCGCAGGGAGAAGGTTATGTGCGCTTTGCACTGGTCGTATCGCCTGAACGTATGGAGGAGGCTGTCCGGCGCATTGCGGACAGCGGTATTTTGCATCGATAACAAAAAGGAGTGAATCTATGAAGCTGATTTCTTGGAACGTCAATGGTTTGCGTGCCTGTGTGGGAAAGGGATTTTTTGAGTTTCTGGCACAGGAACAGCCGGATATGATGTGTTTGCAGGAAACCAAGCTCCAGCCGGAGCAGGCGCCGGCTGTGGAGGGATATTTTGAATATTGGTATTCAGCAGAAAAAAAGGGCTATTCCGGTACTGCGATTTTCTCAAAGGAAGAACCGCTTTCAGTCACAAGGGGATTGGGAATTGAGGAGCACGACCATGAGGGCCGTGTTATCACGGCAGAATATGAGGACTTTTATCTCGTTACCGTCTATGTGCCCAATACGCAGGACGAGCTCAAGCGTCTGGATTATCGCATGGCATGGGAGGACGCATTCCGTGATTATGTCAAGGCACTGGATACGAAAAAGCCGGTCATTATCTGCGGGGATCTCAATGTCGCACACAAGGAAATTGACCTGAAAAATCCAAAGACCAATCGGCGCAACGCGGGCTTTACCGACGAGGAGCGCGGCAAAATGACCGAATTGCTGCATGCCGGTTTTGTGGATACCTTCCGCCACTTCTATCCCGACAAGGAGGGTGCCTATTCGTGGTGGAGCTATCGTTTTCGTTCACGTGAAAAGAATGCGGGCTGGCGTATTGACTATTTTCTGGTTTCGGAACGCTTTATGGGGCGTGTCAAGGACGCACGGATTTTATCCGATGTCATGGGCAGCGATCATTGTCCAGTGGTGATTGAAATTGACTGAGTATCCGTACATGCCAGATGATACAGCGTTCTGTGCGCAGGAAAGCGAAGCCGCACGTCCGGATTTACAAGCCGTGTGGCAGGAGACTGCACCGGTGGAATATGAATTTGATCCAGTGACCGGTATGCCGATGACGGCATGTCCGGTATGTGGGATTTTGACCATTGTGGAGGGCATGCAGACCTGTCCGGTTTGCGGCTGGGAGCAAGATGACACATTAGAGCAAAGTGCGCGCAATGGCGGGCTTTCTCTCATGGAGGCACAGCTGAATTTTCGTGCATTTGGAAGGATAGACCCCATGGGACAGATAAAAGGAGATAGAGAAGATGCTGAATTTTAGAAATGATTACAGCGAGGGTGCACACCCCAGTATTCTGGAAACCATGCGAATCAACAATCTAACCCCTGTAATCGGTTACGGAACAGATGAATATTGTGCCCATGCCGCGGATATGATTCGGGAGCGGTTTAACTGTCCGGCGGCAGAGGTACATTTTCTGGTCGGCGGGACACAGACCAATATGACCATGATTGCCAGTGCGCTGCGTCCGTTTGAGGCGGTGATTTGTGCAGAGAGCGGACATATTAACGTGCACGAAACTGGTGCCATCGAGGGAACCGGACATAAGGTTTTGGGGGTGCCCAAGGCAGACGGCAAGCTGACGCCAGCGGATATTCTGGCGGTGGTCCGCAGTCATTCTGATGAGCACATGGTAAAGCCGCGCATGGTCTATATTTCGCAGTCCACCGAGGTGGGAACCATCTACACACGACGCGAGCTGGAGCTTTTGCGGACAGTCTGCGATGAGCAGCATTTACTGTTATATTTGGACGGTGCACGTCTTGCAAGCGGCATGACGGCGGAGGACTGCGACTTGATGCCGGCGGATCTGCCGCGCCTGTGCGATGCGTTTTATATTGGAGGCACAAAGAATGGTGCGCTGTTCGGGGAGGCACTTGTGCTCGTAAACGATACGCTCAAACCGAATTTTCGCTATATGATTAAAAATCAGGGCGCGATGCTTGCGAAGGGCTGGCTTTTGGGCATGCAGTTTGAGGGACTGTTTACAGGAGACTTGTATTTTACGCTCGGACGTCATGCCAATGCGATGGCGGCACGCCTGCGGGACGGGCTGCTGGCAAAGGGCTATGAGCTTGCCTATCCGGCAACCACCAACCAGATTTTTGCCATTTTGAGCAAGGACCAGATTTTTGATTTGACAACAGAGGCTGCATTTGAGTTCAGCCAGAAGTGGGACAAAACCCACGATGTTGTTCGTTTTGTGACCTCATGGGCAACAAAATCAGAAGATGTAGATGCCATGCTCGCATTGCTTTGAAGAAGAAGCTGCCGTTCGGTAAAACCGAACGGCTGTTTTTGTGTATATTAGGAGGACAGCCAGATGACACCGGAGGATATCCTAAAACGTTTTTTTGGATACGATACATTTCGAGACAGTCAGAAACCGATTGTTATGCGGATTTTGAATGGGCAGGATACCTTGGGCGTAATGCCCACAGGGGCGGGAAAATCGGTTTGCTATCAGGTTCCGGCACTTGCGCGGCAGGGGATTGCACTGGTGATTTCGCCGCTGATTTCGCTCATGCAGGATCAGGTGCGCGCACTTCGGAGCGCCGGAATCCCCGCTGCCTGTCTGACGAGTGCACAGAGTCGGGAAGAACGCGCACAGATTTTGCGGGCTGTAAGAGCAGGAAACTATAAGTTTTTGTATATCGCCCCTGAGCGCCTTGAGACCTCTGGATTTCGTGCGTTTTGCAAAGAGCTGCCTCTGGCACTTGTGTCAGTAGATGAAGCACATTGTATCTCTCAATGGGGGCAGGATTTTCGCCCAAGTTATCTGCATATTGCGGAATTTTTGCAGGAACTTCCGAGTCGCCCGCCTGTCTGTGCGTTTACAGCAACCGCGACCAAACGGGTGCGGCAGGATATCATTCGGCTTTTGGGACTGCAAGACCCATTTATTATGGTTTCCGGTTTTGATCGACCCAATTTGCGCTTTTTTGTCTCCGAGCCTGCCGATAAGACCGCTGCACTTTTGGCAGAACTTGCCCTGAGAAACGAACAGAGCGGGATCGTCTATTGTCTGACGCGAAAGCTGGTTGATGATGTTTATGGGGTGCTGCGCCAGCGGGGACTGCGGGCGGCGCGGTATCATGCGGGTTTGGACGCACAGACACGAAAACAGGCACAGAGCGATTTTTTATATGACAAGGTCAATGTTCTGGTGGCAACCAATGCCTTTGGTATGGGCATTGACAAACCGAATGTATCCTTTGTCATTCACTATAATATGCCGCCGGACTTGGAGAGCTATTATCAGGAAGCGGGACGTGCGGGGCGTGACGGCAGAAAAGCAGACTGTATTTTGTATTTTGATGCTTCGGATTTGCGGCTGTGTCGGTTTTTGATTCAAAACAATCGAGAGCTGTCAGAGGACTTGGACGAGCAGATGTATGCACACAATTTACAGAGGGATATGGAGCGTCTGCGCCGCATGTGGTGGTATACGCAGACGACCGATTGTCTGCGCGCTGCGATTTTGCATTATTTTGGTGAGTCTGCGCCCGCCTACTGCGGAGGCTGTGCGAACTGCGGGGTACATTGGGAATGGAAGGACCAGACGATAGATGCTCAGAAAATCGTGTCCTGCGTATTTCGGCTGAACCAGCGGGGCCGCGCCGTGGGAAAGCATTTTTTGATTGAGATTTTACGCGGGGAACGCACGGAGCGGGTGCAGGAGTCGGGGTTGGACAGTCTTTCCACCTTTGGTGTGATGAAAAACAGTTCGGTGTATCATATTCGTTACATTTTGGACTGCCTGATTGCGCAGGGGTATCTGACCTGCCGTGCGGACGATTTGCCCATCATTCAGCTGAGTGCGCGTTCGGGCGATATCATCAAAAAGCATCTGCCGTTTTCGGTGAAGGTGCCGAAGTCGGGTGTGCCGCTCAAGCAGGAGGAAATGGACGAAGGCTTGTTCAAAGCCTTGCAGCAGACGTGCAGCCGATTGGCACAGCGAGCGGGTGTGCCGCCCTTTTCGATTTTTTCTGATGCGATTCTGAGAGAAATATGCAGGCGCCTTCCGCGCACCATGGAGGAACTGGAACGAATCTCAGGTATCCCCACTTATAAGGTCAAACGGTATGGGGCGGCGTTTTTGGATTGTATTTCGGCATACAAACGAAAACAACCAAAAGAAAAATCATAAATTTGTTGAAAAATTCATGGTAAAATCCTATACAAATCGTGGGAAAGTCTGTATAATGAAAATAGACAATAATTATCCATTTTGTGGATAAAGAAAGTGGGCGGTAAAATGAAATCAAACAAGGTCGTCCTGTCTACCATGGCGGGGCTGTGCACACTACTGCTTACGGGAGCGCCGTCAGCACAGGCTGCTTTCCAAGACACAGCAGGACATTGGGCACAGGCTGCAATCGACCGTATGCAGGGCTATCAAATCGTCAATGGGTTCGGGGGACAGTTCCGACCGGACGACACTATTACCCGCGGGGAAATGGCAGTGGTTTTGGATCATGTTATGCGTTACCAGAACCGTGCAGACAATTACTTCACCGATTTGGGACAGGCGTTCTATACAGATGCCATCTTAAAGGCTGGACATGCAGGCGTTTTGCAGGGAGCAGACGGAAAGGTGCGCCCCAATGATGCCATTTCCAGAGAAGAAGCTGTTGTCATGATGGCGCGTGCATTCGACATTGAGACGACCAATGTTGAGGCGATCCATGTGCCGGACGCAGGCGGCATTGCTGGCTGGGCGACAGATGCGGTTGCTGCCTTTATTAACAAAGGTTATGTGAATGGAACAGAAGCATTTCGTCCCAAGGAGCCAATCACACGAGCAGAAACGGTTGCAATCCTCAATCGAATCCTGACAGGATATTATCCAAATGCGGGCAGCTTTTCAGAGTCCGCTGACGGTACGGTTGTGGTCAACACACAGGACGTCAGCTTGAAGGATATGACAATTGCAGGCGATTTGATTCTGTCCGAGGGCGTACAGGACGGCGATGTAACCCTTGAGAATGTTGTTGTAAATGGCCGCGTGCTGATTCGCGGCGGCGGCGTAAATTCCATTCATGTGCTTGGAAAATCTGTACTGGGAACTGTTGTGATGGAGCGTGACGGTGCAGCGGTTCGCCTTGCTGTGGACGGAAAGGACGCCAAGGTAGAGCATGTAAAAGTGGGCGAGAAGGCAGCAGAGGCAATTGTAGCAGGTGACGTATCCAGCGTTACGGTTGCAGGTTCTGGCAAGCTGACCGCACAAGATGCAAAGATTGGAACCATTATGGTGACTGCTCCTGATGCTGCGGTTGCACTCGCAGGAAACAGTCAGGTCAAGTCCGTAGAGGTTGCACAGGACGCAAAGAATACCGAGCTGTCCGTGGATAAGGGCACATCAGTTGAAACCGTTGAAATTAAGGCTGCGGGGGCAGATGTCTCTGGTGAAGGCAAGGTCAGCACCGTAAAGGCAAATGCAGATAATATTTCTGTGGATACCAAGGGAACGGTTGTCAAGGCTGCGAAGGGAACCACTGGCATTACAGCTGGAGGACAAAAGGTTCCGTCTGGCGGTTCTATCAATTCCACACCTTCTAAGAATAATTCGAGCAGCGGCGGTTCCTCATCTTCTGATAATGATCGGCCTTCGAGACCGGAAAAGCTGGAAATCGAGCGTGTAGAGTCTGTCAAGAATGGACTGGTACGTGTAACACTCAACCGTGCAACCGACACAGCTTTGCGGCAGGATCAGTTCTCCATCATTTGTACGGGCGGCGGCAGCGATATGACCATTGTCAGTGTAAAAACCACGGACAATCGTGTCTATGATCTGACGACCGCATACTATGACGACAATACCTATCAGCTGGGAATCACTTTGGACGACCAGACCCTGCTGACCTATGATTTTGTCAGCAAGTATGACTGTCCAGAACTGACTTCCATAGAGGCCGTGCGTACCACGGCAGAGGAGGCAACCTTCTCCTATGTTTCGGATACATCAGGCACCTTCTATTGGCTGCTGGTGGAAAAGCCAAACACTCGGTTCCGCAGAGCAGCAAATGGAGATCCAACCGCTGAGGAGATTATGGCGAGCGGGAACCAGCAGGAAATGAAGCTGCACAGCAATACTGTTACGCTGACAGGACTGAAGCCGGATACTGCATATTCCATGTACTATGTGGCAAAGGGGATTGATGAGAAGGTTACGCCGGTTCGCTTGGTAGAGATTGCAGGAACTCCGGCAGACAAACCAGAGGCCAGTGATATTCAAATCAAATCGGCGGCGGCACATGTGATTCCGGACGCTGACCTGACAGATGAGCTTGTATACTTTGAGGTGGTTCTGGACAAGCCGACAGCGCAGACACTCACGGTTGACCAGTTTGAGTTTACCTGTCCGGCACAGGGCACCATGAAACTCAAGCGTGTAGAAACAGATGACAATCAGACCTATAAGGTATATATGCAAAATGGCTATATGCCGCAGGATAACAATCATTTCACCTGCACCATTACCTTTGCAGACGGAAAAGAGGCAACTCATAGATTCTTTGTAGATTTTACAGCGCCTATTTTGACAAACGTTCAGATAACACGAACCGATAAGAATATGGCGCAGGTAACCTTTAAGTCCTCGGAAGCAGGTGAGGTTTACTGGAAGGTCATGAAGGGCAGTGATTTTGGCGCTGATAACAACAGCCCGAAGGATCCGGAACTGGTACTGGACGGAGAGCATCAGGAAATTGAAGAGGGTACACAATATTTTGATTTTGAGATTCCTGCTGACATGGTCGATGAGAAGGATATATATTTCTGTTTTGCCACTGAAGATGCAGCTGGAAACGTGAGCACCACTTTGGATTACGAAAAGATTCCAGATAAGGCAGTTGACCCAGAACCCGAACCAGAGCCAAGTGAGTATGTGATTGAGAAGGTTACAGGTAAGATAGATGATGGATATAAATCTCATTCACTAACAGCTGAATTTTCTAAGCCATTAGAGGCTCCGGAAAAGGAGAATATAATAATTAAGAACAATTCTCTTGTAATTTCTGGAGAAGATATTTGGCAACGTGAGCCTGCTATGGGTGAAACAACAAAGTTGACCATAACATTAAAGCCGGGCAAAGTGTTGAGTGAGGGCGATTATACCTTTGAAGTGAAAATTGAAGGAAGTATTGCAATGAAAGAATTCCATGTAGATGCACAGGGAATCGTGACTTCTAAATAGCTAAAGAATGTAGTAATTTGTGCCGTATCTCTGCCTAATACAGACAAAAATCCCCTTGATGTGTAAAAACATCAAGGGGATTTTTGACGTATCAACATTCAGTTTTCCAATATGCCACCGAGTAGGGAGGCAGTTCGGAGCCGCCGCCGAAGTCGTGCATTTGTCCGGTAATCAAATCGGTGGCACATCCGCAGCGCGCATCAAAATGTGCGGTATAGGGCTGGTCATCTGCATTGATGGCAATCAGTACACGCTCGCCGTCTGTAATACGCTCCCAGATACATTGCCGGTTGGTCAAAACAAGCTGTTTGAAATCCCCGTAACACAGTGCCTTGGAGTTTTTATGCGCCGCTGCAAGCTTGGCAATCCATGCCGTCAGTTCGTTTTCGACTGGTGCATCGATTGCAGGACGCAGCGCATCATCACCGTCCTCCTTTTTGCCTGTGAGCCCCCATTCGCTGCCATAATATACACAGGGGATTCCCGGCATACCGAACAGCATACCATACAGGAGAGGCAGATGCTTGGGATTGTTTAAGATGGACGCGGCGCGCGTTACATCATGGTTGTCCACAAAGCTCAAAAGATGCTTTCCCTTGTAAAGTGTCCAGTTTTCCGGTCCAAACTGGCGCAGCAGGGAATGGGTGATCTCAAACAGGTTCATGGAATTAAGGGAAGAGTACAGACCTTTATAACATTCATAGTTTGTGCAGGAATGAAGCATACCCTCTCCGACGCGCTGGTTATAATCTCCGTGGAGCATTTCGCCAAGCAGCAGGAAGTCTGGTTTCAGCGTATCACAGAAAGAACGAAGCTGGCGCAGGAACTCCGGCGGCAGGCAGTAGGCAACGTCAAGGCGCAGTCCGTCGATATCAAAGTTCTCGACCCAGCCGCGGATACAGTCGAAGATGTGCTGAACGACCGCCGGATTTTGCAGGTTGAGTTTGACAAGCTCGAAGTGACCTTCCCAGCCTTCGTACCAGAAACCGTCATTGTAGTTGGAATTGCCATCGAAATGGATATGGAACCAATCCTTATAGGGCGAGTCCCATTTGTGCATTCGTACATCTTCAAATGCCCAGAAGCCGCGTCCGACATGGTTGAACACACCGTCTAAAATGACACGAATCCCGTTTTTATGCAGATGAGCACAGACCGAAGAAAAATCGTCATTGGAACCCAGCCGGCGGTCGATTAGGCGGAAATCGCGTGTGTCATAGCCATGGCTGTCCGATTCAAAGACCGGAGAAAAATAAATTGCATTTGCGCCAAGAGATTGGATATGCGGGATCCAGTCATTGATTTTGCGAATACGGCTGGCGAGGACACCGTCGTTCACACGCGGCGCACCGCACAAGCCAAGCGGATAGATTTGATAAAAAACACTTTCATATGCCCACATTCTATACAAGCTCCTTTGCTGTTGGAATTGGTTTTGCTTGTATTATTATATCTGATTTTCCGGCATTTGTACAGTGTGCTGTAAAAATAGAAAAAATGTGCAGAAAAATTTACACGAAGAATGAAAAAAATACTTGCGATTGTCTGTTGTGTATGGTAGAATAATGCAGAACAACGGACATTCCGCTGCCTACCGGCTGAAGGATAGCCTTAATATCAAGATAGGTTATGAATATCCAGTATGAAAGGAAGACTGAAAGATGGATTTAGTAAAAGTTCTGTCTGAGCAGCAGCTCAAGAGTGACCTGCCCGAGCTCAAGATCGGTGACACCGTAAAGGTACACGCAAAGATCAAGGAGGGCAACCGCGAGCGTATTCAGGTGTTTGAAGGCATCATCATTGCTATGAAGCACGCTGGTATTAACAAGACTGTAACCGTTCGCCGTATTTCCTATGGCGTTGGCGTTGAAAAGACCTTCCCAGTACACTCCCCGAACATTGCAAAGTTCGAAGTGGTACGCAATGGTAAGGTTCGCCGTGCAAAGCTGTACTATCTGCGTGGCCGCGTTGGCAAGGCTGCAAAGGTTGCAGAGAAGGTTTAAGAACTTGGATCCAAAGAGAGGAACGATTTCGTTCCTCTCTTTTTTTGCTGTCAAAGTGATATGTACGCACGCTGATGGCTGGAAGAAGCCGTGAGGCGTCTCTTGCACATTTACAGTTTTTGTGTGAAATCCACAGAAAGGTGCTGTTCAAGGACAGGATTTTGTGTTAAAATATGGATAACAACTAGGAGCATATGCACCTTTGGAAAGGAGAACACCCTATGCAGACAAAGACCAAGTATATTCACATTCGACATTGGGATTATTGGTGGGCGACTTATCAGCTCTTGGAACAAGATCAGCCGAACAGTGTGGAGTTCAGCGTGACCAATGACAAGGAAGGGGAGGACCTTTTCTTTCACTTTGATTTTTATAATTTGCCTGCCCTTCAAGATATGATTGATGCAGATGAGTACATGGAGCGGGAACACCCAGATTATCCGGTATTCGAGGAAAAAGTGGAAGCACTGAAAAAAGGAAAACTGGATTATTTTGTAGGCTCTCTGTATTACCCAGCATTTTTTCCGCGTTTGGAATTCTGCAATCAGCCGTTTGCAGAGGGAAAGACGATTTTTGATGCGCAGGCTCCTGTTGCTGCACCAGACTACGCAATTCTTTTCCTGCGAGAGCAGAAGCCCCTTGTTCTGGAAACGCTGAAAAAGTGGATTGCACAATTGACAGAGCCGCTTTTCGGAGAAAAGTATGTGTATGAGTTTGTCGATGTTCCAACAAAGGCGCAGGCACAGGCATCTTATCGAGAAGAATTTACCTATCTGGCATTTGGCAGAGATAAAAAGTAAAATGGAAATCGTAAATCTATATATGGAAAGTGAGGTAAGGCACCTCACTTTCTGCTTTTGCAGGGGAAAGGCAAAGAGCAATACAGGGCAGACAAAGTATAGGGTTGAGCGGTTGATTCCAGAACAAGAGAACATAGGAGAAATTTGCAGATATCTTATCTTTTTTGCTTTTATTTTGTTAAAAAAAATGATATACTAGCTTGGAGAGTTTTTGTTTCCTGAGAAAAGAAAGCTGTATTAAGGGAAACAGTGGCTCACAGGCAAGGGGGGACTTTGCCAATTCAAAAAGGAAGAGGTAAAAAAATGCAGTCAAAGCAAATCATTCAGGTCGAGGACAAGGTACCGGCGCGTCTGCTTGTGCCGCTGTCCATTCAGCACATGTTCGCCATGTTTGGTGCATCTGTGCTTGTGCCATTTCTGCTCGGTATCAGTCCGGCAATTGTGTTGTTCATGAATGGTGTTGGAACCTTGCTGTTCATTGCCATCACCAAGGGAAAGGCACCGGCGTATCTGGGCTCGTCGTTCGCGTTTTTGGCACCGGCAGGCATCGTCATTCAAAATTGGGGATATGAATATGCACTGGGAGGCTTTGTTGCCGTAGGCGCCATTGGCTGCGTGCTGGCACTTGTCGTGTATAAATTTGGTACACGCTGGATTGACATTGTTTTGCCGCCCGCTGCTATGGGACCGGTTGTTGCGCTGATTGGTTTGGAGCTTGCCGGAAGTGCTGCCAATACTGCCGGCATTTTGGGGGAGGAGATCGCTCCGCAAAATGTCATTGTATTTTTGGTTACATTGGGCGTTGCCGTTTTTGGCAATGTGCTGTTTCGTGGATTTTTGTCCGTGATTCCTATTTTGATCGCTATTATCGCAGGCTATGCAGCTGCATTGGCAACTGGTGTTGTCACAACGGCAGATGTCATGGGCGCATTGACCCAGAATTTTTTGCAGCTCCCGCATTTCCAGATGGCAAAATTCAAGCCAGAGGCTATTATGGTGCTGCTGCCTGTCATTCTGGTCATCACATCTGAGCATATTGGGCATCAAATTGTGACAAGCCAGATTATCGGACGTGACCTTATGAAAGAACCCGGGCTGCATCGCTCTCTGTTTGCCGATAACTTTTCAACGATGGTTTCCGGCTTGATTGGCTCTGTGCCAACGACAACCTATGGTGAAAATATTGGCGTTATGGCGATGACGCGCGTGTATTCTGTTCGTGTGATTGCGGGTGCAGCTGTCATTTCTATTATTTGTTCGTTTGTCGGGCCGCTCACGGCGCTGATTCAGACCATTCCGGGCGCTGTGGTTGGCGGCATATCATTCCTGCTGTATGGCATGATTGGCACTTCGGGTCTGCGCGTTCTGGTCGATCATCATGTAGATTACAGTCGCAACCGCAATATGGTATTGACCTCGGTTATTTTTGTTGTAGGTCTGTCAGGGGTGGCAGTCAACATTGGTGATGTACAGCTCAAGGGTATGGTGCTGGCTGCGATTGTTGCCATGGTGTTAAGCCTGATTTTTTATATTCTGGATTTGCTCAAGTGGTCAAATGATTCCGTGGAATAAGGCCTCTTTTATCGTATTCATCTGAAATCAGAAAATAGCGTGTGGAAGATATCCGGTATCTTCTACACGCTATTCTTTTTACTCCGAGTGGCTGATATCGTTAGCCTCGGATATCAAGCTGCGCTGTATTAAAGTCTGGCGTCTCTGTCATGGCGGCAGCCTGTCCGTAGGCAGCCTTCGCGTTGGCGCGCTTGACCTTGCGCTGTTCAGGGGTTTCGATATCGATTTTTGGTGGCTCCGGTGTTTCGGGTGCCTGTTCAGAGGGGGGATTTTCGTGGGATTCCGAAGGTGAAGCGGGCTTTTCAGTCTGCGTTGGTTTTTCCAAAGGCCGGTTTTGCTCCATTTCTTGCTGTTCTGCCTGAATCTTTTCGGCATCGGTCGGCAGCTTTTCATAATGCCCGTCCTTGACATATTGGCGGATTTCTCTTGCTGCGGCATTGACCTTTCCCTGTTCCTGCAAAGCGACTTCCAATTTTTTATTTAGGGGGATATTGGGATTGTTTTGCACGGCGTTGAGCGTAGCCATGGACGAACTGAGCTGTGTCATGCGCAGCCGTTCCACATCTTCCTTGGTACGACAGCGCCGCAGTGCCCGCTTGAAACTTTCCTGTGTGCGTTCGATTTCCCGCGCCTTTTCCAGTGTTTCGGGGTCGTGCTTTTGCAGATAATCCTTTTCTGCGGGGGTCAGCTTCTTGCCGTTTGAAACCTTCGTTTGAATGGCTTGCAGATCCAAATCCGGCGGGGCTTGGGGCGGCTCTACATAGTTAATCCCGCCCTTCTCGTGCGTCCGCTCCTGAATCCACTCATCTAGGGTTTGTGCTTTGCCGGAGTAATCCCCTTTTTGCTGGCGCTCGGTCCATGTTTGGTGCATTTTCAGGGTCTTGATATAGGTGTTGATGGAACCAATCATGGATATGCTCATGTTTTCATCTCCTTCTTCCATATTTTGGACACGGCTCTTGTTTATATCATCGGCATATCAAAAAGAAAGTTAACGGAAAGTCTGCATTTTGTCTGTATTTTGGAATAGACACAACAAAATAAGACGACGATAGACGAGAAAAGCGGGCATATAAAGTATTTTTCAGTCGTTATGATACTGCTATGACATGGGTATAGATATCTGAAGAATTATTAAATATGCTGGAAAATATGAAATATACAGCCTGATGGTTTGTTGAAAAAGTAGAGAAGATAAGACTAAAATAAAAAATCAAAAAAAGCTATGGCATCTCGGATTGAAATATGCTATTTTGTATTAAATGAGAATAGGGGGATTTTGAGCGAGATGCGTAAGGAAAATGATTTAAGAAATGATAGCATGTGGGGGCTTGTGCTGCGGCTGACGATACCCGCCATGCTGGCACAGTTTATCAACGTGCTTTACAGCATTGTAGACCGTATTTTTATCGGGAATATTCCGGAAATCGGAGCAGTTGCACTGGCGGGGGTGGGCATTTGCGGTCCGATTGTTACCCTGATTACCTCATTTTCGATTTGGGTGGGGATTGGCGGTTCTCCGCTTATGAGTATTCGTATGGGGGAAGATGATTTGGACGAGGCACGCCGTATCATGGCAAACTGCTTTTTGATGATGGTCATGATGGGTGTCGCAATCACGCTTTTGGTGATTGCTTTCCGCCAGCCGCTGTTGATGCTTTTTGGCGCAAGTGAAGCGACATTTTCCTATGCCAATACATATATGACGATTTATGCCGCAGGCAGTGTCTTTGCAATCGTTGCCATGGGTATGAATGTGTTTGTCATTTGTCAGGGTTTTTCCAAAATGGCAATGTTTTCGGTTGTGATCGGGGCAGTCACCAACATTGTGCTCGACCCTGTTTTCATTTTTGGATTGGATATGGGGGTTGCCGGAGCGGCGATTGCAACCGTGATTGCACAGATGGCGTCCTGTGCGATTGTGCTCATCTTTCTGTTTGGCAAGCGTCCGCCGGTGCGCATTACCTTTGGGGAGTATGATGTGCGGCTGATGGTGCGTGTGCTGGTCATTGGTCTGTCACCCTTTATCATCGTGGCGCTGGACAGCGGATTGATTATTGCCACCAACATGGTATTGCAGCACTATGGAGGAGCGGGATATGGCGATCAGCTGGTCACCTGTAATACCATCGCACAAAGTTTCTTTTTGATGATTACCCTGCCGTTGGGGGGCATGACTGGTGCAACCCAGCCGATTCTGGGCTTTAACTATGGTGCAGGGCAGATGGACCGTGTCAAGGACGGACAAAAGAAAACACTCATTGTCTGTCTGATATTCAGCGGTATTATGATGCTGGCAGCACATACGCTGTCTCCATATTTTGTGCGTCTCTTTACCAACGAGGCGTTTTATATGAATCTGTCCATAAAGATCATTAAGATCATGACCATTATGATTTTACCGCTTGCTTTGCAGTATACCATTGTAGACGGTTTTACCGGACTTTCGGCAGTCAAATATGCAATTACACTTTCTACCTTGAGAAAGGTGCTGTATTTTGGCTGTATGATTGTATTTCCGCTGATTTGGGGCATTGAAAATGTGTTCTTTGCAGAGCCGGTGGTGGATTTGATCAGCGCTACCATTTCAGCGTATGTGTATGCGAAATGTATGAATGGACTGCTGCACAAACGGAAAGAGGCAATTGCGCAGGAAAAGGGTGCATAAAACTGCGTAAGATGTTGCGACATGTGCGTGAATTTACAAAATGCCCGAAACCGCCTATGTGCGGTTTTGGGCATTGTTTAGCGCTTTGCGCGGCGGTCACCTCGAACAGCCACGGCTTTCCGACGAACGCATGACTTATGCTGGCGCTTACAGGCAGTATCTTGACGAATTGGCAGGCGCGTGGTAACATATCAAACAGGCTGCCGATTTTTTACCCATATAATTTGATATGCAAATTAAATTATATAGGTCGACCGTGCAGAGAAAATTATAGAATAGAGGAAATATCACAATGGAAAGAAAAACAAGGGGAAAAAAGATAGCTGTTTGGATTGGAACTGGCATATTGATGATGCTGCTGGCCTTTGCTGGAACGGTTTATGCCGTTTGGCACAATGAAATCTCTACAGTGGCGAGCATGAAGCTGCTCAGAGAGCGTGATGATGCCCATGAGGACGGGGCGGTTTATACTATGCAGGTCAAAGGCGGCTTTTATCTCGACGATTTTATTGCGCAGGGCGGTGTCAAAAGCGACAGTGAACTGATCGATTTCATTACCAATAAAATCACCAAAGGATTCTTGAAAATCAACATCACCGATCCGGAAATTGCCTGTTCATCGTTTACGGCAAAGACGGAGGCGGGAGATGCCTTGTTTGCACGCAACTATGACTTCTCCAAGACCAATACCTGTATTGTGTTTACCGAGGCGTCGGAGGGACGTCATGCGACAATCTCCACGACCGATTTACAGTTCCTTGGCTTGGACGTGAACAAAAATCCAGATAATTTGATGGATAAAATCACGGCACTTGCAGCACCATATATACCGCTGGACGGTATCAATGATGCAGGCGTCAGCTGTGGGATTTACATGACCTATCAGGGCGGAGAGAAAACCGTCCCCACCAATCAGGACACGCAAAGACCGGACTTTACCTCTACCACCTTGCTGCGCTTGATTTTGGATTATGCAGATACCGTAGAGGAGGCGGTTGAAATTGCTTCCGCGTATGACCTGCACGATTCGGCAAAGACTTCGTATCATTACATGGTGGCAGATGCGAGCGGAAAAAGTGCAATTTTGGAATGGGTCGCGGGTACAGATGCAACAGATAATGATGGTGCAAAGAGAGAACTGGTGGTAACTTATCAGGATAGCGATGCGCACATCGGAGAAATAGAAGGCAAAGCAGAGTATCAGGTGGTTACAAACTTTATCATTCAGCCAGACTATTATGCAGACGCTCCGGCATCGGACAAGAAGGGTGTCGATCGCTATGACAGGCTGTATGCGGAGCTTGCAAAGACAAATGGAGTTGTGAAAGATGAACAGGTTGCCATGGATATTCTAAGCATAGTTGGCAGAAGAAGCTGGAAAAATGATGACAACAATGGCTGCACCGTACACAGTGTGGTTTACAATATGACCGATAGATCCGTGCATTGGATTCCGAATGAGCATTATGATGAGCCGGCATTTACATTTTCTCTTGCAAAATAAAAATTAAAAATGCAAAACGTGGGTAACTTCTGTAAAATTGGGGTATCCTGCTCGTGTTTGATGCTCATATCAGCGCGGTATATGGAAAAACATGAGAAATTTTCGATGGATTTACAAAAAACGAATTTCCATTTTTGTAAATAGTGCGCCGTAGGATAGAGCCATACAAACGACAAGAACAGAAAAACCGGAAAGGTGGTCATGGATATGGCAAAGAATCTCATTCGACTGACGGTTGCAGCGGCGGGGCTTGCAGGCGCGGCCACAGCCGCAGCTTTGGCAAAGAAGAAGCTGCGTGATGCGGATCATAAAAAGCCGCAGGAAAACCACACATATCGCAATACAGAACTTGGAATACACGAAAAAAACAGCAAGGGTATCTATTATACCAATGGCAATTATGAGGCATTTGCAAGACCGGAAAAGCCGGAAGGGGTCGATGAAAAGAGTGCCTATATTGTGGGGAGCGGGCTTGCCTCCCTCGCGGCGGCTTGTTTTCTGGTTCGAGATGGACAGATGCAGGGCTCTCATATTCATATCTTAGAGGCAATGGATATTGCGGGGGGTGCGTGCGATGGGATCTATGATCCGAGCCGTGGCTATATCATGCGCGGCGGCAGAGAAATGGAAAACCATTTTGAATGTTTGTGGGATTTGTTCCACAGCATACCCTCTCTGGAAATCGAGGGGGCTTCGGTGCTCGATGAGTTCTATTGGCTCAATAAGCATGACCCAAACTATTCGCTTTGTCGGGCAACCGTCAACCGTGGACAAGATGCACACACCGACGGCAGATTCAACCTGAGCCAAAAAGCGTGTATGCAGATCGTCAAACTCTTTTTGACCAAGAATGAGGACCTTTACGATAAGACCATTGAAGATGTATTTGATGATGAGGTGTTTGATTCCACCTTCTGGCTGTACTGGAGAACCATGTTCGCCTTTGAGAATTGGCACAGTGCACTGGAAATGAAGCTGTATTTTCAGCGTTTTCTCCATCATATTGCAGGCTTGCCGGATTTCAGTGCGTTGAAATTTACGCGCTACAATCAGTATGAATCCCTGATCCTGCCCATGCAGAAATATCTGGAGGCAGCAGGTGTCGATTTTCGGTTCCGTACAGAGGTTACCAATGTGCTTTTTGAAAAGAAAGACGGAAAGAAAATAGCAGCCTCTATTGTGTGCAGAGTAGATGGCGAGGAACAGACGATCTCGCTGACCGAAAAGGATTTGGTCTTTGTGACAAATGGCAGCTGTACGGAGGGCACAATTTACGGCGATCAGAACCATGCACCGAGAGGGGACGCAGAGGTGCGCACCAGCGGCTGCTGGGAGCTTTGGAAAAATATTGCAAAGCAGGATCCGGCATTTGGACGTCCGGAAAAGTTCTGCGCAGATGTGGAAAAGACCAATTGGGAGTCTGCGACAATCACCACATTGGACGACAAAATTCTCCCCTATATCACAAAGATTTGTAAGCGTGACCCAACGAGCGGGCATGTGGTAACAGGCGGGATTGTAAGCTGTCAGGATTCCAAGTGGCTGCTGAGCTGGACCATCAACCGGCAGGGACAGTTTCGTGAGCAGGAGCCGGACAAGGTCTGTGTTTGGGTATATGGACTGTTTACGGACGTGCTGGGTGATTATGTCAAGAAGCCAATGAAAGCGTGCACGGGAAAGGAAATCACGGAGGAATGGCTGTATCATATCGGTGTGCCTGTTGAGCAGATTCCAGAACTTGCAGAGAACAGCGCGGTTTGTGTGCCGACCATGATGCCCTATATCACCGCATTTTTTATGCCGCGTACAAAGGGAGATCGTCCTGATGTCATTCCAGACGGCTGTGTGAACTTTGCATTTTTGGGACAGTTTGCGGAAACGCCGCGCGATACAGTGTTTACGACCGAGTACTCGGTGCGCACGGCAATGGAGGCTGTTTATGGGCTGCTCGGTGTAGACCGCGGCGTGCCGGAGGTTTGGGCGAGCGCCTATGATGTGCGTGAACTTTTGAAAAGCTCCGTATGTCTGCTGGACGGGAAATCTCCGCTGGAAATTGAACTGCCGGCACCGCTGAACCTTGTGAAAAAGCCGATTTTGAGGGCGATCAAGGGAACGGTCGTGGAAAAGGTTTTGCGCGACCACCATATCCTGCGGGACGATATGCCGTAACAAGCATAACAGGGACTGACGCATTTGCGGCAGTCCCTGTATTTGATTGATGCGGTTGTCGATGCACGGGCACTTGGATTTTCCGCAGACGTGCGATATAATAAGGATATTGATAGAGGAGGGTTCATGATGTTAGCCTATACATATCAGAAACAGGGACAATTTGCATTGCTGGACAAGCCAAAGCCCAGAATCATTGACCCAAGAGATGCGATTGTGCGGGTGACACTGAGCAGTATCTGCACAAGTGACCTGCATATCAAGCATGGTTCGGTGCCGCGTGCGGTCGCGGGGGTTACCGTGGGGCATGAGATGGTAGGTGTTGTGGAGGCTGTCGGAGATGCTGTCACGACCGTTCGCGTGGGAGACCGTGTGACCGTCAATGTAGAAACCTTTTGCGGCTCCTGTTTTTTCTGTCAGCAGGGGTTTGTCAACAACTGTACCGATGCACAGGGCGGCTGGGCGCTGGGCTGCCGAATTGATGGGGGACAGGCTGCATTTGTCCGTGTTCCCTATGCAGATCAGGGATTGAATCTCATTCCCGACTCGGTGTCAGACGCACAGGCGTTATTTGTGGGAGATATTCTGGCAACGGGCTTTTGGGCTGCTCGGATTTCTAAAATCACTGAGCAGGATACTGTGCTGATTATCGGCGCAGGGCCAACCGGAATCTGCACACTGCTCTGTGCGATGCTGCATGCGCCTAAGCAGATTATTGTCTGTGAGAAAGACCCTGAGCGGCTGCAATTTGTAAGAGAGCATTATCCAGAGGTGCTGGTGACAGAGCCGGAAGGCTGCAAGCAGTTTGTGATGGAGCATAGCGCGCATGGCGGTGCTGATGTGGTGTTGGAGGTTGCAGGCACGGCACATACATTCCGAATGGCGTGGGAGTGTGCACGACCCAATGCAGTAGTTACAATTGTGGCATTGTATGACCAGCCGCAGGTCTTGCCTCTGCCGGAGATGTATGGAAAAAATCTGATTTTTCAGACAGGCGGTGTAGATGGCTGTGACTGTGCAGAAATTCTGTCTTTGATTGCGGACGGTAAGCTGGATACCACACCACTCATTACCCATACCTTTGCACTGGCGGATATTGACAAGGCGTATGATATTTTTGAAAACAGACGTGAGCATGTAATTAAGGTGGCAATCACGCCCTGATAAAGAGAGAAAAGAAAGAGACCGTCTAAAAACCATGTTTTTTAGACGGTCTCAGTTGTCTGTGGAAAAATCGTCTATTCAGTCGTTGGCTTGGGCAGCTCCCGCACCATACGTGTCACCAGATAAATGGTGGGGAAAATCATGAGCAGAGAGGTGTAAAAGATTATATTTTGCACAAAATCCGTGTTCAGTCCGTTGGGAAGGGTGGACAGGAGATTATTGAGTATATGTAGGGCGATGGGGATTTTGAGGTCACGTACTCTTGCATAGACGATGCCCAGCAGGATTCCCATAAGGGCGGCATAGACTACCTGTACCGGCTCACCGTGCCATACGCCAAAGGCGATGCCGGAGAATAGAATGGGGAACCAGCCCGTTTTTATTTTTTCGAGATAATGGAACATGATGCCGCGGAACAGCAGTTCCTCCACGATGGGGCCGACCAGCACGACGGAGAGCAGCAGCCAGAAATACGGCACCGAATCAATCGAACCCCAAGTATTGTCAAAGCTCTCCATACTGTCAGCAATCAGTGGAACAGATTGCAGGAATAGCGCAATGAGGATAAACCATAAAGAGGAAATCCCGTTCATACCGAGGGTAAGGATTGGAATTTTTGCCCAGAGATGCGGCTCTTTGGGGACAGGGAGAGCGGCGTTTGGGCTGTGCTTTTTGATGTGAAGCAGCCAAATACCAAAAAGCACCAGCATGACGATGCAAAATAGGGAATCGAGCTGGAAATAATCACGGGCGGACAGAATACCCTCCGCATCATCAAGTGATGGCGGGGAGCCGTATGTGATAAAGAACATGATACAAAAGGTATTTACAAGGTGATATAGAAAAACAGGTGTCAGTGCCATGAAAAAATTTTTGATTATTCTCATATAAGGTGTCCTCCTTCATCTGTGAAACGGTAGGCTTTGTTATGTATATGCGTTCCGCAAGGATAAGAGCAGGGTTTTCTCTATTATTTTACAGCATCGGAGTTTTTTGTCAATGTCCAAAGATAAATGGTCTGCGTTAAAAATGTTTGTCCTAAATATCAAATCCTGTGCATAGGCTTAGAGTATCAGAAGGATATGGAGGGTTTTGATATGAAAGGCTTGCCGGAAGAACGAGCGATACGCTTGGCACATTATATCGTAGAGGAGGGCGCCACTGTGCGGCAGGCGGCAAAGAAATTCGGCGTCAGCAAATCGACGGTACATAAGGATATTACAACGCGGCTCAAACGACTTAACGGAGTGCTGTATTTGCAGGTGCAGGCGGTCTTAGGGCGCAACAAAAGTGAGCGGCATATTCGCGGCGGACTTGCCACGCGGGAGAAATACCGTGCAGCCCATGAGAAAGCGGAATACAGCCTGCGAGCGGGCACCTTGGAGCACAAGGAAACAGAAGGAGGCTGCGAATAAACGTGTTATCAAAAATTTGGGTGGCATTTTTGGTGATTGCCTGTGTAGGCGGCGTGCTCTTTGGGCAGATAGATGCGGTTTCGCAGGCGGCAGCACAGGGAGCAGGGCAGGCAGTCGGGCTGCTCATTGAAATCGTAGGGCTCATGATGTTTTGGTCAGGCATCATGGAACTGGTTTCTGCCTCTGGATTGGGGAAAAAAATCGCGAAAGCTATGCAGCCTCTATTGCGCTGTATTTTCGGAGCAGCAGGACGGGATCCCAAAAGTATGGAACTGGTCAGTTCCAACATCACGGCAAATCTTTTGGGGCTTTCCAACGCGGCAACCCCGCTCGGACTGCGGGCGGCAGACCGCTTATATGAAACGGCTGGCCGACGCGGAAGTCCGGACCGTGTGCTCATGCTGATTATCTTAAATACGACCTCTATTCAGCTGATTCCCTCAACGATTGCAGCGGTTCGAGCAGGGCTGGGAGCGTCCATGCCATTTGATATTATGCCGGCGGTATGGGGGGCGTCGATTGGTTCGGTCATTGCCGCTTTGACTGCTGCGTATGTGCTGCGACGATTCTTCCCTGACAGAGTATAGAGAAGGAGCGTATCAGCAATGGGAAATTGGATTGTGCCGGCGATTTTGGCGGGGATTTCTTTTTTTGCATATATACAGGGGGTAGATGTATTCCAAACCTTTCTCGCTGGGGCGAAAAAGGGCGCACAGACTGCCATTGCAATTGCACCCACACTCATCGGAATGTTGACAGCGGTTTCTATGCTGCGTGCGTCGGGAACCATAGACTGTTTGGGACAAATCATGCGCCCTGTGCTTGCTGCGCTGGGGATTCCGCCCGACTGTGCAGCGCTTGTTCTCTTGAAACCAATTAGTGGAAGCGGGGGATTGGCGCTGGGGACGGAAGTGATGCGCCGTGCAGGGGTAGACAGCTATGCCGGACGTGTGGCGGCGGTGATGCTGGGGGCGTCTGAGACCAGTGTATATACCATCAGTCTCTATGCGGGCAGTCTGGGGCTGCGGGATACCCGATATGCTGTCCCTGCTGCGCTGATTGGAGATCTGACTGCGTTTGTGCTCTCTGCGTTTTTTGTACGTCTGCTCTTTGGTATGGGATAGTGGGAAAGCAGCCGCAAAGCATAGAACTCTATGAAAAAACAGTATTTATATATTACAGAGAAAGTTGGAAGGGCAGAATATTTCAAAAAAGCATGCAGTACCAAATATCTGGTACTGCATGCTTTTTTGTGCTGTATGTATTGAAGATACAGCATATAAAAATGGAGAGTTTTTGAAATTAGCGAACGGTTAAATCACCGCCGGGAACTTCCTTACCGAAAGGCTTGTCATAAGTGAAGAAGCCCTTACCGGTTTTCTGACCCAGCCAGCCGGCACGGACCATCTTGCGGAGCAGCGGGTGCGGACGGTACTTCGGGTCACCGGTCTCACGATACAGTGTTTCCATAATTGCAAGGTTTACATCATGACCTACGAGGTCAGCTGTGTGCAGCGGACCGGACTTCATACCTGCACCATTCTGCATTGCGATATCAATGTCGCTCGGAGAAGCGATACCGTCTGCATAGATACCGATTGCCTCGTTCATCATGGGGATCAGGATACGGTTTACAACAAAGCCGGGACCCTCATGCACAGCGACCGGTGTCTTATCGAGCTTGGTCATGAGGTCAAATGCGAAGTTGAAGGTTTCATCAGAGGTCTGCATTGCGCGAGTTACCTCAACAAGCTTCATGATCTGAGCCGGATTGAAGAAGTGGCAGCCGATGAACTTGTCAGAACGGTGCGGAATGCAGGCAGCCATCTCGGTAATAGACAGCGCAGAGGTGTTGGAGGCAAAGATTGTATGTGCCGGACAAATGGTATCCAGCTCCTTGAGCAGCTCCTTCTTGAGATCCATATTCTCCAGAATAACTTCGATAACAAAATCTGCATCTTTTGCTGCATTGCGGTCAACAGAGGTCTTGAGGCTGCCGAGCAAAGCGTCCTTGCGCTCTGCGGTCATCTTTTCCTTTTTTACAAGGAACTCCAAATCGCCCTGAATACGCTTTACGCCGCCCTCGACAAACTGCTCCTTGATATCGAGCAGCGTAACCTCGTGGTCGTGGGTCAGAAATACTTCTGCAATACGTGCGCCCATGTTGCCGGCGCCAAATACGCAAACCTTCATAATTTTACTCTCTCCTCTAAAAAAATGCTTATTAAACTTACTTGTTCTGGAATTCCTTTGCAGGCTTGTCGCGGTTTTTGTCCAAGAAGTAAGCCATACCATATTTCTGATCCTCGGTTGCGAAGCACTCGCCGAAGCAGTTCCCCTCGAACTTCAGAGCAGAATCCAAATCCATCTGCATGCCAACGTTGACAGCTTCCTTTGTCAGGGCTACAGCAATCGGAGCCTGTGCAGCAATTTCCTCTGCAAGCTTCATTGCCTCGTCCATGAGCTGGTCAAGCGGATAAACATAGTTTACAAGACCCATATCCAGTGCAGCCTGTGCGCTGTAATTTCCGCGTGCCGTGTAGAGCATTTCCTTTGCCTTGCCCAATCCTACGATGCGCGCAAGACGCTGGGTGCCGCCGCAGCCGGGCGTGATGCCAAGACCAACCTCGGGCTGACCAAACAGCGCGTTATCAGATGCCAGACGAATATCACAGGACATTGCAAGCTCGCAGCCGCCGCCCAGACAGAAACCATTGATGGCAGCGATTACAGGACGCTTGAAGTTTTCGATCTTGCGGCAAACACGGTTGCTGTCGTTGCCGAAAGCTTTGCCTTCCATAACTGTCATGGTGGACATCTGAGAAATGTCAGCGCCTGCAACGAAGGAATGAACGGTCTTACCCTTCTTATTTACGATAGAAGAACCGGTCAGAACAACGGCATAAACGTCGTCCATTGCCTCAACGGAATCAAACGCTTCCTCAAGCTGCGCATACATATCCGTAGACAGTGCGTTCATCGCCTGCATGTGGTTGATGGTAATAACGGCAACATGGCCCTTCTTTTCCACTAAAACGTCAGTCATAATCTAAATTATCTCCTTGTCACAATCAGGGGGAGTGGGACGGCGTTTGCCGCCCCGCTGTGCCGCCAAAATTACTTACACAGTTCGTCGCGCTCAACAATCAGCGCTTCGCCCATACCGCCGCCGATGCACATGGTAGCAAGACCCAGTGTGCAGTCGCGCTTGATCATTTCATGCAGCAGAGTGGTGCTGATACGGCAGCCGGCAGCACCGATTGGGTGGCCCAGAGCGATTGCGCCGCCATTTACGTTTACCTTGTCCATATCGAAGCCCAGCTCGCGGTTTACAGCAGCAGCCTGTGCAGCGAAAGCTTCGTTGGACTCGATGAGGTCGAGGTCAGCAACGGTCAGACCAGCGCGCTTGAGCGCCTGACGGGTAGACTCGATCGGACCTACGCCCATGATGGACGGATCACAGCCAACAGAACCAAATGCGCGGATCTTAGCAAGCGGCTTGAGGCCATGTGCCTTTACGTATTCTTCAGATGCAATAATCATGGCAGCACCTGCATCATTGATGCCGGAAGCGTTGCCTGCGGTTACGGTGCCGTCCTTCTTGAATGCCGGACGCAGCTTTGCAAGACCCTCCAGAGTGGTCTGTGCCTTTACGTACTCATCGGTATCAAAAAGAATGGTTTCCTTCTTTTTCTTGACTTCGACCGGAGCAATTTCGTCCTTGAAGCGACCCGATGCAACAGCCTTTGCAGCCTTCATCTGAGAGTCATAAGCGATCTGATCCTGCACTTCACGGCTGATACCATACTGCTCGGCAATGTTTTCGGCAGTGATACCCATATGATACTGGTTGAATACATCGAATACGCCGTCATAAACCATCATATCAACCATCTTCACATCGTTCATACGTGCGCCCCAACGCATATTGTGAGAGATGTAAGGTGCGCCGGACATGGATTCGCAGCCGCCAACCAGCAGAAGCTGATCTTCGCCGGAGCGGATCATCTGGGCGCCAAGAGAGATTGCACGCATGGAAGAGCCGCAGACCTTGTTGAGGGTCATAGCGGGGGTAGTGATTGGCAGACCTGCACCAAGGCAAACCTGACGTGCTACGTTCTGACCAACACCGCCTTGCAGCACCTGTCCGAATACAACTTCGTCGATTGCGTCCTTGTCAATGCCGGCACGCTCGATTGCAGCCTTTGCAGCCACAGTACCGAGTACAGAGGAGTGGACATCACGCAGTGTGCCGCCGTAGCTGCCGATAGGCGTACGGGCTGCCGAGCAAATATAAACGTTCATTGGAAACTCTCCTTTTCTTTTTTGGGTTCGGAAAGAGCCAGCCTTGTGCGGCTCTTTTCGGCGTTGTGAAGCGGGGACTCTGCACCGCACTTCGTTATAATTTTATCAAACTATTTGTGAAAATGGAAGAGAAATCGGTGAAAATCTAAAAATTTTTTCGTGCAAAATACCGTAAAGTTATCAGTAATTCACTGTAAAATATTAGAAAGAGACCCAATTCACGCCATTTCGCCAAAAGATAGTAATTTTAGCAGTTTGCCAGACCCATTTTTTCCTCGCGGAAAATGCGTGCGTCCATGATTTTCACTTCGTCTGCAATCTGCGGCTTGAAGTCCATCTGGTCGAGCACCTGTGTTTGCAGGTCGATGCCCGGCGCGATTTCAACGAGCGTAACACCCTCTGGACGCAGCTCAAAGACAGCGCGCTCGGTAATGTACAGAACCGGCTGATGCACTTCGTTTGCATAGTCGCCGGAGAAGGTGATATGTTCTACCTGCTGCACAAACTTTTTCTTTGCACCCTCCTGTGTGATGACAAGCTTGCCGTCCTCACAGGCAGTCTTGAGACCCTTGGCTGTAAAGGTGCCGCAGTATACGACCTTCTTTGCGTTTTGGGTGATATCGATAAATCCGCCAGCGCCTGCAAGACGGGTGCCGAACTTGGATACATTGAGGTCACCATTGGGAGCGGTTTCAGCAAGACCCAAGAATGCAACATCAAGACCGCCGCCCTGATAGAAGTCAAACTGTACGTTGTGCGGAATGATGCACATTGCATTGGCAGCCGCGCCGAACTGGGTACCGCCATAGGGAACACCGGCAATGGAGCCTGCCTCAACGGTAAGGGTCATATTGTCCGAAATGCCTTCCTCTGCGGCAACATTTGCGATTTTCTCCGGTGCGCCTGTGCCAAGGTTTACGATTGCGTCCTTTGGCAGCTCCATAGCAGCGCGGCGCGCGATAATCTTCTTGGCATCGAGCGGAATGGAGGGGATTGCGTCTACCGGAATTCGGAATTCGCCGGTCAGTGCACCGTCGTAGGGCATGCCCAGACACTGCATATTTTCTTCCGCAGAGCCAACAACAACGGAATCAACATAAATGCCGGGAATCGCAACCAGCTTGGGGTCGAGAGAACCGCCCTGTACGATCTTTTCGACCTGCACGATGACGCGGCCGCCAGAGTTCTTACATGCCTGCGCCATTGCGGTAACGTCCAGCGGACCAATTTCGCGGTGTACGGTGCAGTTGCCGAACTCGTCGCAATAAGAAGCACGCAGGAATACAACATTGATTGGAAATGCCTTATAGAGCAGACGCTCATGACCATCAATATTTACGACCTTTACAAGGTCCTCCTTGGTGCACTCGTTGAGTTTGCCGCCGCCGTTGCGCGGGTCAGCAAAGGTTTTCAGACCAACATGGGTGATCGTGCCAATGTTATGGGCTGCAATATCGCGGTACATGTGGGAAATAACACCCTGCGGCAGGTTATATGCCTCAATCTTGTTGTTGAGTGCCAATTCACCCAGACGAGGCGCACGGTCCCAGTGACCGCCGATGACACGCTTTACCATGCCCTCGTGTCCATAGTGGTCGCCGCCGGTACCGTCACGGTGTCCCTGACCGGCTGCAAAAAACAGCGTCAGATTGTTTGGGTGTCCGGTTTCCAGAAAACGCTTTTCCAGTGCAGTGGACAGGGTTTCTGGGCATGCACAGCTTACAAAACCGCCGGTGGCAATGGTGTCACCATCTTGTACAAGCTGTGCAGCTTCCTCAGCTGACAGGATTCTTACTTTCTTCACAGTGTATCATTCCTTTGTTTCATAGTTCCGGATTTGTTCAATGACCTCCGGTATGTCATCTTGCTTCATGCACACAATGCGTGCATCTGCGTCGATTTCTTCGTATAGGTAGGGGCAGCCTGTGCAGCCGCGGAGAATGAGCAGGGCATCATAGTGCACACCGTCCGTCGGGAGAGAGAGTACAGCATGGTCTGCTGTGGCGGAACGGATTTCCTGATATGCTGCGCCGCGGTCATATGCGGGATTACAGCCGCCGCAAAACTTAACGGCAATCTTTGCTTTCATATAAATCGTCCTTTGGGCAATCGATAGAAAGAAAGGCACTCTGCGAGTGCCTTTTTTCAAACATGCATGGAAAATAGAGCGGTCAAACGCCAGTCTGACAGGTATAAGTCTTAGTTGATGCGTGCGATCTTCTTCGCAAGCTCCTTCTTCATTTCCATGTTGCACTGACGAGAAATCATGATGCGCTGTGCCTGCGGAGAACCGGCACCGTGCATGGACTCTGGCAGGTAGCCAACAGCAGCGGTACCCATAGTCATATTCTCGATGAGACGCAGCACGCGCATACGATCTTCAGTAGAAACGGCATTGATGCCCTTGAAGTACTTGTCGATGTAAGCATGCAGTTCTGGGTGACGGAAGTCAGCCTCAGACGGCAGGGTAACCATTGCGCCGCCAGCCAGATCCTGTGCGAGACGTGCGATATCGTACGGGAAACGGGTGACATTCTGCTTGCACACATTTGCGAGCAGCAGGTCGATGAGGTAGTTGCCGGCCTTTGTCTTAAAGCCCTGAGAGGAACATGCGATGCCGCAGCAGTACAGGGTTTCGTTGAGATGTACCATCTCAATGAGCTTGTCCTTTACATGAGATGCCTTTGCAGCGCCAGCCATCTCCACAGACAGTGCAGTTGCGCCGATGAGGACATCGCCCACACCAACCTTACAGCCGCCGTAGGACTGACGATGATAGCCTGCAAAGCGCTCAACAATCATGCCGGCAAACTTAACTTCACCGTTGAGGAAGATGCGGTCGTTCGGTACAAATACATGGTCAAAAATAACCAGAACCTCATGTCCGCCATACACCTTGTTGCCAACGTCGATGTCGTTGTATTCCTCGAGCTTGCGGGTGTCACAGGACTGACGGCCGTAAATCAGGGTAATGCCGTCGGAATCGGTCGGGATTGCAAAGGAGATTGCATAGTCCTCGTCACCCTCACGCATAGAGATGGTTGGCATGACCAGAACTTCATGAGAATTTACAAAGCCGGTCTGGTGTGCCTTTGCACCGGTCACATAAACGCCGTCCGCAGTGCGCTCTACAACGTGCAGGAACAGATCTGGATCTGCCTGCTGGGACGGAGCCAGAGAACGGTCGCCCTTGACGTCGGTCATTGCGCCGTCAACTGCGAGATCCTCGTCCTGTACGCGGCGCAGGAAGTTCAGGAAATTCTGATGATAGTTGGTTCCGCAAGCCTCGTCAATCTCGAAAGTAGAGGAGAACACAGCGTTCATAGCGTCCATGCCTACACAGCGCTGGAAGCAGGCTGCGGTCTTTTGACCCAGCAGACGCTGCATCTTTACCTTCTTAATCAGGTCGTCGGTGGACTGATGCATGTGTGTGAAACGGTTGATCTTATTGCCGCTCAGGTGAGAGGTTGCAGTCATCAGATCTTCATACTGCGGATCTTCTGCAAGCTCATAGGTCGCAGCAAAGGAGTTGAGGGAAGGACGAATAACCGGATCATCTACCGGATTTTCGATTTTCTTGCCGAACATCCACAGATTGAGGTTCAGCTTGCGCAGGGATTCAATGTACTGGTCTTTCGTCATCATAACAGAGCAGTATCCTTTCTCTCATAATTCTCACCAAGGCAGCACCATGCGGTACTGCCTTAGATATGTTTTTTTACTTTAGAAGCACTCGCGATAGATGCGCTCCATCAGCTCGAGTGTCATCGGTGCGTAGGAGTTGGTAACCAGACGCTGCTGGTTTGCCATAACCGAAACAGGGAATCCGGTGATATCTGCCTCGGTAAAGCCATACTCATGCAGTGGCTTGAGCGGCAGAACCTTTTCAAGGGTTACATTCAGAGTGCGCAGTGCGTCAGCCTTGGTGCAGCCGAGGCAGCGTGCAACGATTTCCTTGAAGCGTCCAAGCTCGCCCTCTGGATTGTACTCGTCGTAGATTTCCAGAATCTTGCCGAACAGTGCATAGTTGGACTCGCCATGCGGTACATGATAGGTGCCGCCAAGCGGGAAGGACATTGCATGAACGGTTGCACAGCCAGCCTTCAGGAATGCAACACCGGCATAGAGGGAAGCGGTAACATATTCGTCAAGGTAGGACAGACGGGTATCAGCACCCTCGAGTGCGATGCGGCGGAAGCCTTCCAGAATCATTTCCATTGCCTTAACAGAGTACATCTCAGAGGTCATGGTGCGGCGTGCCGGAGACAGGAAGGACTCGGTTGCATGAATGAGTGCGTCGATTGCGGAAGCAGCAAACGGCTTGTAAGGCAGGGTCTTGAGCAGATCCGGAATCAGGCATACCTTGTTCGGAATGATATCGTCAGATACCAGACCCAGCTTGGTCTCGCCGCCGGTCAGCTTGCCGTCCTTTTCGTCCTTTACGATTGCAACAGAAATGTTGGTCACCTCAGAGCCAGTGCCGCAGGTGGTTGGGATTGCGATAACTTCCTTTTCATGTACAACAGGCTCACGCTTGAAGAACAGCTCATGTACAGAAGCCGGACGCTTGCAGCCGAGCAGCTTGCACAGATCCATAATTGCACCGCCGCCAATTGCAACAACGCGGTCATAGGAATCGTATGGAATCTGCTCGTACATGGTCTCAATCATAGCCTCAGAAGGCTCGCCAACACCAAATTTCTCTTGGAATACGAAAGTACAGGGCAGACCCAGCTGCTCCATAAAGGGCTTGTAGATGAACTCGTTTGTCAGAACGACATCACGCGCACCCAAAGCGAACTCCTGAGCGAATGCACCGAAATCCGCAAACTTAAAAATTGTGGGGGCAATGATAATCTCTCTCTTGTCCTGCATCAGAGAAGCGCTAAAAGAATCCATGTGAAACATCTCCATAAAAAATTTTTCTTGATTTGTCCGCTCCGTTCAGGCAGGATATCTGACAAAGCACAGACTGCCGGAAGGTGGAGGGACAAAAGGGTATTAAAAGGGTTGCTTTGTCTCTGTCGTAAGTATACCAAAAATCGCGCACAAGTTCAACAGGAAATAACAAAAATGCGCCAATTTTTTTCATGCTCTCTCAAAAGGAGAAAGTGCAAGGTTACTTTGTGAGTACCTTGCCTTTATTTTAACGTATCTTTTGCGCTTTGTAAACTCTTTTTTATGGAAATGTTCCAGAACATATTGGAAAAGTGAAAATGAAATTAGGCATTTTGTGGACATGGAGGTCAAAAAATCATAAAGATGAAGACAAATCCGCAGGGATACAGATAGCAAAAGGGAATAAAAAAGACCATTTCAGGTCTTTCGGAGTAGAAAAAGCGGTCGAACAATGACTTTTTCTGCCGCTTACAAATGGTTCTCCGGATTCAGTTCTGTTTCCCCGTCGTATTCTGCTCAGATTATATACATGATTCCCAAATTTTCTCTTGTTTTGTAAAAAATATTGATTTTTCTAGCATAAATGATATTATTTGTAGTATTATAATCTATCCGTCAGATTTTCCGTGCTATAGGCAAGCTGTCGCTTGTGGTGGTGTGATCATCAAATCCAACACTTGTCATCAAAAAATATATGCTCTTTATTAACTGTGCAATTCTGAAATTGTTATGGCTATCCAAAAACTGGAGGCAAGCTTTTTTAATCCAATTTGATACACAAGATGTTGATTTCAGTAAATTTCAGTTCTTTCACGAGAATGAAACGTTCTAAAAATTTTGCTTTTGAGACGAGACAGCGACCGCCGCGCAAAGCGCTCTGGACAAATAGTGCCCGACACTGCATAGAGATACACGGTGTCGGGCATTTTGTGTTTTGTGACAAGACACGCACAGGTTCAGGTCTTTTTTGGCTCACCGTTTTGGGAAAAGCGGCTCAAAAATGCCTGTGTTCGTGCGTTTTGAGAATTTCCAAAGACCTGCGCAGGAGAGCCTTCCTCAATGATAACACCATCTGCCATAAAAATGACATGGTCGGCAACATCGCGGGCGAATGCCATTTCGTGGGTGACGATGACCATAGTCATGTGTTCCTCGGCAAGCTCTCGGATTACCTTTAGGATTTCGCCGGTCAGTTCCGGATCAAGTGCGGAGGTCGGCTCATCAAAAAACAGGATACGCGGCTGCATAGCAAGGGCGCGCGCGATGGCAACACGCTGCTGCTGTCCGCCGGAAAGCTCACAGGGATAGGCATTTTCCTTGGATTCCAGATTCATTTTGCGGAGCAGTCCGCGGGCAGTTTCGGTTGCCTGCTCGCGGGAAATGCCGCGGATACGTATGGGGGCATCGGTCAGGTTTTGCAGGACGGACAGGTGGGGAAAGAGGTGAAAACTCTGAAATACCAGACCAACATTTAAGGTAATGTCGTGGAGTGTTTTTTTGGAGGCGTAGACAGCCTTATCCCCAGCTGTGCTGACCATTTTTTGTCCGCATACGACAATTTCCCCCCTGTCCACGGTTTCCAGCTGGGTCAGACAGCGCAGGAGCGTGGATTTGCCTGAGCCGGAAGGCCCGATAATCGAAATGACTTGTCCTTCCGCAACTTGCAGAGAGATGTCTTTGAGCACCTGCAGCTTGCCAAAGGATTTTTCGATATGTTTTGCTTCGATCAGATTCATAATGTATTATCCTTTATAGTAGTTGAGCTTTTTTTCGAGTGCCTTGAAAGCATATTCCACGATGGCATTGAGCACAAGGAAGATGAAACCGGCGATAATGAGCGGCAGGATACTGGAGGTACCTGTCATAAGCTTTTTTGCGGCATCAAAGAGTTGTGGCTGTCCGATGACATTTGCCAGTGCAGAGTCCTTGATGAGCACCATGAATTCTGAGCCGGTGGGCGGAATGACGCGCTTGACTACCTGCGGCAGTATAATATGGAAGAAGGTCTGTGATTTTGTGTATCCCAGCATCTTTGCGGCTTCGTACTGCCCGCGGGGGATCGAGTCGATTCCAGAGCGGAAGATTTCTCCAAAATATGCGGCGTAGTTGATGGCAAACGCCAGAATGGTTGCCTGAAAGCGGTCTACCTTTATTTGAAACAGGTAAGAGGGCGCGTACATGACAAACATCAGCTGAAGCATGAGGGGGGTGCCGCGCATGATAAGCTGATAGAACTGCACGACCCAAGAAATCGGGCGTATGGACACTCTGCCAAGCCGTATCCCGAAATTTAAGTTGCGTCCCAGTGCAACCAGAAAGCCCAGCGGCACGGAAAGCACAACTGTCCAGACAAAGATATGAATGACATCGACCGTGCCGTCAAGCAGGACGGGCATCATTGTTGCAATTTTATCAAATATAGATTGTTCCGATAACATAGGATTCCTCCGAAAATAAAGGGATTTGCTCTTTGCGATTGTGATTCGGCATGCGGGGTATAACCTGCAAAGAGAGCGGAGTTGTTCCGCTCTCTTTGTATGGTATCATGTTTTGCTTTGGCAGGTCAAGTGACCATTTACAGACTGTACATTTTATTGCGCCGCAACCGTTGTGATATCAGAGCCAAACCACTTGGTAGAGATTTCGCTCAGTGTGCCTTCGGCAGCCAGCTCGGAAAGTGCATTGTTGACTGCATCGGTCAGAGCGGTTTCTCCCTTACGGAAGCCGATGACATAATCCTCCTCATAGAGGAAGTCCTCCATGACACGCAGCTTTTTGCCGCCTGTCTCGATAAGGTAGTTGGCAACTGTTTCGTCCATGAGCGCTGCATCAGACGCGCCGCTTTCTACATCAATGAGGCACAGCATATTGTTTTCCATGCCGACCATTTCGGTTTTGCCGGACAGACGCGCCTCAGCATCATAAGCCTCCTGTGCTGTGGAACCGGACTGCAGTGCGATGGTCTTGCCTGCGAGGTCATCTACGGTTTTATAAGCGGTACCCTCTGGAACAACAAGAACCATGTGGTTTTTGAGATAGGGAACCGAAAGGCTCATGGTTTGGGCGCGGTCCTCTGACCAAGATAAGCCGTTCCAAATGCAGTCGATGCTCTTGGTGTCCAGCTCCATCTGCTTGGAATCCCAGTTGATTGCCTGTGTTTCCAGTTTGACGCCCAGTTTTTCGCAGACCTTTTCGGCTACATCGATGTCGAAGCCGACAATTTTGCCGCTTTCATCGAGAAATCCCATAGGGGGAAGCTGATCGTCGAGTCCGAGCGTCAGGACCCCTTTGTCCTGAATGTATTGAAGGGACTGGTCACTCTCGGCAGATGACGTGCTGTCTGGGGCTGTACCGCCGCCGCAGGCGGTCAGCAGGGAGGCGGACAGAACACCTGCACAGAGCAGGCTGCATAATTTCTTGTAGTTCATGGTAAAAACTCCTTTGATATACCAGTGAAATCTGGATCTTTCTGTATTTGTTATCAACATTGTAATACTTTAATGTGGAAAAGTCAATAGGGAAAAAATTATTTTTTTCCATCGGACATGGATAATCGGCTCTTTGCGCAGAGGAAGGGAAAAGGAGCATGTGCTGGCAGTTTTCTAAAAGAAAGCGGTCGGACACTTGCTGTTTTTGGACTGCGTGTGCTATAATAAAGACAATACCGTGACGAAGAAAGCACGGAAAATTCAAAGGACCATATGGGGGAAATCATGAAGCTACGGGCACTGGAAGGGCAGTTCGGCACAATGAACGGCCGTAAAATTGAATTTACAGATGGATTTTCACATCTGGAGCTGCCAAGTGGCTGGGGAAAAAATGCCCTGTGCGCGTTTTTACGGGTCATGCTCTATGGACCGAGCGTTGTGCGCCGTGATTTGGGAAGCATAGACCAGTTTATGCCGGTCGATGGAAAACCGATGATGGGGCGGCTGGAAATCGAATGGAATGGGCGTGATGTCACCATTCAGCGAAATACCGGAGCCGGAGAACCGATGCAGGAGTTTGTGGCATATTATACAGATACCGGAGAGCGCTGTCGGCTGCTGACTGCCAAAAACTGTGGGCAGGTACTTTTGGGCATGAGTGAGGACGACTTCGTGTCCAATATGCTGGTGACGGGAGAGGATCTTGTACGTCCGGCAGCACAGCTGCAGCAGCAGCTGTTATCCATGACGCATACCGGAGATACTGGCAACCGCGCAGAAAAGGCGCTCGACATCTTAAATGGCTGGTGTGATGGGATTGGCAGGGAGCAAGGGGAGTTGGATACCGCACGGCAGCAGGAGTCTTGGCTTGCGGGACAGCTTTCGGAGCTGGAAAGACTCACAAAGGAGATCCAGATTCAAAAGGAAAATTGCCGCAAGCTGGGACAGCAGGCGGCAAAGGCACAGGACGCCTATGAGACAGCACACAAGCGGTGTGAGGTACAGGTCATAGATGCCGAGGCGCGCCGCCGCAATATGCGGGAGGATCGGGAGCAGCGTATCCATGAAATCAAAAAGCGTGTGCCAGATGAAGCATTGGTGCGCAAGGCAGGCGAGGCACTCTATGGCTATGAGGGTGCGGTACGGCTTGAGGCAGAAAAGCGTGAGAGCATGCCGGCAATCGAGACGCGCCGGCGACAGGCAATGGAACGCATGGAGAAGGCGCGGGTCGAGCGGGAAATTGAGGTCGATCGCGTCACCCGCCCAAAAATCCGTTGGGTTGCGGGTGCTTTTGCCCTAATATTTGCAGTTTTGGCGGCAGCGACCGGAATCGTGCAGGTTGAATGGTTTCCGCAAATGGAGCAGATTGCAGGACTTTTGGACGCGGGACATCTGCCAGTCATTTTATCGGCGCTGGCGATGGGCTGTCTGCTTTTGACTTTTGTGGGCAGTGTACAAAAGCCGCCTGCGCCGCTGCCGGATATCGACGAGGAACGCAAGCAGCTGGAAATAGAATATCAGCAGATTTTAGATGAGCAGCAAATGGCGGCGTCGGTCTTGCAGGAGGAGCAAAAACGCATCATTGCCGCCGGACGTACGCTGTCTCCGGAGGTCAATACCGTAGAGCAGGCAACCAATGTAATCCGCTCTGCGCTTGCTGATTTGCAGCTCATTCGCCGTGAGCAGAGTGCGCTGGGGGACATTATTTTGGAAATCCAGCGTGCACCAGATGAGGACCCTCTGCCCGCAGATATGCGCCAAAATCTGGAGCAGCTGCTGGAGGAGAGCAACGCCTCACAGCAGGCTTTGGATATGGCAAGGGAACAGCTGGCACAGGTCAAGGCACAAGCCGATGCAATTGGCTCTCTGGACGATGTGCGTGGACAGCTTTCCGACTGTAAAGCACAGATTCAGGTATTGGAAAAGCAGTATGCGGCAGCAGCGCATGCGCGTCAAATCATTACGGAGGAGAATGCGGCGCTCAAGCAGAGAATTTCGCCGGATATCATCAGCCGTGCCCAGTCCTATCTGTCATTTTTGACGGTCGATCCGGAGTCGGAAACGGAACAGGAAAACACATGGTCGGCAGGCACTCCTGACCAGCTGTATCTGGCGCTGCGTCTTGCCATTTGCCAGTCGCTTGGCACAAAAGATGCACCGCTGATCCTCAATGACCCGTTTATAACCGCAGATGAAGCCAGAACCGACCGCGGCATTGCACTTTTGCGTGTGGTGGCACGGCAGAGACAGGTGATTCTGCTGACCTGACATAAAAAGACCCCGAATAGGGGTCTTTTTATGTATATTTGTTATGATAATTGGTTTACCAGTGCCTTAAAACAGTTTCCGCGTTCAGCAAAATTTTTGAAACAGTCAAAAGATGCACTTGCGGGACTCAGGAGCACGATATCGCCAGCCTTGGCAATTTCGTGCGCTTTGGTTACAGCTGCGGCAAGGTCTGGAAGGTCGAAGATTTCCGGCTTTTGTGCGGCGTCTGCCTGTTCCGTGCAGGCGCGGATTTTGGGTGCGGTTGCACCGGTCAGCAGAAGCGTCTTGACATGGGCGCAGATGGGCTTGCCCAATACCTCATAGGAAAGGTGCTTGTCATAGCCGCCGGCAATCAGAATAAGCTTTTGCTCAAAGGAATTCAGCCCTGCAATGGTACGGGTGGGGCTTGATGCAATGGAATCATTATAATAGGAGACGCCGTTGACTTTGCGTACAAATTCGATACGGTGCTCTACGCCTGCAAAGTTCTTGGCAACTTCGGTAATATCGCTGTTCTCGCACAGCCCCTGAACAATTGCGGCTGCCATCATCACATTGGATACATTGTGTGCGCCGGGAATTCGGATATCACAAGCCTTCATCAGTGTGCGGTCTTTCCCGTCCTCGGCTATGTAAATCGTGCCTTCACGCAGATATACTCCGTTATCAGGCTTTACAAGCTTGCTGCATGTCAAAATACGGTGATCTCCAGAAATATCCAACATGCGTGTTTCACGGTCATCTGCGTTGAGAACCAGCCGGCTGCCGGCTTTCTGATGGGTGAAAATGTTGGTTTTTGCTGCAATATATTCGGAAAAATCCTTGTGATAGTCCAGATGGTTGGGTGTCAGATTGGTGATTGCCGCGATATCCGGACTGTACTGCATATCCATAAGCTGAAAAGAGGATAATTCGACAATCGCCAAATCATCGGGCTGCATCTTGGGCACCATGGGAAGCAGGGGTGCGCCGATATTGCCGCCCAAATGGCAGGTATATCCTGCGTGTTTTAAGAATTCGTAGGTCAGGGTCGTGGTGGTGGTTTTTCCGTCAGAGCCTGTGATGCCAATGATACGGCATGGGCAAACACGGAAGAACAGCTCCATTTCACTTGTGACCACACCGCCGCGTGCGCGTACCTGCTCCAGAGCAGGATTGTTTGGGTGCAGCCCCGGGGTGCGGAACACGATGGATTCCTCCAAGGTATCCAGATAATGTGCACCCAGCGAAAACGCCGCGCCATGCGCCTTTAAGGTTTGGTAAACTTCGCCAAGTTCTGCTTCCGTTTTGCGGTCGTGTACGGTTACAGAAAGTCCTGCTTCGCACAGCATGGAAACCAGCGGCACATTGCTGACGCCTGCACCGATGACGCCAATGCGCTGTCCGGAAATTTCTTTTAAGTATTCTTCGAGTGCTGTCATCGCAAAATTCCCCTTTCATCTTCGTCTATTTTACCCTGTTTTTCCGGCGATTTCAAGGAGAAATCTCTGCTATGGAAGAATGGGACGAGGCAGTGCGCAGCCAATATATTAGAAGGCAGTGTCAGTAGGGAATCAGCAAGAACAAACTGGCGGACCGGCGTAAAACGCATGTGCAATGGAATCTTTTCCAGTATAGATGATATTCCTTTTAGTCGCAGTCCCTTGCTGATATCCTGTAATAATTCTTTTTCATCTTCTATAATTAAAAGTCTCATTTCAAGCTCCTATGTTTATACCAATCTTTACGCCATACAGACAATAAAATTGCCAACGCACCGCTGAAAAAGCCTGCGAATAATGGCATGAAACATACGCCATCGAAGCCCCATAGAGGAACCAAGGCAGCCAAGCATACAAGCGGAAAAACCAATGTGCCGCAGATGGAAGCCGCAAAAGACTTGCCGGCCTGTCCCATTGCGGTCAAATAGCTTGACAGACAGCGATAGATCCAGTTTACCAAATAAGAAAATGCGTAGAGCTCCATCGCATGTACGCTTAACTCCAGCAGCGCAGTATCTTCCGGCGTTACAAAAAAAGGTACGATCCGGCTGCCGCCATACCACAGAAAGAAAAATGCGCCCAAAGATAAAAGCGCTGCGGATAGAAGGACCCTTTTTTCCAGAGAAAGCACTCTCTGTTTCAATCCTGCTGCATGGCAATAACTGATCGGCGGCTGCATGGAATCACACATTCCAAAAATCATCATTACCATCAGGCTGTCCACATACAAAACGATCGACATGGCCGCAACCGCTGTGGTTCCGCCCAAGCGCATCAGAACGACATTCAGGATAAATGCCATAACAGAGCCGGAAATATTGCTGAAAAATTCTGAAGAGCCATTTGCCAACAGGGAAACAAACTGTTTTGCCGGAATTTTTCCTTTTGTAAACCGAAGCTCAAGTTTCTTCCTGAAAAATGGAAGCAGCGAGAAGAAACTTCCAATTGCCATGCTGATGCAGCTTGCCAATGCAGCACCCAATACACCGCCTTCAAAAACTATAATCAGTAAGAAATCTAACACGATGTTCAGCAGCGCTGTCGAGATATTGAGAATCATACTGTATTTTTGGCGATTGCAAATGCGCAGATAATTGTCTGCTGCATAATAGACCATTGTGACAGGGGAGAACAGCGCATACACACCCATATACACAAACGCATACTGCAAAGCCTGCCCGTTGGCGCCCATCAGCATAAAAACAGGCTTTGTGAAAAAAAGGAAAAACAGACCGATAAGTATCGAGACTGCAAAAATAATCTTGATAGAAAAACTGAAGATGCGATTTGCAGCTTCTTTGTCCCTTTGCCCAAGGAACATCGCAATCTGCACAGAGGAACCGACTGCGATCATATCCGCGATTGCAAATGAGATATTGACCAGAGGCATGGCAAGGTTTACAGCTGCGAGTGCGTTTTCTCCAACATATCGTCCAACAAAAATACCATCTGCTATGGTATACAAAGCGCCGAATACCATGCTGCACATAGCCGGAAGTGCACAGCACAAAAATAATTTTGAGGGAGGCTGGGTTTCAAAAGCCAAAGAGTTAGGATTCATTTTGTTTTTCTCCGGTGTAGTCATTAAGTTTTTTTATCCATTACATTTGTAAAATGCTCAATTGCAGAGATGAAATCAGATGTGTATGTCTCAATGGTCTCCTTTATGGCGGCATCTTCCATTTCGAATAACTCCGCAAGCAATTGCTGGGTAAATGTTTTTCCTGCATCGGTAAGTTCTATATTTTTTTCTTTCTTTCCAGTAGCTGTGAGGGTCACATAACCGCTGTTGATACATTCTTTTACAACGGTGTTGATGGTTGTTCGGGGAATGAGCCATTCTTCACAAATCTGTTTCTGACTGTGGGATTTTCCATCAGAAAGAGCGTACAGCAGGGAAAGCATATTGTCTTTTATCCCTAATTTTTTGGCAATCAGATAGTAAATACCGTCTATTTTGTTGAGTGTAATCATCAGTCTGCGGATTTCTGTGCGAGTATCGTTCATGTCGTGTCTCCTTATGTATAATACGAATTCGTATTTTATTTTAATACGGATTCGTATTAAAGTCAATATAAATCATCTTGCAGTTGTTGTTTGACATTGGGGAAAAGATTTGCAGGCAGCCGCGGAAATTATCAAAATGCCGCCTTGACGGAGTGACATGCTTTGTCGTATAATAAAAACCATGAGTAATCCTGACGGTCGCGTGCCGGCTCCTGCCGGTATGAGGAAAGTCCGGGCTGCATAGGGTACGGATAGCAGATAACGTCTGCCGAAGGTGACTTCAGGAATAGTGCAACAGAGAGATACCGCCGACTTTTACGTCGGTAAGGGTGGAAAGGCGAGGTAAGAGCTCACCGCGCCCCATGGTAACATGGGGGGCCTGTAAACTCTATCCGCAGCAACATCGACAGGAGCCATGGCTGACCCGGCCGCTCCGACTGATGGCTTGAGGCGTGCGGTGACGTGCGTCCCAGATAGATGACCGTCCACGACAGAACCCGGCTTACGGATTGCTCATACTTATTTTAATGTTGAAAGATTCGCCTGTTTTGGCGATTCTTTTGTATTTATAGACAAAAAAAGTGACAAGCAAAAAATGCTTGTCAGTGAATTTGTCAGTGAAATGTATCAGTTTTCTTCTGATTTTATGTGGCGATATATTGTCTTTTCGATTGTGTGAACTGCCTGTGCTGACATACGTTCTGTGAGGTGTCCATAACGCTTCATGACCATTGCGCCATCAACGTGTCCTAAACGAATTTGCACAGTTTTGAGATCGGTGCCCTGCTGGATCAGCAGCGTTGCGCTTGTGTGCCGTAGATCATGCCAGCGAATATGCTTTTCGAGTCCAGCGCGTGTCATCACTTTAGGCATCTGCCGCGTCCACCAGAGCGGGTGCACATAACCGCCGTTTTGCCAAGCAAAGGCAAAGTCGTACTCCATTCCATCAAAAATATTTTGGCGCCGGTATTTTCCCACGGCAGCTTGCTGTTCGCGCTGCCAACTATGAAAGCTTCGTAGAATACCCGCCAGAGTTTCAGATATGGGAATACTTCGCTCGGATTGCTCGGTTTTTGTTGCACCAACATATACATGACCATTGACATAGGTCATGGCGCGTTTGATGGTCACGATTCGTGTATCTAGATCAATATCCTCCCATTCTAAACCGCACATTTCACCACGGCGGCAACCGGTCTCCAAAGCAAAAAGGAAGCCAGTATAGAATATACGGTCATTGGGTTTATTTAGATCAAGGACATCTAAAATCGCTGTGATATCTTCTTCTGTGAGTACATCAGTTTGTGTTCTTGCTCGTTTTGGACGATCCACATAATCACATGGATTATCTTTGATGAGACGGAGCCGCATAGCACGCTGGAAAATCGCGTGCAGCAGGACAAAGATGTGCTGCACAGATGTTTCAGATATGCCTGTTTTGCGTGCAGCGCGTAGTGTGTGGTCAATACGTATGGGAGTAACCGCAGAGAGATATTCACCGCCAATCTCATTGCGTACATAACGGTCATATAGACCTTGATAACGCAAATAGGTTGTATGTGATTTTGTTTCGCGAACATTATTCTCTAACCAATCTTCAAAAAACATATTTAAGCGTGTCTTATTGTTTCCGAGGAATGCGCGTTCTTCGTAATCAATGATGGCTTGTGCCAGTGCGGATCTGGCTTCGCCTTTTGTGCGAAACCCACCGCGGCTGATTTGTTTTTGCTGTCCGTTGATGACGGGTTCGAAATAGTACGTCCAGCTTTTTCCGCGCTTGCGGACAAAACTTGTCATAAAAAATCACCTTTCCTTGTAAAATGGGTATGCAAAACCAAGGACAGGTGATATAATCATAAAAGAATATGTGATGATTGGCTCTGTCCCAGTATTCGCTTTCTTCCGTCTCGGTGTGTGCAGCACTGAGGCGGATTTTTTTGTTGCAATCTGTCTGAATCTGTGCTATCCTGAATGACAGGAAAAAAATAAGATTTTTCAGCGCGCTGCCGATACCAGCGGTAGGCGGTTATTTGCCCTCCATTCCTCCAAGGAAAGGAGGTGAGTTCTCCCATTCCAACCCGCGGAAGGGGGTGAACGCTGTGTATGCAAAGATTGCACGTATTCTGCTTTTTACAGCATTGTTTATGTGGCTTTTCACTACATACGCAAAATGACCGCCCTCTCGTCCAAAAGATAGCGGTCATCTGACTTAAACTATTGAGGGCATAACCGTCTACCGGCAACGCGCCCTTTTTTTATATTTCCAGTATAACCGCATATCGTGAAATTGTCAACCCGTCTTTCTGTGCTTGCAGGAGGGCGGGTTTTATTTAGACGCTGGGCTCTGAAGCATCTTCTAGAATTTTAGTGATTTCCTCATCGGTTAATCCTTGTTCGGATAAATAACTCATGCGTGTAGAAACGACAGAGAGAGCATATGATTCTGAATTTTCAATACATTCTTTCGCTTGTGATAGATATTTCATATCATTTTTATCTATGTACTTCATAAGTTTTTCAGAGAAAGATTTATTATTAGCAATATACATTTGTGCGGCTTCAATATAAGCGGGATTATTTTTATCTTGTAGTTTTGAAAGATTTGTAAATAATGTGAGTTGCGTTTCTTTGGTAGTTTTCGCCAAATCGTATAGTTCAAGCATATTGCCTTTTCCGGAAGAGACCAATTGAACACCTTCCTGAAGGAGTTTGGTCGTTTCTTCTGATCGAAGGACATTATCATAGATTTGGCCATCCAGAACAATCGCAAGTGCCTTTGCGGCTTCGGCTTCCTGCTTTTCTTTTTCAGTTGTCAGGCTTTCTGCCTCTGCACTGGATTGCTGTGCTGTGGGATCTGACTTTGGCGGCTCATCTCCACAAGCGGTGAGCAATGCCATCATTAACAGTGCCAGTGAAAAGATAATACGCTTTTTCATGCTGTCTTTCTCTCCTTATAATAAAGTATTATGCAGTTCATCAGTCAATAATCTTTATAGATTGGATTGACACTTCTCATGCCGAAAGGCAGGGGATTCTCGGTTCGCTGACCGTAGCCTGCACTGTGCGAGGTCTTACATAGTTTCCCAAAGTGTATCGGTTTTGGCTGCCATATAGAATACTACGGCGGCTGATTTCTCCCAGTGATAGCAAGGGATTTTAAGTCACTTTTGATAACAACAGTTTTTTGTACCCAACTTTTTAGTATGCTATTTTTCGAGTGCGGCACATTCTTGAACTATCTCACCATCTCCTGACCCTCTACATGTCTAAAGGTTGACGCTTTTTGCTAGTTGTAATCTATATATTAGTTGCATGATTTATAG
>JAGZIW010000023.1 GCA_018366035.1 Butyricicoccus pullicaecorum | reverse complement strand
GGAGAGGGAGGGAAGGGATTCAAAAGGGTTGGGGAACCGCAAGGTTCTAAACCCTTTTGGCACTCTCGTTGCCACGGGACCGCTGTCGCCGGCGCGACAATTCCCGCTGCCTTACACAAGGCAGTTTGATACAGTATCCATAGATACCACAATTATTTAAGGGGAACATCACGCGTTGGCGTGTGTAATCTCAGAGAAGGCTGTACGCTCCCACGGTGCAGAGCCCCTATACTCTTATGAAACGGTGCATTTTTCTGTGTGCATTTTTGGTAGACATTGCCTTTACACTGTGATATGATAAAGGCAACGCTTTGCCGCAAAGCCTCACAACAAAACCCATGAGAATTGCTGGAAAGGGTATGATTTTGCAAAAAAAAGCAGTGCACACAGAGAAAAAGGAGAGAACTGATCTATGGTAATTCTTGGGATCGACCCGGGCTATGGCACAATTGGCTATGGAATCGTCAGGTATCAAAATGACCGCTTCACACCGATTCAATACGGTGCAATCACCACACAGATCGGTGCACCCATGCACATGCGTCTGTGCGAGCTGTACGATGATTTGTGTACGCTTATTGATACCTTTCAGCCGGAGACCGCAGCCGTAGAGGATCTGTTTTTTAATACGAATATCACAACCGGCATACAGGTTGCACAGGCACGCGGTGTGATTTTGCTGGCACTTGCACAAAAGGGATTGATACCAGTTTCCTATACCCCGTCACAGGTCAAGCAGTCAGTTGTGGGATATGGCAAGGCGGAAAAAAGGCAGATGATGGAAATGACCCGCATGATGCTGGGGCTTGCGAAAGTGCCACGTCCGGACGATGCGGCAGATGCACTTGCAATTGCCATTTGTCACGGACATTCGACCCGTTCTGCGCTTTATCGTTAAGGAGTTAATCACCATGTTTTATTATATAGAAGGCAAGGCTGCTCTGGTAGAGCAGGGGCTTTGCGTTGTAGATTGTGCTGGAGTGGGCTATGCCTGCCATACCTCGCAGCATACGCTTTCCCGTGTCAAGCAGGGGGAAGTAATCAGGCTGTATACTTATTTATATGTCAGAGAAGATATTTTTGATTTGTACGGATTTATAGATCAGGAGGAGATGAACTGCTTCAAGCTGCTCATCGGTGTGTCTGGTGTTGGACCAAAGGCAGCACTTGCTATTTTGTCAATCGCACCGCCCAGTCAGCTTGCGCTCTCCATCATTACAGGTGATGAAAAGCTGCTGACGCAGGCGTCCGGCATTGGTAAGAAGATTGCGCAGCGTATTGTGCTCGAACTGCGGGACAAGCTGAGCAAGGAGCAGATGCAGACTGCGAAGGGCGGTGCGTCTGTGATGGAAATGCCGTCAGGCGCAGGTGTCAACCACACGCAGGAGGCGATTGCAGCGCTCATGGTTTTGGGATACGCACAATCGGAAGCTTTGCAGGCGCTCGAAGGATTGAACCTTGCCGAATATGCGGATACAGAGGCAATCATTCGCGCTTGTCTCAAGCGCATCGCAATGGGATAAGGCGGTGAGGATTTGAGTATCGAATTTTCCGGCGGCATGATGGACGATGAACGCATTGTGTCCAGCCGTCAGATGCAGGAGGACGAAACGGAAAACTCTTTGCGTCCGAAGTCCATGGAAGATTATATTGGGCAGAGCAAGGTCAAAGAAAATTTACAGGTTTTTATTGAAGCAGCCAAGCAGCGCGGAGAGCCTCTCGATCATACACTGTTATATGGCCCGCCGGGATTGGGCAAGACCACCCTCGCAAATATTATTGCAGCGGAAATGGGGGTAAATATCCGCGTCACGTCTGGCCCTGCCATTGAAAAGGCAGGAGACCTTGCGGCAATCTTGACCAATTTGACAGAAAATGATATCCTGTTTATTGATGAAATCCATCGTCTCAACCGCAGCGTGGAGGAAATCCTGTATCCGGCAATGGAGGATTATGCACTTGATATCATTATTGGGAAGGGACCCTCTGCCCGCTCGATCCGTCTGGATCTGCCGCGTTTTACGCTCATCGGCGCAACCACCCGTGCGGGACAGATGACCTCCCCTCTGCGCGACCGCTTTGGCGTCATGCTCCGTCTGGAGCTTTACAGTCCGGACGACCTTGAAAAAATCGTGACGCGTTCTGCTGGGATTTTGGGTGTCCACAGCCGATATGACGGTGCTTATGAGATTGCGCGCCGTTCCCGCGGGACACCGCGTATCGCAAACCGGCTTTTGCGGCGTGTGAGAGACTTCGCACAGGTCAGGGGCGATGGCATCATCACAAAGGAAATGGCAGACCTCGCCTTGCAGGCGCTCGAAATCGACGCGCTGGGCTTAGATAACATCGACCGCCGAATGTTGACCAGCATCATTCTCAACTACAATGGCGGTCCGGTAGGATTGGAAACCCTTGCGGCAACCATTGGAGAGGAAGCGGTCACATTGGAAGATGTGTATGAACCATACCTCATGCAGATTGGATTTCTCAATCGAACGCCGCGCGGGCGGTGTGCTACATTCCGCGCATATGACCATCTCAAGCTGGAAACGCCAGATGGTCAGCAAACCCTATAAATATCCTGTTTGGAAGGAAGTGTCACTAGATTGGGCAAATATTTTGGAACTGACGGCGTTCGCGGCGTCGCGAATGTTGAACTGGACGCAATGCTGGCATTTAAGATCGGTGCGGCTGCTGCATATGTATTAACACAGGAGCGTACAGGTGCGGGTAAGGCAAAGCTGCTCATTGGCAAAGATACCCGTATTTCTTCGGATATGCTGGAAAGTGCACTGGTTGCCGGCATTTGTTCGGTGGGTGCAGACGTTGAGCTTTTGGGTGTCATTCCGACGCCTGCCATTGCATATCTCACCATCAAGCACAAGGCAGATGCGGGCATTGTGATTTCGGCAAGCCACAATTCCTTTGAATATAATGGCATTAAGATTTTTGCAGGTTCAGGTTATAAGCTGTCCGATGAACTGGAAGCCCGTGTGGAAGCGCTCATCGATAACTTTGATACTGTACCCAAGGCAAGTCATGAAAAGCTGGGCGGCGTACTGCGCTCATCTATTGATCCGGTGGTGGAATATACCGATCATCTGGCAGAGACAGTGGACGGGGATTTGAGCGGTCTGCATGTTGCCGTAGACTGTGCAAATGGTGCGTCCTCGACTACTGTGACCCGTCTCATGCGTTTGCTGGAATGTAAGGCAGACCTGCGTTTCTACGAGCCAAATGGAATCAACATCAATGACGGCTGCGGCTCTACCCATCTGGGCAATTTGCAGGAGAGAATGCGTACCGGAGAGTATGATATTGGTGTTGCCTTTGATGGTGATGCAGATCGCTGTCTGATCGTGGACGAACGCGGAGAGGTGCTTGACGGAGACCGTATTATGGCAGTCTGTGCGGCGCATATGAAGAAGCTCGGTAAGCTGCGCGGTGATGCTTTTGTTGCAACCGTGATGTCCAATATGGGACTGCACAAATATGCAAAGGATCAGGGCATGGAAATCAAATGTGCCAATGTCGGTGACCGCTATGTGCTGGAGATGATGCTGCGGGACGGCTATATTTTGGGCGGCGAGCAGTCCGGTCATGTTATCTTCCTTGAATATGCGTCTACCGGTGACGGTCAGCTGACCGCAATTCAGTTTATGCGTATCCTCAAGGAAAGCGGCAAGAAATGCTCTGAGATTGCAGATGAGGTCGTTCCGTGGCCGCAGGTGCAGATCAATGTGAAGGTACCAAATACAGATAAATACACCATCGCCGAGCGGGCTGAGGTTGCCTCCTCCATAGAGGCAGGACAGCAGACACTGGGAGAGGGCAGAATTCTTGTGCGCGCATCGGGAACCGAGGCACTGGTACGTGTCATGGTTGAGGGTGTGGACGCAGATAAGGTGGAACTGGTTGCCCGTCAGGTTGCTGATGTCATTCGAGCAGTCGTTGGCGAGTCATAAAAAATAAGCGCCAGAACTGTGAGGCGCTCTGCCTTGCAGTGGACGAGGAAAGGGGAGCATCGAAAGTTCGGCGGATACCCCTTCGGCTGTCTGTGGGCCAGTCGTGAGTGAAACGAAGAAACCCCGAAAGCGATTTCGGAAACAGCACGTTTTCACTGGACTCACAACCCATATCCCAGTCTTGCGTGCTGGGAATGTCAAAAAACTGCGCTTTCACAAAATAATTGTAAAATACGCACAAATATATTTTGCGTAGAAAGCGGCTGTATTTTCAGTTTTCACAAAATTTGCTTGACAAACATAGAATCATTCTATATAATGATACCAAGATGGTAAATGAAGTCGCACAAGCAGGCTGTGAGAGCCAGAAAGAGTACCACATGGTCCTCGTACCTGCTTTGTATTCATACCTGGTTCACCTCCGCTGGAAGGATTGAAATTCGCTTCGCTTCCGATACTCGTCGGAATCCCTAAACAGTTGCGCTTCTCTTTGTTCTTTTCCTGCATTTTTGTGGCACAGGTTCTGTCCGCACCGCGTTCCGTTCGCTGTGCTGCTGTTCATCATGTCCGCGATGCGCTCCCTCTTGCAACAGGGTTTTTGGTGAACACGTCCGGTTTTTTTGTCGTAAACAGGTGTTTTCCTGTTTGCAATATAATTTTTCAGTTGTTCCTAGCATTTCTGCAACGCAAAAAGGGATAGGGACTTGAGGTAATCAAAGAGAGGTAGTAATCATGTATCAGGACAAGACTTTAGTATGTAAGGAATGTGGCGCGGAGTTCGTTTTCACTGCTGGTGAGCAGGAGTTCTACGCAGAGCGCGGTTTCCAGAATGAGCCGCAGCGCTGCAAGCACTGCCGCGATGCACGCAAGAATGCTGCACGCAGCACTTCCCGTGAATTCTTCACTGCAACCTGTGCAGCTTGCGGCGGTGAGGCAAAGGTTCCGTTTGAGCCAAAGTCCGATCGCCCAGTTTATTGCAGCGAGTGCTTTGCAAAGATGAAATCTGAAGGCTAAAAGTATTGGTAAAAAAGGAGCAGAATCCGCTGGGTTCTGCTCCTTTTTGTATAAAATCTATGCTTTGGATTTTTTACTTGCAAACAGATTGCGTGTTCCCGTGTAACGCGTTTTATAAAATCTTTCTGTACTTTGAAGGTCACATCAAGTATAATGAATTCAAACCGGAGGGTTTTAAGTTGAAATCAAATTGTGTCTGCCGGACGACATTCCAAAAGGGAAAAAGAAGGTATGGATAAAATTAGAAAAGATGCACGACGTATTTTCAGATATACGCTTGCCGATGCATGGGAAGATATGATTTCGCAGGTCGAGGTATGGGAGGGGAGCGATAAAAATGTTAGATGTTTATATTTTGACAGATCATACAGTTTAGAACACAAGGGCAATACCAATGTGGATTCTTTTTTTACCACAATGAGTCAGCAAGATATTAGGAGAATAAAAGATGCGATGCGAAGTCACATAGATATTTTCCAATATAAAGAAATTGAATTTCCAATGGTATTAGATGGCGTTATCAATACATTTGAATTTATATTGGACGAAGATTTCAAAAATACAATTACTGCTTATAATATTTGGGCATTTAGAAAAAGCCTTGATATTGGAATCGTTGGCACTCCTCCGTACAGGGGAAGCGCTGTTTTACAATTATTTGATGAAATTTCAAAGATACTGTTGGATAATGGGGTAGATGCAAAGTATATTAGAACAAATTAAACCTTCGAAAGTTGGTATTTGAGGTATGTCAATACGAGATGAAATAGAGAGAGTAATCAAAGAGAATCACCTAGAACGCTCAAAATGCTTTGAATGTTCAAAAATTACATATCGCGCTATCCTTAAAAAAATTGAACAGACATTTGTATTGCATGGCGGTGACATACATTGGTCCAATATGGGGCGGGGATTCAATCCGAAATTGCCGTGCGAAATCAAGGATACATCAGACGATAGCATGTGGGTCACAAAATTGCCTATGATATTGTCTGATAGTGAAGAATTGGTATATGTACTATTTGAAGACAGTAAAAATTATCAGCCAAAGTATTGGGTTTATGAAATGTGTATTCCAGAACTGATTTTGTAAAGCGCCTCTCGGCTTTGGGGCGACCTGTGATGCGGGGAACGTCTTTGCTCAGAAGTTCGTGTTTTGGGGCTGCTGGAATCGGAACGCGTACAAATAGAAAGAAATCTATTGATATTTGCATACAAAAGCGGTATAATAAATACATTCATAATGAAAAATATCTTTATTGATGTACAGGAGGTCTATTATGGCTGCAATTACAAAGAAAACAACTATCGGTGAGGTTTTGGCTCGCGATATCAATACTTCCAAGTTCTTTTTGGATATGGGCATGCACTGTCTGGGCTGTCCGTCCTCTCAGGGTGAGAGCATTGAGGAAGCTTGCATGGTGCATGGCACAAATGCAGATGAGCTTGTTGCACAGCTCAACAAATTCCTCGGAGAGTAAGCAGCAGAAAGCGGGCACCGTGTCGGGCGGATTTCAATATCCGGACACACTGTGCCAATCGGCTTTCTCATAATCACAAAGCTGGACAAGCTGAGACCGACAGTATTGTCGGTCTTGTTTTTTTAAGGAACAATGACAGAACGAACAAAAGAGAATTTAAGCCTGACACCCCGTCTGCAAGCCATTGCAGACCGTGTGCCGAAGGGGGCAGGCTTTGCTGATATCGGCACTGACCATGGGCATTTACCGTTATGGCTGCTGCACACAGGTGTCCTGCAAACAGCAATCGCCTGCGATTTGCGCGAAGGTCCTTTGGAGCATGCAAGAGAAAATGCCCGATTTCATGGACTTTCTGAGCGGGTCAGTTTTCGGTTGGCTGCGGGGCTGGACGCTGTGCGGGCAGAGGAATGTGATACCATTTCGATTGCCGGAATGGGCGGCGAGACCATTGCAGGGATTTTACAGGCAGCGCCATGGACCGCAAAGGGAGCACATAAGCTTTTGCTCCAGCCCATGACTATGCTGCCGCAGCTCAGACAGTGGCTTTGGGCACATGGGTATCAGATTTTAGAGGAAACTGTGTGTCGGGAAGGCAAACGGTTTTATATTCTATTGACTGTACAGGGTGGGGGCGCGTTGCAGGAAAAGCCGCTTTCTGCCTGCTATTTTTCACAGGAACTATTACATGCAGAGGGCGCATCTGACTATTTGCAGGCGCTTTTGCGGCGGGAAATCTATGCACTGCGCGGTATGCAGACAGGTGCAAAAACCGCGGCTGCTGCAATCAGAGAACAAGAGGAAATTGTACGACAGATTCAAATTGCATGGGAGGCGATGACATGCCCTTCGTAAAAGATATTTTGGAATGTTTGGAAGCGTTTGCGCCGTATGAGCTGGCGGAAGGCTGGGATAACTGCGGGCTGATGACGGGGAATCGAGAGAATCGTGTGACAAAAGTGCTGTGCGCATTGGACGCCACGGAGGCAGTGATTCGGGAGGCGGCAGAGACACAGGCGCAGGTCGTGGTGGCGCATCACCCGTTGATTTTCACTTCTGTTCGTGCGGTCACAGAGGACGATGCCACAGGGCGCGCGCTGCGTCTTGCCATTCGCAATGACATTGCGGTTATCTGTATGCACACAAATGCAGACTGCGCACAGGGAGGCGTCAACGATGCACTGGCGAAAGCTCTCGGACTGTCTGATATGGTCAATATGGAAGGCGGGGACAATAAGCTGCTGGGGCGTGTGGGAAATCTGCCTGCCAGAATGTCTCCCAAAATCTTTGCGGAATATGTAAAGGACTGCCTAGATGCAGGGGGCGTGCGTTATACCGATGGCGGTACACCCATTCGTCGGGTGGCAGTGGGCGGCGGAGCCTGCGGAAAAATGATGGACGCCGCAAAGGCAAAGGGTGCAGACGCTTTTGTGATTGGAGACTGTTCCTATGATTTGATGCAGCGCGCACAGTCGATTGGGCTGACCCTTGTGGACGCCGGACATTTTCCAACGGAGAATCCGGTTTCCGCTGTGTTTGCAAACCATTTGGCAAGATGTTTTCCAACACTTGAGACGATGGTTTCAGCAGTCCATTGCGACTGTATTCAATTTGTATAAAGGCAGCAGAGAGACACTTTCTGCTGTATCAGTACAGGAGGTTATAAATGCCATTAGATGCAATATGTCTGCGTGCGGTTCTGTCCGAGCTGAATGGACGAATCGCAGGCGGAAGGATCGAAAAAGTATATCAGCCCGACCGTGAGGAAATCGTATTACAGATTCGCGGCGGACAGGGCGCTTGCCGTCTGCTGCTCTCTGCGTCTGCATCGGCACCGCGTATCCATCTGATCGAGCAAAACCGCGAAAATCCGGCTACACCGCCCATGTTCTGTATGCTGCTGCGCAAGCACATTCAGGGCGCAAAAATTGTTTCGCTGACCCAGCCGGCGCTCGAGCGCATGGCAGTCTTGGAATTGGACACGACCGATGAAATGGGCGTACCTGTCAAACGGTATGTGGTTGCCGAGCTGATGGGCAAGTATTCAAACCTGATCCTCAAAGATGAGGCGGGGCGTATTGTAGATGCCATTCGTCGGGTAGATGGTGATATTTCTGGAAAACGGCAGATTTTGCCCGGGCTGTTTTATCATATGCCGCCCGAACAGGCGGGCAAGGCAGACCCCTTTACAGTGTCGGAAACAGGACTGCGCGCTGCCTTTACACAGATGTCTGGAGAGATGGGGACAGACCGCTGGCTGTTATCGTCCTTTCGAGGATTATCTCCACTTTTGTGTCGAGAAATTGCTTTTCGCGCGCTGGGAGAGCCTGCAAAGCCGGTAAATGATTTGACTGGAGATGACAAGAAACGACTGTTTGAGACCTTTACAGCATTTTTGTCGGACGTGCAGGCAGGCAAGGGCAAGCCCTATCTGCTGACCAGAACAGACGACAAAAGTGCATTTGACTTTTCCTCTATGCCAATCACTCAATATGGCGGACAGATGCAGCTTCAGGAGATTTCTGATTTCTCGGGATTGCTGGCAAGCTTCTATGAGAAGAAGGGGCAGGCAGAGCGTATGCACCGTAAGTCCGGAGATATGCTGCGTACCGTGACCGCAGCAAGAGATCGGTTGGTGCGAAAGCTTGCGGCACAGAGACAGGAGTTAGCAAAGACGCACGAGCGTGAAAAGTATAAGCGGCGCGGAGAACTCATTTCAGCAAACTTCTATCAGCTGGAAAAGGGAATGGGCACGGCAAAGGTTGTTGATTACTATGATCCGGAATGTCCGGAAGTGGAGATTTCCCTTGATGTACGCTTGACTCCGCAGCAGAATGCGCAGAAATTTTTTAAGCTGTATCAGAAAGCAAAGACAGCAGAGCAAATGCTCACGCAGCAAATAGGACAGGGAGAAAAGGAACTGGATTATCTGGAAAGCGTGCTCGCGGCGCTTGATGAAGCGGAGAATGAAGCAGACCTTGCGGAGCTGAGAGAAGAGCTGATGCAGACTGGTATCCTTTCCAACAGGCAGCGCAGCAGAAAGCAGAAGCCAGCGCGTTCTATTCCATATGAGTATCGCACAAGCGACGGATTTTCGGTTTGGGCGGGAAAGAACAACCTGCAAAATGATTTGCTCAGTATGAAAACGGCATTTAAGAGCGACTGGTGGTTCCATACACAAAAAATTCATGGGTCGCATGTCATTCTGGTAACAGATGGCAGAACGCCAAGCGATCAAGCAATGACAGAGGCTGCTATGATTGCGGCATACCATTCCAAGGCACGGACTTCTTCTATGGTTCCGGTCGATTACACAGAGGTGCGCAATCTGAAAAAGCCGTCTGGTGCAAAGCCGGGCTTTGTGATCTATCACGTTTATCAGACTGCGTTTGTCACTCCGGACGAAGCGTTTATAGAGTCTTTGCGTGTTCGATAAAGAGAAAGAGCAGATCACCCTAGAGATGGGCGATCCGCTCCGTGTACTCACTTGAGGACTTTGTATAGCATTGTGCAGGCAAGCTCGCGGGTCACGGGTGCATTCAGGTTGAAGTCAGAGGCAGTCGGAAGAATGTCCGCCTGTGCAAGCTGGCGGGTGGCGTCTGCTGCCCATGCAGGCACAGCTTGGTAAGACACTGTACCGTCAGCCGGTGCGGTGTCTAAAAGATGGGACACGATAACCGATGCCTCAGAGATTGTAATGGGGTTTTCTCCACGGATTTCAGCGCTTCCGGAAGCAGTCTGGTAGCCTTGGATCAATCCGGCGCCTGCCGCTGCGCTGATATATGGTTTTGCCCAAGGAGACAGGGCGCTGTCGTCTTGGAAATCTGTGCAGGTGGTTTGGGTGATATCAAGATCTGCCGCGGCTGCTGTCATGGCGATGAATTCACTGCGTGTCATGGGCTGGTTGGGGTGCAGGAAATAAGAGGTGCCGATCTTTTCGCCCAGAAAGATACCTTTCTGCGCAAGGCGAACGGCTGCAAGCTGATTGGGATTGTGTGTCATATCCGCATAGGTGACAGCGGAAGGGTTTCGCTCGATTTTGACAGAAATACGGGCAGGGTTGGATTCGTTGCCTAAGGTATCAACTGCACAGTAGGAAAAATGATCGGTACCTGTACGATTTGCCGCAGGTGTATAGATCAGGCTGCCGTTGTCCAGAACGGCTGTGCCAAGCCGCGGCTGGTCAATGAGTTTCAGTGTTACGGTATCACCGTCCGGATCTGATGCGCAAAGCGGAAAGCGAACCATAACGCCCGCAACTGTTCGTTCCTCTACGGTCTGCGCCACGGGTACATGTCCCGTGGAGGAGGTAAGCAGGCTTTCCTCGGAAAATGCCTGTACCCGATCCTGCCAGAATGCAGCGCAGGGCATCATAAAGGTGAGCGCGCACACTGTACAGAGCAAACTCTTTCTTAACCATGTATTCATTGTAATACCCGTCCTTTGCAAGAAATATATGAAAGAGTATTGCCGGAATTTTCAAAAATATACAACGCATAAAAGGCTGTAAATTTTCCGATGACGCTTGGCGTATCAACCTGCGGGAGGGTTCTTTCTGCTGTATACCAACAAGCTGTGCAGGTTGTGTAAAAAATTACAATTTTGTTCAAAAGGACTTGCCCAAATGCGTAAAATATGGCATAATTTTATCTAAGCAAATAAAATTATTTGGAGGGAACTGAAACATGGAGCATCATCAGCTCGTTCTGGTGCTGGACTTTGGCGGTCAGTACAACCAGCTTATTGCACGTCGTGTGCGTGAACATCATGTTTATTGTGAAGTAAAATCCTATAAAACCCCATTGGAAGAAATCAAGGCAATGAATCCAGTGGGCATCATCTTTACCGGTGGTCCGAACAGCGTATACGAGGATACATCGCCGCGCTGCGATAAGGCAATCTTTGACCTTGGAATCCCAGTTTTGGGCATTTGCTATGGCTGTCAGCTGATGGCATACCTGTTAGGCGGTACAGTATCTAATGCAGCCGAAAAGAGCGAATATGGCAAGACACAGGTACAGCTCGACAAGAGCAGTAAGCTGTTCTCTGACTTGGAGCCACAGGAAGTGTGCTGGATGAGCCATACAGACTTTATTTCCGAGGTTCCGGAGGGCTTCCGTGTGACAGGTACCACGGATACCTGCCCAACAGCTGCAATGGAATGTGCTGATAAGAGATTCTATGGCGTACAGTTTCACCCAGAGGTAAATCATACTCCGCATGGTACAGATATGCTCAAGCATTTCCTGTATGATGTTTGCGGCTGCACAGGCGACTGGACAATGACCCGTTATATTGAACAGCAGATTGCAGCAATTCGCGAGAAAGTGGGTACTGGCAAGGTGCTGTGTGCACTGTCGGGCGGCGTAGATTCTTCTGTCGTTGCAGCACTTGTATCCAAGGCGGTCGGCAAGCAGCTGACCTGTGTCTTTGTAGATACCGGTCTCATGCGTAAAAATGAGGGAGATGAGGTTGAGGAAGCATTCGCAACCCGATTTGACTCTCATTTTGTTCGTGCCAATGCACAGGAACGTTTTTTTGGCAAGCTGGCAGGGCTCACCGATCCAGAAGCAAAGCGTAAGGCGATTGGTGAAGAATTTATCCGCGTATTTGAGGACGAAGCACGGAAAATCGGCGCTGTGGATTTCCTTGTACAGGGTACGATCTATCCAGATGTCATTGAGTCTGGTCTGGGAGACAGTGCGGTGATTAAGAGCCATCACAATGTAGGCGGACTGCCCAGTGTTGTTGACTTTAAGGAGCTGATTGAGCCGCTGCGTCTGTTATTCAAAGATGAGGTACGCGCGATGGGCCTTGAGCTTGGTCTGCCGGACTATCTGGTATGGCGTCAGCCATTCCCCGGCCCGGGACTGGGTATCCGTGTGCTGGGTGAGGTGACACCGGATAAGGTTGCTATCCTGCAAGAGGCAGATTGGATTTTCCGTGAGGAAATCGCAAAGGCAGGATTGGATCGTGAGATCAATCAGTACTTCGCCGTTCTGACCGGTATGCGATCGGTTGGTGTTATGGGTGATGGTCGTACCTACGACTATACACTTGCGCTGCGCGGCGTGACAACATCGGACTTTATGACTGCCGACTGGGCGCGTATCCCGTATGAAGTGCTCGACCGCATCTCTGTGCGCATTGTAAATGAGGTCAAGCATATTAATCGAATTGTGTATGATATTACCTCGAAGCCACCTGCTACAATCGAGTGGGAATAAGTAAAAAGTGGATATGAGGGCCCAAAAAGGCGCATAAACACTGGGGTTTTGATTTCCAAATTCCCCATTTGATAGCAGATTGATAGCACTCGCCAAATCCCGATTTATTGAGTTTGAAAAGAAAAATCGGGTGGCTTGCGAGTAGCCTAAAAATCCTCATCTTTTTATTCATAAGTAAAAGGTCTAACTGAT
>JAGZIW010000022.1 GCA_018366035.1 Butyricicoccus pullicaecorum | reverse complement strand
ATTATTGAACATGGTACATTTGAAACGCTTATTGATAAACACACTGCATTTTATGACTTTTACCAACTAAAGAAGTAAGCATTTTTAGGGGAAAGCCGCCGTTTTCTTTTCTAAAAATGAGAATACGGGGGGTGCATTAAATTTGCCCTTTTTTAAGGATACGGCGGTATCAAGGAGGTATCGCTATGTCCCTTTTTCGCAGTTATAACCTTATTTCATTGTTAAAAAAAGCCTATTCCATATAAAGGAATTTTGCGACCATAAAGATGAATACACAAATCATTATAGTTACTTAAATAACTCATATTACCAAACGCCTATGCGGTTTTACGCCTGCATGGGCGTTTGTTGTAATAGCCCCCTACTGGGAAGAAAGGGGGTGATGAGAAAATGAGGTATTCCGAACAATTTATGGAGCATATCGAATATGCCTTTGCCGCGTTCTGTAAAATCGTTCTCCGCAATGCGGCAATCAGCGCGTACCGCGATTTGGGACGAAAACAGAAGCATGAAGTATCACTTGACTATCTGATGTCGGAAACGTCTTTTGAACCGTTTGCAACCGACAACTATTTTGAGCAGTATGTTTATGAAAAGCCGACTGTTTTTGTTGTGCAAGGGAAAGAAGTTGTCGTTACAAGTAGACGGTTAGCTGACGCATTAGCTAATCTGTCAGAACAAAGGCGCACTGTTCTGCTGATGAATTTCTTCCTCGGTTACAGCGAAAGAAAAATCGGAAATGAGTACGGAAGAAACAGAAGTACAGTCAACTACTGGAAACTGGCGGCATTGAAGCAGTTAAGAAAAGAACTGGAGGAAACTAAACATGAGGAATAAGAAACTGATACCCTTTGAAACCATCAAGAAAGCTGTTGCAGGCGAGCCGGAAGCCATGGACGCGGTACTGCGGCATTACACTGCGCGGATTAAATATCTGTCTACCTATCGTGGACATATCAACGACGATATTCAAGACCGTCTGAAAGCACAACTTATCAAAGCTATCCTGCAATTCCGTTTTGACAGGTAGTAGCAAAGCCAGAAAAAGCCGTCAAGGATAAATTGCACGCTTGCGCGTCCTTGACGGCTTTCCCTGTCTTTGCTGTCGGGCAGTCAAGAGAGCGCAATCGGATAAACCGCTTACGCTCTCTATCCAGTATGGAATGTTATGCGATAAAGAGTGCTTCTCGCTTGACTTAAACGGCATTACAGCGGAGATACGGGCAGGAGTAAGGGTTTTATACTCCTACCCTTAAAAATAAGGTTCTACTGCGTAACATAACAAACGATATTTTTATATTGCCGTTTCCGTTCCATTCCTTTCCATTCCGGCGGCTCTACCGCTTTGCCTTGCCCCAAAGGAGAGGGATTAGGGAAAGGATAGGAAGGGAATGGATATTTAATTAAATCCGTATTTGGTATTTCTTTAGTTATTTATATCTTTATTTAATTGCGTTGGATTTTCCAACGTAGGTTTTTCCAATGTTGGATAATCCAATGTAGGCTTTTCCAACATAGGAAAGTCCAAGATAGGCGGTCTATGCTCCCTCGGATAATTACCACAGATTTGTTACGCAGTAGCAAGGCGTTTTTGAGAAAAAAGGTATAAAACCCTTGCCACGCGGAAAACGCACCCGCAAAGCCGCTTATATCAAGGCTTTTTCAACCCCTATTGCGTAACAAGGAGCATGAAAAAAGCGGGCAAGAAACGCTTCATTTCTTACTCGCTCTTTTCTGCACCCTGTATGGCAGCTACCCTATTTCAATTTATTGGTTGATACTGTTTTATGAGTAGCTACCATAAGGCAGTTCTTTTTCTTATAAATAGAATGGTGTCGTCTCGTCGGTTAAGTTCAAACTCGGCAGATTATATTTCATGCCCTGTGCCATCAAATAAATCATCTGCTGCATCTTATCCTGTAACAGTGCGTCCATCGTAACCGTCGGCAGCATACCGTCCATTCCGTTTGCGGGCATAAAATTCTGTGCCGCTGGAATGGTAATATCCTCGCCAACCAAAGCGGTTACCTTACGGATATAATTCTGCGTCTCCTTGAAAGGCGGCACTCCTCCATATTTTGCCACGTTGCCGCTGCCTGCATTATAAGCAGCCAGAGTCAAGGTGAGATCCCCATCATATCTGCGGGACAGATCTGCAAGCTGCTGTGCACCTGCCATAATGTTCTGCTCTGGATCAAATGGGTCTGTCACACCATATTCCTCCACATTGCATGGCATGAGCTGCATAACCCCCATTGCCCCCGCATGTGACACACAATTGGGATCAAAGTCCGACTCTGTTTTCGCAACCGCTTTTAACAGATTGACCGGAACACCAGTTGCCATGGACGCACGCTCAAACATTTCGTCCATACTCTGACTTCCGGAGGAAAGCGTATCTGCACGTTCCATGCGCTGTGCCAACACATTCGCAAATTGATCGATGCTGCTCATTTGTGAAAGCTGGACAGGAGACATGCCTCTCATGCTCCAATCCATCATTAGCGTATTCTGTACCTTCAAGTGCTCTCTCCTCTCTTTTTCTTAATATAAAAGCTTATGTGACTTTATTTTATCATAGGTCCGACGATTTCTCCAGTCTAAACTTTCCAACCAGCGTTTTCATAATTTCTGCCTGTCCCGCCAGTTCCTCTGCCGCCTCTGCGCTCTGCTCACTTGCAGAGGAGTTGGATTGTACAACATAAGAAATTTGTGTAATATTTGTGTTGATATCCTGAATGGACTGTGCCTGTCGCTGGGCTTCCTCAGAAATATGATTGATGTATTCTGCAACCTGTCCTGCTCCGCTCATGACCTCCTGAAGAACCTGCGCGGTTTGCTTTGCCAGCTTTGCGCCTCTGTGTGTTGCCTCTACGGAGCGGTTAATCAGCTGTGCGGAACTCTTAGCCGACTCTGCACTCTTTGCGGCAAGATTGCGCACCTCATCAGCCACCACAGCGAAGCCCTTGCCGGCAGCACCGGCACGCGCTGCTTCCACTGCCGCATTCAGGGACAAGATATTGGTTTGGAACGCAATATCATCAATCGCTTTGAGGATCTTGAAAATTTCCTCTGCATTCCGTTCAATTTCCTGCACAGATTCCACAAGCTTATTCATGTGTGCAATACCATCGGTAAGCATTCCCTGTGCAGTATGAGAGCTGTCATTGGCATCTTGCGCATCTTTTGCAGTCGTACCGATCTGCTCTGTTAAATCGGAAACCTGTTCGGTCAATAAACGGATCGTCTCTGCCTGCTGTGTGGAGCCGCTCGCAAGTTCACCACTGGCAGCAGCAACCTGATCTGCGCCAGTAGCTACCTGCTGTGCAGCATGCACAATGCTGCCAATGGTTGTCCTAAACTGCTGATGGATAATTTCGATCTGTGTTTTCAGATGTTCGAAATCGCCCAAATAATTTGCTGTCTGATTTAAGTCAGCCAAATCACCCTGTGCCATCTGTGTCAAGGTACCGCTCACATCGTCAATCATATGCGCAAGGTCATTGACCATACTCTCCATCGAATCAGACAGCATGCGCACCTCATCTTGACCCTTTACAACTGGTGTTGCACTGTGCAAATCACCCTCTGACAACCGGTGCAAGCGATCTGCACATTCTGCAATTGGTCTGCTCATTGAACGACCAATCCAAACTGCAATCACTGTCCCAACCATGACCAGAAGAAGAATCACAGCCATCTGTATCCAAGCGCCAAGCTTTGCCGGCCGCAAGAATTCCGCCGCATCAATTATGACGCCAATACTCCACCCATCTGTTCCCGGAATGGGTGCATAGGACTGCATATAATGATAGCCGTCTGTATACTTATATTGACCAAATCCAGTCTCTCCCCGAATCATTGCCTGCTCAATTTTTACCAAATCCTGCAAGTCCTTGTCCTCTGGAGAATCCTTTGCTTCTTCTATTATATTTTCCTTTGCAATTACCAGCGACTTGTTAGGATTTGCAATCACCGTTCCGTCTCGAGACAAAATATAGGAGTCCGCCTGTTCCGATTCTCCTACATCAATGCCATTCACGATAGATTGCAAAATATCAATATCACAACGGAAATATACAATGCCAGAAATCACACCATTCTTTTGAATCGGAGCTGAAATGACAATATAGGCGTCCTGCTTATCCGGAATCACATACGGCTCGGTAACATAGACCTCCCCCTGAATGGCTTTCTGAAAATAGGTCTCCTGTGACAAATTCACTTCATTGATTGGGTCAATGCCATGAATATCTGTATATCCGCCGGAGCGCATATAGTAGGCTTTTACACGCTCATCTAAAAAGGCTTTTTTAGCTTCTATGGTGATCTGTGGATTTGTCAGCGTATCATCGCGTCCAATTTCTTGAATAACACCTGTATAAGTTGCTATCGTATTCTGTGCCGCAACCGCTGCTACCTCAGCAGTTTCTATTGCAGTCCGGCTGATTGCCTTCTCCGTCGAAATTTTGGTAATATCTATTCCCAATTTTCCAATTGCAACCGCTACAATGAGCACAGTCAATGTCAAAACCGCAACCAATTTATGTTGTATCTTTTTAATTGTAATCTTCAAAATACCTCTCCTCTATCCCCCATACATATCTTAAAAATAGCTTGCATACCTGTTTTTGTAAAAAGAAGGGCACCTTATGGCGCCCTCCTCCTATTTTTACATACCCTGAATTCTTTACGGACGCTGCGGCTGCTGCGGAGGCGTATAGGGGTCCGGCTTGACACTGTTTCCAAGTCTTGCCACAAATCCCGGCAGTGTCAGATTGCCGTCTTTATCCGGATATCTATTTTGCTCCAATGTCAATGTGAAAATACCAGCTACCTCACCATTTTCATCTGCGATCTGCTGTGGGAAAATCATAGAATCACCAATCCGCCATTTTGTAAACTGATAGATAACCATGTTATAGGCAGGTCCTGCTGGTGGGTTCACACTCTTTAACATTCCTGTACCTTGTCCATTGATCTGCATATGGATATTTTTATCCTGATCATCTGGATTTGACGCTGTATTGGGCGAAAACTGCTCTTTACCCATCGGATATACATTTTTGAAATCATTGGGCTTCTTATAGTACAGCGGCTCAGAAAACAGAATCGTAACATTGGCTGAGTATCCGGTTGCACTATTTCCTTGCGCCTGTGCACCGGAAACACTCACAATAACCGGAGCCGTAGAATCTCGAGGCAAAATATCATCTAAGCGATACAGCCTATACTTACCGCCCAGTACATTCTGTACCAGCGCTACCATAACATAGGACTGTCCTTCCTCCAAATCCTTAAGCTCAATCGAACTGCTAATGTCACCGGTTGTAGTGTCCGTAGGCGGGCGCGTGATTTTTAGCGTACCCTCTGCCTTGATTACATCACTGGTACCATTCATACCCTTGATATCGTTGCCAATACCAGCCAAACCGTCCCGATCAGAGGTACTCTTAATTTCAAACTCGTCTGACTGCTGGGAAGGCTTTAACTCCTGACTATTTTTAATGTTATCCGGCAGCTTATTGGCAGGATAGAGCTTCCACCAAACATTTGCATTTTTGTTGACCGTGACTGTAATCTTATTCGTTCCACTTGATGCAATGTCATTATTCAGAGTGATATCCGGCGTTGCAACGTCAACCGTGCTCAAGCGATACCAATGCACCTTTGACGGGGTCTGCGGGGTACCCTTGAGAACAAAGAATACATCGTATTCTGTCTTAGGCTGCAGTCCGGTTATCTCAAAGCTTGACAGGGTATACGGTTCAATTCCTGAGCCATCTTGTCCGGCAAACGAACCTTGTACCGCACCCTTCACACTCTGTGCGTAGCCCGGGCGCATAATATCCTGCGGTGTCGGGTTGGTAATTTCTGCCGGCTGCGGGTCGGCGCCGCTTTCAGGGGCTTTCCCTGTTGGCGTCGGCTGAATTACAATACTATCCTTTGGTGCTACCACATAATAAAGCGTCGCTTTTCTGTCCACCTGCACCTGTGGAATCACAATCGAATCGCCCTTATCAAATGTTGGGCTGCCCTGAATAAACTGTGGAATCATGGTATCCGTGAGTACGGTATACATGTGCAGGCTCGGTGGCGTACCAACCAGAATCACCTTACTGCCGCCAACCAAGGTCTCCCAGTTTTTCGCCGGATTCTTTGACAGACTATCCAAATCGACAAAGTTACCTGCCACCGGCACTGAATAAATATTTACAATTTCATTGCCCTCAGCTGCCGGTCGTCCGTTGAGTTTTGTGATCTGGATTCCATAGCTGATGCGTTCCACATCTTTCAGTTTCGGGAATTTCTGAGCCTGATCATCAGGATCGTTAATCAGTGAATAGACAGAGATCGCACCATTCTTTGTAATGGCTCCAACGACATCATCACCTTCATAATTCTTGGTTGGATTCCAGTTATCCTGTCCATTCTTTTTCTCGAAAAGCTTAAACTCGATATCCGACTCCGACCAGAGAATCAAATCAAAATAGATATTGTCTGATACCTTTGTCGACTGCGGGCGCAGCTCGAATGCGACATTGAGATCTGCCGGACGGTCCTTGATTTCATTCTGTACGATACGTGAGAATACGGTTGTAAATTCCAACACACGATATTCGTCCTCAATACGGTTGTTGGAGGTGTCATAAATGCCGCGTTCCATCTCAACACGGTATTTATTTCCGCTGACGAGATTCAGTGCACGCGCTGCCTCATCTTCTCCGCCCTTAAACGTCAGAATCGTCTTGCCTTCCTCCAACTTACAAATAACATTTTGTGCATTGAAGTTTGTCGGCACCGGATCGTCCAGCTGGCTTTCTGCATCAATGAACTGAAAGTTTCTTCTAACGGCATCTAGCAATTCCTCGCCTTCCATTTCATGCAAAGATTTGCGCTTTCCGTCTTCATCTACCTCAACACGAATTTCTTCACTAAATACGATGCTGATATCCGATTCCACGAGCGGCTGCCCATTGACCTCAGGATCAAATTTCAGCTCTGCTGTTGGCGGAATAACATCAAGTGTCTTGATTTGCAGAGTTTTAACCTCCTCAATCAAGTTGCCCGCTTTATCCTGAAGTACAAAGTATACATCGTATCCTGTCTGGATTTCCAGACCGCCAATCGTCAGACGTCCCTCTCGGTCCTTGACTGCATTGGTTCTGCCCTTGAACTTTGCATTGCTGCCATTCATGACCTGACTCTTGGCTTCATCAGAATCGAGCGGTACCTCGCCGCCCTCCCAATCATCTGGCGGAACGGGATAGGTCTCACCACGTTTCACAGCAACCCAATAGACCGTTGCATCTTCACTCACGTTATATGCAACATCTACCGATCTTTCCTTTGCATTATCCGCCTTTGGATAACCGTCATTAAACTCCGGCGGCGTGTGATCCCCTGTTTTGAAGCTCAGCTTTCGAACAGGAGAATGATTGATACCATCGCTCGCCAGCAGATACAGGTCGTACTCCGTCTGCTCCTTGAGTCCCATGATTGGGAAGATGATGGGCTCATTTTTCTTAACCTCAAGCTTGCCATTGGCGCCCTTCACCTGTCCTGTCATGGTCTGGGTGCGCAGCTCGTCTGCGGTCGGTGCCGGAAGTCCCTTATTATACAGCGCATAATACAGCGTACTGTTCTTTGTAATCACTGCCTCAATTGCCGTATAGAAATCCTTGCTGTGATCATCATCTACATAACCATCTTTATCTACGCGCGGATACCCGGGCGCAAAGTTTGGAATGGTATTGTCCGGTGTGCGGAAGGAACGGCTCTTGCGCGCACTGATATTTCCGCGGGCGTCCTTCAGCACAGCAGAAAATGTATATTCTGTATCTGTCTTGAGTCCGCTAATTGCTGTTGTGATATCATCTTCCACAGTCCGTATCGATGACTGCCCTGTGCTGAGCGCTTTTCCGCCATATGCCGGCGGCTTAATCAAATCTTCAGTAGAAATTTCTTTATCTGCCTTATAAGTAATGCCCCAATACATCGTACCTGTTTTATTGGTGCTTACCAGAGAATTTGCTGTATTGGGCGCAACGTCCCTGATCTTGGGATAGCCTGCAAGAATCCGCGGATAGCTCGAAGCAAGTACTGCATCATTGCTGTCCATTTGCGTTCCGCCAATCGTTGCAGTAATACCGGGACGAATTTCAATCTTATCCGGCAGCATAGTCATTGTCGTACCCGCCGTATTGATCTTTACATAGCCAACATCTCCGGCTCCTGTAACTGTCGTGCCCGTATCCAGATACATTTCATTGATAAAAGCATCTATGTCAATGTTTACCATCGCGCCAAATGCTTTTTCATCTACGGACAGCTTTTTGATACTGCCGCGGCCAAGTGCAACCATACCCTTTGGTGTCTTTAGAATGACATCTTTAAAGTTGCCTGTAAAGTCAACGCGCGTACCTTCCTCGCCATCAATTTCAACTACTTGGAATCCGTTTCCGTTATAACAGGAATCCTCCAGATATGCGCTGGTGCGTACAAACGCCTTTCCAACCTTCGTGTCACCCTCTGCGCGAACACTGATTGCAACATTATTCGGGCTGTCAATAATCATCTCTGCGACCGAAGTATTGTGCAAAGTAATACTATTGCCATCTCGGTTGCTGACGCCGGCGCCCGCTGCAATGATTTGTCCTGTTACGCGCACATTGTCAAGCTTTACAAAGCCCAGATCCACGCCTGCTGTAATATACAGGTCACCATTGATAACTGTATCATACAGCTCAACATCTGGTGCTGAAATCATTACATTTCCGCGCACCATGCCAAGGCTGCGGCGACCGGATTGGTTGACTGGCGTACCAATGGTACGTTCGAGCATGCTGGCAACCTCACCGCGGGTAATTGGTGCCTGCGGGCGGAAGGTTCCGTCCTCCTGCCCTTTCAAAATGCCCTTCTTCGCCGCTGCCGTAACAATGCCGCGGCTCCACGAACTCAAGGTACGGCCATCTTTAAAAATCATATTTTCACTTTCATCTGGTGTCAGCATCAGATTGCGTCCCACCAGAACTGCCGCTTCCTCACGGGTCAGGGAATCATTCGGGCTGGCAGTCGACTTGCTCGATCCCTTAAAATATCCCTGATTGTATGCAATATTGATTTCGTTTGCATACCACTCGCCGCCTGCAACGTCCTTAAACGGCTGCTTTCCAAGCTTCTTGTATCCAAACGCACGGTTCACCATGGATACAAATTCGGCACGTGTAATATTGCGGTCAGGCTCCATGCTTCCGTTTTGGTCACCGCGCATGACCCCCCAATCCCGCAGCTTTGTCAGCGAAGTATCTGCCCAGTGTGCGGACGCTGTTGTTTGTGCGGGGATTGGAACGGTCAGGCAGGTAAACAGCATCACTGCTGCCATAAGACCCGCTAACCAGCGTGATTTATGCTTTGTCATATCTCTTTATCTCCCTTCATAGGTCTCTGACAGCACACGACACCTGCCGCGCCGCCATTGCTCACTAAAAATTGCCTGACGAATCATCGCTTCTTCCTCGTCAGATAAATCCAGAAAACATGCAGCATATCTCCAGCGCTGACCTGCTGCAACCTCTCCATGCAGGATCCGCATGCGAACCACCATCATTGTGGAAGTCACTGGCAGCACAACCTCACATTCCTCACCCGTTTCCAGCTCGGCAGGCGTGAAGAATGCAATTCCGCCCGCGCTCAGGTCAAAGGATACGATTGGAGCAGGCAAAACACTCCTGCCGCGCATATAGAGCAGCTTACTGCGGAATTCCATTCGTACACGCAAATGATGCCCTGTATCCGGCTCCATTCGCGTTACATTCTCCAGATAAAGCCGGCCTGCGCGTCTCGATGCCACTTCCCCGCGATATACAACCCTTGGGTCCTCTGCCCAGCTAAATAAAACGATGTGCATCTGCATCGCTTCTTTGATATTTTCTCCCACCGGTCGAAGTACCGCAATACATTCTCCCCGTTTGCTCTCCAAGACAGCCTGATCTACAAGAGTATAGGCAGGGTCGAACAGCATCCATAGATTTTTTTCGTCTTCCTTATGTTTCCTCATGTTGCACTACCTCCGGTTTTCGTTCCTCCGGCTTCTGTTCGTCTATTTTTCGCTTTCCGTCCGGCTGTGAAGGATCAAAGTTGAGGAAATATACATAAATCTCGACAATTGCCGTGTATAATTCCTCCGGAATCTCAACCCCCAGTTCCAACTGCGAGAGCATTGTAGCAAGAGAGTTGTCCTCATACACAGGCACGCCGCTTTCCGAAGCAATATCTACAATACGTTCTGCTGTATATCCCATTCCTGTTGCAACCACAATCGGTGCTGCCTGACCGTTTTCATATTTCAGCGCAACCGCGCGTTGACTAGATGCTGACATTAACGCTATTCTTCCTTTCATACAGACGCGGGAATACTTCAGACAAGCTGACAGGCTGCCGCATGGTATCCACAATCACATTTTTCGGTTCCAGACCACACTTATTCAAAATTTTGCTGACATTTGACTGAATCACCTTTTTGGCTCCGGACAGCTTTTCCGGATATGCAATCCGCAGATCGACATTCTTGCTGCCATGCAGCTCAATGACCGTATCAAACAGCCCCAAATCCTGAATATCAAATTTAATCAACAGGCGAATGGTGCGTTCCTTTTTCTGTCCATCGCGCTGGCTGTTATCTGCATCGGGATCGATCCACAATTCTGAGAACATCATACGTCCATTCCATTCCAGAGGGATCATCAAATGAGTGAGCGGCATATAAACACTCTGATTGAGCAGCAGCGCATTCATAATGGACTCAAATGCCTGACGCGCCTCCAGTCCGCCCTCGCCGCGCAAAGCCCGCTGTGCCATATCCAATAAAGTCTGGTTTAGAACATCATTTTTCGATGCTTGCTCAAACTCAGTGTTGCGGAGCAAAAGAAGCAGACTGTTATCGTCCAGACCACCCAATCGGTCTCTGATGGCTGTATACCCTCCCAGCTGCCGAAACGCCTGCAAGGTAGACTCCACAGAGCCGTTTTCATAACGCGCAATCTGCAGCGTCAGCATAGACAGCAGGGTGCGGGAAAGCCCCATGTCATGCGTGCGGGAAACATAGTTCCCCATATAGGGCATGATGCCATTTTGCAGGATAGACATTGCGCCCGCTCGGTCACCGCGCTGCAAAGCACCTTGCAGCTGCTGCATGAGGTCACCCAGCCCTCCGCGCGCAGACTTTGGCATTGCCTCTGACATTCGTTCTAAAATGCTCATCATGCTTTTGGAAATGTGCTCCGTCGACGCCATATCGTTATACTTTTTCAGAAACTGCAAGATATCGCCCTTCATGCCCGGCATATCTGATCCATTAAAAATTTCACGTAAAATGTCAAAAAACGCACCCTTAAAGCGTACAGATGACATGCTTTGCTGTTTCAGAAACGTCAAAAGCTGTGACTGATCCATTGAGAGCATTTTGAGAAACTGCGCAAGTTCCTTTGCCATATCCTCCGACAAGCCCGAGGAAACCAGCGTCTGCATACGCCCCAGCAGCAGCGCTGACATGACTTCCGTCAGTGTTGGTGTCTGCCGCAGCTGTTGGATAAAGCTCTCAAAATTAGAATCGAAACGGTGCAAATATCCATTGTTGTCTGCGCCCTGATGCTCGGTCTTTCCATCTGGTCTGCTGACCCGATTTGGCGTGACCACATTTTGAATTTGGGTATCATTCGGTGTAATCGGATTTTGCCGTGGACTTGTATTTTCATAGCCGGTCATCGGCGTTGTAACTTTCATAATATCTGCCATAGATCGCTCCGTTTCTCCGCACCAATCCATCACGCCTTCCGGTCAAACAGCAAACACCATGCAAATCCTATATTTTTCTTTAAGAATACCCTTAATTCTCCATAGGTTTTGGACGATATTAAAAAGAGACTATACGAAAAGGCGGTGTTCCTTAATGGATAATGGCAACGATAATATATTGGAAATGTACCTGTACGAGACAAACACCCTGCTCGAGCAGCTCGATGGGATTCTTCTGAACTCGGAACAGGCGAATACCTTCACACAAGATGATGTGAACGAAATCTTCCGCATCATGCATACACTCAAGGGTTCATCCGCTATGATGGAGTTTCAGGCTCTGACAACGATTGCACATCGTATCGAGGATCTATTTTTTGTTATCCGCGAACATTCTATGGACGCAATCCCAGAGGACCTTCATCATGAACTATTCAATTTGATGTTCCTCTCCACCGACTTCTTCCGTTCTGAAGTCAAGAAGATCGAGAACAACGAACCCCTTTCTGAAGATATCGACACATTCCTCTCAGATATTAATAGCTTCATGCAGAAAATTAACGGCAGCGACGAATCTGCTGCTCCCGCTGTACAGCAGGCCCCAGCAGCCAGTGCACCGACTGTGCCTTCCGGCGCAAAAAACACACTTCATGTTTTCTTTGATGAAGGCTGCGGCATGGAAAACCTGCGCGCATACATGCTGGTCACTGCACTGACTGAAGCGGGGATTGAAGCCACTTACGAGCCTTCTGACGTCGACAGCAATCCGGATTCCGCTACAACCATTGTAGACAAGGGCTTCCTGCTGCATTTTTCCAACGAAGAAGCCTTGCAGTCTGCAATTCAAGTAGTAAAGGGCTCGAGCAATATCCAAACCTATGAAATCTTGGAAAATACCACAGCTCCGGAGCCGGCTCCAGAAAAACCAGCAGCTGCGCCGCAGCCAGCTGAGCCGGAAACTGTGAAAAACGATGCGCCTGCGGCAGCAGAGACACACGCGGCAGCCCCCAGCAAGCCCTCCGTCTCTGCCCCCTCCGGCAGCGGTTCCAATCGTCCCGCTTCCAGCAAGCAGAGCCTCATCAGCGTAAATCTTTCCAAGCTGGACAGCCTTATGGCGATCGTTGGTGAAATCGTAATCACAGAATCCATGGTGACCTCCTCGCCGGATATCCGCGGACTGAAACTGGACAATTTTACAAAATCTGCACGGCAGCTGCGCAAGCTGACAGATGAACTTCAGGACATCAGTATGTCAATCCGCATGGTTCCGGTTTCCGGTACCTTCCAAAAAATGAAGCGTATTGTGCGGGATATGTCCCAGAAGCTTGGCAAAAAGACACGTCTTGTCATCGAGGGCGAGGACACCGAGGTCGATAAGTCCATCGTAGACAGCATTGGCGACCCCATTATGCACATTGTCCGCAACTCCATGGATCACGGCATTGAGGAGAACGTCGAGGACCGCATCGCAGCGGGCAAAGACCCGCAGGGTACCATCACCCTTTCTGCTGCACATACAGGCAGCGAGGTCATCATCACCGTTCGAGATGATGGTCAGGGTGTTAATCCAGAGGGCGTTCTGGCAAAGGCACGCAAAAACGGTCTGCTGACAAAGCCGGAAAGCGAATACACCCATAAGGAGATCCTCGCATTCCTGATGGCTCCCGGATTCTCAACCAACAAGGAAGTCACTGAGTATTCCGGTCGTGGTGTGGGCATGGACGTTGTAAAGGCAAATGTAGAGAGCGTGGGTGGTACCGTTTCGATTTCCAGTGAGATCGGCAAGGGCATGTGCGTGACACTAAAAATCCCGCTGACGCTCGCAATCGTAGATGGCATGGAACTATCTGTCGGCAATTCCATCTTCACGATCCCGATCCACAACATTCGTCAGTCCTTCAAAGTTTCTGAAAGCGAAGTCATTCATGACGCAAATTACGGCGAAATGATCAACCGCATGGGAAGCTTCTATCCCATTGTAAGAATCCATGACCTCTACCAAATCGATACCAAGATCACAAACATTGAGGACGGTATTCTGGTATGGGTAGACTCCGGCGAGCTCTCCTACTGTCTGTTTGTAGATGAGCTGCTGGGCGAGCAGCAGGTCGTTGTCAAGCCTCT
>JAGZIW010000021.1 GCA_018366035.1 Butyricicoccus pullicaecorum | reverse complement strand
CCTTGATTTTCCGGGGTTTTTGAACCATTTTGATACGGTTTGAACAGCAGATTATCTCTTGCTGAACTGAGGCGCGCGACGAGCTGCCTTGAGACCGTACTTCTTTCTTTCCTTCATTCTCGGGTCGCGGGTCAGGAAACCAGCAGCCTTCAAAGTCGGACGATACTCCTCGGTGTTTGCCTGAAGCAGAGCACGTGCGATACCGTGACGGATTGCACCAGCCTGACCAGTGAAGCCGCCGCCAACGACGGTGCACTCGATATCGAACTTATCTGTGGTGTTGGTAGCCTCCAGAGGCTGACGCACGATCAGCTTCAGGGTCTCCAGACCAAAATAGTTATCAATGGTACGGTTGTTGATCTTAATTTCGCCGGTGCCGCCCGGGAACAGACGAACTCTCGCAACAGAGGACTTTCTTCTGCCGGTACCGTAGAAATATGCTTTCTTAGGTGTATACATTCTTCATTATCCTCCTTACAAGATTACTTTTCCCATGCTTCAGGCTTCTGAGCTGCATGACCATGCTCAGCACCCTGATAAATCTTCAGACGGGTTGCAGACTGACGACCGATCGAATTCTTCGGCAGCATACCCTTAACAGCCAGCTGCATAGCCTTCTCCGGATTCTCAGCCATGAGGGTCTTATACTGAACTTCCTTCAGGTTACCAACCCAGCCTGTATGATGACGATAGTACTTCTGCTCGAGCTTCTTGCCGGTCAGAACAGCCTTGTCAGCGTTGATGATGATAACGAAATCACCGCAATCAACATGAGGGGTAAAAGTAGCCTTGTGTTTACCGCGAAGCAGCATAGCAGCAGTAGCAGCAGTACGGCCGAGGGGCTTGCCCGCAGCGTCCAGAACATACCACTTGCGCTCTACGGTCTCTGCCTTTGCCATGAAAGTGGACATGATGCTTTCCTCCATTTATATTAAAATAAAAATAACAAATTTGCGCGTGACAGTTCAGCAGTCTGTCACCAAGCTTCTTAATCTGAAAGCCTTATTTATTAAACCATACCCCAAAGTGAAAGTCAACCGATTTTTTCATTTTTTCAATTTATCTTTGAATAATCTCTTTTAATCTCATTATATCTCTTTATATCTCTTATTTTCTCTCTTTCAATTTTATTTTTGTTTTACACTTAGTCTTGCTGTCCTGACAGTTTTCTGTTATATTTCCAGATATAGATTACGCTGTTTCATTTAAGAAAGGAATCGTATTTCATGCTGCAAAAATTGTTATCCTACACGCGCCGCGCAGTCGACCACTATCACATGATCGAAGAAGGCGATCGCATTGCAGTTGGTGTATCCGGCGGAAAAGACTCTCTGACTCTTTTAACAGCGCTTGCAGGTCTGCGCCGTTTTTATCCCAACAAATTTGAAGTCGTTGCCATCACCTTGGAAATGGGCTATGACGATATGGACTTCACACTAGTACAAGAACTATGTGACCGTTTGAATGTTCCATATATCCGTATTCCAACACAAATTAAGCAAATTGTATTCGATGTACGACAGGAGGAAAACCCCTGTTCTTTATGTGCAAAGCTGCGCCGCGGTGCCCTGCATGAGGCTGCCCTCGCGGCTGGCTGTAAAAAAGTTGCGCTGGGTCACCATTTTGATGATGTCGTAGAAACCTATATGTTGTCTCTCATGTATGAGGGTCGAATTTCCTGCTTCAAGCCAGTCACTTATTTAGACCGCGCAGATATCACCCTGATTCGTCCACTTATCTATGCGCCAGAGCACTATATCCGCTCTTTTGCGACGCGTCAGGAACTCCCCATTGTACACAATCCCTGTCCGGCAGACGGCAATACCAAGCGCCAAGAAGTCAAGGATATGCTCAAGGCGATGGAAAAGGAAAACCGCGGCTTACGTGACCGCATTTTTGGGGCAATTCAGCGCTACCCGCTCGACGGCTGGAAAGCTGACACGACCCGTTACAAACTATAACCCCTACAAACTTCTCAGCAAGCTTGCAATTCAAATATCCAGCAAAAAACCGCCTTATAGGCGGTTTTTTTATCATTGCGAACTCTATATACTCTATTTGTGTGTTTTCCTCCGATACAGCAGCCACCCACCAAGTGCGGCAAGTCCAACCACACTGGCTGCAGCAAAGCCGTTTTTTTCTTGTTGGATCTCCAACGCTACCGAATCCTGTATCCCATTCTGACAATATGCAGTCACCGTCACTGTACCACTTCTTCGAGGTACCAACAATCCATTCTCTGAAATCTCTGCAATTTCCGTATCAGAAACCGACCAGTGAACCGCAGAATCCGCTCTCTCCTTTGGCTGTACAACTGCCCGCATTTGTAATGCTGTATCCATGTTTAGTTTTCCTTTTTCCAGCATGTCTTCATCAAATTGAATCGACACTGCGGCAACCGGAATTTCTGCAATCGTCAGCGTCACCACCTCCACAATATCATTTGCTGTCTTTGCGCAAATTTCCACTGTGCCTGCCCGCAGCGGCATCACTTCCCCGTCCTCTGTAACCGTGGCTACCGATGGGTCACTCGATGACCAACTGATTTCCCTCTCCTGTGCATCTGACGGAAAAACAGATGCTTCGAGCTGAAATGGCTGACTGACAACAGCCTTTTGCGGAATCCCGCCGACTGTAATCGAACTTGCATGAACCTCTGGTTGTACAGCTCCCTTGTCTAGTTCATCATGTGCATATGGACAGATTCCCTCTGGGTGCAAATGCGCTTCATATCCATGATGATAGTGGTATGCGCCCAACCCAGAAACATTCTGATTGTCTCGATGTCCACCATTTGCATCTGTCCTTCCCCCATGTGCCAAGGCTGACGGCATGCAAAAACAAAATAAAAACATCACAGCTGCAACACTTTTCACGACTCGCTTCTCCATGATACCCTCCATTCTCCAGCAATTCGCTGCCGACTTGAGACTATCATAACAAGCTTTATAATCGAATTTTGCCGAATTCTGTCGGTAAAATTCATGTTCTTAATTTGTAAGCTATCGCTGGCTTTCGCAATTCTGAATAGAGTGCAAAAAATAACGGGAGAATACGTGTATTCTCCCGTTCCTATATGAATCTTAAACTCGCGTATCTCCAATCACGTCTACACAGACTCTTGGCTTTCCTCGTACTGTTCTGCAAGCAGCTGATAAAGCTGATCCAACTCCATCGGTCTATAATAATAAAAGCCCTGTATCAAATCGCAGCCGGATTCTTTTACGATTTCGTCTTGAAAATCGGTTTCCACACCTTCCATACAAACCTTTTTGCCAAATTGATGACAAGCATAAACAATACTTGTGATAAATCCATTTTTCTCAAAAGAATCACTCATTTCCACAAGCAGAGAGCGATCCAACTTGATAATATTAGACGGGTACCGCAGCAGCACGCGCAAAGAGGAATATCCACTGCCGAAATCATCTAATGCAATGCGTATGTTCAGATTCTCACACGCTTTTACAAACCGCTCCAGCTTTTCCGGCTGGTCGTCCATACAGCTTTCTGTCAGTTCCATCACAATATGTTCTCCACCCAGCTCATATTTACGCAGCGTCTGTTCAATAAATGCAATAAAGCTCTCATCTTCCAACTGCTGCAAGCTGACATTCACCGTCAAATAGAAATTTGGTGCATAGGTCAGTATCCGCACACAAGCGCGCACAGCCTGCTCAAATACCCACCTTCCTGCCAGATGGATCATGTGCTCATTCTCCATAATGGGAATAAAAACCGCAGGTGAGATTTCTTCTCCACGAAAGCGCCAACGCAGCAATGTTTCTCCGCCAATTGGAAGCCCATTCTGTGTAGATACCACCGGCTGGACTACGATTCGAAAATTCATCATCTCATTGATGATGTTTTCCATCAGACAGCTTTCCATACTGGATATTCGCTGCATCTTTTTGATATTTCCCGCAGAATCGTCAATATACAGCTGTGTCGGTGACTGATGCGCCACTTTAATCAGGGAAATCATATTTTCTATGAAATCCTGCGGGGAAACACCGTCCTGCGGATAATACATGCGCGCAAAAGAGCATGTATATTGCAGTGCTATCCCCTGTTCCTGATAGGCATGATCTATCACCTCTTTGATCTGATAAATCAGCGCTTCGATTTCCTCCTCTAAGCAGCATTCAGTCAAAGCCAGACAGCGCATTCCGCTGAGACGATAAAATTTCAATCGATCCGCCAATTTATCTGTCAGTTCCCTTGTAATTGCACGAATCAGACTGTCTCCATAGCTTCGTCCATGATTGTTATTGATTTGGGTAATATTGTGAAATGAAAATCCAATCGCCTGACAGGACTCACCAGATTCCTGCACACATTCAAGCTGCTTTTCCAGCGCCGTTTCTGTTGGAAAGTTTGTGAGTGCATCGACAACAAAACCCTCCTCCTGCTGTGTCATACGGCCTGCAAAAAACAGCGGCTTTGTCCCATTCTCATTCCACTTGATTTTTCCGAAGCATCGAATCCATATTTTTTTCCCCTGCGCGTCGGCAATCTGATAGCGCAAGTCATGATAATCCTTTCTGTTTTCCAGAACTGCATTGATATCGTCCCAAAATCGTTTCAACAAATGCGGCTCTACAATACGTTCCGCCCAGCGGTTGATAAGGTCTGACACGATATTATTCTCAAAGCCAAATTTTTTGCGCATATTCTCCGAGATGAAGAACAAATTCTTCTGCATATCTCCAAAGAAAAAATAACTTGTACTGGTGTCATTTCCAAGAATCGTCAGAAAAAAGGAAAGATCATAATATGTATTGGACAGGAATCGCCGCAGCTTGATTTGATAATCTGCCATACTCTGATTTGCAGAAAAACTCGACCCCTCCACCGCTTTTTGTGCGGTTTCATCGATTGTACGCACCAAATTTGCATAATACTGTTCTTTTTCCTTATACATTTGGGTATCCGCATCGTTCAAAACCTGATCTATATCAATTGGCACCTCATCTGACCATGCAGAGCCGATTGCGATTTGGCACACACTTTGCATCACCGCCAGACGCAGCCCCTCAACCTCCTTCTGCAGCACAGCTTCCCCCACATCATAATATAATGCAACAAATTCATCGCCGCCAACACGATAGATCCACTCTGTATGCAGCGACTTCTTGAGTACCTGATAGCACTCCTGAATGAGTGCATTTCCAGCACTGTGCCCCTGCGTATCATTGGTTTCTTTTAAGCCATTGATATCACAGTAGATCGCACCGAAGGACCTCCAGCTTCCGCTGAGCATATTATGATCAAACATTGCATTGTGGTTATATGCTCCTGTGAGCAGATCCTGATAACTCATTTTATTGAGCCGACGGTATAAATCCCGCCGTTTCAGCTGCGGAATCATATATTTTCCAAGTTCCTTGAGCACCTGTTCCAACAAAAATACAGATTCTTGAGCAGGATTACTCATTCCAATAAATCCTTTCAGGAGGCCCTCCTCCTGAATCCCGCCTACTACAAGGGATTTGATTTTCTGAGACTTGAGAAATGCATAGGTAGCAGGAGACGTTTTCCGAATCTCTCCGATATCCGGAATGTTCAAAATATCTTCCTTTTCAAATACCTGCACCCAATACTTTAGATCCGACAATGGTAAATCCTGCAAAATGTCAATCTGTGACTTTCCCCCCGATGCGCACCATTCATAAGTATTTGAAGTTTTGCGATCCTCATACACTTCAAAAATATAAGCACGGTCACCGCCGAAGGTTTCGCCAAGATATCGCAGCAGCCGCTCCAGTGAATGATCTGGATCTGATGTTGAAAAAAACATTTGCAGACATTCATTCAAAACTGCTTCCTTGCGCGTAAAATAATGCGCAGCCTTTTCCATACCCGACTGATCCATTGCAGTCGCAACCTCAACACGGTATTTCCTCCCTTGAAACTCGGTCAATGTATCTCTAATCACGTAACGCTGATTCAGCACAGGGTTCTCATGTGCCCATACGGTAAACCTTCCAACCTTTAATTCCTGATTGTTGCAAAAAATACACGGAGAATCACTCCCCTGCAAAACCTTATGACATTTTTTCCCTTTGTATGCCTCTTTTTCTGTGTAACCAAGGGTCTTTCTCAAGCAGCGATTCATAAAAATGATTTCATTTGTCTCTATATCTGAAATATATACCGCTTCATCTAATCCCTCAAAATAATCAAATAAATCCTTCACTGCTCCCATTCCTTTCCGCGATATCCCTATTCCCCACTCTGGTTTTCCAAAAGCGAAAGAACAAGCCAAATTCTCCTTACGCAATGATACGTGGTATAATCATGAAATATCCAGTATAATAGTCACTTTTGTGACTATTATACCATCAATCTCATAGAATCCACAATATCTATGGGTATGAAATTTAACTTGCACAAATATATGGTTTATAGCAGAATCCGTACAATTGCGGTGCAATTTGGAATTTCATGTTATACTTTTTAAGAAAAATAGCATTTAACTTTTCAAGCCCTGAAAATAAAAAATTCCTGAAATCAAATGATTTCAGGAATTTTACTGGCGGAGAGTCAGGGATTTGAACCCTGGGTACGGGATTACCGCACACACGATTTCCAATCGTGCGCCTTCGACCACTCAGCCAACTCTCCATGCGATATTTTGTTTTTTCGCTGTATCTCTCAGCGACGATATTTATTATATCGCATGATATGGCTTTCGTCAACACTTTTTTTAATTTTTTTCTAAAAAACTTTATGCCCTCAAAACTCCATGCCCGATGCCAACAGTAACATAGGGATTCGCACAATGCCTCCTGCCACAGAGAGCAGCATACAGCATAAAATCGCCGCGCGATACCGCAGAAGCATATACCAATAATCTTTGGGTCGTTTCCTGTCCTGCCCTGCCAAAAAGCACGCTGTACTGGTGATGAGCAGGCACGGGATCGTTATCACCGCACTCACACCTCCAGTCAATAGGGACAGCACAAGTCCACGCCATGAAAAGGCTGCCAAAAACGCTGCCGCAGAAAACGCCGCCAGAAAACCACGTGCTGCACACAGACCAGATATCAGTAAGCTGCTTGCGCGCAGTCTGCCAAATAAAATAGCTACTGCCTGCCACGTCACGGCTCCCAACAGCGCACGCACGATGAATCTCCATGAGGTATCCTGAATCGGTGCGGTCATCTGTCCGGCAAGCTGCTCCAGCAGCGCTCCCTCATACTGACCACTGCGCAGCCCCGTAAAGCTGCCTGCAAGCGCACCGCACAGCAGCATAACAGTTAAGAATACAAAATGCGGTGTTTCCCACAGCTGTCTCAATGAAAAAAAGCTGAGAACCCTTTGTCGTTTCATGGTCTGTCCCTCCTGTTTTGTACATCCCTCTGAAACTAAGGTATTCTCAGCAATTCTATTCTATGCCACTGCTTCTATCTTGTATTGTTTTCTGATAAAATCGCACGTATCACATCTTCACAAGGTGGCTTTATATATTCCATAAAGCTCTGCGTATACGTAATGACAGGAGCGCTGTCCGGTGCTGTACATACAGCAACGACCTCTGTCCCACGCGCCACACGGTTTACAATATCAGACAGCTCTGCCCGATCACTGACTGCAATCAGATATCGACCAGAGGTACAGCCACAGACAGGCGCCAGTACGGCGTCCAGCTCATTTCTTGGAGCCACGACAAGCACAAGCTCTCCGCGCATGATCGCATTCATATCATCGTCGAGCAATGTACAGCCGCTTGCCGTAAAGCGTTCGATTTCAGGACCATCTTTGCGGGAAAGAATAATATTTTCCGCAGGAACAACCGCATGCTCCAGTAATGCATGCACCGCATGTGCCAGCCCCTCGCCTGTGCCTAGACATGCAATTCGGATATTATGTGTCATTTCTCATTCTGCCTTTCAATACAGCATTTTTCCTATCGCTTTTCATGCTTATTATATGCCAAAGTGCCCAAAATTTGCAACGCATTTTACAGCAGAACGCACAAATTTCGTTTGGTTTTACAAATCGTTCTCCATTGCTTCGATTGCTTTGAGATAGATTGCACATTCCAGACGCTTCTTTTCCATCTTGCAGCCCATCTCATACGGAACATTCAAATCCTTGCTGAAATTGTTATTTGCAGCAGAGCAGCCTCCGGAGCAATAGAACTTTGCCCAGCAATCGCCGCACTTTTCACGGGTATAGATATTCATAGAGGCAAACTTATGCGCAATGTCCAGATCAAAGCTGCCGTCTAAAATGGAGCCCTGACGGAATTCCTCATTGCCAACAAATTGATGGCATGGATAAATATCTCCCTCAGGAGTCACTGCGACATACTCATAACCGGCGCCGCAGCCGCGCAGACGCTTTACAACGCATGGCCCCTGATTCAGGTCTACCATGAAGTGGAAGAAATGGAACGGCTTTCCTTCCTTGCGGCGCTGCTCAATGATGTCGGTCAGGCGATCATACTCGGCACAAATCTTGTCAAAGTCCGCCTCGGTCAACTCATAGCCACAGCCGTCCTCCGCTGCAACTGGCTCCACCGACAGGCTGTCAAAGCCTTGGTCTGCAATATGCAGTACATCATCTGCAAAGTCCAGATTTTTTCCGGTAAAGGTTCCACGCGCATAATAGTCAAGCTTCGGATCACGCTTTTCAACCAGCTTCTGAAATTTTGGCATGATGACCTCATAGCTGCCGCTGCCGTTGACTGTCTTACGCATTTCATCATTGACAGAAGGACGTCCATCAATCGAAAGCACCACATTATCCATGTTGGCATTGATATAATCGATCTTCTCATCGTCCAGCAAAACGCCATTGGTGGTGATGGTAAAACGGAATTTTTTTCCATGCTTTTCTTCGAGTGAGCGGGCATAATCCACTGTTTTTGTGACTGTATCCCACGCCATCAGCGGCTCTCCACCAAAGAAATCCACCTCGATATTGCGGCGCGCACCCGAACGTGCAATGACGAAATCTATCGCCTTCTGCGCAACCTCAAATGGCATCACCTTCCGTCCCGTGCCGAAGTCACCGGTGGACGCAAAGCAGTACTGACATCTGAGGTTGCAGTCATGTGCCACATGCAGACACAATGCCTTGACAGGTGCATCTGTCGGAATATACTTACTTACATCAATGTAATCATCATCTGCAAAGAGTTGTCCATTTTCCTTGAGGGCGTACAGCTCATCATATGCGTCCCGTACCATCTGTGCATCAAACTGTGTAAGGGCACCCACAATACGCTCTGGGCACTCTTTTGTCATCTTCTCATCGATCAGTCCGGATACTTCATAGGATACATCGTCCAGCAGATGTACGGCTCCACTGTTGACATCCATAAGAAAATTCAGACCTTTTTTTCTAAAACGATGGATCATCGTTCTGTCCTCCATTTTTCACGCCGGCCATAGCCGGAAATTCAGATATAAAAGAATGAGGCGCGCCTGTCCGGCACGCCTCGTAGTTGAATGGTAAAATTACTTGCTGTGCTCGCACTTCTGGTTTGCAACCGTACAAGAAGTCTTGCAAGCGGACTGGCAAGAAGTCTGGCACTCACCGCAGCCGCCATGTGCCGCAGTCTGCTTCAAAGTTGCAGAAGTCAGGGTCTTGATATGGGTCATGATAATGTACCTCCCGTTTCTATTTTCTATGTTTCCTGCGCCGGCGCCGTTTTACACCGAGCGCACCGCCTCCCGCCGCACAGACGAGGGCTAGTATCGCGTTGATGAGCAGGCGCGGAAAATGCACCGGCTCACCAAACCACGCGAGACTCAAAAGAACCAGACAGCCAAACAGCAGCGCCCCTGCTGCAAGCCCCCACAAGGGCTGCCAGCTATGCGCATGCCGCGCCGCAAAGAATGCGGCAAACAGGCTGCCAACAGCCAGACAAAGATCTGCCCAAAGGTCAATCTGTTCAGCCGGCAGCTTGCCCATGAGTACAGCCAGTGCACACATAGACATACTCAAAAGCGTGAGCACAAACCCGCATAGCACAGATGCACCCAGCACAAAGCCAGCCATGGGTCTGACATCATTCTGTTTCATTTTCGAATTCCCTCCTGCCCAAATGACTTTACCTCAAAGCTATTCGGCAGGGCATCAGGTTATGCCTTCGGTTCTTCGACCTTCTCCACCGGAGCCGCTTCCTTACCGCGGATCGCCCAGCGATACAGCTTCAGCTTTGTACGATCAGCAGAGGACTCAATGACAAGGGTATCCTCCTTCAAGCTCACAACCTTACCAATAAAACCGCCAATGGTTGAAATCTCATCTCCAACCTGAATCGAATTTCTCATCTCGCGCTCAGCCTTGTCACGCTTTCGCTGCGGACGAATGAGCAGAAAATAAAAAATCAGCACCATGATAACAAGCGGCAGAAACGAGCTCAGCAGCGCGCCATAGTTATTCAGCATCTATAAAACACCTCCTACCTCAAATCAATATTACTATTATATACAAAGCGAGCAAAAATTACAAGCCCTAGATTTTTCTGCATAAATTCTTTTTAAGCCTTTGGTGCGCAGTTGAACATCTGACAGCGTCTGCCTCTGCTCTTGTATGCTCTTACTCGGTTTCTGCACCAAACTTTTTTAAAATATCTTGACAAACCCAATATATCTGACTAAAATAATAGATATCACGCGGGTGTAGTTTAGTGGTAGAACTCCAGCTTCCCAAGCTGGTCGTGTGGGTTCGATTCCCATCATCCGCTCCAAATCAAAGCCAGCTATAAAGTGTTTATAAAACACTTATAGCTGGTTTTTTCGCATCTTTTTACGCTTCTTTATTCAGAAGTCAGCCTTGTACAGTTTACAGACAATTGTCTGGGCAGAACAGATTTGCACTCCTAAAAGCAGATTGATATCGTCACTTGAGGCGTCACCTAGCCTTCATGATTGCTGACAGCTCCTCAATCTTCCCACCGCAAAGCCGATCCAAATACACCATTGGCTGCACGCTGGATTCCTGCACAGAAATTTCGCCTTTCGCGTCCACCTTAACAATATCCGCATCAATCAGTCGGCGGAACGTCCCCTGTGCCCATTCGGGCATTTGGTCAGTATGCTTATAAATCTTCATGATATCCTCGTCCTCCTTAGATTCGCTCTGCCAAAACTGCGTATACAAAACATTGGTATCTACTTTGCCGGTCACACCCGACACATTTCCACGGTCACTGTTCTGCCAGATATCAAACTTGCCCGTATAAGTTGGCTTGCTTGCCCACTGCGCCAGCCAGATGGCATCAGCGTCCACCTTGATGTAGTCATCAAACCAACTCTTAGAAGCATATACGCCGCACTGGTAACCAGCGGCGCGGATTGTATCAACGAACGCCTGTGTGATTGCTGAAATGTTGGCGCGGTTAAACGCGAATCCATGCTTTTTCTTGTAGCCGTCCGCGTCCTCCATGTCAAACCAAATCGGCATATCAAACTTCCTGCCGTTGATGATATTCAGCATATGCCGCGCTTCTGCACGCGCGTCCTGCACCGTGAGTGCATAGCTGTAATGATATACACCCACGCGCAGCCCTGCTGCCTTTGCCCCCGTCAGATGACGTTCAAACCATGGATCTACATAGGTTTTTCCATATCCGGCGCGGATAATGGCAAAGTCAATTGCATGGGCAGCACTTGCCCAATCTACAGCACCATTGTGCTTGCTCACATCAATTCCTTTCAAGTAATGTTACTCCTTCCCCTGTGTCCAAATTGGACACGTTTTTTATTTTTGCGTTGTCTTGCCTTGCAGCTGTTCTACCGCTTTCATAATTGTATCAGGGATTGGAAGCCCCATTCTGCCAGCATTCTCAATAATGCTGATGGTCTCGTTCACAATATATGCAATGACAGCCGCCTCACGCACAAAGGACGTACCCAGCACGTTATCCAGCTGCGTAGCCACCAGCACCACAACAAGCGTCATTCCTTTTTTGAGCAGTCCCTGCCAGCATGCAGTGCTGTCCAGCTTGCCGGACTGTGTCTTGTCGCTCCGGTGAAATACCCCTGCAACAACGAGTCCGGATATGTAATCGAGCGCCATAAACAGCATGAGCGTGACAATTGCCGTATCCCAGCCGCCGAACAGTTCACTAATCCATGCGCCAATGACTGCCGCGCCGCCCATCAGGGCGGCTTTTGTTTGTGTTAGATGTAATACCATACAAATCACCTTACTCCGTAGGATTCGCCAGCTCAGGTAAACCCAGAGTAATTAGAATTTTGCGTACTTTCTCACGCATAGACTCTGGCTTTACATCATTGATTGTCTTGTAGCCTTCCTGAATCAAAGTTGCATAAATTACGTCCATCGTTTCTATTTCCTTTCTATTAAAAAACATTCGTAAGATAGCATCTAACAATGCCATTCTGAAAAGAATTGATACTTTCATGAGATTCATTGTGTTGCTGGAAGAATCATTTCGTACAATTCAACCAGCGCAAGCTGTGCGTCGAGAACTTGTTTTTTCAATTCCTCATTTTCCTTTTTCAGTTCTTCGCGTGTCGGGAGGAGCTCTCCCTCGGTAGAGTGAAAAACAACTGCCATTACTGAAACCCTCCTTGAATTGACGTAATATATCCTGCGGTGTCTGATGCACCACGTTCTGCCGTGACACGAAACCCGAATTTCCAGCCGTTCACCTGTGTTTTGTTCTTGAAAACATGGTTGATGCCTCGCTTTGCAGCGTCCGTGGCGTCCTCCCATGCAGGGGACTCATCTCCTAAATTGTTTGCCACTTCAACCTTAAATTCCGCATCTTCTGGAATGTTGCCAACCACCTTAATCACACAGACCGTGATAGGATTCTCTACTGTCAGCGGCTCAGAAAGCATGATAGATGCACGGTGCACCTTTTTGGTAAACGTCAGGCTGAGTGTACTGGACTTGCCCTCGGTGTCTGTGGCAATAATCTCAGCAGCTTGTTCTCCATTCAAAATTTTCTGGAAATAGTCTCCGGTAATCTGAAACGAATTTGATTGACCAAGCGTTACAGAATATGTCCGTTTCACTAAATTTCCTACTCGTTCTGTGACTGTAACAGCATGATTCTCCGCATCGGTGACTGTGTATGGAACTACAAATCCCTCTGACTTATCGCCTAGATTACCGGACAAATCGCACTGGATAACTGGTGCTAAATTATTGTCAATGGTGCGGACAGGGCTTGTAGTGTAGCCCGATGTCTCACCGAAGCTGTCATACGCTCGCACACGGTAAGCGACACTCTGATATGTCCCTTTCGGGATCGTTTCCGCATAAGACAAATTCGAGCCTTGATAAATCTGTGTCCAGCTGCCCTTACCGTCCCATTGGCGTTCCAGCCGGTAGCCCTCCAAGTTTCCGTTTGGATCACTGGCGGCAGACCATGTGACAGAGATAGATGACCCACCCTGTGGTTTCGTCCATGATGTAGAGCGGCAGCTTTGCAATCGAATTGGAGATTCCGTCCACGGCGCGAAAGACTGCACTTAGCTTGAGCGCATGTTCCGGACTTGTGCTGACACCGGCATGCTTGATATCCCAGCCTGTGGGGTCATCTAACGTCAAATGTATGGATTCGCTGGCGTTATGCACTCTGCGAACCAGTCTATCTACAATCAATCCACATCACCGCCTTTCAGCAAATACAGAACCATGCCGGCAGCCAGCCATAGAAGCAGCGCCCATACCGCATAGCCCAGTGCCGGCGCGACCAAGAATGCAGCATGCTGTAAAAACCAGCCGCCTGCAAGGACACAGCCATCGGCAGCAATTCCCAAAAACTTTCGCATATTCTCCTCTCCCTACATACCAAAATCGCCGGATTCAATTTTTTCACTGAGCGTGCGCTTTTTCGGCTGATCAATGCGCACAAGCAGCCGCGCCAGCGCATTGAGCGTTGCCGCCAGTGGGTCAATTCGTTCGGTATCATCTTTGTGCCGCTTGGACAGCTTGATATCTCCAAAATTGTTGGTCACTTCAATGGCATTGCTCATGCACCACAGTGCGAGGGGACTGTATGTACGCAAAATAGGGTTTGCCTTGACCCAGCAGCTTTTATCATGCGGGTTATCACCATCGTCAATTTCCCGAATCATGATGAAATAGCGCTGTTCTTTGTCTAACAGTTCGGGGTCTTGCAAGACACGCTTGCAGTACAGTTCTTCTTTGTAACATGGTTTGTGCTCCGCATCATCACCGGCGGTGGTGATAACGTCAAGCAGCGGCTGTAAGCGCTTGCCGAACGAGTTGAACCTCAAGTCATAAATTTCTGAGCCTTCATGTGCATGATATTCGTCCACCACGAAGTAACTGGGTGCGCCAGAATCCTTATTCTTGGTATCTTTGGACAGCGGACGCAGCAGTCCGCCGCGCTCCCTGTGATAGGCAGTGGTCTTTTTGAGTACCATGCGGCGGGCAATCTGTGCAGACCTTGCCGCAATCTTTTTCGCATCGCCATAGACACGCTTTGCCTGTTCACGGTCTACAGCTGCGCACTCCACCTCCGGCTCTGTTTCAAACTGTGCAAGTTCCGGCTGGTATGGGGGATAGATGACATCGGCACACATGTGGTATAAACATTGTCCGGATTTCTCGGTGCTTTTGACATTGCCGCGTGCGCGTTTGTTGTATGTGCGTCCAAATCGCCGTGCGCCTGTCTCCTGATGTACCCAGCCATACACGCTGTATAGGTCAAACACCTGCCAGTCGAGCAGTTCGATTGGCTGTCCGGCGAGTGGTCCGCGTACCTGAATACACTGACGGAACCAGCGAATGATACGGTCAGCGCGGGTGGTATCGAATATCCAAGGGAAATCGTCCGTACCTTGCCGCTTTAAGTCGTCCAAATGCCGCTGGCACGCCAAAATTTCCCACTTGCAGCAATACTGCCGCAGATTGCCGGATACAACCCTTTTGGCATAGACCGCACAGGCATGATGCAATCCGCTTGACTTTCTCACGGCTGCTCCTGCTTTTGGGCAAGCGGCAAATCTGAAAGGCGCTCCAAAGGACAATGTGCCGGACGTGTCTGACCGCTGGCAGGCTGTCCGGTCAGGGTGCAGCGCAGTCCGTATGGGTCAGGCATATCACAAGCCTTGCAGGTCGCTGGCAGTTCTTCCGCGACAAAATGTATTTTCATGGACGTTTCCTCCTGTCTTTTGTGTGTCCAATTTGGACACAATATGTTTCAATCGCGTATGCGGGCACTCGTGGATTCTTTCAATCCGCCGCAATAGCACTTCACAGACGGCAAACTGGTTGCAGAATGGGCAGATTCTTGTACAAATACTATCCAAACAAATCCTCATCAGGGTCTGACAGAGACATCTCCGCACGCTTTCGGGCAATGTGGAATCGACCGGACGGGGTCAGCCCCAGCTTGTCCGCGTATTGCAGAATCTGACGCTCCAGTGCTGCCACAGAACGCGCCAGCTTATCTGCCTGATCCAGCAAGGATAGCAGCTGTTCTGCATTGTCCTCATGGCACTTTGCAATCGTGCGCATCAGCTTGCGCCGCAGTTTCTCCTGCTCATTGCGCCGCGCCACTTGGTCACAATACAAACCAAGTACCTCGCTGTCTAAGTCGTCCAGCAGTTCAATGCCGGTCATGCGGTCAATGGTCTGTTCCCATAGCTTGGCAGCGGCACCACTGACGAATTTCGGCTTTTGCAGGTTGACGGTTTCCCGCTTTAGCGCCTGTTCTGCTGCAAGACGTGCCGCTTTTTCCTCGTTTGTCAAGTGCTTTGTCATGTTATCCAGCGTACTGACAGGGGTTGGCATTGTTCATTCACTCCTTGTTTTTTGTCCGATGGGGGACTTTTTCACACGGAAGAGGGCCACGCGGTATTTGCCACCCCGAATTTGGAAAGTTTTTCAGGGTGGGGGGTGTGCTTTGGACTGCGCCAGCGCACAGGCACACGCAGGCGCACGCACGTGCCGCACATGTGACGTAGCCTCGACCTACATCTCTCGCAAAGATTTTTGCAGTTCCTGCATGGTTTTTCGGCTGTGACAGGTATGGCACAGGCTTTGCAGGTTGTGCCGGTCGATGAATCGTGACCAACACCCACGATGCGGTATCACATGATCGACTTCAGTCGCTTTCGTGCGTTCTCCCTTGGCGGCACATGCACGGCAGAACGGCTCCTGCAAAAGCTGATTGACCCGCAAATCATGCTTCCAGACGGGAAGTGCATACCAGCTGTGCCAGTCTACGCTTGCTTTCCGCAGCTTTGCCGCAGCAGTATGCACGGCGCAGTATCGCTCTCGTGTCAGGTTCGGACAGCCAGCCTTTGCACAAGGCTTGAGGGGTTTACTTGCCATTGAGATACCTCTGCATCAGCACGATGCTGTACGCAAGCTCCCCGCGCATGGTGCGCAAATCTTCACACTGGCGGTCGAGGTCGAGCCGCTTTCGCCGATTCGGTTCCATGCTGGCTTTCGCCCTGTTTCGTGCAATCGCCTTGTCTAAGCGGCGTTGTCCCTCGATATACTCGCAGACCAGAACTTCCAAGCTTTTCCACTCCGCCAATCGGCTCACCTCCTTGCAGGCAAATAAAAAGAGCCAACCAACGATAGATACACTTCATGTGTATTTCTCGTTAGTCGGCTCAGGCTCTCAGGCTCAGGCGCACGCCATCGTAGTCGATGACGGACTCTTGTTTACACAGACGACACAGCAGCGGGAACTCAATCAGCCTTGTGCCAGCTCTGACTGGCATAAACTTCTTGCCGCACTTTGGGCAGCAAATCCAACGCTGTCCAGCTTCGTCCGTTCGTATTCTCTTGTCTTGATTATACACGCTCTCACCCTCCTCGTAAAGTGCCCGCGCTCGAATTCTCTCTTGTAGTTCATAAGATATACTGTATTACAAGCCCGAAAAAAGAAAGGGTTTCAGGTTATAAGGAAGTATATTTTTCAATTTGGCGGTATAGCCCCGTTCAAGGGCTATGCCGTCTTTTCCTGTTTATTAGCTTCTTTCGGTTCCGTCTGCGGGTCAGTCGGCAAATGGATTTCCCCCACAAAGTTAAAGACAATATCTACTTTCTGAAAACGCTTACCGTCTATCTTCTCCGGCGCATGGACAACGATTTTTTTAATAAATTCATTAACGATAGTGGTCGTTAATTCGGTTATTCCCACATATTTGCGGATAATGGCGGCAAAGCTGTCAAAATCGCTTTTATTCTGTTCGTAGGTATCGACTTCCTGTTGTTCTGCCTTTACCTTTTCTGTAAGTTCTTTCTGCTCTGCTTCGTATTCTGCGGACAGCTTCAAAAACCGCTCATGGCTGATTGTGCCGTTGATGTCGTCCTCATAAATCCGCTTGAAAATCCGGTCAAGTTCTGCAATCCGCTTCTTTGCCTGTCCGACCTCACGCCGTTTGCGTTTCATGTCCTTTTCTGCTTCATCAAACCGTTGTTTCTGTATCAGTTCCATAAAAGCAGTGATGTCATCATAGAACATGGCAGTTACGGCAAATATCCGATTGAGAACGATTTTCCGCAGGACTTCTTCTCTGATGAAGTGTGCCGTACAATCTCCCGTATTGCTT
>JAGZIW010000020.1 GCA_018366035.1 Butyricicoccus pullicaecorum | reverse complement strand
TGATAAGAATACGGACATTGTATATCCGCATTTTTCAAAACCAAAGGAATGGATCACAATGGATATTAGGTGTACGCAAAATATTTTCAAAAGCTCCAACGGCCGCTCCAATGTGACCTACTATATCTTGACCCCTGAGGGCGTCGAACTGCGCGGCATCGTCCAGATTTCCCATGGCATGTGTGAATATTTTTCGCGCTATACCATGTTTGCCAAATATCTATGCTCACTCGGATTTATCGTTTGCGGCAATGACCATATTGGTCATGGTGCCTCTGCCCCGCGCACCAATGAACTGGGCTTTTTCTCGGTGCGGGACGGGTGGAATTTTCTGATTCAGGATATGCAGAAACTCACCGATATCATGCAGACGCGCTATCCAGACCTTCCCTATTTTGTGCTGGGACACTCCATGGGCTCACTGATTACGAGAATCTATCTCACAAGCTGCGGGGATCGCCTGAGCGGCTGTATTTTAAGCGGCACGGCAGGCCCTAACCCGCTTGCACGCACAGGTGTGCGCGTAGCAAACTCGGTTGCCCATTCCAAGGGCATGACCTACCGTTCCTCGTTTCTGTCCAATCTGGCGTTCAAAAATTACAACCGCAAGATTCCTGAGCCACATTCTACCTTTGACTGGCTCAGCCGTGACCCCAATGTTGTACAGATGTTCCAGTCCGACGCCAAATGCAATTTTATTTTCACAGCCGCCGGTTTCCGAGACCTGTTCACGCTGGTAGAACGCGCCAACCATAGCCGGTGCTTCCGCAACACACCGCATTCCCTCCCGCTTTTGCTCATTTCCGGTGACCGCGATCCCGTGGGCGGATACGGAGACGGAGTGCGCCGCGTGGCAAAGCTCTATCGCGCCGCAGGGCAGAAGGATCTCGATATCATTTTTTATAAAGACGGACGACACGAAATCCTGAATGAAACCAACCGGCTCGATGTCTTTGGGGACATCTCCCGATGGCTGGAAAAGCATCTAACACAGACCGAACAACCCCATCAAAAGGAGGAAACCGATCATGCTGCTGACAACGATTGAAACCTTACCTGAGCAGAAATTCACCGTGCTGGGAATGGTGCGCGGCAGTACCGTGCAGTGCAAAAATTTTGGGCGTGACTTTATGGCAGGTCTCAAAAACCTCGTAGGCGGCGAAATGTATGAATACACCGAGCTGATGGACGAAACCCGTCGTATCGCAACCGACCGCATGATTCAGGACGCCGAGCGTCTCGGCGCGGACGCAGTGATTGGTATGCGTTACAGTTCGTCTGAAATCACGCAGGGAGCGGCTGAAATCCTCGCCTACGGAACGGCGGTCAAATTTTTATAAGCGAAAAAAGGCCCGCTTGTTCCACGGACGTGATTTTTCTACACACAACAAAGCCAGAAACCGCGCATAAACGCGCGATTTCTGGCATATTTTTTCCAAATCCGGTTGGACTTGCCAACCAAAGTACAGTTTTTGATCTGCGGCGAACCAGAGCGGTTCGTCTTTTTTACTTTGTCCAGCCTGCCTGTTGTACGCCTTCTGCAAACTTGTCCAGAAAGCCCTGCACATTCGCCGTAATATCGCCGCCAAAGACAGCCGAGCCTGCCACAATAACGTCTGCTCCCGCCGCAATGCAGTCTGCTACGTTGCTCTGCTTGACGCCGCCGTCGATTTCCAGTTCACACGCATAACCGCCCTCTGAAATCGCCTGACGTACAGCGCGAATCTTGTCCATACACTCGGGAATGAATCCCTGACCCCCGAATCCCGGCTCTACGGTCATAAGGAGGACCATATCACAGTAGGGCAAAAGTTCGATTGCCGTCTGCACCGGTGTCTTGGGCTTGATGACACAAGCCGCCTTTTTGCCTGCTGCGCGGATTTTTTGCAGCTGTGCTTTCGTATCGCCATTTGCCTCACAATGCACCGTAATGATATCTGCGCCTGCCACAATAAAGTCATCGAGATACTGGTCCGGATCTGTAATCATCAAATGTACATCTAACACGGCATCGGTTGCCGCCCGCAATGCCTTGACCACCGGAGCACCAATGGTCAAATTGGGCACAAAATGCCCGTCCATCACATCAACGTGTACATATTCCGCACCGGCACGGACTGCGATTTCCACATCGCGTGCAAGGTTTGCAAAATCCGCCGACAGAATAGATGGTGAAAGCTTGATTTTCATTTATCATACACTCCTTCGTGTTTGTGTCCCGCGGCAAATCCCTTTTCGAACATGAAAATTGCCGCGATTTTCTTCGCTGTTTTTTGAAAACTCCCAACCCTTTGATTAAATTATACACGATATCCTTATAATTTCAATGTCGGTTTTGTCAGATTATCGCTTGCGCACAGCGCATGGTTCAGGTATGATAGTAGTAGGATTTTCTGTTCTATCGCTCCATTTTTTTGGTTATTCAATCAATTTTCTTGATTGTTTGACCAATTTTCTGCGATTATCGAAACAGAACCATGAAACAATTTCATTTTCTATCTGAAGGAGTCCGAAATGGCAGTTTATCGTTGTTATTCCGAGAAGCGCCCTGATTTCGATGTTGAGGCGCGCAGCCTGTTTGACAGCCTGCACAATCTTCTGGAGATCCATTCCCTGACCGGCGTGCGCTATCTATGCCGCTACGATGTCGAGGGTGTGGACGAAGCTGTATACGCTGAGGCAAAGCGTATTGTATTCTCTGAGCCGATGGCAGACGTCTGTTATGATGAGACCTTCCCTGCATCTGCCGGCCCGCATACCGTACTTGCCGTCGAACCACTGCCCGGACAGTTTGACCAGCGTGCCGACTCCTGTGCACAGTGTATCCAGCTGCTTGTACAGGGTGAGCGTCCTGCCGTTGCTGCCGCCAAGGTCTACGTCTTGGAGGGCGCATTGTCCGCACAAGAGCTCGCGCAGATTAAAAGCTATCTGATTAACCCCGTAGAAGCGCGGGAAGCGTCCATGGACAAACCGTCCACCCTGCACACCGATTACGAGGTTCCAACCGAAGTCGCTGTGGTTTCCGGCTTTATCGGCATGGACACAGATGCACTGTCCAAAATGCAGCAGTCCATGGGACTTGCCATGGACTTGGACGACCTGACCTTCCTGCAAACCTATTTCCGCGAGGAAGAACACCGCGACCCCACCATTACAGAGGTTCGCATGGTCGATACCTACTGGTCTGACCACTGCCGCCACACCACCTTCCTCACCCAAATCGACCATGTGACCTTTGACGACCCCATGGTACAAAAGGCGTATGACCAATATATGGCTGCCCGTGTCGAGGTCTATGGAGAAGAAAAGGCGGCAAAGCGTCCGGTTACCCTGATGGACATTGCCACTGCCGCTGCAAAGGTACTCAAAAAGCGCGGTTATCTCAAGAATCTGGACGAATCCGAGGAAATCAATGCCTGCTCGATTCGCGTGACCGTACAGGTAGACGGAAAGCCGGAAGAATGGCTTCTGATGTTCAAGAACGAGACACACAACCACCCAACCGAAATCGAGCCGTTTGGCGGTGCAGCAACCTGTCTGGGCGGTGCCATTCGCGACCCGCTCTCCGGACGCTCCTATGTCTATCAGGCAATGCGCGTGACCGGTGCAGGCGACCCGACCGTGCCGCTCTCCGAAACCATGGCGCACAAGCTGCCGCAGCGCAAGCTGTGCACCACAGCGGCTGCCGGTTACTCCTCCTACGGCAACCAGATTGGCCTTGCAACCGGTCTTGTTCATGAGTTCTACCACCCGGGCTATGTTGCAAAGCGCATGGAAATCGGCGCTGTTGTGGGCGCGGCACCGGTCGAGAACGTCGTCCGTGAGGTGCCGGAGGCGGGAGATATTGTAATCCTGCTGGGCGGCAAGACCGGTCGTGACGGCTGCGGCGGTGCGACCGGTTCCTCCAAAAAGCACACTGAGGATTCTCTCGAGACCTGCGGCGCAGAGGTGCAGAAGGGCAATCCCCCCGAGGAGCGCAAGATTCAGCGTCTGTTCCGCAACGGCAATGTCACCCGCATGATTCGCCGCTGCAACGACTTTGGTGCCGGCGGTGTCTCGGTTGCAATCGGTGAGCTCGCGGACGGCTTGGATATCGACCTCAATGCCGTGCCCAAGAAATACGACGGGCTGGACGGTACGGAACTTGCCATTTCCGAGTCTCAGGAGCGTATGGCAGTCGTTGTACGCGCCAAAGATGCAGATGCCTTCATTGCAGAGGCTACAAAGGAAAATCTGGAAGCCGTTGTTGTCGCAGTGGTCACCAACGAAAACCGGCTGCGCATGCGCTGGAACGGCAAGCTGATTGCCGATGTCTCCCGCGATTTCCTCAATACCAACGGCTGTGCAAAGCATGCAGATGCGGTCGTACCCGCAATGCCAGCCCCCACAATCGAAATGACTCCACATGGCAGCACCCTGCGCGAAAAGATACTGCATCATGCAGGAACGCTTGGCATCTGTCTGGAGCGCGGCCTGACCGAGCGTTTTGACGGTTCGATTGGTGCAAACTCCGTCTTTATGCCATTTGGCGGCAAAAATCAGCTGACCCCCGCGCAGGTCATGGCAGCAACACTGCCTGCGCTGCACGGGCAGTGCTCGACTGCTTCGGTCATGGCGTTCGGCTTTGACCCTTATTACACCGAGCAAAACCCATTCCTCGGCGCTTCTGCCGCTGTTGTGGAATCGGTTGCAAAGCTGGTCTCTGCGGGCTGTGACTACAAAACCGCCTATCTGACCTTCCAAGAATACTTTGAGCGCCTCGGACGCGACCCCAAGCGCTTTGGCAAGCCGCTTTCGGCTCTGCTTGGCGCATATACCGCGCAGGAAGCGCTGTGTCTTGGTGCCATCGGCGGCAAGGACTCCATGTCCGGTTCCTTTGACGATATGGACGTACCGCCAACACTGGTTTCCTTTGCCATTGCACCAGAGGAGGCAAGCAACCTCATTTCTCCAGAGTTTAAGGCTGCCGGACATTCCGTATATCTCTTTGACGCAGCCTACACAGAGGACGGCGCTCCCGATTATCAGGCAATCAAGTCCATGTGGGAGGAAATCACCGACCTCATTCATTCCGGCACCATCGTTTCTGCATGGGCGCTGTCTGTCGGCGGTGTCGCTGAGGCAATCTGCAAGATGAGCGTCGGCAATGATATCGGCTTTGCCTTTGACAAGCTGTTCCCGAACGATGCGCTGTTCCTCAAGAACTTTGGCGGCATCGTTGTAGAATCTACGCAGGAACTGCCCGCTTACTGGAAAATCGGCGTCACCACCGCACAGCCGGAAATCACACTGGCAGGCGAAGTGATTGCTCTCTCCGAACTGAAATCTGCCATGGAAGGTACGCTGGAATCGGTATTCCCAACACAGGCGCCCGCAAAGGACGACCAGCTTCGCACCATTTGCTGCACCGAGCGCAGCGTCTCCGCGCCTGCTGTGAAGCATGCAAAGCCGTTGGCTGTTATTCCGGTATTCCCGGGCACCAACTGTGAATATGATACTGCGCGTGCGGTAGAAAATGCAGGCGGTGCGGCTGAAATCATCGTTGTACGCAATTTCTCTGCCGATGCGCTGGCACAGTCTGCGGCACAGCTTGAGGACGCAATCCGCCGTGCACAGATGGTAATTGTTCCCGGCGGTTTCTCCGGCGGCGATGAGCCGGACGGTTCGGGCAAGTTCATTGCCTCCTTCCTGCGCGGCCCCGGCATCAAGGACGCCGTACATGAACTGCTGCAAAAGCGAGACGGTCTGATGCTGGGTATCTGCAACGGCTTCCAAGCGCTTGTCAAGCTCGGCCTTGTGCCCTATGGCGAGATTCGCGATTTAGATGAATCCTGCCCGACCCTGACCTTCAACCTCATTGGACGCCATCAGTCCAGCTATGTCACCACCCGCGTGGCGTCGGTCAAGAGTCCTTGGCTGTCCTCCTGCAATGTGGGGGATCTCCACTCCATCGCAATTTCTCACGGTGAAGGACGCTTTGTTGCACCGCAGGCAGAAATCGACCACCTGATTGAAAATGGTCAGGTCGCCTTCCAGTATACCGACCTTGCCGGCAATCCATCTATGGATATCGCGTACAACCCAAATGGTTCTCTGTGCGCAATCGAGGGCATTACCTCTCCAGACGGGCGTGTGCTGGGTAAAATGGGTCACACCGAGCGTTTCAGCCCCTATGTCGCAAAGAATATCTATGGGCAAAAGTATCAGCCGCTCTTTGAAAACGGCGTAAACTATTTCCGATAAGGAAAGCAAATTCTAAAGTTCTTAACTGGTGCGGTTTGATACCGCACCAGTTTTTCTTGTCTTATCGCGCCGGATAGGGTATACTGAACAAAAACATAAAAAAAAGAGGAATCCTTTATGAAAAATCCAAATCATGCCATGCTCCTATGCTATAATCTCTCTCCCGCCAAGGCGCCAAAACTCAAGGCAGCCTGCATCAAAGCAGGGATTCGCATACGAGAGATCGCTCCGGAGCAATTCACACTTCCGCTTGGTCATATTTTAGGGCACGACGAATTTGCAGACGCTGCACCCACCCAAGAGCCTGTCTTTCACGATGAAATGGTGGTTTTCTACCAGTTTACCAACCAGCAGCTTGACCGCCTGCTGGCAGACATTCGAAAGGCTGGCGGGATTCGGCTCAAGGCGGTGGTTACACCGACCAATATTTCATGGAACGCCTGTGCACTGGTACGTGAACTGATTGCCGAACGCGAAGCCCTTGCAAAAAACCAACAGGCGCATCAAGAGTGAAACGCCAAAAGCAAAACACAAAAAAGCGGACGAACCGAAAGGGTTCGTCCGCTTTTTATTATTTACAAATTACTTTGCAGCATTTGCAGCAGCCATACGGCGTGCCTTTGCTTCCATGCGCTCACGGGTAACGTCCATAAATACGGCAAGGATAATTACAAGACCCAGCACGACGTTCTGGAGTGCGGTGGAGAAGGACAGCAGGGCAAAGCCGTTACGCAAAACACTGATAATCAGTGCACCGACCATGGTACCAGCCATGGTACCCTTACCGCCCATAAACGATGCGCCGCCGATGATGCAGGCTGCGATTGCGTCGGTATCGTATGGCTGAATTGCTGCAGCACCATTACAGATACCGGAACGACCAACGGATACGATACCAGCCAGTGCTGCCATCAGACCGGAGAAGGTGTAGCAGAATGTCAGAACATTTGCAGAATGGATACCAGACAGGCGAGCTGCCTCCGGATTGCCGCCGACACAGTAGATGGAGCGGCCCAGTGCAGTCTTTGTCAGGAATACGTGCATACCGATGTAAAGCAGAACAACCAGAATAAAGCCAATCGGGAAGCCCTGAATCGTTGCGAAGCCCAGCCAAGTAACCTCTGTCGGGAAGTTGGAAACCATCTGCGAGCCAGTTACCAAAAGCGCAGCGCCCCACAATACGTTCTTCATACCAAGGGTAGAAACGAACGGGTGCGGCAGGTGCAGACGTGTCAGCAGCATACCATTGATCCAGCCAACCAGAGCGCCGGCAACCAATGCAACGATCAGCATCAGCCAGCCGTTTGTCATGCCCTTCTGTACCATCATACCCATTACACAGGAGCAGAAAACTGCGTTTGCACCAACGGACAGGTCGATACCTGCGGTAATCAGACAGAGCAGCATGCCCACTGAAACCAGCGCATTGAACGTGGTCTGCTTCAGGATACTCATAATGTTATCAAACTTCAAGAAGTTTGGCGATGCAATTGCCAGCAATACACACAGCACCACCAGCGCGAGCAATGTACCAAGGGATACGCCATTGCCGCCCTTTTTCTTTGTCTTAGTCATCTAATGTTCCTCCCCATGCAGCCTTCATAATATCTTCCTGATTGAAATGCTTGCTGTCACGATCTACTGTTGCCATGACCTTACCGCCGCGCATGACAATAACTCTGTCACTCATGCCCAAAATCTCCGGCATTTCTGACGAAATCATGATAACACACTTGCCTGCCTTGACTAGGCTGTTCATGACATTGTATACCTCAACCTTTGCGCCAACGTCGATACCACGTGTCGGCTCATCAAAGATAAAGATATCCGCATTTGTATTGACCCACTTGCCAATAACGACCTTCTGCTGATTACCACCAGAAAGCTGCCCTACAATTTCGTCAATCGACGGTGTCTTGATACGCAGCGAACGGATATGCTCCTCACCGGTCTCAAGAATCTTCTTTTCGTCCAAGAACGGACCCTTACTGAATCCCTTCATGTTTGCAAGGATCATGTTGGTACGAATGGTCTGTGCAAGCACAAGACCCTGTCCCTTACGGTCCTCTGTCAGGAACGCAATGCCTTCCCTGATTGCCTGACGCGGATTTTTAATATGTACCTGCTTGCCGCGAATGGTGATGGTACCGCCGTCAATGGCGTCGGCGCCAAAAATTGCACGCATGGTCTCTGTACGGCCTGCACCGACCAGACCTGCAAATCCAAGGATCTGTCCGCCATATGCCTCAAAGTCAACGCCGAACAGCACGCCGCCCTCTTGCAGATTCTCTACCTTGAGGAAAGGTTCCTTGCTCTTTTGACCAAATTCTTTTGGGAACTGATTGTCCAGACTGCGTCCAACCATTGCGGTAATCAGTGAATCGTTGTCCCAGTCCTTGATATCGCGGGTTTCAATAAACTGACCATCACGAATAACGGTGACGCGGTCACACAGCGTAAAGAGCTCCTCGAGCTTATGAGATACGAACATAATACCAATGCCGCGGTCTCTGAGGTCACGACAGGTTTTCATAAGCTGCTCAACCTCTTTCTCACCCAGAGAAGAAGTTGGCTCGTCCATGATGATCATTTTTGCATCAATCAAAACTGCCTTTGCAATCTCAATCATCTGCTGTACGCCCATACCAAAGGTGCCGGCCGGCTTGTGCGGATCAATATCCTGTCCGAGAGAAGCCATGACCTCTTTCGCCTTTTTGTGCATGGTATCGTAATCGAGCAGTCCGCCCTTTTTCAGCCACTTGTTGATAAAAATGTTATCTGTAATGCTGAGCAGCGGCTCAATATTCAGCTCCTGATATACACACGCAATACCAGCAGCAGCGGATTCGTTCGGATCCTTGAAGTGCTTGAGCTGACCGTCGACATAGATTTCGCCCTTGTCAGGCTGATGTACACCTGTCAATACCTTGATAAGCGTAGACTTGCCCGCGCCATTCTCGCCGATTAGGCCAAGAATTTCGCCCGGCTTGACATTCAGGTGCATATTATTCAGTGCAACAACGCCCGGGAAGAGCTTCATTGCATTTTTTAGTTCTACTACATATTCACTCATCGATTCATCACCTGTTCTTCTCCGAGATAGGGGTGCGAAGCAAATTCTCAAAAATCGCTCTCGGCGCGATCTTCATCGTGTTTATACCCCCACGACTGACGCTCCGTCCATAGAAATTCCTCAAAAAAGCAAGACTCCCCACCCCAGACCCAAAGGAATGGGGCGGGGAGACATTATGTTTCTATGCGAAGGTTCCTTATGCCAGATAGCCCTTCAGGGTATCCAGACGCTCCTGTGCGTTGCTCTTATCTACAACGCTTGCGCCAGAGTCGATAAACTCTTCAACGGTTTCGCCCTGCAGGCTCTTTACAACAGCTTCCACAGACTTGTAGCCCATGTTGTAGCCTTCCTGTGCAACGGACATGGTCAGCTCGTCGTTCAGGATCGCTGTGCAAGCGGACTGAATGCCGTCAAATCCGAGGAATACGGTATTTGCATAGTTCGGGTTGGACTTTGCTGTACGAGCAGCAGCCATTGCCATATCGTCGTTGTTTGCGCAGATGATTGCAATGCCTTCTGGGTGGTTCTGCATGATTGCTTCCATTGCAGCAACTGCCTTGTCAGCGGTTGCGTCTGCATACTGGGTCTCTTCCATCAGGAATGTGCCGCCAGCTTCGGTGATGCCAGCTGCATAGCCAGCCTTACGGGACTCGTTTGTGGAGTCACCCTGTACACCGCAGATCTCGATTGCCTTGATGTCTGTCCAGCCAGCTTTCTTTGCAGCATCAACTGCTGCTGCGCCGCCCAGCTTACCAGCAGCCTCGTTACCGGTACCAACGAAAGACAGAACCTCTGGTGCGTCGATGTCGGTATCTACCGCAACGATCGGCTTGGTCTTGCCAGCGATCATGGTCTTTACCATGTCAGCCTGCAGCGGTGCGATAACGTAGCCGTCATAAGCTGCATTCATATCGGTCTCGATAATAGACAGCTGCTCGTCATACGCGGTCTCAGAAGAAGCACCCTTAACCTCAACTGTTACATTTGGGTTGTCCTTGCTGTACGCCTCTGCGCCAGCCTTTACATAGCCCCAGTACTCAGAAGCTGTTGTCTTGAGGATCACACTGATCTTGTAGTTGCCCTCACCCTCTGCTGTGCTGCTACCGCCATCTGTTGTTCCCTGCGCGCCCTGCGTATCTCCACCACAAGCTGCCAAAGTCAGTGCCATGGAACCGGCAAGAGCTGCCGCCATCAACTTCTTCACTTTCATAATGCTAACCTCTCTTTTCTTTCATGTCCCGCATTTTTGTGCGGAACACTAAAATTTCGCCTGCAAAACCAACAGGTCATTGTCTATATTTTAAGTCTTTCCATGGGCGCTGTCAAGCCGATTGTGCACTATTGTAAGTATGCTTAATTTTTCTTTGTTCATTTATGCACTTCTGTTAAAAAAATGAGGGGTTTTGTTTTGCTTCTTCCGTGCCTTGTGCCTTTTCCGCTTTTTCCTTGGCATTTTTATAAATTCTTGTTCATATTCTGATGTTCTTTCTAGCCTTCTGCTTGTAATTCCTTGTAATATTCGGGCTTATCATTTGTTAGTTTTATAAAAAATTTGTTCCAAATCCCCAAAAACAATTGTGCCTTTCGCACCATTCCGAAAACAGCAGGGATTTATATTGTATATTTTGCATAAATAGTCCCGCTCTATTTTGTATAATCCGTCCCTGCCCTGCGCCAGCTCATACCAAGCTGTACCAACAAAGCACAAAGAGAAACCGCATGGACTTCGGCTGTCCCTTTTCCCGCATCCTGACCAGCTTCACAGGTTTCATGCTATATAAAGCCCTTTCCGATTGCCAAATACCAAGGAAAGTCCCCTATATTTTGCCACAGTCCCACGCTGTCCGCCGCCGCAGACGTATCGCCCAGCTTTTTCGCTGCTTACATATTTTTCTTGTTATAAATTTATAGAGTTGTAATAGATTTGTAGTTGTAAAAACCCACTAAACACTTTATAATTTTATGTATATATGAATCTATCGACATTTGTTGTGTCAGAAAAAGGAAGGGCCTGTTCTTATGAATAAAATCGGATTTGATAATGACAAATATCTGGACATGCAGTCAGAGCATATCAAAAAGCGAATTGCGCAGTTCGGGGGAAAGCTGTATCTGGAATTTGGCGGCAAGCTGTTTGATGATTTTCACGCCTCCCGCGTGCTGCCCGGCTTTGCGCCGGACAGCAAGGTGCGTATGCTCTCCCATCTGTCCAATCAGGCAGAGATTGTGATTGTCATTTCCGCTGGCGATATTGAAAAAAACAAGGTGCGTTCCGACCTCGGCATTACCTATGATGTCGATGTGCTGCGTCTGATCGATGCGTTCCGCGGCATCGGGCTATATGTCGGCTCGGTTGTCATCACACAGTATTCCGGACAGGCAGCTGCCGATGCGTTCAAACGTCGACTGATTTCCCTTGGCGTGCAGGTGTACACCCATTATCCCATTGCCGGATACCCCGGCAATGTGCCGCTGATCGTATCCGATGACGGGTATGGAAAGAATGAGTATATCGAAACCACGCGCCCGCTCGTTGTCGTTACCGCCCCGGGGCCCGGGTCGGGCAAAATGGCAACCTGCCTTTCCCAGCTCTACCACGAATATAAGCGCGGCGTGAGCGCAGGCTACGCAAAATTCGAGACCTTCCCCATTTGGAATCTGCCGCTCAAGCACCCAGTCAATCTGGCGTATGAGGCAGCGACTGCCGACCTCAATGACATCAATATGATTGACCCCTTCCATCTGGAAACCTATGGCGTAACCACCGTCAACTATAACCGCGATGTAGAGGTTTTCCCTGTCGTCAATGCAATTTTTGAAAAAATTGCAGGCGAAAGCCCTTATCATTCTCCAACGGATATGGGCGTCAATATGGTCGGCAATTGCATCATAGACGATGCTGCCTGCCGAGAGGCCTCCTGTCAGGAGATCATTCGCCGCTACTATCAGGCATGCTGCGAGGTGCGCGAGGGCCGCGCAGATGAAACCACCGTGCACAAGCTGGAGCTGCTCATGCAGCAGGCAAAAATTTCCACAGAAAACCGTCCTGTCGTTGCGGCGGCACTGGCACGCGCAGAGCAGACCGAAGGCAATCCGGCTGCTGCAATTGAGCTTTCTGACGGCACGATTGTAACCGGCAAGACTTCCTCTCTGCTCGGCGCCTCCTCCGCAGCCCTTCTCAACGCACTCAAACACCTTGCAAAAATTCCAAAGCAGCTGCCGCTTATCCCCCCGCTTGTCATCGAGCCGATTCAAAAGCTCAAAACCCACGGACTTGGCAATCACAATCCGCGTCTGCACACCGATGAGGTACTGATTGCACTCTCGATTTCCGCAACCACCAATCCAGTGGCATCGCTGGCACTCGACCAGCTGCCCAAACTCAAGGGCTGTGAGATACATTCCACCGTCATTCTCGCACAGGTGGACGACAATGTACTCAAAAAGCTCGGCATGAATCTGACCTGCGAACCGGTTCACCAGACCAAACGTCTTTACCACAAATAACCCCCATCGGACGCCGCCAAGGCTTGGTGCGTTTCGATTCGCAAAGCATCGTTTTCTCGTCCTCCCGCATGATTTTATTATTGTATGATTGTTTTATTAGAAGGGAAGTATCGTCGATGAAAATTCACAAACTCATGAAAATCATTCTGTCCTCCTTGATCGTCCTCGGGCTTTCTGCCTCCGGAATACTTTTCTATATGCTCAACAGAAACCAAAATAACGGCCGCATTGTAAATGCTGCCGGATTCGTCCGCGGCAGTGCACAGCGTATTACAAAGCTTCACCTCATGGATCAGCCAGTTGAGGAGATGATCGCGAACACAGAGAAAATCATGAATGCCCTGCAAAACGGAGATCCATCGCTGTCTCTTGCAAAGGTAAACGACCGTGCCTTCCTCGAAAAGGTACAGAACATGCAGGACTACTGGAGCACCGACCTGAAACCGCAGATGATCCATGGCGACGGCGAGCACGATTCACAGGCGCTGTACCAAAAAAGTGAACATTTCTTCACGCTGTCCGACGAAGCCGTGAATGCAGCCGAGGCATTCTTCGCACGCAGAATCGCCAGAATCAAAGGCTTTACGCTTATCATTTTAGTGCTGAACCTTTTGAGCATTGCCATCATCTGGCGCATTGTCAACAAGCGTATGCTGCACCCGCTTTCGGAACTGGAGGATCAAATCTTCGAGATTGCACACGGCAATCTTTCCACCGAAATCAACTATACCTCCCCCGATGAACTTGGCTCTCTGGCCGACAGCATGCGCTACATGACAGACAGCCTAAAGGGATATATCAGCGAAATCCAATTTGAGCTTTCCGAAATTTCCAACGGCAATCTCGATATTCACTGCGACACTGCCTTCAACGGTGATTTCCTTGCCATCAGAGAAGCGCTCGACACCATTCTATATCGGCTCAACCGCACGGTCATTACAATCCATAAAAGCGCAGATCATGTGGCAGCAGCCTCCTCACAGATGGCAAACGGCACCGAGTTTTTAGCGCACAGCTCTATGGAAGAAAACAATTCCATGCACTCGCTGAGTGCAACCGTTGCACAGGTTTCTGAGCACGTTGGAAACACTGCCTCGAGCGCGGCCCATGCAGGAAAAATGGTAGACAAGGTACATGAACAAATCGAACTTTGCGGTGAAAAAATGCAGGAAATGGTGCAGGCAATGGACAAGATTTCCGCAAGCTCTGCCGGCATCGAAAAAATCACCAAGGCGATTGAGGATATCTCCTTCCAGACCAACATTCTGGCACTGAACGCCGCAGTCGAGGCAGCACGTGCCGGTGCCGCAGGCAAAGGGTTTGCTGTCGTAGCAGATGAAGTCCGTGCCCTTGCCAACCGCAGCAGCGAGTCTGTCAAGAGCACCTCTGTTCTGGTGCAGGAGTCTCAGGATACCGTCAAAAACGGTACCGAAATTGTGGCGCAGACCGCGTCTCTGCTGCGCGAGGTCATTACACTGGCACAGGAGGTCACAGGTACGGTCGCGTCCATCACCTCAGCAACCGCCGAGCAAACCACCTCCATTGAGGATATCATGAACGGCATCGATGAAATCACCTGTGTCGTGGCAAACAACAGCGCCACAACGCAGGAAAATTCCGCAGCAAGTATTGAGCTCGCAAACGAAGCAGAAAACCTCAAAAATCTGGTAGGCCGCTTCAAGCTGTCCAAGGATATTGCAGACGCGGCAGACTGCGTGTAAGCATACCCAGTTTCCTCCCAGACAAGCAAACAGCCCTCGAAAACGAGGGCTGTTTTTTTCATGTTTTTTATTTTTGCGCTTCGATTTTCTCCGCCAGTTCATTGAGATACACCCAGCGATCGGTTTTTTCTTCCTGTAAGTGCTCCAGCGCCTCCTTTTGCGCCAAAAGCTCCTGAAGTTTCACATAGTCGTTCGCAGATGCCGCGATTTGTGTGTCACAATCTGCTATCTTGTCTGCGATTTCCTCCAATTCAGCATCAATGGCTGCATATTCCCGCTGCTCATTGAAGGAAAATTTCAATTTCTGCGGCTTGGTGCTTGATTTCTCTGTCTTTTCCGCTTTTTCTGTCCGAACAATTTCGGGCTTTTCCAGCGGCTGGCGCTTTTGCAGATAATCGGAAAAATTGCCTGTATACTGGCGCACCTGCCCGCCTTTGCACACCTCAAAAATCGTCCTTGCCATCTTGTCCAGAAAATAGCGGTCATGGGATACCGCAATGACGATTCCACGAAAGTCTGTCAGGTAATCCTCCAGAATCATCAGTGTTTCGATATCCAAGTCATTGGTTGGCTCGTCCAAAAGCAGCACATTGGGTGCCTCCATCAGAATAGACAGCAGATATACTCTGCGCTTTTCTCCGCCCGACAGCTTTCCAATCTTCTGGTGCTGAAGATCTCCGGAAAACAGAAAGCGTTCCAGCATTTGCGATGCGGAAAGCGTCCCCTCAGCAGTCTGAATACTGTTGGAAATCTCACGAATAAAGTCAATGACGCGCATTTCTGGGTCCAGCTCACGCCCCTCTTGGGAAAACATGCCAATGCGTATGGTCTGCCCCCGAGAGACAGTACCGCTGTCCGGCTGGAGACGACCGGCAATCAAATTGAGCAGGGTCGATTTTCCCGCACCATTGACCCCCATAACGCCGATCCTATCATCTCGTGTCAGATGATAAGAGAAGTCTGCAATCACGGTCTGTGAGCCATAGGTCTTGCAGACGTGTTCCAATTCAATCGTTTTGCGCCCCATGCGCTCGGACAGGGCGGAAATTCGGATATTTTCGGTTTGCGCTGGTTCCTCCTGATCGCGCAGCGCTTCATAGCGCGCAATGCGGTCACGGCTTTTGGTACCGCGGGCACGCGCGCCCCGCATAATCCACTGATATTCGCGGCGCAAAATCGACTGCCGCTTGCGCGCACTTGCCGATTCCATCTCCATGCGCTCGGCTTTGTATTCCAAATACCCCGCATAGTTTGTCTCATAGCTGTGCAGTCTGCCGTTTTCCAGCTCTGCAATCCGGTTGACCACACGATCCAAAAAATAACGGTCATGGGTAATGAGAATCATACCGCCTGCAAAGCGCCGCAGATACTCCTCCAGCCATGCCGCCATCTCCATATCCAGATGGTTGGTTGGCTCGTCTAAAATCAGTACGTCTGCCGGACGTATGAGCGCGGTCGCCAGCGCCACACGCTTGCGCTGCCCGCCCGACAGTTCTCCAATCCTTTTATCATAGTCTGTGATTCCCAAACGGTTGAGCATCGTGCGCGCTTCATACGCGGCAACCTCCCGATATTCCTGTGACAAGCCCAGAAAGACCTGTTCCAATACGGTTGCCCGATCATTCATGTCCGCGTTCTGCGGCATATAGGAAATCTGTACATTGGGAAATACCTGTACCGTGCCGCTGTCCGGCTCCTCTGCCTGTGCCAAAATGCGCAGCAGCGTGGACTTTCCTGTGCCGTTGATGCCAATGATTCCAACCTTGTCTCCGGTATCTACATACAGAGAAGCATCACGAATGAGCTGCTTCATTCCATAATTTTTTTCAATGTGCTCGGCTGATAAAAGCATATCAACTCTCCTTTCCGTGCACATTGATTGTAACACATTCTATCTGCGCCGTCTATTGCGCATAAGCCGTGATTTTTTTGCAGATTGTGCAAAAGTACTGGCGTAGACAGGTGGTATTTGCTATAATAAATGTACCATGACCATTATATGAAAAAGGATTGGTGAAACGATATGAAACTGAATCTGGAAAGTTTGCAGAATACACTCGCTTGGGAAAGCTACCGCATGCCGCATTATGATATCCCTGCAATGCGCGCACATACCAAAGCCGCTCCCACTTGGCTGCACTTTGGTGCCGGCAATATTTTTCGTGCATTTCCGGCTGTTTTGGCACAGCGCATGCTCAATGCCGGACTAACCGATGTTGGTATCATCTGCTGTGAGGCATTTGATGAAGAACTGATCGAACGCTGCTACACAGCGTATGATAATCTCTGTGTTGCTGTTACACTCTATGCAGATGGCCGCATTAAAAAGGAAGTCGTTGCCTCCATTGCAGAGGCACTGGCATTGTCCGCAGATTATGCGCGTGTACAGGAAATCTTTGCAGCACCCAGCCTGCAAATGGTCTCTTTCACCCTGACCGAAAAGGCATATCCCCTGCGCGATAACGACAAGAACCTGTATCCTGATATTGCCGCAGATATGGAAAACGGGCCAGCGAAGGCAATCAGCCTGCTCGGTCGTATTACCGCGCTGTGTCTGCACCGTATGCACACATGCGGTCAGCCGATTGCGCTCGTTTCTATGGATAACTGCCAGCAGAACAGCCTGCGCCTGCGCTGGTCGATGCTGGAAATCGCTTACGCGTGGAAGGCTGCCGGTCTGATTGATGAAGCAGAGCTTTCCTATCTTTCCGAGCAAATCACGTTCCCTGTGACCATGATTGACAAAATCACACCGCACCCCGATCCGGAAATCGCAAAGCGTCTCAAAGAGGACGGGCTTGACGGCATGATGCCGTTCGAAACCCAGAAGGGCACCGTCGCAGCCCCCTTTGTCAACACCGAACAACCGCAGTATCTACTGCTGGAAAACAACTTCCCCATGGGTCACCCGCCGCTTGAGCAGCTTGGCGTCATCTTTACCCGCTCGGACATCGTATCCCAAACCGCACGCATGAAGGGCTGCACCTGCCTCAACCCGAACGATACGGCGCTGGCTATCTTTGGCTGTTTGCTCGGATATACCAAAATCCATGACGAAATGAAGGATACCGACCTTGTAAACCTCATTACCCGAATGAGTGAGCTTGAGGCAATGCCCATGGTTTCCGACCCCGGGATTCTCGACCCGCACGAATATCTGCACGAGGCATTGTCCGTGCGTTATCCGAACCCATTCATGCCCGATACCCCGCAGCGTATCGCAACCGATACCTCACAAAAGCTGGCACTCCGCTTTGGACAGACGCTCGAGGGATATTATGATTCCCCTCTGCCTAAATATCGTGTCTGCCGTCTCAAATATATCCCGCTGGTACTGGCCGGCTGGCTGCGCTACCTGCTTGGCGTAGATGACAATGGACAGCCTTTCGAATTGAGCCCAGACCCCAATCTGGAAATGCTGCAAAAGCACCTTGCAGGTATTACGCTCGGTGCAGAAAAGGTAACCGAAGCACAACTTTATCCCATTCTGTCCTCCAAGCCGATTTTCGGGGTGAACCTGTATGAAGTCGGTGTTGCAGACAAGGTGACCGAATACTTCCGCGAGCTGATCGCCGGAAAGGGTGCCGTTCGCCAGACCCTGCACAAATACTGCGGAGAGTAAATCTTTCAAATCCTGCTGCCCAAAACAGCAGAATTTTTATCCTTTCCCTTTATTTCCCATAATTTCCAGAAAAAGCCGCCGATTCCCTTGACACTTACCCAGTAGTACGATATGATAATATTTAATATAATTGTTATATTTTTTACTTTATGAAAGAAAAGAGGATACATGTATGAACCTTCACACCAAGCGCTCCGTCTCAGCGGTCCTGTCGGCTGTGATGCTCCTTGGAATTGCAAGTCCTCCCGTACAGGCACTGGACCCCGACACGTCCACCACGGAGGAGTATGCAGATTCCCGTCTTTGCAGCCATCACGAGACACATACAGACGAATGCGGCGGCTTAACCGGCAGCTGCACCTTTGTATGTCTGGAACACACCCCGCAAACCCTTCCGGA
>JAGZIW010000004.1 GCA_018366035.1 Butyricicoccus pullicaecorum | reverse complement strand
GAATATCATGCAAACATGGCTTCCTTGGTAAGGAAGAGGTCGACAGTTCGAATCTGTTCAACAGCTCCAAATTTTTAGAACCGTTGAAAGGTATAAAAAACCTTTCAACGGTTCTTTTTTGTATTTTATTAAACTATATTACCTCTCTGCGTATTATATTTGTATCTCCTGTTTGCTGCCATTTTTGTCTCTTTTATGCGTTTTTGGGTTGCACCTGCTGCGGTTTCAAACGCCTTAATCTCGTGCTTTCTTCCGTCTCGGTGTGTACAGCGCTGAAACGGATTTTTTGTTCCAATCTGTCTGAATCTATACTACCCTGAGTAACAGGAAAAAATAAGATTTTTCAGTGCACTGCCGGACATATCGATGAACTGATCGAGACGGCACATTGGAAGAAGTGGCGGGCTGACAAAGATGGCAAACATGCAAACGATATTGGCGAACAGGGCTTTGATTACTTCACAACATATTTCAAGGACGAAAACGGAGACTGTTGCCGCGTTATCTTTTCAGCAGGTGTGAACGACGGATTAGGAGATTATGTGAATGATGATACCGATACTGTGTATAGCATTGGAAATCCAGAAAAAAGAAGTCCAATGCACCGTCGCGGCTCTTCCAACTCACCCTTTGTGAGTGGCGCTCAAAGTGGTGTCCAAAGGACTTCTTCTGATAGCAGTATAGTGCAGAATCAGAGCGCAGGCAACCCACAAACGCAAACTGTAACACAAATGCAACAAATACTTGTAACTATGGCAGACTGGCGTGATTGAGAACAGAGCTGCGCATACTGTGGACATGCGTGGCACAGCAGAGGAGAAGTTTGTCCTGCGAATAAAAAAGCTGTATCAAAAGGCGCTGAATTCCGTAAATGGGCAAAAAAATAACGCCTCTGGTCAGATACAGTACAGGATTGAAACATTACCAGATGGAGAGGAAATTACAGTGATTGATACTGAACAGGACGTTTTTGATGGCAAACCAGTGCAAACCTATTCGGCGATTGCGCGCAAGGTGTTGCTGGAGAAGTTCAAAGGTCAAGTATTGCCGTTGGGAGAAAATGATCTTGTACGTTTTAAAGCAAAACAAGCTGAGGAATATACATATCCTTCAAATCCTATTGATGTACATACGTTAGAATATGAGGGAAAGATGCGTGCAGCTCCAGAATTAAATAATTTGTTTGATACAGCAGAATATTCTCACTGGGCAAAAGATCAAAAGAATCATGCAGTTGCTACATTGGGATTTGATTATTATAAAGTGAAATTTATTGCTGGAGGACATTTATTTGATGGATTTGTGAATATTGCAAATTTAGAAAAGGGACGTTTATTTTATGATATCACAAAAATAAAAGAGATTCCCGCTTCAAGTGGTAAGTACGCAACCCTTTTGGCGCAGTCTACTTCCACATTCGGAAATCTCAATAATATTAGTATATCCAAACAATAGCAAAACAGCAACCCGCAGACGCAAACCGTAACATAAATGCAATAAACACCTGTAACTACAAGGCAGACTGGCGTGATGAAAACAGAGCTGCGCATACTGTGGACATGCGCGGTACAGCAGAGGAGAAGTTTGTCCTGCGAACAGAAAAGCTGTATCAAAAGGCGCTGAATTCCGTAAATGGGCAAAAAAATAACGCCTCCGGCGAGACGCAGTATATGCCAACAAGAATAAATAGCACAAATTCGGTGGGTGGATTTATACCCAGATAAGTATTTTCAGAAACGAGTCTCGTGATGGCAGGAATTAGAATCGTCATCACGCATACATATTGGAAAACTATCACAAGAGAGCTCGTTGGTTCAAACAGGGCTTCGTAATGCGGACATTTATATGAATAATTCTAAGTTGATTCTGGAATTGGCACAGCATGGAGACCATACAATACATGCTCGCCGCAATTGGGCGGACAATATTAGTGATGAGTCTGTATTGTATTTAAATCCGGACAAAAAAAGAACCAAAGCATGGTTCCACAGCCGCGGCACCGATGTGCCTTTGGACGGAATCAAGTTTGGCTCTATTCGTAGTATAGCAGATATTTTTCCAGATGACAATGCTTTTACGAAAGAATCTGTGAATGGCACTTTTGCTGGGAAAAAAATAACGCCTCCGGTGAGACGCAGTATCGGATAGGAAGAACAACATCTGCAAACAAAAAAATAACGGAAGCTCTGGTAAATACGCCTCTTACCAACAACCTTTCGGTTGGAGGAACTATGCGCAGCAGGGCTCCCGTTGGGAACAGTATCGCACAAAACCAGAACAGAAACAATATCCAGACGCAAACTGTAACACAAATGCAATAAACACCTGTAACTGCAAGGCAGACTGGCGTGATTCAGAACGAGGCTGTATGTACTGTGGAAAAACACATGGTGGACACCATTGACCGCATCGCTAAGCGAACCGGTTTCTCTGTGGAAAGAGTATGCTGTGGGAAAACAAAGATTGCAACAAGAGATACAACGGTATTTTGATGTAAATGGAGTGCAAAATCCGTATACGGGCGCATATGATGGGCGTGTGCCGGAACTGGAAAGCATAGAAAAGGAGGAAGTATCCAGTTCAGCATTGACTAGCACTGAATTAGATTCAGTACGAGGCGAACACCCTTCAACTTCCTCTAACATTAGAGTAGCAGACTTATATGACCTTGTCAACAGCGAATATCAAAAATATTTGCCGCAAAAAGGGCAGGGAAACCTCGCGTATGCGCAGAGTTCCAGCTTTGACAAGCTGCTGCACGATATATCAGAGTATTCTAAAAGCTATATCTTATATTATTTTTGAGAAACTAAAAATCAGGATTTTTTGTGAGAGAGAACTGCATGACATAGCGACAATGCTAATTACAAGGTGACAATTGCAATATAATAGAAAAGTTCCCCATTTTGAGAACCTCCCATACATCTGTCAAAAATACTCCCATAGCTATAAGTGGAAGTCCCTATAATTGCTTGGGATATTTTCCTGCAAAAAACGTATATAGCAGAGAATGTGGAGGTTATACAGCAAAGGGCAAATTGCCATTCCGGTATCATCTTACTGTCAGCCATGGGCAGTCTATCATCAACAACAGTGTGGTGGTTGTCCAGAAAAGCAATTGTTTCATCATATACCACTTCTTTATTGTTGTCTCAGTTGTGTTTGAAAACGGGAAAGGCTGATATATAGCCGCTCAATTTGTTAGGTGATATCAGTGTTTATCTCAAAAAAAGCTTATTTTAACAGAATGACATGTTTTGAAAATCTCTTGTCAAGTATTGTAAAAAAGGGTATAATAATACAAAACATTTGTTCTGTTTTAAGCAGGGAAAGGACGATAGCTTTTGATTGGGAAAACACATTTATATACAGGTATACTGGCTGGTGCCAGCCTTGCGTGGGCGCTGGACTGCTCTCTGATTCCGTCTGCACTGACAGTGGCCGCTGGAGCAATTGGCGGTGTATTACCAGATTTGGATCATCGAAAAAGTAAGGTAACGCAAAAATTCGGTATATTTGGCTTTTTTTCCAGCCGTTTGTTCCGTCATAGAGGACTGCTGCATACGCCTGCTTTTTATCTTACAGTCTCGCTGCTCTTGTTGATTTGTGCAGGACAATCCACGCTCATACGACTGGCGATTTATGGTTTGCTTGCAGGAGAACTGTCACATTTGCTGCTAGATGCGATGACACCCAAGGGCATTCCGCTTCTATCGCCATTCTATCGGCGGCATATTTCGCTTTTGCCCATTCAGACAGATGGTGTCATCGATCATTGCATTGGGCGGCTTTCTTTGCTTGCCGCCATTTTTCTCCTGATTTATATGTTTATATTTTAAAAAAACAGCCGCCTAAATAGGCGGCTGATAAGGCTCGCACGAAAAGGGGGACAAACGTGCAAGGTCGATATTAGTGATGTTTTGCAAAAACGGGAACCAGACCCATTCGCGTAAGGATATGCTGCGGAAAAAAGCTAAGTGCATGGATAAAATTTGTACCATATCCATAAGATGAAAAGAGTCTATACAAACGATACATAAAATGTTCTCCTTGTTTGTTGAAATTAGGAACAAATTTGTGCTCTTCCGTTCCATGGCTTTATTATACGCAAAGCAAAGGGGCAAGATATCACCAAACCATGGATAGAGCATGAATAATTTGTAAACACTGGAATATGCCCGACAAAAATTAGACTTTCGCCGCTATGGATTGACAAAAATGTAAAAAACGCATAAAATGAAAAAATAGAATATAATATCAAAGGAGATAGAGTGTTTTGTTTATCATGCATTGTAGATGTGGTAATGAAATGTATTGTTCTAATGAGGAGTCCCGTACTGCATGGCAATGTGAAACATGCGGAAAGTGGTATGATATGTTTGGGTATGTGGTGGAGCCGCCCGCAGGCGAGGTCGTACCAGAATATGTAACCTGTATGACATTGGAAGATTTTTGAAAGTAGAGAGCCGATATGAATCATCAAAGAATAGCCCTTCTAACAGATTCCTGCGCTGATATTCCCCCTGCTCTTTGTCAGCAGTATGGCATCTTTGTGCTGCCGCTGCGTCTTTTGTTTTCTGATGGGGAATATTTAGATGGACAAACGATTTCAGCAGATGAGATTTATAAGAGGCTTCCCAAAGAGCTGCCGGTCACTTCGCTGCCATCGGTACAGATGGTACAAAGTTTGTTTGCACAGATTCGCGAAGAAGGATATCAGCATGTCCTAGCTGTGCATCTTTCCGCTGGGCTGAGCGGTACCTATAATCTGGTGCGCCTGATGGCAGAGGATTACCCCGACCTTGATATTCATGTGTTTGATTCGGGCAGCGGTTCGCTTGGCATCGGTATGACGCTTTTGCAAAGCGCATATATGATACAGGCAGGCTGTACTTGGGAGCAGGTGATACAAGCTGTTCCGGAGATGCTGGATACAACGAAGGTCTTTTTCTGTGTCAACACGTTGGAATATTTGCAGAAGGGTGGAAGAATTGGCAAAATCACTGCCATGACAGGCACACTCTTACAGATTAAACCCATTCTTACATTTGAAAAGAGTGGACAGCTTATCAATGCAGCAAAGGGCAGAGGGCAAAAGGCTGCGATTGAGCGTATGCTTGCTCTTTTTGATTCGGCATGCCCGAAGAATGTGCCGCTTCTTGCTGCGGCTGCAGACGGCGGCAACCCTGAGGAGGGAGATGCGCTTGCCGCGCAGCTCTCTGAAAGGCTGCCGCCCAACACTCCAGTGATTCGTGGGCAGATTGATGGCACATTGGGAGCGTATGTAGGGCCGCGGCTGCTGGGCATTGGCTTGCAGGTGGTTCCGCAGGCATTGCGTTAAGCTGTCATTTTTAGAAATAAGAGTCGATTTTTAACGAATTTGTAACCAACTTTAACGATTTTGTTACCGATATTCTAAAAAAGCTATGCTATAATTAAGAGCGGACACACACTGTATTTTGAGATGGGAGATTTGATATAATGAAATGGAAAACAGGCGCAGCACTGATGATTCTGGTTCTATTGGTTGCCATGATTCCGGCAACAGTCAGTGCAATTCGAGAGGGGGGTCTGCCCTCCTTTACGCCGAAGCCGGATAGCCATGAATTGGTTTTGCAGATCAACAATAATATGGCAATCCGAGATGGCGAAGTCATTACAATGGACGATGGACAGGGAAATGCAATTACCCCGTACGTCGATCCAACGGGCAATATGTTGGTTCCGATTCGGCCGCTGGTGGAAGGACTCGGCGGACAGCTGATTTTTGAAAACGAGACCTTCAAGATGACGATCGGGGAAAAAACGATCCTGCTGCGGCAAGACGATTCCAGTATTCTAGGCGTAGATGATCAGGAGCACACTTTGCCGGTGAAGCCGACACGAAATGGAGCTTCTTTCTATGTCCCGGGACGTGCCATTACAGAGGCACTTGGCGGAAAAATCGCTTACTATCCGCCCGCTGAAGGCGGCTATGTGATTTGTGTGATTGGTGACACAGATGACAAGAAAATAGAGGCGCTCAAAGCAAGTGCGCAGGAAAAGCTGGGATACTCCGTAGAACAGTATCTTGCAGACAGCATTGTGATGAGAGAAGATGCGACCTCTGTTCTGGTCAATGGAAATCAGCTGGATCTGCCTGACAATGCGAAAATCAAAAAACAAGATGATGGCATATACTTTCCGGCGCAGGCACTGTCCGAGGTCAGCAATGGCAGTGTGAAATATGAAAATGGTGCACTGCATAAAGACGGAAAGAAAATGAATCTTTCTATCACAACGATTGAAGATGATCCATACTGTAAGGCGAGTGACCTCGCGGCAGCACTTGGAAAGTCCTACTCTCAGCCCGCAGAAGGGATCACTGCCATTACGGGATATCCGCTGGAAGGGCATGCAATGCAGATGGACGCAGTGGCAGCAGCAGCTTCCGGTCTGCCGAGCCTTGCGGGAATCCCCAAGGCAGATGCTTACATTGCACTGACCTTTGACGATGGCCCGACGGGAGGTTCTCAGGGATTGACTGCACGTCTGCTCGATGCGCTCAAGGAACACAACGCACATGCGACCTTCTTCATGTGCGGTTACCGTATTAAAGACTTCCATACGCACATGGATCGTTATCTGGCTGAAGGGCATGAGCTGGGCAACCACACTATGAATCACCCGATGAAAACACTCAAAAATAAGTCGAGTGAATTTGTACACAAGGAAGTAGATGAGAATACCGATCTGATTGAGTCCTATACCGGACAAAAGCCAACGGTAATGCGTCCAGTCGGCGGCGCCTATGATGATACTGTGCAGCAGGCAATGAAGGAAAGTGGTCTGCCAATCATCAACTGGAGTTTGGATACACTGGACTGGAAGAACCGTGACGCAGATATTATCTATGATAAAATCGTTTCCAATGCAAAGGACGGCGATATTGTACTCATGCACGACCTGCGTGAATGTACATTGGAGGGTGTTACCCGTGCAATGGATACCCTCGAGGATCGCGGTTTTGCCTTTGTAACCGTTTCAGAGCTTGCAGCCATCAAGGGCGTAAAGCTCGAACCGGGCGTGGTCTATAACGGTTTCCGCGATGACTTGCTCGAAAAGGAGCAATCCTCTGACGAAGCATAAAAAATCAGGCAGCTATGGATTTTCCATGGCTGTCTTTTTTATCTGCTGACGCAAAGCCGGACAATCGCTGAATTGATACATGGCAATCGGCTTGTATTTCTGTACATAAAATGTTATAATAAAACAAAGTCCGCAAAAGATCACACGATTTGTGACGGACACAAAAGTGAAATTACATTCCGGAGGGACAGTTATGGAACAGAAACCAATTCGGAGGATTGGCGTGCTTACAAGCGGCGGTGATGCGCCGGGCATGAATGCCGTCATTCGCGCTGTTGTGCGCACTGCATCGGCACATGGGATTTCCGTACTCGGGATTCGCCGCGGTTACAGCGGTTTGATCAATGGTGACATTATAGAGCTTGCTGCCCGCAGCGTAGATGGCATCAGCCGAAAGGGTGGTACCATGCTCTACACTGCGCGATGCAAGGAAATGCTTACACCAGAAGGGCTGCAAAAGGCTGCGGATACCTGTAAATATATGGGCATCGATGGACTGGTCTGCATTGGTGGTGATGGTACATTCCGTGGTGCGCTCGCCCTGTCTCGTTTGGGTGTGCCCTGCGTTGGTGTCCCGGGAACCATTGACAACGACATTGGCTGCTCGGAATACACCATTGGTTTCGATACTGCCTGCAATACGGCACTTGACTGTATCGACAAGCTGAGAGATACGATGCAGTCTCATGAACGCTGTTCCGTTGTTGAGGTCATGGGCCGCCATGCAGGACATCTGGCGCTCAATGTTGGCTGTGCCTGCGGTGCAACTGCAATTTTGCTTCCAGAGCGCGAAATCGACTTTGAAATGGAAGTTATTGAAAAAATGCGTACCGGACGCATTAAAGGCAGAAATCACCATATTATTATTGTGGCAGAGGGTTATGGTTCGGCACAGGAGGTCGCAGACCGTATTCATGATGCAACAGGCATCGACAGCCGTTTGACAATTTTGGGGCACATTCAGCGCGGCGGCGCGCCCTCCTCGCAGGACAGAACCATGGGAACCCGTATGGGACATGCCGCGGTCAAGGTGCTTGAAGAAGGCAAGAGCAAGCGCGTGGTTGCACTCCATGGAGGAGAAATTGTTGATATTGATATCGAGGAAGCCCTCGAATTGACCAAGGATCTGAATCAGAGCCTGTTTGAAGCACAGCAGGTTGTTGCAATTTAACCGCACGGACAGAGCAGACGCTCTGTCCGCTTTTTTCATAGGAGTTTAATATCAATGAACAAAACAGTTTGGATTACAGGGGGGTCCCGCGGCATTGGTGCGGCTTGTGTGCACGCATTTGCAGAAGCGGGCTGGAAAGTGGCATTTTGCTATCACAGCCGGACAGAGGACGCCGAGCGGGTGGCAGCACAAACAGGGGCTTTGGCAATCCGTTGTGATTTGACAAAGCGTGAGCAGGTCAATGCGTGTGCAGCACAGATTCGAAAAACCTTGGGAGCGATTGGCGCAGTCGTATGCAACGCAGGGGTCGCGCAACAAAAAATGTTCTGTGACCTGACAGATGCGGACTGGGATTTTGTCATGGACAACAATCTGCGCAGCGTATTTTATACCATACAGGCGGCACTTCCAGACCTTGTACACGAGAAGGAGGGCGCAATCGTTACAGTTTCGTCGGTATGGGGACAGACTGGTGCATCGTGTGAAAGCCATTATGCGGCATCAAAAGCAGGGCTGATCGGACTTTCCAAGTCTCTTGCACATGAACTGGGACTCTCCGGAATCCGTGTCAACTGTGTTGCGCCCGGGGTAATCGATACAGAAATGAACCAGATTCATGATGCAGAGGTGCTGCGGCAGCTTGCGGCAGACACAGACCTTGGGCGTCTGGGCAGGGCACAGGAGGTTGCACGCACCATACGCTATTTATGCTCGGAAGATGCCTCGTTTGTTACGGGACAGGTGCTTGGTGTAACCGGTGGTTTTGTCATCTGATTGATAATTTTCTGGGACAATTTTCTGGATTTGTCCCAAAATGTAACAAGGGGCTTAGGCTGTCACGGGTGAGGTGCTTGTTTTCTGGAAATAGAACAGGTATGATAAAATCGTACGAAAATCAATAGGGCGTACCTTGGGGACGCTTAGGAAAGGTTGTATGTTCATGTCGGAAGAACACAAGTCTGAAGATTTTATGATGCGTTTGGCACGATTCATTGTGGACAAACGCAAGGCGATTTATCTGGTCTTTTTGGCGGCTGTCCTATTTTGTGCCAGCTCAGTTGGAAAGGTAAAGGTCAACGATGATATTACCACATATCTGCCAGCTGATACCGAGACCCGCCGCGGATTGACTCTGATGGAAGAGGAATTCACAACGCTGGGTTCCGGTGAGTTTATGCTTACCAATATCACATTAGATGAAGCGCAGAAAATGGCGGACCAGATCGAGACGATTGATGGTGTGTCCAGTGTCGAATTCGATGACACCGAGGAGCACTATAAGGGTTCCTCAGCACGTATCTCGGTCACTTTCGATGGGGAGGCAGATGATCCGAAATCCATAAGGGCAATGAACAGCATCAAGGCGGCACTTGCGCCCTATGATACATATATCAGTTCGCCGGTTGGTCTGGATACCTCTGCACAGCTGCAAAGTGAGATGGGGATTATCTTGGTGGTGGCAGCCATTGTTATTATTCTGGTGCTGCTGTTCACCTCCAAAAGCTATATGGAGGTTCCGGTATACTTAATTGTGTTCGCGGTCGCAGCCGTCCTGAATATGGGCACGAACTATTGGTTTGGAGAGGTCTCCTTTATTACAAACTCCGTGGCAATCGTGCTCCAGCTTGCGTTGGCAATCGACTATGCAATCATCTTTTGTCACCGCTATATGGAGGAGCGCGAAACAAAGCCCGCCAGAGAAGCGGATATTGCAGCGCTTTCCAAGGCAATCGTCGAAATTTCTTCGTCAAGCCTTACAACCATTTCCGGCATGGTTGCCCTCATGCTCATGAAGTTCCGCATTGGCTTTGATATGGGTGCAGTCATGTCAAAGGGTATTATTTGCAGCATGCTCACCGTATTCCTTTTGATGCCGGGCTTGCTCATGCTGTTCAGCAAGGGCATTGAGCGCACACGCCATGCCAATTTGGTGCCGCGTATCAGCTTCGTGGGAAAGGCTGTTGTCAAGCTGCGCTATGTGCTGCCGCCTATTTTTCTTGTGCTGATGGTCGGCGGCATCTATCTGTCCGGACAGTGTGAATACTGTTTCTCAGAAAATGTCATTGACACAGGCAACCCACCCGAACAGCGTATTGCGCTTGACCGCATTTCGGAAACCTTTGGCAATCAGAATTTGATTGCGCTGGTCGTCCCGCGCGGCGATTATGAAAAGGAAGGCAAGATTTTAAATGAAATCAGCAGTTTGCCGCAAATCAATAAGGCACAGGGGCTTGCGAATACCGAAGCCGAGGGGCATATGCTGACCGACAAACTCAAGCCGCGTCAGTTTGCAGAGCTTGCAGGGGTAGATATCGAGCATGCGCGTCTGCTGTATCAGGCGTATGGACTGCAAAATGAGGAGTACGGTGCAATTTTTCAAAATCCAGATGATTACGAAATCCCGCTGGTGGACAGCTTCCAATTCCTGTGTGAACAAATGGATAAGGGTGTGTTCAAGCTGGAGGGAGAACAGGAGGATAAGGTCAAAGATTTACAGGAGGAGTTGGATATTGGTCTGCCGCAGCTGCAAGGTGATAACTGGTCGCGTCTGGTCTTTATTGCAGATGTACCAGAGGAAAGTCCGGAAACCTTTGCGCTGCTTGCGCAGATGCGCGAAATTGCAGAGCAGTATTATGGGGACGATGTGCTCCTCGTGGGCAACTCGACCAATGCACAGGATCTTTCCCAATCCTTTATGGACGATAATCTGAAAATCAGTGTGCTGACTGCATTGTTCGTTATGATTATTCTGCTCTTTACCTTCAAATCCGCAGGCTTGCCGATTTTGCTCGTTCTGACCATTCAGGGCAGTATATGGATTAACTTTTCCTTTCCGGCAATCATGGACACCAATCTGTTTTTCCTCAGCTATCTCGTGGTCAGCTCAATTCAGATGGGTGCAACCATCGACTATGCAATCGTCATTACAAACCGATATATGGAACTTAAAAATCAAATGGACCGGCATGAAGCGGTCATTGAAACCCTCAACCAGAGTTTTCCGACAATTTTGACCTCTGGCTCCATTATGACGGTTTCCGGATTTCTGATTGGCTTTATCTCCACAAACCCTGCCATCAGTTCACTGGGGCTGGCGCTGGGACGCGGAACCCTGACTTCGATTGTTCTCGTTATGACTGTGCTGCCGCAGCTGCTGCTTCTGGGTGATACCTTGATCGAGCGCACGGCAATCACGCTGAATATTGACCGGAAACAGCGCTTTTCTGGCGGTATCATGCGCGTCGATGGACATATCCGCGGTCATGTTTCGGGCTTTGTAGATGGAGAGATCCGTGGTGTGATCCACGGTGATGTCAATGCAATGATCGAGAGCAAGAAGCCAATTCCAAAGGATCCAGCAGATCCGGCGTTTCATATAGAGGAGGAAAAAAGGGAATGAGAAACCAGCTGAGACGTTTGTCTGCATTGGGCATTGCAGTCTTACTTATGGCAGCACCGCTTGTCCCTGCGCTGGCGGCAAGCACCAATCCGCGTACCATTCATATCACCAGCGCAAGTGAATTTAAGGCATTTGCAAAGGACTGTGCAACCAATACCTATTCACAGGGTCTGACGGTTATTTTGGATCAGGATATTGACTTGTCGGGATATGGTTCGGTGTCTGTTCCCGTCTTTTGCGGGACATTTGATGGAAACCATCATGCCATTACGGGCTATGACAGTCGGGGCAAGGGCTCTGACCGTGGATTGTTCCGCTATATCAAATCCGGCGCATCTGTACACAGCCTGACCGTTTCGGGTACGGTAGAGCCGGAAGGAACAAAATCGGGCTTGGGCATTTTAGCCGGACGCAATGAAGGTCTGATCCGTTCCTGTGCGGTCAAGGGAACCGTGACAGGAGACGAGAGTGTTGGCGGTATTGTTGGCGTCAATGAGGCAAGCGGCGTGGTGCTTGACTGTCTCAGTCAGGTGGTTGTAACAGGCAGCACCAATGCAGGCGGCATTGCCGGACGCAGTGAGGGTACCATTCAAGGCTGTATCAATGAAGGCTCTGTCAATACTGATGGAGATCAGTCTCCGACCAATACCGGCGGCATCACGGGAAAATCCAGTGGTGTGATCAGCGCCTGCACGAACAAGGGGGAAATCGGATACCAGCACGTTGGATACAATACCGGCGGTATTGTGGGAATGCAAAACGGCAGTGTGATTTCCTGCGTAAACCAAGGAAAGGTGTATGGACGGAAAGACGTTGGCGGTATTGTCGGGCAGTTTGAGCCTTATATTGACAAGACCTATGGCACAAAGCCAATCGATGACTTGGACAGTGCGCTCGATAGCTTGAGTGGGCTGCTCAATCAGCTTGCCGATCAGGTTTCAGACGCTACCGGCAATGTGATAGACGATTTTAAGGTCATGAATGATGCAATGAGCTCAATTCGTGACACCGCACACAGCGCAGGCGTGGAGGCAATCGATGACGCAGATGCAATGCTGGGAGATATCCATGTTTCTGCACAGTCAATCAACCTTTCTCTTGATGGACTTATCAATGATTCCGACGCCTTCATTCAGGAAACCAGTAAAAATCTGGAACAGGTTATTAAGTATTTGAAGAAGGTGCGGAAAAATCTGATCGATATCCCCTATACGCTGACCAATGGCGTTTCGACCGCAATTGACGAGGTGGACTCTGCGACCTCGACCGCACATGAACGAATCCAAGATGCACTGGCAGAGCTGGAAGGGGCAAAGGACGATCTAAAGCGTCTCGACAGATTCGTCAAACAGGTTGTTGATATCTTGACAGGAGGCGGAAGCGATACCGATAAGCTGGAGCAGCTCAGTGAAGCCTTACGGCAGCTTGGCACCATTGATCCCTCTGCTCGGCTTGCGCGTGTCAAAAAGGCGCTTGCAGATGCAACCGATGCCATAAAGCTGATGGTCGGCAACGTACAATGGGGTATCAGCCAGTCGGCAGATGAGATACAGCAGTCGCTCAGAGATGCAGAGCGCGCGCTGGAAAAGCTGGAAAATCTTGCAAGCACGATAAATTCCGATACGGCGGCGTATAGCAGCAATGCCATGAACAGCCTGCGGCAAATCAACAGCAACATGAGTACCATCGAAAATCGCCTGCGTGCATATACGAGTACATTGGGCGATAAGGGTAAGGACACTATGAATGATGTCAATCAGCAGCTGACCATTATCAATGACCGCGTTGGGCAGATGACAGATGGTGCATCAAGCACAAACACAGACCTGCATGGTACAACAAAATCGATTATTGCACAGCTGGGCAAGGTAGAGGACGCCATCACAAACCTTGTCAAGGTTCCCGAAAAGACAGTAGATGATATTTCCGATGAACTGGGAGCGAGCGGGCCCGGGCGAGTCGTTTCCTGTAAGAATACAGCTGCGATTCAGGCAGATGCCAATGTAGGCGGCATTGCGGGTATGGTTGCGCCTGAGCTGAAAATCGATCCGGAGGAAGATGTCGATTTGGACGAGGACAAACTGGTCGTAGATACCCATACCTTCTTAAAGGCAACTGTGCGGGATTGCCGCAACGATGGCACAATCACGGCAAAGAATGAATGTGCGGGCGGTATTCTGGGACGCGCTGAGTTGGGCGCTGCGATTGGCTGCATCAATAAGAGCAAGGTCGAAAGTGAGTCTGGCAGCCGCGTTGGCGGTATTGCCGGAGAATCCGGCGGTAAGATTCAGAACAGTGCCTCTTTAACCGACCTCGTTGGCAGTGATGCGCTGGGCGGTATTGCCGGCGCTGGCAAGGATATCATCAACTGCCGTGCCATGACCCGCATTGACAGCGAAGGGGAACAGCTGGGCGCGATTGCAGGCTCGGCATCGGGCACAGTCTCCGGAAACTATTTTCTGGACGAGGATTATGCTGGTGTAGATGGCATCAATTTTGTTGGACAGTCGCAGGGTGTGGATTTCGCAACTTTCCAAACCCTAAGCGGTGTGCCGGCTGATTTTCTGGAGTTCAAGATGACTTTTGTGGCACATGGGGAGACCATTGCGGAAATTCCTGTGACTTATCAGGGAAATCTTGCGGAAAACCTCATTCCAGAGGTGCCGGACGCAGATGGTACCTATGGAAGATGGGAGGATTTTACGGCGGAAAATATTTTGCGCAGTCAGGTTGTCCATGCGGTATATGATAATTTGCGTTCGACCATTTCTTCTTCGGGCAGCCAGCCAGTCATTCTGGCAGAGGGTGCGTTCTCACCAGATGCTATGGTAGATATTCGGGAATGGGAACCTGAGGAGGAACAGATCCCGAGCGGGTATCGCTTGATTTCGGCGTATACATACCGTGTACAGGACGATACACCGCTGCCTGAAACCATGACGCTTCGCGTGCGCGCCGGAGAGGACGGCAAGGCGGTTGCTGTCATGCAAGATGGAAAAATGCAGATTGTGCCAAGCAATCTTGATGGCAGCTATCTGGTAAGTGAGGACAGACAGCCGGAAGGTACGATTATGGTACTGAAACGAGACGGAACGCCTGTCATAATTGCAGTTGGTGTGATTGCTGTGCTGGCAGTGCTTGTGGTACTGATACGCAGAAAGCGCAGAAAGGAACCAAAGGCATCTGCACAGGACACAAGTGAAGTCCCCGTACAGGAAGGGGAAGATACGTCTCCAGCCGAATCTGAAAAGTAGCAAATACGTCAAAGGCCCAAGATGCGGTCGGATATCCGACCGCATCTTGGGCTTTTCCTTATGGACATATCACACCGATTTATTTGTCAGAATAACAACAAGCGGCATGCCCACATTGTGTGGACATGCCGCTTGGTTTGTTTGGGTCTGCTGATTGATGCAGAATTAAATGAGGTCATAGAGGAGGCAGAGCATTTTTGCACATTCCTCACGTGTTGCAGGTACCTTGGGGTCAAAGCTGTAACGACCATTTACAACATTGCCGTCGATAATGCCGGCCTGCTGAATGACAGAAACCGGAGTCTGCGCCCAACTGGAAATCAGGTGTGCGTCAGAAAAGACGGTTGGGACATTCTTGGTCGGAAGAACCTTACCTGCGCTCTGTGTGTAGCGATAAATCATGGTTGCCATTTCTTCACGGGTGATTTTCATAGTCGGCGCAAAGTTTCCGCCATCGGTGCCCGTCGTAATTCCATGGTCTACCGCCCATGCGATATATGGTGCGCTCCAGCGGTATGCAGACACATCGGGGAAGCGCTGAGAGGTATAGCCGGATACGTTTGCCCCTGCAACCCCTGCCAGCATCTTGACAAATTCCTCACGGCTTACATAGAGTGTTGGCTCGAAGTAACCGCCGCCTGTGCCGTTGATGATACCCAGAGATGCGAGCTTATTGATGTATTGTGCACTCCAGCGGGACGCAGGCACATCGATGAAAGTCGAAGGAGATGGATAAGAGGTATCGGGCTTGTTGTTTGTTTGCAGAGTATCTGTTGTAACAAGGAAGGTACCCAGCGCATCGGTTGCAAAGGTGATTTTCTTCTTGGAGGAATTGTAATCGGCATTCATGTTGGTGACATAGCTGCCGGTTGCTGCGGCGTAGGTTTCCGTACCTGCATAAACTGTGCTGCCGCCGTAGGTAGAAAGCCATGTCGTATTGCCATCACCGACACGATAAACCTTGACATCAGATGCCTTTTCGCCGCTCTTTAGACGATAAGAGAATGTAATTTCTGCCTCGCCGGAGCCGAGGTCGATAATCTCATTGCTGCCGTCCTTGATGAGAAGGGTATATTGATTGGAGGTATCCTCCTCAATGGAGATGTCAACCTCTTTTTTGTCTGCCGCAGACACGATTTTGCTCAGCGCATGGTAGTCCATCTGAATGGTACCCTGATTGGTCACAAGGCTCAGACCTGTATCTGCGTCTGAAATGTCATCAAGAGATTTGACCGGTACGGTAACTGTGGTGTCATCTACGCTCTTAGAGGTCTTGACATCAAGTTCAATGAAGGATTTATCTGCATCTTCACGTTTGGATTCCTTCTTGTTTTTCTCCAGCGCATCATCTAGTGTGGAACTGCTGATAGATACGGTTGCATGATTTCCCTTGACAGTTGGCGTCTTGTCAACGGTCGTGGTGGAAACCTTGTCGCCATTGACCTTATCCGTGCTGGACGAGGACGAGCCAGAGGACGAACCGCCGGAAGATGTGCTGTAAGCATCAAAATCCACACGGATTTGGAACTTGTTGGCACCCATGCTGTCGGTCGCGAGATACAAATCGTCTACACTGTCCCGATCATTGGTATCATACCATAGATAGAAGCTATTGCCCTGCACACCGTCTAAATAGAAGTTTCCGTATGTGCCCTTGGAGAGCTTGTTCCAAGAAGAACCGTTGGTGGAGACATACAGGGTTTCTACATTGACTGCACCGCCGCTTACCTTGGGCGTGATTTCCATACCAATCCATTCGGAATTGGTGTTGTCGATTTCCTGTCTGTCCAGATAATCATTGGCATCTGCAAGAATACGGATATAGCCGTTTGCCTCATCACGCAGGCGGATACTGAAATTATTGTAGTTGTCATCTGCCAATCCCTTGCGCTGCTCGGCGGTAACGGTGATGGAGGAGGTCGATGCAGCAGCCTCGATTGTCAGCGTTGCTGTCTTTTGTCCCCAATTGTCGTCATCTTCATAGGTTGCTGTAATCTGGTAAACGCCAACCTCAGTGAATTCCGGCACCTTTGAGGTGTCTGCGGTATTCTTGGTGTAGGTGTAAGTCCACTTTGGATTCTGACCAGCTGTTACGCCGGAAAGCGTTGCAGGCTTGAGGCTGTGTGGCTTTTTGTCATACGTTACTGTTGCGTTTTCAAACTGGATATCGTTTGATACGTCTTTCTTGCTGACTACCTTCACAGTATAGGTAATGGTTACATCTTCGTAGTTTTGGAATGAAACCTTTACCGGAATGGTTGCAGTTTGGTTCTCTGCTGCTGTGTCCTTGAGTTGAATCTTGACAGAATTACCGTTTACAATGGGGGTGCCGTTCAAGATACTAGCTGTATCTGTAACCGTTTCCACCGTATACGTTGGTTTCAGCTGTGCCATGGCATCTGGAATTTTTCCGTATACTGTGCTGCCCTTGTTGCCGGATACCGCAACAGCCAGTGCGTTGTCGACAACACCATCTGCGGTATATTTGGCTTTGGTGATGGTAACATTATTTACAGTAGTTGTTGCCGATTTTTGATCATTTGCAAAGGTGTATTTTTTTTGTCCCTCATCAGTCAATGTAACAGTAACGGTAACTGTTTTATCGGTACCCACATTCGCATCATTGAACTTTCCGGATACTGTATAATCAGTGTCTCGGATTGCCTGCGCTGCCGTGTCACCTGAAAGCTTTACTTCGATACTCTTGGGGTCGATATCGGTATTTCCATCATATACCTTTCCGTTTGCAATTGTTGCAGAATCCAGAGTAATTACCTGAGCAGTGCTTGCTTGTGCGCTTACGGAATAGTGTATTGCAGCTTCTTTAGATACCTGTTGTTTATCGGTAACAGTGACTGTAAATGAACCAGTTCCTGCTGTTTTAGGAGTACCCGAAATTTTTCCATTCGATTCGCTTAGCCCAGCAGGAAGATCGCCTTTGACAGCATAGGTATAAGTATCTGGCGTGTCTGGTGATACTGTGACTAGGCTTTTCAGTTCTACATCTGAAACAGGGGTACCAACTGTGAGATTTTTCAAGGCGTGTGCCGAAGCTTCCTGCACAGTGAACGAAGATTCAGCAGGCGTGACAGTACAATTGATTTTTACATCTGTCTTAGGATTATAATTGTTATTATCCGTAGGTGTAAAAGTTGCTGTTATAATATAATCTCCAGCATTTTGGGTAAAAGTATCTAAATCAGATGGACTTTTTGAAGTTTGTTCAACATTTGTCAATTCAAATGTACCAGAAACTTTTTCAGATGCCACACCATCAGCTTGAATTTTTTGTTTGTCAAGTTCCTGTTTTACAGCATCTTTTCCAGCATTTTGATTTACTTTGATGGGAGAGATGGAAGAGAGATTTGTCAAATTCGCTTTTCCAATATTAAAGTTTTTTATTGCAGTACCTGTGTAGTTTCCTTTACCGGTTATTTTTACAGACGCTTCGCCAGCATTTGTATTGTTTTCGTATGAAACATCATAATCAGATGAAGTCAAGTCAACAGAATTGAGTGAAACTTTGGAAACAGCAGGTTGTTTAGCTGTGTTGTCATATACAAGGTTGTCAGCATCTGTTAATGTTATGGTCGCATTCGCTAAATCTGCTTGTGTAACGGTAATTGTGATATCTTGTGTTTTGGGTGAGACATCAGAAATAGAAGCAGAAGCAGCTGGGGTAATAGTGGCTGTAATTTTACCAGTTCCAGTTTTGAGGAAAGTTACAGCACTGCTACTATACTGTAAGACCTCTTTGCTTGTAGCGTCTGAAGCAACTGCATAGGCAATAGTATCTGTCTCGGTAGCTACCTTTGCGTCTATCAGTGCTTGCTTTAACTCCTCATCTTGAATTGTCTGACCAAATGATTTCTCGAGCTTAACTTCTGCTCGCATTTCCGCCGCCTGTACAGTTGATTGCAGTGTTGTCAATCCTGCCGCAAATGCGCCGGAAGCCGGTGCTCCCAAGATTGCAACAGCCAGCCAGAAAGCCAGCACTCGTTTTGTACTTGAAGTTTTCATCATTCTTCCTCCTTTACAAACCTGAAGCCATACTGCCTGAAGAAGCAGACAAAATGTTTTGTGGCTTTACAATAATATGCGTTCCGGCAGGAATATCTGCAAAAGAACGGATATTTTAGAGACAAATGAACAGAGTATCATTTTTTATAATATCTATTATAGAACCTCGCTTGGCTGTTGTCCAGCGTATTTTGAATGAATTTATTAAAAATTAACAAAATTAACGGGTTACATACGTGAGATGTTGTATTTTTGGTTACAAAACGGTTATAAAAATGCTCTGTCAAAAATTTTGGCAGAGCATTTTTTTCTCCCAAAGGATTTATTTTTGGGGAAACGACAAAAATTGTTTTTATGAAAGCGAATCCGGCTCTTTGAGCAGCAGACGGAAATATGCAAATGCCTCCGGCGCCTCTCGCTTGAGAGAAATGGGGTGTCCGGACGCGGACAGGAAGCAGTGCTTGGTTTCGCCGGTCGCGCGAAGTTCTCCGGTGGCATCATCTCGAATTTCATAGACAACGGTCATTCGGGTTGGGCTGAGTTCGCTGACCTCAACCCCGATGACAAGAATGTCCCCAAAACGGCTGATGTGCTTATAGTCACAGGAGACACTCAAAACCGGAATACCAAACCCCATCGCCTCCAATCTGCCATATGGGTAGCCCATCTGTTCCATGAGGTCGCAGCGTGCCTCCTCCATGAATCGAATGTAGTTGGAGTGATGCACGACGCGCATTCCATCAGTTTCGTAATACTGAACCTTGTGACGGTATGGAACGAAATCCATAATTAAACAACTCCTTTTCAAAAGCCTGACGGCAGCACCGCATATTTGTGTGGTGTTGTCTTATAAATAACAAAAAATCTTAGCGATTTCCGCGCGGGTGATGGGTGCTTTCGGCTGGATCGAGCCATCTCGATAGCCACCGACGAGTCCAATCGCTGTGACTGTTTGTACATGAGGAAGTGCCCAAGAGGGGATTTTATTTTGGTCGGTATAGGTCTTGGTGCTGGGGGCATAGCCCTGCGGCAGACTGCGGGAAATCACAGTCATGACCTCTGCACGGGTAATATTGGACTGCGGATTAAAGTATCCGGTGGAGGAGCCTGCCATTAAGCCTTCCCGAACACAGGCGGCAATTGGACCGCGTGCCCACTTGGGAATGTCTGCATTATCGGCAAAATTCAGACCTTCGGCAGACGATGTATCGAGATGCAGCGTGCGGGCGATGATGGCAGCAAATTCACTGCGCTTGAGATTTGCATTTGGATAATAATACTTTTTGCCATTCACCGTAGAACCCTGCATAATGCCGCGTGCAGACAGACGGTCAATGTAATCGGCTGCCCAGCTTTTACCGGTGTCTACAAAGGTGTGTGGGTTGTTTTTCCCAACCGTGATGGTTGCTGCCTTGCGGGAAAGATTGCCTGCATCGTCTGCCGCTTCGATTACAACCGTGTGCAGACCTCTGCCAAGCTGTCCCATGGGGACGGAAATCGAAGCGGTTGCCTCATTGTATTTTGCGGAAGAAGGATCCCCGTTGACATATGCCTTGACCTTGTCGGTGCGCACGGGATAGGAGCCGTGCTCCTGTGTGATTTTTCCGGTGATGGTCACCGAGTCTCCGACGGAAGCGGTCGTTGGTGCCTTGGTAAAGGAAATATCCGGTGCGTCGGTCGAAATCGGTGCGGTTTCGCTCAGCTGAATATGGTCAAGATACAAGGTACCCGAACCGGTTGCGCGCAGTCCGGTCAAATACAAAGCCTCGGCAGGCGCCTTGCATGAAAGGAACTGGTGATATTGGGTGCTGACGGACGGTGTCAGAATGACCTCCAGTTCATCGCCCTGTGCATCGGCAAAGAGGGCAGTGAGGGTAAACGCTCCCTCAGCTTTGCTCCAGAGAGACAGGGTCGGGGTTTTATCCACCGCTGTTTCCGGAAGTTCAAGCACGCCGCCGCCGTTTATGGTCGCTGCCAGCGCACCTCTGCCGCGTGCAACCTGCTCCGCTTTTTCTGTGCGGGTCAGCGTGATATCTCCAATGGCAGTGATGGGTTGTGCGGCTGTTTCGAAATCGGAAATCGGAATCAAAGTCTGCGGTGCACCCATGCCTACCGAAACCGGAATACTCTGTGACACATTGCCGTAGGAGACGACCACAGAGCCGGTTCCTTTCTTGGTACCGGTGAATACACCGTTGGCATCAATGGTGCCAATGTCGCCTCGAACGCTCCATTTCAGCAGATCATCTCGTGCGGCAACCGGAAATCCGTTATAGAAAAGCGAAGCATCTAGATCGATGGATTCCTCCGACTTGACCGATGCAGAGGAGAGTTCCTTGCCGTTCGCAGAAATCTTGGCAGAGGTAATCGCCCCAACGACCATGAGCTGCATTTCACCGGTTGCTCCGCCGCTCTGCGCATAAACCGTGGTAGAGCCGGTGGCAGACCCTGCTTCGAACTGGTTCTGATTGACCGTTCCGGAACCGCCCGATACCGTATAGGTGATTTCTTCCGGAATCGATGTCTTGACCGAGGCATCATCAAGCGCAGAAACCGTAAAGGGAACTGACGCGCCGGACAGAACATAACGCATGGCTGGCTCCATATAAAGATAGGTAGCGATGCCGTCTGACTTTTTATTGTTTACAAGGAAGATAAAGTTTGACACCTTGCGCTCCGAGCCGCCGCTGGGCTTGGAAATCAGTTTGGAGGTACTCTCGCCGGGACGCTGGATTCCCATCATTGAGGAACCGCCGCCGTCCAGACAGACTGCCGACACACAGCCGCGTGCAATCATTTCTGCTGCGAGGGCATTGGCGTTGAGTCCGCGGCTGTATGAGGTTTCTCCGTCGACTTCGAACAGTACGACCGTACCATCTGCCTTGACGCCCACCGCGGTACGTGCACAGTTTGCAGAGCCGCGGTCAATCGAGGTGGGGTTCGCCTGCCCGTTGGTGACCAGCGTTTTGCCGCCCACGGCGTATTTTACCTCGTCCCAGCCTGCCATCATGGAATTAAAGGTGATGGTCAGTTCCTCTCCGACCGGATAGTCGATCCAAGGCGCGGTGCAGTCTGAACGTTTGGTCAGAATCATTTGGTTTTCAGCAATCGGGAAGGATTCGGCACCGTCGTTCTTGCCGACAACGCGAAATGTGGCAGGGTGTCCAATACGCAGGTCGGCTTTGTTGTCGTATTCCAGAATGAGGCTTTGTCCGGGCGTAGAAAAGCGTGTCTGATTATAATAATAGGAGTCCAGCAGATACAGCCCAACAGAGGTGCGGGTTTTATTATAGCCGTAGACACCGACCTTGCCCGAAGCACCGGAAACTGTAATGGAGGTGACCGGCTGCCCGATGAGAGCAGACCCGTCTTCACGGAAACCGACAGCACTCTGCCATGTATTGCAGGCAATGATGCGCCCGTTATCCACTACGACACCGGTGGGAATTCCATTGTCTGTGGAGAAAAAGTCGGCGTTGATGCCGCCGATTACATCATAGCCCTGACTTTCCAGCGCAGCGGTTGCCTGTGAAAGCGTTTTTTTGTTGCCATAGAACTGTGTGCCTGAGCGCACGCCCATGGGAGAAACATTGGGCGAGGGCTTGTATTCAATGGCATTGGCACGCTGCGTGCCGGCTGCGTTTACGGCATAGGTATTTTGATAGGTTGTACCTGCGCCAATGCGATAAGAGTAGGTAAACCCACCATCAATCAGCGCGCCCTGTGCCGACCCCAAAAACAGGGCGGCACAAAGGCTTACTGAGAGCAGGCGGGTGGTAAATGGCAGTTTCATAATATTCAGATTCCTCAAATACTTTTTAGAGTTCGCTCTACGACCTCGCTCAGTCTGGGACTGCGTACACGAAGATCAGAGACCTGACTGTAAGTAGGCCGGCGCGTCTGATAGAGGCGCTTGGTCTCTGCCTGCTTGTTCGGTTTGTCCAGCAGCGGGCGGGCAGTAGAATTGGATAGGTTTTTTAGAATACGGGAGAACGGGGTGTCCAGCCAAATGAGCAGCCCGTTTTTCTTGATGGCGGTCACATTCTCCGGACGCAGAACAGCACCGCCGCCAAGTGCCAGAACCATGCTTTCCGTGCGCTGGGTCAGCTCTGTGAGATAACGGGTTTCCAGCTCACGAAAGTAGGATTCTCCATATTGGGCAAAAATATCCGGAATGGACATCTGTTCTTTTTCTTCCAGATAACGGTCAAGGTCTATAAAGGGCAGACCGGTCAGGCGGGCAAGCTTGCGCCCAACTGTGGTTTTCCCACAGCCCATAAAGCCGCATAGGACGAGGTGGCGTTTATGGTGCTTGTCATGCAAACGCCGGACTGCCATCTTTGCATAGGTGCGCCGCAGAATAGAATCACAAGTGCTTTGCGAAAACTGTGCGCCATACCAAATAGTCTGCGCACGTGCCGCCTGCATGACAAGCATATAAAGCCCGTCGCGGGTCTTTACATACCGCGGATTGGCAAGCTGAAGCAGGGCGGTCATGGGCGGATTATAGACAGCATCGAACACATAAACGGTCTTGTAGGGGAGAAAGTAGAGCGGGGTGCGCTCCTCGTGCGGATACATGCCAAGGGGCGTGCCATTTACAATGATCTGGATATCCTTTGGAATCCGCTTGCGTGTACAGGTGCTGCACTTTACATCTGGAAAAACTTGCAGAAAAGACTGTTTGAGGAGTTCTGCCTTGTCTAAATCCCGTCCAGTGATATAAAGTTCAGCACCTTCCTTGAGACAATGGTAGCCCATTACGGCAGCTGCACCCCCATAGCCAATGAGCAAAACCTTTTTTCCCTTGAGGGAAATATCGTCCTTTTCCAGCGACTCGGCAAAGCCCAAAATATCGGTGTTAAAGCCAATCGCTTTACAGCCTTCGAAGGTTACGGTGTTGACGGAATGCAGATCCAATGCACTTTGGTCTACGCTGTCCAAAAGCGGTATGATTGCCTTTTTGTGCGGAATGGTCAGATTCAGTCCGAACAGCTTTTGCCGCGCCAGTCGGAGCGCCTCTGCAAGGTGTTCCGGCGGGACATCGACTGCAATGTAGTCGGCATCATAGCCGGCAGCAGAGAACAATGCGCTGTGCAGTTCCGGACTCATGGTGTGCCCCAGCGGGTGCCCGAAGAGTGCATAGGTTTTGCGTACAGGCGTAAAGCTGCGGAACGCATCAAAGCTCAGGAGCATAGGACATCAACCTCCCAACGCGTTGAGCGTATCGAAGAAATTGGGGTAGGAGATGGAGACCACATCGGTATCCCTGATTTCGCTTTCCCCTGCACAGACCAGCGCGCAGACTGCCATACTCATGGCAATGCGGTGGTCGTGATAGGTGTCAAAGGACGCACCCTGAAGCGGCTTGCCGCCGTGGATCACCATGCCGTCTGCGGTTTCCTCAATGTCGGCACCCGCACGGGTCAGCTCTGTGACCATTGCGGCGATGCGGTTGGATTCCTTGACCTTGAGCTCGGCGGCATCTCGAATGACCGTGGTACCCTCGGCGCAGGCCGCTGCGACCGCCAGAACGGGCAGCTCATCAATGAGACGCGGAATGATGGCACCGGAAATTTCGGTGCCGTGAAGCTTGGACGCCCGCACGGTAATGTCACAGATTGGCTCGCCCATGTCACGCATGTTGTGGAGCGTGAGGTCTGCCCCCATGTTCTGCAACACCTCAATGATTCCATCTCGCGTCGGATTGACCCCTACGTTGCAGATGGTAAATTCCGAATCAGGAACGATTGCGCCTGCAACAAGGAAAAATGCCGCTGAGGAAATATCCGCAGGCACTGTAATATCACAGGCGGTCAGCTTTTGGGGAGGATACAGCGTAATGCGGCAGCCGTCGGTCTCGACCTGACAGCCCAAGGCACGCAGCATACGCTCGGTATGGTCGCGTGAGGGGGCTGGCTCGATGACCGTCGTCGGCGTGTCAGCATAAAGCCCTGCCAGCAAAATGGCGCTTTTGAGCTGGGCAGACGCTACGGGAAGGGTATATTCGATTCCGTGCAGCTTTCCTGGACGAATGGTGAGCGGACAGAAGTTGTCATCTGTCCCTGTAATATTCGCGCCCATTTCCCGCAGCGGCTGAATCACGCGTCCCATGGGACGTTTTTCAATGGACGCGTCTCCGGTCAGGCTGGTTTCAAAGGGTTGTCCTGACAGAATACCAGCAATCAGGCGGGTGGTTGTGCCGCTGTTTCCGGTATAGAGACGTTCCGTTGGCGCATATAAGCCGTGCAGGCCAACACCGTGCACGGTTACCGTGTGGTCGGCATGAATGTGGATTTCAACCCCCATTTTGCGGAAGCAGTCAATGGTGGACAGACAGTCCTCCCCCATGAGGAAGCCTGTGACATGGGTGATGCCATCAGCAAGTGCGCCAAGCATCACAGAGCGGTGAGAAACCGACTTGTCACCGGGGACGGTTATGGTGCCGTGAAGCGGTTTGGAAGTGTGTAGTTTCATAGTGTTACCTCGCTTCGGTGGAATCAGAAATACGATAGCTGCCCAAGATTCGAACGGTGGACAGCTCTTCGTCCAGCTGATAAATCATGGAACAGACAGCAGGGTCACACAGACTGCCCTCCAAATCAGCAAAGAACCGATAACACCATGGTGTTTCGGGAAGTGGACGAGAATGAATTTCGGTCAGATTGATTTCGTGGTCTGCGCAGACCGAAAGGGCGGCAGACAGAGAGCCGCGCGCGTGCGGCAAGGTAAAGACAAGGCTAATGCGATTATCGTCCGGACGTGCGGAAAGCCCGCGTGCAAGGGCAATAAATCGAGTTTGATTGGTGTTGTCATCGTTGATGCCCTGCGCCAGTATGGTAAGCCCATAGAGGGCGGCGGCCTGTTCTGAGCATACCGCTGCACAGGTGATATCTCCAGACGCGGCAACAAGCTGAGCTGCAACTGCGGTGTTTGCAGCTTCCTTTTGCGCGAACTGATGTGCCTTCAAAAATCGCTGGCACTGACCGAGGGCAGGGGCGATGGAATATACTGTCTGTACGGTGTCCAGTGATGCCCCCGGACAGGCACACAGGCAGTTTGCGATGTGGTCAATATGAGAGTGGCAGATAGAAAGCCCATATTGCGGCAAAAGGTCGCAGGTTTCATTGATGATGCCCACAGTGGAGTTTTCGACTGGCACCACACCAATGTCGGCTTGCCCCTCCTGTACTGCCTGAAAGACATGCTCGAAGGTTTCTACCTGCGTGACCTCCTTGGCAGAGGGATACATGGATTGAACTGCCTGTGCCTGATAGGAGGCGGGCAGACCCTGATATACCACCCGCTCGGGCGTGTCACAGCGGGGCACCAGCGGAAGCTGCAATCTGGCAGGTTCCTGCTCCAGAATCCAACCGTACTGATGCTTGCGGGAAACCCGCATGACCGTTTTAAGCATGGAGGAATATTCCTGACGCAGGGCTTCAGGCACCTGTGCCGTCAGGGTATTGAGCAGATATTGCTCACGGTCTGGTTTGAGAATGGCATCTCCGGTCGATAGCTTATAGGCTGCAACCTGTTCGGAGCAAGCCATGCGTTTGAGAAAAAGCGATTGAATTTGCCGGTCAAGTGCAGTGATTTCGGCGCGGGTCTCGTCGAGCGGGCGGGGATTAAGACCTTGCATAGCCGAAGCCTCCCAAATAGATATCGGTCAGGGAAACCGCTGCCGCTGCCTCAATGACCGGTGCCGCGCGGGTCACGATACAGGGGTCATGCCGTCCGTGGATTTCGAGCGGCTCCACCTTTCCGGTTTCCAGATTGAGTGTATTCTGCCGCTTGGAAATGGAGGAGGTCGGTTTTATGACCGTGCGGAACAAAATCGGCATACCATTGGTGATGCCGCCCAACACACCGCCGTTGTTGTTGGTTTCGGTGCGCACAACACCGTTTTCGTCTAAGTACATGGGGTCATTTGCATGAGAGCCGCGATAATCGGCAAAGCCAAAGCCAACCCCGAACTCAATGCCCTTGACTGCCGGAACCGAGAACAGGAGAGATGCCAGACGGGCTTCCACCGTATCGAGCATGGGGGAGCCAAGTCCTGCCGGAAGTCCCACAGCGGCGCACTCGATGACACCGCCCACAGAGTCACAGTCCATACGTGCGTCCTCGATGGCAGACAGCATGGCATCGAGTGCGCGTGGGTTGATGACCGGATATTCCTGTTCACGCAGCATCAGCAGCTGCTCCGGTGTCACTGCAACATCGTCAAACGCAGTATCCTGAATTTGTGCGATGGATTGAATATGTGCGCCAATGGTGATGCCGCAGGTTTTGAGGTACAGCTTACACATAGCACCGGCAAATACCAGAGGGGCGGTCAGCCGACCGGAAAAATGCCCGCCGCCGCGTGGGTCGTTGAACCCGTGGAAGCGCACCATGCCGGTAAAGTCTGCGTGCCCGGGGCGCGGCTGTCTGACCAGATTGGAGTAATCCTTGGAACGGGTGTCTGTATTTTGCATCATGGCACAAATCGGTGCACCTGTGGTCTTGCCCTCGTAAAGACCGGAAAGAATATGCGGATAATCTGCCTCCTGCCGTGCGGTGGACTGCTTGTTGCGTCCGGGCGCACGACGCTCCAGCTCACGCAGGATAAAAGCCTCATCGTATGCGATACCGGCAGGAAAGCCGTCTAAAACAACGCCAATGCCTGTGCCGTGTGATTCACCAAAAATAGAGATTTTGAGCGTAGTCCCCCATGTAGAACCCATGTGGTGTACCTCCTTTATAGTTCAAGAATGAATTTGTGCAGGGTTTGCACATCAATCGGAACGATATCTGCCGTTCCTGCGGTACGGACAAGCACGAAGTTGACCGTTTCGCCAAACTTTTTTTTGTCCGATAATAACGTGTGAAAAATTTGCTCGCGGTCGTAGGGGAGTGCGACAGGTAAGCCGACTGCCTGCAAGTGCTGCACCAAATCGGGCACGAGGTCATGAGGAGCGCCCAGTGCATTGGACAGCCGCATGGCTGCCACCATGCCCACAGCGACTGCCTGCCCGTGGGTCAGGTCGGTATAATTGCCGAGCTTTTCTGCTGCGTGCCCGATGGTATGTCCGAAATTCAAAATCATGCGTAGACCGGTATCATGTTCGTCCTGAGAGACGACATCACACTTGATTTGAACGCAGGCGCAGATAAGTTCCTCCAGATGTGCGCGGTAATCAGAAATCAAATCTAGAATAGAAGCGTCTGCAATATAACCATATTTGATGACCTCTGCCATGCCGTCAGTCAGCGTATGTTCGGGCAGGGTGCTTAATACATCGGGGTCAATGAGCACCAGACGGGGCTGATAAAAAGCGCCCACAAGGTTTTTGCCTTCCGGCAAATCGACTCCTGTTTTTCCGCCAACTGAGGAATCCACTTGCGCGAGCAGCGTGGTGGGGATTTGGCACAGTGACACGCCGCGCAGGAAGGTTGCGGCTGCAAAGCCGGTGATATCTCCGGTGACACCGCCTCCCAGCGCAAGGATTAAATCCTTGCGGGTCATGCCAGCCGCAAGCAAATCATGATAGATTTGCTCGACGGCGGACAGGCGCTTGTGTTCCTCCCCTGCCGGAAGAATGGTCACCGAGGTTGGCAGGGCAAACTGTGCCCGTACTGTGTCCAAATATAAGGGGGCAACGGTGGAATCGGTTACGATATGGATTCGGCTGGGGGAGAATACCTCCAGACAGCGTGCGGCGGTTTGTGTCAGAAGCCCACGCCCAATGTAAATTTCTGAGCGGGAAGATGTGGCGCTCAGCGTTAGTTTTTTCATAGATTAGACGCTCCTTGTGCTGAAAAAGTTCCCGAAAGGGCAATCAAAGGGTGCGGTCAACTGCTGCGGCAACGCGGCGAATGGACTGCATGGTTTCATGGAAGGAGTCATAGGTCAGGCTTTGCGCACCGTCCGAGAGCGCATGGGCAGGGTCGTTGTGTACCTCAATGATGAGTCCGTCCGCGCCGGCTGCAATGGCTGCTTTGGCGAGCGGCTCTACCATCCAGTAAATACCGCCTGCATGGGAGGGGTCAACAATAACGGGCAGATGGCTCATGCGTTTGAGGACGGGAACGGCAGAGATATCCAATGTATTTCGGGTGTAGGTTTCATAAGTACGAATACCGCGCTCACACAAGATGACGTTTTCATTACCGCCCGCCATAATGTACTCGGCAGACATGAGGAATTCTTCCATCGTATTGGCAAGTCCGCGCTTTAAGAGCACAGGCTTGCGTGTCTGTCCCAGCTCTTTGAGCAGGTCAAAGTTCTGCATATTGCGTGCACCAACCTGAAAACAGTCGCACTTATCCATGAACAGCTCGATATTCTTGGGGTTTGTGATTTCAGTGACCACAGGCATACCGGTTTCCTTGTGTGCTTCGTGTAAAAGTTCCAGCCCCTCAGCCTTCAGCCCCTGAAAGGAGTACGGGGAGGAACGCGGCTTCCATGCGCCGCCGCGCAGAACGGCTGCACCTTCTGCCTGCACATGACGCGCAATATCAAGGATTTGGTCATGGCTTTCCACGGAGCAGGGACCTGCCATAACGACCAGCTTTTCACCGCCGACCACAACGCCCGGCGCAATTTCGACGGTACTGTTTTGCGGGTGCATACGGCGGTTGGACAGCTTGAACGGTTCCTGTACCTTGGTGATGCGCTCAACCTGCGGGTCACGCAGCAGAGCGTCCTGATCGACTGCGGCAGTGTCACCTACCAGTGCAAGAATGGTGGTACCCGTACCAACGACCGGATTGACATGGATTGCATAGCGTTCATGCAGCCAGTTGGAGAGCTTTTCAATATGTTCATCTGTGACACCATGTTTCATTACAATAATCATAAAAGTACTTCCTTTCTGTCGGGGTGGATTGGTGGAACCTGTCTGTCAGATGGGAAAAATAAAAAAGTCCTTCGCCCACACACAGGGACGAAAGACAAACATTCCGCGGTACCACCCAGCTTCAGCGCAAATCTTACGTGCGCTGCACTTTGATTCGGATACAAATATATCCTATCCAGATAACGTTGGAAATCCGGCATAGCTTACTTGCTGTTCGGCTATGCAGCTCAAGAGCGAACTTCATATTGTCAGTACCTGCGTTCACTTCCAGTCAAGATGAACACTCCCTGTAAAGTACGAATGACAAGATTACTTTCTCTATCATTGCTTTTCTCAATATACGACTTTATTATAGCACGCTCAGTGGGAATGTCAAGGCGCAAAATAAAAAATTAAGGATTTTTCCGGATATGGTTCTTTGTGTGGGAGATATCTGCATAGAGTGAAACAGGTGATGCAAAATGGACGAAAAAAACACAGGAAGCTATACACAGGCAGTCGCATGTCTGACACCCGAGCTTGCAGAGCTTGCGATGACCCTTCCGGCAGAGATGCAAGGCGATGCAGAAGAACTGCGCCTGCGAGCCGGACAGCCTATGCGATGGGCTGCAAATGGACAGGAACACACATTTTCGGGGGAACCTGTGCGTGCGGAGGCTTTGCGCGATGTGCTGGCACGTGCGAGCCGCTGGTCGGTACATACCTTTCAGGAGGCGCTGTCGCAGGGTTATCTGCCGCTTCAGGGCGGGCACCGGCTGGGCGTGTGCGGCACGGTTGCCTTTGCCGAGGGAAAGATACAGGGGATTCGTACCGTCTCCTCTGTCAGTCTGCGCATTGCAAGGGAGTGGCAGGGGGTAGCTGAGCCGGTTCTGCCGGAAATATGGGACGGTACGCACGGGGTGCAGGGCACTCTCATTGTATCCGCGCCGAGCGGCGGCAAGACTACATTTCTGCGCGACCTGATTCGGCTGCTGTCCCAAAATGGAATTCGGGTCGGGGTGGCAGACACCCGCGGAGAGCTTGCGGCCATGCGCGGCGGCATACCGCAGTTTGCGCTCGGCGGACAGTGCGATGTGCTGGACGGCTGTCCCAAAGCACTTGCTGCTTTGCAGCTTGTGCGCACCATGGCGCCGCAGGTGCTGGCGCTTGACGAGGTCACAGACCCACAGGATCTGGACGCCATTCGATATGCCGCAAATTGCGGAGTCACCGTGCTTGCGACCATTCATGCAGCAGGGGTTTCCGAGCTTCGGCGCAAGCCGTTTTTCCGCGCCCTGTGTGAGAGCGGTGCATTTGCAAAGGTTGTCACCTTAACTGCTGGACAAGAAGGAAGAAGCTGCCGGATAACGGCATTGGAAGGAGGAAAAGAACCATGTTGACAGTGCTGGGAGCATTTCTGATTATTGGAGCCTGTACGACGCTGGGCTTAAATGCGCGTGCCAAACTGCGCCGCCGCATCACGGTGTTATCTGCGATGCTGGACGCGCTTGCTTTTTTGTGTGCAGAGATTGCGGGGCCGCATACGCCGCTGCCTGAGCTGATCGACAGCTTGGCACACAGCGAGAACCCTGACCAGAGCCGGCTGTTTCGGGAGATGCGCAGGCGTATGGAGCGGCTGCCCGGAATGTCTCTTGGCTACCACTGGAGCAGCACAGTGCGCGATTTTGCGGAGGAATTTTGTCTGGGACAGGAGGAAACAGCGATTTTGCGGGACGCGTCCTCGTTTTTGGGACGCTATGATGCCGGACAGCAGATGGAGTGTCTCAAATATGCCGCGGCGCGGCTGGAAAGCTGCCGCAAACAGGCTTGTCAGGCATATCGCCAGCACGGGAATGTATATCGCACCTGCGGCATAGCGGCTGGGATTTTTATGGTGCTGATTCTGATTTGACAGGAGGCAGGCTATGCAGGTAGATTTGATTTTCAAAATTGCGGCCATTGGTATTTTGGTTGCCGTATTCAATCAGCTGCTCGTTCGCTCGGGACGAGAGGAACAGGCGATGATGACCACCCTCGCCGGACTTATCGTGGTCATGATGGTGCTGGTGCAGCAAATCAGCAATCTGTTCAATCTTATGAAATCGGTCTTTGGGTTTTAGAGATGGGACAGCTTGGCACATGGGTCGGGACAGCACTGGCGGCGGCAGTGCTGGCGCTCGTACTCAAAAAAGACAGTCCGCCGCTTGCATTTCTGGTGGGACTGGCAGGTGTTCTCTGCCTGCTCTGGGGCATGCTGGAGCCAGTCGGACAGCTGATCGGTTCCATACGTGCGGTGCTTGGCAAGCTGGACAGCACCGAGACCATCTATATACCGGTTATGAAGGCCGTTGGGATTGCACTCGTTGTGCGGGTCGCTGGGGCGATCTGTCAGGACGCAGGACAGGCTGCGCTTGCCGCGCAGCTGGAAATTGCGGGAACAGCAGCGGCAATCCTCGTATGTTTGCCGCTGCTGTCACAGGTATTCGCGGTCGTATCGCGCATGATCGTGTAAAGGATTGCACCCTGCTTGCGCAGGTGCGGAAAGGAAATGAGCGATGAAGTGGAAAATCATGATGGTTCTGAGTCTGTTTCTGCTGACCGGACGTGCAGCGGCAGCACCCACAGATACGGCAAGCATGCTGGCACGGGAGCAGATACAGTCTGTCAGGGGTTCTCTTACAGGGGAAGCGGCGCAGTTTATGCAGGAGATTCCAGCAGATGGCGATGTCGGGCAGGCTGCCCTTATCCTGTTGGAGCGGGCAGGGGAACAGAGCAGGGGAATCTGGCGGGCAGCGCTTGGAAGTCTGGCAAAGCTGCTGGTGATTGCAGTGATCTGCGGGGTCTTACAGGGAATCCAGACGGTTTCCGGCGGGCTTCCTGTGGTCACGCTGGCGGGGGCACTGGGAATGACGGGCGTGTTTTTTGCGGATCTCTCCGGCATGATGGCACTGTGCCGCAATACGCTGCACGAGGTTTCGGTGTTCTCAAAAACTATGCTTCCAGTGATGGCGGGGGCAGTTTCGCTGACGGGTGCACCTACAACGGCAACCGTGATGCAGGGCATCACCCTGTTTTCCTTTGATTTATTTATCCGCCTGATGACTGAACTGCTTTTGCCGGCGGTTGGCATCTATATTGCCATTCTGACCGTGGATACAGCGGTTGGCGGGGGGCTTTTGGGGCGTATGGCAGGGTTCTTGAAATGGGCGATTACCGGAAGCATGAAAATCACGCTCACCCTGTTTATCGCATATCTCACCATTTCTGGCGTGATTGGCGGGAGTGCAGATGCTCTTGCGGTCAAAACGGCAAAGTTTGCCGTATCCGGCTCAGTGCCTGTGGTTGGGGGGATCATATCAGACGCGGCAGAATCCATGCTTGCCGGTGCGGTGCTGATTCGCAACACGCTGGGGATTTTTGGCATGCTGTGCATTGTGGCGATCTGTCTGCTGCCATTTTTGCGGGTTGGGTGCAACTATCTGCTGTTTAAGGCAGGCGGTGCGGTTTTAACACCGGTTTGCGGCGGCGCACTTGCAGGGCTTGTGACGGGGCTGTCGGATAGTATGGGACTGATGCTGGGAATGCTCGGAACCTGTTCTGCAATTTTATTTTTTGAATTGGTCTTTTCCGTCATGATGGTGAATCCAATATGATAGAGCTGTTTCGAGAACTGCTGCTTGGCGTTGCGGCGGCTGCCCTGTGCAGTGGGGCGGCGGTACTGTTTGCCAAGGGAAAGGCAATGCAGGAGGTGCTGCGGCTTGCAGCCGGACTTGCGGTTTTGCTTGCAGTTTTGCAGCCGCTTTCACAATTTCGGCTGCCCAATATCCGAGAACCGCAGACACACAAAGCGATGCAGGTACATTGCGATGAGATGCAAAGGGAATTGGCAAATGCGGCAGCGCAGCAGGTGGAAACCTATGTGCAGACACGTGCTGAGCAAATGGGGATTGCCTGTACTGCGAAATTACAGCTTGTGCAGGAGGCAGAAAAAACCCTTGTGACGGGAGTGCAGCTGACGTGCAGCCGGAATATAGACGCTGCCGCGCTTTCTCAAATGCTGGTTTCGGAATGTGGAATACCAAAGGAGCTTCAAATATGGAACTGGACCGATTGAAACAATACATACAGACTGGGCAGCTTATGCCCAGTATCGCCAAATATAAATATGCGCTGATTATTTTGCTTGTTGGTATTTTATTGTTATATGCAGGAGGTGGGGCACGGGATAAACCAGAGCAGTCTGAACCGCAATTGGAGGGGACAGAACAGGCATTTGCGCTGGAACCCTTTGAGAAACGGCTGGAAAAGGAGCTTTCGCAAATCGCAGGCATTGGGCGGGTCACGCTGATGCTTTCTCTGGAGGAAAGCGGGGAATCCGTCTATGCCTCCAATATCCGGCAGGCGGACAACGGGGAACAAAATGGCTCCTATGAGAGCACGCTCTCCACGGTGTCCGATGGCAGCTACGGCGAACAGCCTGTGCGGATCAAGGAGACTTATCCAACATTTCGTGGGGCAGTCGTTCTGTGCGACGGCGCGCAGGACAGCAAGGTGCGGCTTGCCGTGACAGAGGCGATTGGTGCGGTGTGCGGGCTGCGCACAGACCGGATTTCGGTGATTCAAATGGAACAGCAATGACAGGAGGTTTTTTATTATGGCAACAGGGAAGAAACGCGGTGTGGTATATGGTGTCATCGGTCTTATGTTGTGCGTTGCAGTATACCTGAACTGGAGCTACGTACAGTCTCCGGAAGAGCTACTTGTGGCAGGGCAGGCAAAGACCGAGTTGGACGGCGCCTCTGTGATGCAGGAGGGCAGCACAGGAGAGGAGAGTACCGAGGTGGTATCTGGCGGTGATTATTTTGCGCAGTCCCGTCTGGCACGTGAGCAGGCGAGAGATGAAGCCATCAGTATCCTGCAAACCAGTCTGCAAGATGAAAAGGCAGATGAAAAAGCAAAAGAAGAGGCAGCAGGACAGATTTCGCGTCTGGCAGATGACTCTGTGACCGAGGCGCGTGTCGAGAGCCTGATTAAGGCGAAGGGCTATGCAGATGCGGTCGTGTTTGTCGGAGAGGACGCGGTCAATGTCATCGTACAGCCGCCGGAAAAAGGGTTTGCTGCACAGGACGCAGCCGTTGTACGTGATATTGTTGTGACGGAAACCGGCGTGAGCGCAGAGCAGATTAAAATCGTCGAAGCTGCGTAGTGAAAACACAGGTGTATTATAATTGCACTTTTCTAAGGCTTGTGCTATAATATAGCTGCAAATGTTTTCGTTTGAGGAGTGTAGCAATATGGCAGAACATAAAGAGTATTGGGTGACCTCTGGCGATCAGGGTACGATTAAAATTTCTGAGGAAGTCGTTGCCTCTATTGCAGCGCGTGCTGCCACAGAAACCGATGGCGTCAGCGGCTTGTGCGCTGGTCTGACGACCGAAATTGCAAGCCTTTTGGGTAAAAAGAACCTGAATAAGGGGGTTCGCGTGCAGATTGGCGAGCGGGATACTGTCGATGTGGAGCTGAGTATTTTAGTCAAGTTCGGCAAGAGTGTTGGCGAGGTTGCGGTTACTGTACAGCAGGCTGTCAAGGCTGCAATTGAGTCGATGACTGGGTTGAAGGCAACGGCGGTGAATGTAATTGTAGGCGGTGTATCTTTTGATCCGCCAAAGAATACCGAAGATACAGCAATGCCGGTTGAGGCATAAGTAAAATCGTGATCCCCAAAAGGCAGACGCTGGACATATGACTGGCGCTGCATTTTGGGGATTTTTATGAGGAAAGCGGGCTTGCAGTGTGTACAGTTGAATAATGGAGAAGGTGGAAAGGGCGCATATGAGAGATACGGAATTTATCAAGATGCTGTGGCTGCATGACTTGGCAGATGAGCCAAAAATTATTTTTTATCAGGTGGATTTGACAGAAGGACGATATGTGACAAGGGCAATTGATGTGTTTGCAGACGGAAGCAAGAAAAATATAGATGATTTTTACAAAGATGTGATAGAGATTACAGAGCTTCCTACTGTGGAGGAGATAAATCAGGGAATCTTTGGAGATGAGTTTTCCGCCTGCTATGTGCAAAGGAAAGACTTTGAGGCGGTATGGAATACACCTGTTTATCAAGGCGCTTGGACCATTGCGTGATGACGGCATCGCAGGAATGAAAAATTAAAATATCCCCTGTTTTCGGCAGAAAACAGGGGATTGTTATGTATGCGGTTAAACAGTGTAGACGAGCAGGCTTTCGTATACCTCGTAGACTTTTTTGAGGGTCGCCATTTCAGTACCGGCAAGCCGTGCACAGGCGCGTCCGGTTGCAACGGTAAACTTTGCCATTTCTACAAAGCTGATTTTTTTGTCCATAGCATTGGCAATGGCGCCGACCATGGCGTCGCCTGTACCGACAGCACCCTCATTATAAATTTTGGGATTGCAATTGACATAAAGTGCTTCAGGCTCATGTTTAGAGACAAACAGTGCACCCTCCTCGCCCATGGAGACACAGACAGCCTGTGCGCCTTTGTCAAGCAGTTTGCGGGCGCTTGCAACCAACACGTCAGGGTCAGCGGTCGGCTCGTCGCCAACCGCCTCGGCAAGCTCAAAGATATTGGGCTTTACCATGTCAGGCTCGAATTTGAGTGCCTCCTCCAAAAGCTCCTCAGCCTCATCTACAATCAGGCGGCAGCCAGCTTTTTTGATGGTCTTAATAAGCTTTACAAAATTTTGTATGGGGAAGAAGGGAGGGACGGAGCCGGAGATGACAAAAATGTTTTTATCGTCCAGATATTGCTCGACCCGCTCTAAAAAGCGCAGAAAATCACTGTCAGAAATTTTGAAGCCCGGCTCGTTGATTTCTGTGTGGTTGCCATCTTGGTCAATGACCTGAAGGTTCACGCGGGTGTTGCCCGGGACGTCTACAAAATCATGATGAATGTCAATGGAGGTGAGCGCATCTTTCATGGCGCGTCCGTTGCTGCCGGCGCAAAAGCCAAGTGCGACGCTCTTGCCGCCCAGTGCTTTGACTGCACGGGAGACATTGATTCCCTTGCCGCCCGGCTCGACCGATGTGCTTGATGCACGGTTGAGCATATTGACCTGAAGGGGCTGCTCGATGCGGAGTGTGCGGTCCATTGCAGGGTTGAGAGTGATGGTGATAATCATGAGGATTCCTCCTGAAAGCCAATAACAGTAATATACTATTATTGTAACGAATCTGTGAGCGAATGTAAACAGCTTTTTGAGAGATCCAAACAAAAAGCCGCGGTACGATCAGAGATCAGATTCCGCGGCAAGCTCAGCCAGTATTTTTTTATCCTGTTTATCCTGTGGAACAAAGGACTCAAAGAGGTCGGGACGATCGTGCATGGTGCGCCGGATAGACATTTTGCGCCGCCAGCGGGCGATGTTTGCATGATGACCGGACAGCAGCACCTCCGGTACCTCCTGATTGCGCCAGACAGCCGGATGGGTATATTGCGGATATTCCAAAAGCCCGTTCCAGTGGCTTTCCTCCTGAAAGGCAGTTTCATCTGGAAGCACGTTGGGAACCATGCGGCAGACCGCGTCGGCAACGGCCATGGCAGGAATTTCACCGCCTGTCAGCACGAAGTCGCCAATCGAGATTTCCTCGTCTACACAGGTATCGATAAAGCGCTGGTCAATGCCCTCATAATGTCCGCATACAATGATAAAATGTTCACGGGCAAGCAGCTCGCGCGCCTTTTCCTGATTGAAGGGAGTGCCCTGTGCGCTCATCATGACCGTGTGCACGTGCTTGCCTTCGGTCAGTGCCTCATGGCACAGGTAAAGCGGTTCGGGGAGCATGACCATGCCGCGCCCGCCGCCATAGGGGGCATCATCTGCCTTGTGGTGCTTGTCAAGCGCATAGTCACGGATATTGGCGGCAGTGATCTCAATGAGTCCCTTTGCCTGTGCGCGTCCGATGATGCTCTGCTGCATAACGCCTGTGATAAGGTCGGGAAACAGCGTCATAATATCGATTTTCATTCCAAAAGCCCCTCAATTGTGCGTACTGTCAGGCGGTTTGCTGCAAGATCGACCGAGACCAGAAACGGCTCACATGCAGGAATGAGCGCATCGGCAGCATCTGGGCGGCGAATGACATACATATCATGGGCTGGATTGGTAGTCAGCACCTCTTTGAGCGTGCCGATAATGGTCTGCGTGCGCTCGTCATAGACGGTAAGCCCGATCATATCCTGAATAAATACGAGATCTTCGGGCAGATCGATGTCATCGCGGTCAAGATACAGCACCTGATTGCGCAGCGCCTCAGCAGCTTCACAGGTATCTACACCTGCAAGGTGCATGATGACGCAGCCCTTGTGTACATAGGACTTTTTGACCTTGACCGGCTTTTCAGGAGAGAGATACAGGGTGTCGAATGTGGTCAGAACATCAGGGGTATCGCACCATGACTGAACCTTGATATCACCGGTCACGCCATGGGTATTGACGATTTTTCCAGCTTCCAGAAATTGTTTCTTCATTGAAAACCTCCGAGATATTGAGAGCTGTCGAAAGGCAGTTCTCAGACTGTCGAAAAAGCACCTCGCGCCATAGGCGCGCGTGAAATTTTGTCCCGCATATCACAACTTTGCGAAAAATGCCCGAAATCGCTCACGTATGCGCGGTTTCGGGCATTCTTCGTCCAGAGCGCTTTGCGCGGCGGACACGGACTCGCCGAAAAACGCAGTTTTTCGACGAACTCAAGACCTGTCTTTCGACAGGTCTCTAGGCGCGGCTTTGTGAATTCTGCTTAGTCGCAGATATCCACAGAAACCTTTTTGTTTTCACGATTGCCTGCCGCTTTCATGAGCGTGCGGATCTCTTTGGCAATACGACCATGACGGCCGATTACGCGTCCCATATCTTCAGGTGCAACATGAAGTGCATAGGTGACTTCATCACCCTCGATGGATTCCGTAATGGAAATTGCGTCTGGCTGTGAAACCAGATTTGCCACGATGTAGGTTAAAAGCTCTTTCATATCCATAACCTCACTATCCTTAGAGCACGCCTGCCTTCTTCAGAAGACCGCGAACCGTATCGGTTGGCTGTGCACCCTTCTGGATCCAAGCCTGCGCACGCTCAGCGTCGATCTGAATTGCAGCGTCAGAAGTCATCGGATTATAAGTGCCGATTTCCTCAATGAAGCGACCGTCACGCGGATAGCGGGAGTCAGCAACAACAACACGGTAGAAAGGAGCCTTCTTGGCACCCATTCTGCGAAGTCTGATCTTTACCATAAATTTCACCTCCTTGAAATCTTTCAAAATCTATTTGTAAAGTTCATTTACAACATTGGTTAGAATGGAAAGGGGAATCCGCCGCCAAAGCCGGCAAAACCACCTTTACGCTTTTTCTTTTTGGCACGCTTTTGCATGCCTGCAAGCTGTTTGGTCATCTTTTGCATGGATTCAAACTGCTTGAGCAGCTTGTTGACCTTTTCTATTTTAAGCCCGCAGCCAGCGGCAATACGCTTTTTGCGGCTGTAATTGATAATAGAAGGATTTTCCCGCTCCTTAGGGGTCATAGACTGGATAATGGCTTCGGTATGCGCCATTGCTTTGCCGTCCAGCTGTGCTCCTGCCAAGGCCTTTGCATCTACGCCCGGGATCATGCCCAGCATATCCTCAACGGAACCCATGTTTTTAACCTGTTGGATTTGCTCATAGAAATCTGTCAGAGTCAGCTTTCCGGCAGACATCTTTTTTGCAACCTCGACCGCCTGCTTTTGGTCAAAGCTTTGCTGTGCTTTTTCAATCAGGGTGAGCACATCACCCATGCCGAGAATACGGGAAGCCATGCGGTCGGGGTGGAAAGACTCGATATTGTCGAGCTTTTCACCGGTACCAATATATTTGATGGGCTTGCCGGTAACGGCTTTTACAGAAAGGGCAGCACCGCCGCGGGCGTCACCGTCCATTTTACTCATGAGTACACCGTCAATGCCGAGTACCTCATCAAAGGTTTGTGCAACATTGACTGCGTCCTGTCCGGTCATCGCATCGACAACCAGCATGATTTCATGCGGCTTTACGGCAGCCTTGATGTTTTTGAGTTCGTCCATCAGCGCTTCGTCGATATGCAGGCGGCCGGCGGTATCCAGAAACACCATGTCAAAGCCGTTTTTCTTTGCGTGGGCAATGCCGGCTTTTGCGATCTCGACCGGATCGCCCTGTCCCTGTTCGAACACCGGAATATCAAGCTGTTTGCCGACGACCTTGAGCTGTTCGATCGCTGCCGGACGATAAACGTCACAGGCAACGAGCAGAGGACGGCGCTGCTGTTGTTTTTTGAACATGCCTGCAAGCTTTGCGCAGTTTGTCGTTTTACCGGCACCCTGCAAGCCGACCATCATAATGGTGGTGGGGGGATTGGGGGCGATGGTAATGCGCGCACCCTGTCCGCCGAGCAGCTTGACAAGCTCTTCATTTACAATCTTGATGACCTGCTGTGCAGGGGATAGGCTTTCCAGAATTTCAGCATCGGTCGCCTGCTCGGTCACAGCCTTGATAAAATCCTTTGTAACCTTGAAGTTTACATCGGCCTCAAGCAAAGCAAGGCGAATTTCGCGCATGGCTTCCTTGACATCGGCTTCGGTCAGACGAGTCTGTCCGCGCAGCTTCTTAAAGGCGGATGAAATTTTTTCGGTTAAGCCTTCAAATGCCATAATAGCCTCCGTCGTGTTCCAGAATATAAAATCAACCGGTAATTGCGTGAATATGCTCAGACATACGTGCCAAGATTTTAGAAATCTCGGCATTCTGCATGTAATTGGCATTGATGCGGGAAAGCATCTTGACTTCACTGGCAAGCGCGTCTATGTGCTGATCCATCTTGCCATACCGAGAAACCAGATGCAGCTTTTCTTCCAAATCGGTCAGCGTATGTTCGGCGCGGACGATTGCATCGCGTACACCCTGACGGGTGATTCCGGCATGCTCGGCGATTTCCGAGAGAGAAAGATCCTCATTATAATAAAGGTCAAAAAGCTCTCGCTGCTTATCGGTCAGCATTTCGCCGTAGAAGTCAAATAGGAGACACAACATAAATGGATCGGTTTTCATAACGAGCCTCCTCACCGTGTAAAGCAGAACACTTTACAACTGCAACGATAATTATATTACACGAAGCCCGCGTGTCTGTCAAGAGGAACTGTAAATTTTTTTATGGTTTTCATAAAGTTTGTATTCTGTGTGCTGGACTTTGCAGGATATCCGCGATATACTAAAATTGGTTTCTTTGATTTCAATATAGGAAGAAAGGATATTTTATGCAAAACTTTACACAGCAGTCGCTTGGTGAGGGCATACAGCTGACCTGCATCACAACAGATCAGTTCAAAACGGCTGCCTTCAGCGCAGCTTTTGTGCTCCCGCTGGCGAAAGAAAATGCAGCAGCGGCGATTTTACCATATCTGCTCTATTGCGGAACCGAACGATATCCAAATCTGTCTGCCTTGGGGCAGGCGCTTGATGGTCTGTATGGTGCACGCATTGAGCCTTATGTGCGCAAGTCCGGTGAGAGCCTTGTGATTGGGTTTCTGGCAGACAGCATCGATGCGTCCTGTGTACCCGATGGAGACAGTCTGACGGAACAGGTCGCACTGCTGCTTGCCGAGCTGCTTTGCCGTCCGGCGCTGGAACAGGGACGGTTTGCGGAGGCTGCATTTGTGAGTGAACGGGCAAACCTCAGAGACCGCATTGCGGCGCTCAAAAACAATCCGAGCGGCTATGCGGTGCGCCGTGCACAGGAAATTATGTGTGACGGAGAGGCGTTTGGCGCGTGCGAATATGGTACGGAGCAAGGGGCACAGAACTTGACGATGCAGGCGGTGTGGCAAACCTATCAGGAAATTCTGCGGACTGCACGCGTTGAACTGTTTTATTGCGGCACAGCGCAGGCAGCGCTGGTGGCACAAGCCTATCAGAAAGGACTCAAGCTGCCGGAGAGTGCCCTGCGTTATTGCCCACAGGTGGACGCCTGCCGAATTCACCGCGCGGTGCGTACCGTGACCGAGGAAATGCAGGTCGTACAGGGCAAGCTGACCCTTGGACTGCGCACAGGGCTGACAGGGGCAGAGGAACAGTATCCGGCACTGATGCTGTTTGCGGCGGTTTTGGGCGGCTACACCGGCTCGCGCCTGTTCTGCCATGTGCGTGAAAAGCGCTCTCTATGCTATTATGCCACTGCTTCGCTTGACAAACTCAAGGGAATCATGATGATTGCCTCAGGCATTGAAAATGAAAAGTATCAGGAAGCATTGTCCGAAATCCTGTGGCAGATAGAGGATCTGCACAGCGGCGGTCTGACACAGGAGGAACTGGACAATGCGCGTCGGACGGTCATCAACAACGTGCGTTCCATGCAGGACAGCCCGCTGTCTCTTGAGTATTATTGGCAGAGACAGTCCATTGCGGGCTGTACTCAGACACCGGAGGAGCTGATCGCGTGTCTTTCCCGCGTGGAGCGGGGGCAGGTCATGACTGTCGGACGCCATATTGGTCTGGATCTCATCTATTTTATAAAGGGGGTGGGTGTATGAGACAGCGCTTTGAAGCCTTGGGTATGGAAATGGAGCATACCGTTCTGGAAAATGGACTGCACATATATTATATCCCCAAACAGGGATTCTCGAAAACCTTTGCGATGCTGGCAACCAATTTTGGCGCGGTTGACCGCACCTTTACAATGGACGGGGTGACCTACGACACACCGGCGGGCGTCGCACATTTTCTGGAGCATAAGATGTTTGAGGACGCCGACGGCAATGCGCTGCAAAAGTTTGGGCAGACCGGCGCCTCTCCGAATGCCTTTACAAGCTATGCCATGACCGCCTACTATTTTTCTTGTACCGACGCATTGGAAAAGAATCTGGATATTTTATTTCGGTTTGTGTTTACTCCTTACTTTACAGAGGAAAATGTGCAAAAAGAAAAGGGGATCATTGCCCAGGAAATCAATATGATGGAGGATACTCCAAGCTGGAAAACCTATGTGGGTGTTTTTGAGGGTATGTACCATGTGCATCCGGTCAATACTTCGATTGCGGGCAGTGTACAGAGCATTGCAGAAATCACACCAGAAATTTTGTTTCTGTGCCATAAGGCATTTTACAGCCCGACGAATATGAGTCTTGTTGTGAGCGGCAATGCCGATTTTGACCGCATTGTACAAATCGCAAGAGACTTGTCCCCAAAAACTGCGGCAAAGGTCGCGGCAAGACACTATGGAACAAGGCAGGAGACAGTGGCGGCGGCAGAGGTTACGCATCATATGGCTGTCTCCCGACCAAGTTTTATGCTGGGCATCAAAGACCTGCCGCTTGCGCAGGGAGAAAGCCGTGTGCGCCGTCAGATGGTGGGCGAGTTGGCAGCGCGGATCTTATGCGGCAATACCGCTCCTCTCTTTGTATCGCTGTATCAGGATCGCCTTGTCACGCGCGGCTTTGAGAGCAGCTATACTCTGCTGCCGGACGCGGCAGCGGCGCTGATGGGCGGCGAGAGCAAAGACCCTTATGCAGTGCGTGACTGCGTGGCAGAGCAGGTGCGGCTATATGCTGCGCATGGCATCGAGGACGCGCTGTTTGACCGCATGAAAAAGGCATGCTATGGGCTGAATGTCCGTGTGCTGGATCAGCCAGATGAGCTTTGCCGCGCACAGGCAGAAAGCAGCTTTGCAAATGAATGCTGTTTGAATTTTGCGCAGCTGTATGATACCATCACCAAGCAGGAGATACAGCAGATGTTCGTGCGCTGGGCGCAGCCCGACCGCATGACGCTGTCGGTTGTATTGCCTGCTGAGACAAAGTAAAGAAAGGCGAAAGCATGGAAAATGTAATTGCGTTTCCGGCGCTGGGACTTTCTGTCACAGTCAACCGTGTAGCATTTTCGTTATTTGGAAAAGATATTTATTGGTATGGCATTATTATCGCATTTGGCTTTGCCTTGGCACTCTTTTATTGCAGCAAGCGCATTTCGGATTTTGGATTTACCAGTGACATGCTGTTTGATGCGGTGCTGCTTGCCTTGCCCGCTGCAATTGTATGTGCCCGCTTGTATTATGTTGTGTGGGAATGGGACTATTACAGCCAGAATCCGAGCGAGATTATTGCGATATGGAATGGAGGCATTGCAATCTACGGCGGTGTCATAGGGGCGCTGCTTGCAGTCGGACTCTATGGACGGCACAAAAAAATCAGTATTCCGGCAACCTTTGATGTGGCAGCGCTTGGACTGCTGATTGGACAGTGCATTGGACGCTGGGGCAATTTTGTCAACGGTGAGGCACATGGTACAGTGACAGACCGTATTCTGGGCATGACAGTCAACGGGGAGGGGCCATTCCACCCCACATTCCTATATGAATCGCTGTGGAATTTGGTTGGATTTTTCATCTTGCATATCCTGTCTAAAAAGTGTTATCGCTTCCGCGGACAGATCTTTTTATCCTATCTCATTTGGTATGGCGCAGGACGTGCGTGGATTGAGGGACTTCGAACGGACAGCCTGTATATTGGAGCAACAGGGATCCGCGTTTCACAGCTGGTTGCGGTGGTTTCCTGTATCGTGGGTATCGTACTCATGGCAATATGCCTGAAAAAGCAGGTAAAGACACTGACACAGCTCTGGAATCCGCATGCGGATCCCCGAGCAATTCGACAAGAAGCAAAGGAGACACAAGCATGAGTGCAGTTTTAATGGACGGAAAGGCGCTGTCCGTTCAGGTAAGAGGACAGATTTTGGAGCAGACCCGCAGGCTGGAGGAGAATGGCGTGCGGCCCGGGCTGGCAGTGATCTTGGTGGGCGAGGATCCGGCAAGTCAGGTGTATGTGCGCAATAAGGAAAAGGCATGCGCGGAATGTGGATTTTACAGCGAAAAGTATGTACTGCCGGCTGAGACGGAAGAGAATGAACTGCTGGGGCTGATTGATGAGCTGAACCAAAACCCGCGGATCCATGGGATCTTATGCCAGCTTCCGCTTCCCAAGCACATTCGGGAGGAGACGGTGATCGCTGCAATTGACGCACGAAAAGATGTCGATGCATTCCATTCGTCCAATGTCGGCAAAATCATGATTGGAAATTTTGATTTTCTGCCCTGTACACCGGCGGGCGTGATGGAGCTTTTGGACGCCTATGGAATCGACCCAAGCGGCAAGCGCTGTGTTGTGATTGGGCGCTCCAATATTGTGGGCAAGCCGATGAGTATGCTCTTGCTGCACCGAAATGGTACCGTGACCATCTGCCACAGCAAGACAGAGCAGCTTGCGGATATTTGCCGCGAAGCCGATATTTTGGTCGCAGCCGTAGGGCGTGCCGGTTTTGTAACGCGCGATATGGTCAAGTCGGGGGCGGTTGTCATTGATGTTGGTATGAACCGCGTAGATGGCAGGCTGTGTGGTGACGTTGCGCCGGACGTTGCCGAGACGGCAGGCTATATGACGCCTGTCCCGGGCGGTGTTGGCCCAATGACCATTACAATGCTCATGAAAAATACGCTCAAGGCAGCACAGCTTTCCCTTCAGAAATGAGAGCTTGTCATATATTGTGAATGGATTTGTAGAGGACTAGGAAATCACACAGTCTGGATTATTGCGGAACACAGAATTTGTCCGCAATATGAATTTTTTTGTCAAAAGTGATTGACAGAAAGCTGGATTTCTGTTATCATATGAAAAGCCGCATCAAAACGGGCAGGTGAAGTGTGTCCAAAGGCGACACCGCCCGCACGAGCGTGACTCTAATAACGAAAGAGAGGTGCTACCGCAATGTATGCAATTTTAGTAACTGGTGGCAAGCAGTACAAGGTATCTGAGGGCGATGTAATCTATGTTGAGAAACTCGGCGTAGAGGACGGCGCGACTGTAACTTTTGATCAGGTGCTTGCAGTTGGTGAGGGCGCAGACCTCAAGGTTGGCGCACCGTTTGTTGAAGGCGCTACCGTAACTGGTACTGCTGACAAGACCGGCAAGCAGAAGAAGATCAACATCTTCAAGATGAAGCCGAAGAAGGGTTACAGAAAGCGTCAGGGTCACAGACAGCCTTACACTAAGGTAACCATTGGCGCAATCAAGGCGTAAATGAAATGACGAAAGTCACTTTTTATCGCACACAGCACGGCTATACAGCTGTTGACCTCATCGGTCATGCAGGCTTTGCAGAGCAAGGTGAGGATATCGTCTGTGCTGCGATATCCAGCTCGGTTCAGCTCATTCATGCACTCCTTTTTGATGTGCAGAAGATTGCAGTTGATACTTTGATTGAGAATGAAGGCGCACATATTCGGCTGACATTACCCAAAAATCAGATGACAGAGGGGCAGGCTGCTTTTCAGGCGTTTTACCTGCATTTGTCTGAGCTGGAGCAAAACTATTCACAGTTTATCCATGTTACGGAGGTGTACAACGATGCTGCAGATTAGCTTACAGTTTTTCGCACATAAGAAGGGCGTAGGTTCGACTAAGAACGGCCGTGATTCCGAGGCAAAGCGCCTTGGCGTCAAGCGTGCTGATGGTCAGGTTGTTCCGGCTGGCAACATTCTCGTTCGTCAGCGCGGTACAAAGATTCACCCGGGTGTCAACGTTGGTAAGGGTTCTGATGATACCCTGTTTGCGAAGGTTACCGGTGTAGTTCGCTTTGAGCGCGTAGGCAAGGACCGCAAGCGCGTTTCTGTTTACGAAGTACAGTAATCAAATAGCTTATGGACAGAATCTCGGAATTTTCCGGGATTTTGTTTTTTCACACATCTTGTCCGACTGATGAGGAAAAAATATGTTTATTGACGTAGCAAAAATTAAAATTGCGTCCGGTAAGGGCGGCGATGGCAAGGTCAGCTTCCATCGCGAAAAGTATGTTGCATCGGGCGGGCCGGACGGCGGAGATGGCGGACGCGGCGGCTCAGTGATTTTTCAGGTAGACGATAATTTATCTACTTTGCTCGATTTCCGCTATAAAAAGAAATATGTGGCTGCCAACGGCGAAAATGGTATGGGAAAGCGAATGAAGGGCAAAGATGGCGCAAATCTTGTGATTCGCGTGCCGCGCGGAACCATCATTCGTGACCGCCAGACAGGGCAGGTGATTCAGGACCTTTCAGGCGATGAACCCTTTGTTGCGGCAAAGGGCGGCAATGGCGGTTGGGGCAACACGCATTTTGCCACTCCAACCCGTCAGACACCGCGCTTTGCAAAGCCGGGACAGGCAGGCGTTGAAATGGAAATCACGCTGGAACTGAAACTGCTTGCAGATGTGGGCTTGGTAGGTTTCCCAAATGTTGGAAAATCGACCCTGCTTTCAGTGGTTTCGGCGGCGCGTCCGAAGATTGCCAACTATCATTTTACAACCCTGATTCCCAATCTGGGTGTGGTACGCGTAGCTGAGGAGCAGTCCTTCGTAATGGCGGACATTCCCGGCATCATTGAGGGGGCAGCTGAGGGCGCTGGTCTGGGACATGACTTCCTGCGTCATATTGACCGCTGCCGTTTGCTCCTGCATCTTGTCGATGCAGCTGGCAGTGAGGGCAGAGACCCGCTCGAAGATGTTGAGACCATCAACCGTGAACTTGTTGGATATAGTGAATTTTTGGCGTCTCGCCCACAAATCATTGTCGCAAATAAAACCGACCTGTTGGGAGAAAATCGTGAACCGGTAGAAAAATTACGCAAATATGCACAGGAGCATGGCTTTGGATTTCTGGAACTTTCTGCCGCGACCGGACAGGGCGTGCAGGAGCTGATCCATAAGACGTGGGAAATGCTCAAGGAACTGCCGCCGGTGTTTGTCTATGAGCCGGAGTTCGTACAGACAGAGGAGACGGTCACTGAGCGCGATATCACCGTTGAAAAGATAGAGGACTATTATGTAGTTGGCGGTGCATGGATTGAAAAAATCATGGGAAGCGTCAACACAGATGATTATGAGTCCAGACTGTATATGGATCGTATGCTCAAAAATGCTGGTGTATATGACCGGTTGGAGGCGATGGGAGTACAGGAAGGCGATCCTGTTGTCATTGGTGAGTTGGAATTTGAATATGTGCATTAAGCTTTGCGCATATGCAGTAAAATAAGTTTGCAAGCTGGAAATCTTGTCTGTAAAAACAGATGGGATTTCCAGACAGCCCTAAAATGCTCGGGATCGCTCGTTTATATGCGGTTTCGGGCATTTTTCGTCTGGACACAGCAGAAAAAATCTGCTTTATTCGTAAAGATAAGGGGTCTGGCGGTAATGCTGCCCGCCAATGTGCAATGTGCGGTTGGGTTGTGCAAGGCTGTATAGGTCATCTGCAAGGACGTCCTGCTGTAAATAGGGCTGCAAGTCCTGTGGCAGCTTTTTTTCGCTGACAGGCTTTATAATCAGCGGCAAGGAAGCGTGCGCTGCAATCTCTCGCAAAAGCTTTCGTCCGCGTGGCCCAATGGCAAGTACGCGCAGATAATGCGGCAGAGGAGACGCATCGTGACAAAGTCCCAGATAGGTGCGCAGCAGGGCACGACGAATACGGGCGAGAGGATAACGGCGCGTTTGTGCCGCCTGACAGATGGCAGAAAAATTGCAGTTTTGCTGAACTGCCCGATAAAGACGGTGGTGCAGTCCGTCGATATCCCCTGTGTAAGGAATAAAATCTGCTGGAGACAGACGGCGCAGATAGGAGACCAGCGCAAGATCGCAGACTGTCTGCGATGCAGGGGCATGCCCTGTATCGCAGGCCTTCGAAAGTATGGAGAATGCGGAGGCCGGCATTCGTGTCTGACAAATTTCCAGATGAGCTTGCATAATTTGGGTGCGCAGAAAAGATGCGGAGGGACGCACGTGTGCGTCTGCACTGTCATGTGCGGCACCGTCTCGAAAAATCGTAATGGGCGTGATTTGGCTGCCAAGCGTATCCAGTGCCGCGCAGTATTCGATGCCAAGGGTGTTATTGGGGTGGGAAAACAAGGCGCCGGCATCGGGGTCTGCTGTGGAAACTGCCTGCTGCAATGCTGCGGCGTAGGGCGCACCTGCTGTCATATAGCGATGCACAAGAGAGCGGTCGGCACGGGCTGCCTTTTGGATTCGTGTGATGTCTCCGCACTCGGAGCCGAAGGAAAGATGGGTCACACAGCCCATCTGTTCGAGCACAGCAATTGCTCCGCGGGAGAAATCCTCGGCAGAGGACAGCGCTGCGGCGAGCGGCAGCTCGATGACAAGATCCAGCCCATTCTGCACTGCCATTGCAGCGCGCTGATATTTGTCCAGAATTGCAAAGTCGCCGCGCTGTACGAAATTGCCGGACATGACTGCTGCGAGGGCAGTTTCATCTCCTAAAAGCTGCCGCGTTTTTTCACAGTGATAGGCGTGTCCATTATGGAAAGGATTGTACTCGGCAACGATTCCGCAAATTTTCATATCTGCCTCCAAAAATTTTATGAATAGATGTTGTACATTTGCACGGGGTAGTGTACAATAGATATATATGAATTATTGTACATGTATTTGTTGTTTCTTGCAAATTTCTTTTGCAAAAAAAACAAAAATGTAGGGTACGAACAATATAGAAACAAAGAACAAGGAGTTATGAAGGATGAAAGTACTGGTTATTAACGCGGGTAGTTCTTCCCTGAAGTATCAGTTGTTCGACATGGAAACGAAGGCTGTCATGGCAAAGGGTCTGTGTGAACGTATTGGCATTGATGGCAAGCTGACCCATCAGGGCGAATCGGACGAGAAGTACAAGGCTGATGTACCGATGCACACCCACGCAGAAGCAATCAAGGCTGTTATTGATATCCTGCTCGACGAAAAGTGGGGCGTTATTAAGGATATGTCTGAAATCAATGCAGTCGGTCATCGTGTAGTACACGGCGGCGAGTATTTTGCCGATTCTGTTGTCATCAATGACGAGGTCATTAAGGCGATTGAGGCTTGTATCCCGCTTGCACCGCTCCATAATACCCCGAACCTCATCGGTATTCATGCTTGCGAGGAGGTTATGGGTAAGGGCGTTCCGCAGATTGCTGTTTTTGATACCGCATTCCACCAGACCATGCCGCCAAAGAACTACATGTATGCAATTCCGTATGAGTACTACGAGAAGTATAAAATCCGTCGTTACGGTTTCCATGGTACTTCCCATAAGTATGTTTCCAAGCAGGCTGCTGAAATGCTGGGCCGTCCGATCGAAGATCTCAAGATCATTACCTGCCACCTTGGCAACGGTTCTTCCATTGCTGCAATTGATGGCGGTAAGTCCGTAGATACCTCCATGGGCTTTACGCCGCTGGACGGTCTGCCGATGGGTACCCGCTCTGGTAACATTGACCCTGCAATCATTGAGTTCTTAGCTGAGCATGAGCACATGGACGCACATGATGTCATCAATATCCTGAACAAGAAGTCGGGTATGCTGGGTATTTCTGGTGTTTCCTCTGACTTCCGCGATTTGGATACCGCAATCGCAGAGGGCAATGTACGCGCTGCACTGGCAAAGGATATGTTCAATCTGTCTGTTAAGAAGATCATCGGCTCCTTTATCGCGGCAATGGGCGGCGTAGATGCCATTGTATTTACCGCTGGTGTTGGTGAGAACGACCGTTCTGTACGTTGGGACGTTTGTGAGCACATGGAATATCTGGGCATCAAGATTGACCCAGAGAAGAACAAGTTCCGTGGCCGCCAGATGGATATTTCCATTGACTATGCACGTGTTCGTGTGCTCGTGATTCCGACCAATGAGGAATTGGTGATTGCACAGGATACCGAGCGTTTGGTAAACGAACTGGCTGCAAAGTAAAGAATACCGTTTCAGGGGGGCAGGAATGCCCCCTGTTTTTCATTGTCATCTGTCAGCCGACAGGTAAGGGGGAAGGTATGAGAAGGAAAAAGAGTATCTGGGCGATTTTGATTATTATAGCAGCTGCTGTGGGGATTGTTGCAGCGGTACAGTATTTGGGTATTGGCGCGACGTCACAGGGCTGGCGAATCGGCTATACAGAACGCGCACAAAAGCATATATGGGAGGCGCAGTACATACAGTTAGACGGAACCATGAAGCGCACGATGCGTGCAAAAGATGACATCAAGAATCTGCATATTGAGGTGGAGACGACCGAGGGAAGTCTGGGGATCATTGTGCAGAATACCGCAGGTGACGTGATTTTTTCTGAGGAAAACATGGGAAACCAGACCTTTGATATCGAAACACCGGATCAGGTGGTGGTACAGATAGAGGGCAAAAAGCATAAGGGAAAATTTCACCTGAGTTATGAACCAGTGAAACCGCCGGAGCCGTTGGAAGCACAGGGGCTGATTTTTCTCTACGGGGTAGAATATGGTTCCAAACCGATGTTGGACGAAATATTCCAGAAGTGGCAGACACATTATGAACAGGACAAGATGCGTCACCTGTTTGTAGAGCTTCCGGACTATACCGCAGAACTATTAAATACATGGCTGCGGGAGGAGGATAATCAAATTTTGAATGCCGTGTATGAGGATTGGTATGGTACGGACTTATATGCAGAGCAGCTGAAACGGTTCTATCATAAGATTAAGGAACACTGTCCGGAAACGGTGTTTCATGGAACAGATGTAGGACATGAATATGCAACCACAGGTGCACGTTACCTCAATGCTCTGTGCAAACAGAACATGGAGGATACAGACGCTTATCAGCGTGCACTAGAAATTATGGAGCAGGGCAAACGGTATTATGAGAGTGCAGACGATGCGTATCGTGAAAATATGATGACCGAGAATTTTATTCACATATTGGATACGCTCAAGGGGGCTAACGTCATGGCAATTTATGGTTCGGCACATCTGAGCACAGAGGTTCTGTCTGCCGAGGGTAATTTTGTGCCTTGCATGACAGAACAGCTCAAGGAGCACTATGGAGACCGTGTACGGGCGCAGGATTTGACAAGGCAGGAAGTCGTTTCCAGCCGAACCGATCAAATTCAGGTGGCAGGCAAGACGTATGAAGCCGCTTATTTCGGGGTTGTGGATCTGTCCGCCTTTACACCGGAATTTCGATATCAGGAGTTTTGGCGGCTGGAAAATGCTTATGCAGATTTTGAACATTCTGGGAAAACCGGTAATGTATTGCCTTATCGGAATTTCCCGATGCCCATAGAGCAGGGGCAGATCCTTGTGGTCGATTATGTAAAGGCAGACGGCAGTACCATTCGCCAGTATTATCGTACAGATGGCAATAGCCAGCATGGGGAACAGGTCGCGGAGGAAATTATCATACCATAAAGCCTTTTGGTACAAATCCCATTATTGTGCGTACTGTATTTTGATGCGTAAAAAATAACCCCGCTCATAGAGAGCGGGGAAGAGCCGGTTTCCATGGAAACCGGCTCTGTATTTCGGGAGATTAGCTCCTCTGGAAAGGCTGGTGAAAACAGCCTTATTTTTTTAAGCCTCGACAGCAGCACGGAGTGCCTCTGCGCGGTCGGTATCCTCCCAGCGAACGCCGAGATCCTCGCGGCCCATGTGACCGTATGCGGCAAGCTTTCGGTAAATCGGACGGCGCAAGTCCAATGTCTTAATAATTGCAGCAGGACGCAGATCAAATACCTTTTCAACAGCAGCCTCCAGCTTTGCTTCCTCGACCTTACCGGTACCAAAGGTATCCACCATGATGGAAACAGGCTTTGCAACACCGATTGCATAGGCAAGCTGTACCTCACAGCGGGAAGCGAGACCAGCTGCAACGATATTCTTTGCAACGTAGCGTGCTGCATAGGCTGCGGAACGGTCAACCTTGGTCGGGTCCTTGCCGGAGAACGCACCGCCGCCATGACGGCCGATGCCGCCATAGGTATCGACAATGATTTTACGTCCTGTCAGACCGGAGTCACCCTGTGGGCCGCCGATTACAAAGCGTCCGGTTGGGTTGACATAGATTTTTGTGTTTTCATCAAGCAGGTCAGCCGGAGCGGTCGCTTTGATAACATGCTCCAGAATATCTGCACGAATCTGCTCAAGAGAAACGTCAGGTGCATGCTGAGAGGAAACAACAACAGCTTCCAGACGAATCGGGCGGTTATCATCATCGTATTCTACCGTTACCTGTGTCTTGCCGTCTGGACGCAGATACGGCAGGGTACCGTTTTTGCGAACCTCAGTCAACCGCTGTGCCATTTTATGTGCGAGAGAAATAGGCAGGGGCATCAGCTCCGGCGTTTCGTCGCAGGCATAACCAAACATCATGCCCTGATCGCCGGCACCGTTTTCCAGCGCAGCGTCTGCATCGCCTTCCTTGCGCTCAAGAGAGTTGTCGACACCCAATGCGATATCCACAGACTGCTCGTCGATGGAGGTAACAACTGCGCAGGTGCTTGCATCAAAGCCGTACTTTGCACGGGTGTAGCCGATGTCCTGAATCACAGCACGTGCAACCTTTGGAATGTCGACATAGCAGTTGGTTGTAATTTCGCCCATAACAGATACAATGCCGGTCGTCACAGTGGTTTCACACGCAACGCGGGCGGTTGGGTCCTGTGCGTAGATTGCGTCCAAGACTGCGTCGGAAATCTGGTCGCAGATTTTGTCCGGATGTCCTTCGGTAACAGATTCAGAAGTAAACAGATGTCTTGCCATAATAAAAGATCCTTTCTTGTGTGCATACCCTTGCATGTAGAAAAGAAAAGCTCCCGCAGAAAGCGGGAGCACATTAGCGAGTTGAGCCTCATCTTTACGATACTACCGCCGGATTTGGCACCTTGCAAATTTGCAGGTTGCCGGGTTTCATAGGGCCGATCCCTCCACCACTCTTGATAAGGTATGCAGTTGTTTTGTTTGACCCTATTATATCGTCATGGTCGATGTTTGTCAAGAACCAGAAGAAATTATTTTTCATGGTTGAGAAGAGAGATATTTTGCAGAAAAAAAGACGTAATTTGTCGGATGTGTAAAAATCTTGTAAAATCAAAACCCTGTGCTGGAAAAAATAAATATCATATGATATAGTTATAGTCGGAATTGCCTGTTACCGCGTGTCTGCCAGCTTTTGCGCCTGTCTCAGCTGTGTAGGATAGACGTTTAACAGGACTTTTTTCTGCCTGTTTTGTTCCTGTTTGCAGCAGAAGATACGAAGTATCAAACATTTCGGTCTGAATATAAGAATAAAATAGAATGAAGGTCATGAGTGGATAAAGAAACAGGATAAGGTTTATTTTTTAGTAAATGAACGGGGAGAGAACTATGGATACAGAGATCTATTTGGGGATTGATATTGGTTCAACGACCGTCAAACTCGTTGCCGTGCAGGACGGAGCAATTATTTATAAGAAGTATGAGCGCCATTTTTCTAAGGTACGTGAAAAAGCATGTGAGATGCTGGAAATGGCAAAGGATATCCTTGGCGATTGTCGCCTTCATACAGCAATCACAGGCTCGGCGGGGTTGGGCGTGGCAAACGCAAGTGGTGTTGACTTTGTGCAGGAGGTCTTTGCGGCGAGAAAGGCTGTTGGCGTACACGTACCATCGGCAGATGTGGTGATTGAATTGGGCGGCGAAGATGCCAAGATCATATTCCTGAAAGGACAGCTGGAGGAGCGTATGAACGGCTCCTGTGCTGGAGGGACAGGAGCATTTATCGATCAGATGGCGGTTCTGCTCGATGTGACACCGGAGGAATTGGATACGCTGAGCCAGAATGCTGAGCGGATCTACACCATTGCATCGCGCTGCGGCGTATTTGCAAAGACCGATATCCAGCCGCTGCTCAATGAAGGGGCAAGAAAGGAAGATGTGGCAGCGTCCATCTTTCAGGCAGTCGTGAATCAAACCCTCACAGGACTGGCACAGGGGCGCGCCATTACGGGAGATGTCTTGTTTTTAGGCGGTCCGCTGTTCTTCTTTAAGGGATTACAGGCACGGTTTCGACAGACGCTGCATCTCAATGATGCACATGCGCACTTTCCAGAGCTTGCACCCTATGCAATCGCCGCAGGCGCTGCGGAATATGCGAAGAATACCGAGCGGGTTTATACCTATACAGAATTTTTAACCGTTTTACAGCGGACAACCGATGTACCTGTGACCAGCCATTATTTACCACCGCTTTTTACCTCACAGCAGGAATATCAGGAATTTTCTGCGCGGCATGCAAGTCATAATGTAATGACGCGGCATGTCTCTATGTATGAGGGAGACGCCTATCTGGGCATAGATTGTGGCTCTACAACGACCAAGCTGGTTTTGATGGGTGAGGACGATCAGATTTTATACCATCATTACTCGTCGAATAAGGGAAATCCGGTCTGTGTCATCGAAGAACAGCTTGGAAAGCTTTATGAGCTGTGCGGGGATCGGGTACATATTCGTGCCTCTGCTGTCACGGGTTATGGCGAGGCGCTCATTCAAAATGCGTTCGGAATCGACCATGGACTGGTGGAAACTATTGCGCATTTTCGGGCAGCCCGACATTTTTGCCCAGAAGTCGATTTCATTATTGATATTGGCGGGCAGGATATCAAATGCTTCAAAATCCGCAATGGCTGTGTGGACAATATCTTCTTGAATGAGGCGTGCTCGTCGGGCTGCGGCTCTTTTATTGAAACCTTTGCGCGCTCTATGGGCTATTCCATTGAGGAATTTTGCAAACTGGGACTGTTCTCCAAACAGCCGCTCGATTTGGGTTCTCGCTGTACCGTATTTATGAATTCCTCGGTCAAGCAGGCACAGAAGGACGGCGCCTCCATTGACATGATCTCGGCAGGGCTATCGGTTTCTGTGGTCAAAAATGCGCTGTATAAGGTGATTCGTGCACAGGAGGATTTGGGGAAACACATTGTCGTGCAGGGCGGCACATTCTTGAATGATGCCATTTTGCGTTCCTTTGAACAGGAAATTGGCAGGGAGGTTACACGTCCGGCGATTTCCGGATTGATGGGTGCCTATGGCGCGGCGCTTTATGCAAAGGATCACTGTGCGCAAACAAGCAGCTTGATTTTGTCTGGAGAACTGACCCAGTTCCAGCACAGTGTCAGCAGCGTGCGCTGCGGGCTGTGTACAAATCACTGCAATTTGACAGTCAACAGCTTTTCTGGAGGCAGACGTTTTATTTCGGGCAATCGCTGTGAGCGTCCGCTTGGAAAATCAGCGAATATGGATCTTCCGGATCTGTACCGCTGGAAATATGAATATCTGCGTGGATTTCAGCCGAAGTCCGGAAAAGAACAGATTGGTTTGCCGCTGGCACTCAATTTCTACGAACTTCTGCCATTTTGGCACACGTTTTTGAGTGAATTGGGCTTTGAGGTTGTGCTGAGCGACCCCTCCTCTCATGAGCTGTATATGAAGGGGCAGCACTCTATTCCGTCGGATACCGTGTGCTATCCGGCAAAGCTGGTGCATGGACATATCGAAAACCTGATCCAAAAGGGCATACATTCCATTTTCTATCCCTGTATGACCTATAATTTGGACGAGGGACGTGCGGATAACTGCTATAACTGTCCGGTCGTTGCGTATTATCCCGAACTGCTCGCGGCAAATGTCGCGGAGCTTCAGCAGGTTGACTTTATGATGCCGTATTTTGAACTCAACGACCCAAAACGGTTCCGGAAATATGCAGCACGATTCTTTTGTGACAAATATCCATGGATTCAAAAGCTGGATATCCGGCGTGCGGCCACCGCAGCCTATCGCGCATTGCAGCACTATTATGATGCAGTGCGGGCACAGGGTGAACAGGCGATTGCCTATGCCGACGCCAATGGTCTGTCCATTGCTGTTTTGGCGGGCAGACCCTATCACATCGATCCGGAAATCAATCATGGCATGAACCAGATGATCGCCTCCTATGGTATGGTGGTGGTTTCGGAGGATTCCGTATGGCAGCTTGCAAAAGCGCCCGATGTGCAAGTTTTGAATCAGTGGACATACCATTCCCGTATGTACAGCGCGGCAAATTATGTTGCACAAAAGCCCAATGCACATTTGATTCAGCTGGTCTCCTTTGGCTGCGGCATAGATGCCATTACGACCGATGAGGTGCGTGCAATCGTAGAAAAAAGCGGGAAAATTTACACCCAGCTGAAAATTGATGAAATCAATAATTTAGGTGCGGCACGGATTCGTATTCGCAGTATGCTTGCCGCCATTGAGGAGGGAAAGAGGCGTGCAAAATAATCATGTTCCGTTTACCGAAGAAATGAGAAAGGATTATACCATTCTGGTGCCCAATATGCTGCCCATTCAGTTTGGGTTGATTTTGCAGGTGATGAGAAACTATGGCTACCATATGGAGCTTCTGACCACAGAGGGTCCGGAAATCATTGAGCAGGGGCTGAAAAACGTACATAATGATACCTGCTATCCGGCGATGCTGGTCATCGGACAGCTTATGGACGCCATTGAGAGCGGAAAGTATGACCCGCACAAGGTTGCACTCATTATGAGCCAGACCGGAGGCGGCTGCCGCGCATCGAATTATATTCACCTCATGCGCAAGGCACTGCATAACAATGGATATGATTACATTCCGGTAATTTCACTCAACTTCTCGGGTCTGGAGAACAACCCGGGCTTTCATATCACACCGCAAATGTTTTTGCAGATCGCGTACAGTGTGCTGGTGGGTGATCTGATTATGCAGATCTATAATCAGTGCCGTCCCTATGAGGTGGTTGCCGGCAGTGCACAGAAAGCGGTTGAGATTTGTATGCGCACGGTTGCAGAACGCTTTACCGGCAATCGGTTGATTTCTTATCGCGAGGTGCGCCGTCTGTATCGTTTTGTACTCGAGACCTTTGGCAGACTAAAGCTGGATTTCAGCCAGCGCAAAAAACGTGTGGGCATCGTTGGAGAAATTTATGTGAAGTTTTCACCGCTCGGAAACAATCATTTGGAGGATTTTCTGATTGCAGAGAATTGTGAACCCGTTTTGCCCGGGCTTCTGGATTTCTGTCTGTACACGCTTTATAATGGAATCGAGGATTATGCACTCTATGGACGCGCGGCAAAGACAGCGCTGCGCAATCGGCTGCTCTATCAGTTTGTGCTGGCAAAGCAAAAGGATATGATAGCAATGATCGAGCAGCATGGCAGATTTCGTGCGCCTGCTGCCTTTGACCCCATTCGAAAGCTGTCACAGGAAATCATTGGCGCTGGTGTCAAGATGGGAGAAGGCTGGCTGCTGCCGGCAGAGATGGTGGAACTGATTACGGAGGGAGTTGACCATATCATTTGCGCCCAGCCATTTGGCTGTCTGCCCAATCATATTGCCGGAAAAGGCATGGTGCGCAAGATTCGGGAGCGCTATCCACAGGCGAACATTGTATCGGTAGACTATGATCCCAGTGCCTCTAAAATCAATCAGGAAAACCGCATCAAGCTCATGCTCTCAGCAGACGAGGTATAGGCTGCATTATGGGCGGAAAACGGCAAGATTTGTATCAACAATTTTTGGAAAGGCAGCACCCAAGGTGCTGCCCTTATTTTTGGGTTGACTTTGTATTAAAAAGCAGATATCCTGAAAAAGAAAGAAACGGGGGAGCAAAATGGAGATCATGACAGGAACAGAACTGCTGAATGCTGCACTGATGGTCGGGACACGGCTGCTTGCATGTGGTGCGGAAATCTATCGTGTAGAGGAGTCGGTCGCTCGCATTTGTCTTGCCTACGGCGCAAAATCTGCCGATGTCTATGCGGTGCCGACTGCAATCATTGCAACCATTCAGATGGACGAGGTGGGAACCATATCACAGGTATGCCGCATTACACAGCGCGGCACCAATATCAACAAGGTAGATGCACTCAATACCTTGTGCCGCTCGGTGTGCATTTGTCCCATTTCTTACAAACAGATGCAAAAGGAGATTGCGCAAATCGATGCTTGTTCCGTATATTCCGATCGGGTGCTGTGTCTTGCCTGCGGCGGCGGCGCCATGTTTTTTGCGCTGCTCTTTGGGGCAGATCTTGCGGGTGGGATTTTGGCATTTGCAATTGGATTTTTATTGCAGATTTTTATGATATTCGGCGGTCGGCTGGGTATGCACCCGCTGTTTACCAATCTGTTTGGCGGGATATGGATTAGCTTCTGTGCGCTGCTGGGAGCGGCGGTCGGCATCTGCGCAAATTATGACGTGGTCATCATTGGTTCGATCATGCCGCTTGTTCCCGGCCTTTTGATGACCAATTCGATTCGGGATATGATTGCAGGTGATTTTATGGCAGGCATCAGCCGGTTTTCGGAGGCGTTTCTCATTGCGGCAGGTATTGCAGCTGGTGCTGCCATTCCGCTCAGTATGAGTCAGCTTTTATTGGGAGTATTTTGATTATGGAACAGATTTTCTATCAAACATTGATGAGCGGGCTTGCCAGTTTATGCTTTGGCGTGATGTTTCAGGTAAGAGGAAAGAACCTCGTCTGCGCAGGCATTGCAGGGGGTGTCGCATGGTTTGTGTATATGCTGGTGGGGCATTTCACCCAGACGGCGCTTACAGCCTATTTTTTGGCGACTGTGGCGACAACGATTTATGCAGAGGTGCTTGCACGGATTCTGCGCACACCAGCCATTGTATTTTTAGCAGTTGGCATTATTCCGCTCGTGCCCGGGGGTGGGATCTATCGCACCATGCTGCTGAGTATTCGGGGGACGCCTGATGAAGCGTTGGCCGCAGGGATTCATACCATTCAGATTGCTGGGGCGATTGCGATGGGCGTTGTCATTGTCTCCTCCATTGTCCGCGTGCTTTGGCATCAGAATAGACCGGCGGTGCCGCCGAAATCTTAACCCTTTCCCTTTACAGAGGCTTTCTCTGTGAAGGGATTTTTTGCGTCAGCGTATAAAAAGATGCTTGACAAAGTCAGAAAAGCTGTTTATACTAAAAGCACAAAACCCCCTACCTAGGGGGAGGGGAGGTAAAGCGTGTGAAGCAACAATTTCATGTAACAGGAATGAGCTGCGCTGCGTGCTCTGCACATGTCGAAAAGGCAGTTGGAGAGCTTGCAGGCGTGGAACAAGTACAAGTCAATCTCATGGCAAACAGTATGGCCGTTTCGTTTGCAGAAGATACGGTCGATACACAGGATATTATACAAGCTGTTGCAGATGCGGGATATGGCGCATCGGTCAAGGGCGCAAAAGTACAGACCAATCAGGGAATAGAGGACAAAAAAGAACTGCAAGCAATGCAAAACCGCATTGTAACTTCTTTTATTTTTCTGATATTGCTCATGTATGTATCTATGGGCAGTATGATGGGACTTCCGCTTCCGAAATCTCTGACCGGTATGGAAAATGCAGCCAATTTTGCGCTGACACAGCTTTTGCTGACACTGCCGATCATTTTGGTAAATCGTAAGTATTATGTCAATGGCTTCCGGACGCTTTGGCATCGGGCGCCGACGATGGATTCCTTGATTGCGGTCGGCTCTGGTGCGGCTCTGGTGTATGGCGTTTTTGCGATGTATCAGATTGGCTGGGGGCTTGGACATCAGGATATGGGGCGTGTGCATCAGTATGCGCATGATCTCTATTTTGAGTCCGCTGCAATGATTTTGACACTGGTTACACTGGGTAAGTATTTTGAAACCCGTGCAAAGCGCAAGACCAGCGAAGCAATTTCCAAACTCATGAACTTGCGTCCGGAAACTGCGCATGTGATTCGCGATGGCAAAGAGGTACAGATTCCGGTAGATGAGGTACAGGTCGGAGATTTGGTTGTCGTGCGCCCGGGACAGGGAATTCCGGTAGACGGCGTGATTACGCAGGGACAGACCGCGCTGGACGAGTCGGCACTGACGGGCGAAAGTATTCCGGTCGAAAAGGGCGAGGGCGACGCAGTCATCGCGGCGGCCATCAACAAAACAGGCTTTATTACCTTTCGTGCATCTCGTGTCGGAGAGGAAACCACACTTTCTCAGATTATTCATCTGGTAGAGGAGGCAAGCGCCTCCAAAGCGCCGATTGCGAAGCTGGCTGACCGTGTAGCGGGTGTCTTTGTTCCGGTTGTGATGGCAATTGCGCTCCTCACCACCATCGTGTGGCTGATTGCTGGACAGACCTTTACCTTCGCGCTGTCCTGCGGCATTGCCGTGCTGGTGATTTCCTGTCCGTGTGCGCTGGGGCTTGCCACGCCGGTTGCCATTATGGTTGGTACCGGTGTAGGTGCAGAGAATGGTGTGTTATTCCAGTCAGCACAAGCATTGGAGGAGCTGCACAGTGTAGACACCGTGATTTTGGATAAGACTGGCACGGTTACAGAAGGGCGTCCCGTTGTCACCGATGTACAGGCATATGGTGTGACCAAGCAGCAGCTTTTGGAAATTGCCTATGGATTGGAGCAGGCATCGGAACACCCGCTTGCAGATGCCATTGTCACCTATGCAAAGGAGCAAAATATAGATTTGCTTTCGGTGCAGGGCTTTGAAGCGCAGGCGGGCTATGGAGTGTCGGCTGTTGTGTCCGGAAGGCGCTGTATGGCTGGCAAGGCGGCAATGCTGACCGAGCAGCATATTTCTCTGGAGGCAGGCAAAGCCTTTGCAGAGCAGCTTGCAGAACAGGGCAAGACTCCTATGTATTTTGCACAGGAGGGACAGCTTGTTGGTATCATTGGTGTTGCCGATGTTTTGAAACCGTCCAGCAAGGAGGCCGTGGCGCAGCTCAAGCATTTGGGCATTGATGTCACACTGCTGACCGGTGACCACCGCAAGACAGCACAGGCGATTTGTAAGGAATTGGAAATCGAACACGTGATTGCCGAAGTGCTGCCGCAGGATAAGGAACGTGAGGTGCGTAAATTACAGGAAGCTGGAAAGAAGGTCGTCATGGTAGGAGATGGCATCAACGATGCGCCGGCACTGGCGCGCGCCGATGTCGGGATTGCGATTGGCGCGGGAACCGATATTGCAATCTCCGCAGCCGATGTTGTTCTTATGAAGTCTGACCTGATGGACGCTGTCAACGCCATTCGGCTGTCCCGTATGACCATTCGCAACATCAAGCAGAATTTGTTCTGGGCATTTATCTATAACTGTATCGGAATCCCGCTCGCCGCAGGTGTATTTTGGATCCCGTTCATGCTGAAGCTCAATCCCATGTTCGGTGCAGCAGCAATGAGCCTGTCCTCTGTCTGTGTTGTGTTCAATGCGCTCAGACTGCGGCTGTTCCAGCCGCTCAAGGCAAACAATATCCAAACCACAGAAATTATCAAAGAGTCAAGAAAGGAAGAAAAACAAATGGAAAAGACGATCGTAATTGAGGGCATGATGTGCCCGAACTGCTCCAAACACGTGCATGATGCGCTGTGTACGCTGCACGGCATGGAGCATGCAGAGGTTGACCATGCGTCCGGCACGGCGGTATGCACGATGCAGGAAGCGATTGCGGACGATGTGCTGACCAAAACGGTGACCGATGCAGGATATCGCGTTGTGGAGATTCGATAATGCGTGCGGACCGAAAAAAGGTTGAGCCGTTGGTCAAAACGGCACGCGGACAAATCGAAGCGGTTTTGAGAATGATAGACGAAAACCGTTACTGTATGGATATCATTACCCAGCTGTCTGCAACAGAAGCACTTTTGCGCAAGGCGCGTACAGAGGTTCTAAAGGGACATTTAGATGGTTGTGTTCGCGATGCACTGACCTGCGAAGATGCTGCAATGCGTGAAGAAAAGTTAGATGAAATCATTGCCCTTCTGGAAAAAAGAGGATAAGGACAGATGGAAACCTGCGCCGCTGGGCGTGAGGGGATATAAGAGCCGGTGCCTGCGGGAACCGGCTCTGTATTTGGGAATAGAGGGCTTTTGAAAAGGAAAAGACTCGTATTTTCTTTTATGAAAGAAGAAAATTTGTCTATACATCGAACGATTTGTGGGCTTTATATTGACAAGTTATATAAGTTGTGACAATATAATGATATGAAGATATATCCCAACAATGGAAGGTGTAGTATGAATGTGAAGAAGAGAATGATACTCCTAGCAATGTCTGCAATCGTATCCGTTTCTTTGTTAGGCGGCTGTGGTCAGGATCGTAAAGAGCCGGTTCCCGAACAGGAAAATACGATAGATGCCGCGCAGTTACAGGAAACAGAGGCACAAAAGCCTTCTTTGAACGACCCAGAGCAAATCGCCGAATTGGAAGAAACCTTGACGGCTGACTTTGACAGTGTGGAGCAGGTGGAAATTGTGCAGGAGGAATCGGAATATCGTATCACGCTTACGCTCAAATCTTCAGAATCCATAAATGATGAATTAAAAGATGCCATTATCAGCAAGATGGTACAGAATTACGCCGACTTGACAGAGGATCAAATCGTAATTGAACTTGCAGAATAGCTAGGCATAGCGTCAGCGCATGTGCCAAAGAATTACCGGAAATATGGTGTAACCTCATAAAATGAGGTTGCACCGTTTTCTTTTTGGTATCTCTTGATTTCATGCCAGAATTTTTGTCGTTCTGTGTGGGCGTTGTGTTTTTTGTGAAAAAATGCTATACTAAGGCTATCAGGCAGGCATTCCTGTTTGGATAGAAAAAGGACAGGAGGAGCTCGCAATGTATCAGCCGCTTGCAGATCGGATTCGTCCCCAATGCTTGGAGGACGTGGTTGGACAACCTGATTTATTGGGACAAAATGGCATATTACGTCACATTTTGGAAAGCGGAAACATTCCCAATATGATTTTCTATGGCCCGTCCGGAATTGGGAAAACAACCGTGGCATCTATTATTGCAAAAAAAACAAGCCGAAAACTATATCATTTGAATGCAACGACGGCATCGATTGCAGATATTAAGACAATCGTAGCCGAGCTGGATACCTTTCTTGCACCCAATGGGGCATTGGTATATCTCGACGAGATTCAGTATTTTAATAAAAAGCAGCAGCAAAGCCTTTTGGAATTTATTGAAGATGGACGTATTACGCTCATTGCCTCCACAACTGAAAATCCATATTTTTATATCTATAACGCGGTGCTGAGCCGCTGTACCATATTCGAATTTCAGCCGGTAGAGCCGTCCGAAATCCTGCGTGCGGTTCAACGTGCGTTTTTGATTGCATGTGAGGGGCGTGATATTGTTGTAACGCCTGAGGCGATGCAGACCATTGCCTATGGCTGCGGCGGAGATGTGCGCAAGGCAATGAATGCGGTGGAGCTTGTGAGCGCAGGCATTCCAGATGGGCAGATGATTACCGAGGAACAGGCACGGCAGGTGGCACAGCGCTCCAATATGCGATATGACCGTGATGGAGACAGTCACTATGATGTGCTTTCCGGACTGCAAAAGTCGATTCGCGGCTCTGACCCAGATGCCGGACTTCATTATTTGGCAAGGCTGTTGGAGGCTGGCGATATGATTTCGGCTGCAAGGCGAATGTTAGTGATTGCATCGGAAGATGTGGGACTTGCTTACCCACAGTGTGCGGCAATTGTCAAGGCGTGCGTAGACAGCGCGTTTCAGCTGGGCATGCCAGAAGCTCGAATCCCGCTTGCACAGGCTGTGATTTTAATGGCAACTGCGCCAAAGTCGAATTCTGCAATTCGCGGTATTGATGCAGCGATTGCAGATATTCGGCAGAATGGGGCAGGTCAAATTCCCGAATCGCTGCGCGACTGTCACTATGGAGGTGCGCAGAAAATGGGACACGGACAAGGATATCTCTATTCGCATGATTATCCAAATCATTGGGTGGAGCAGCAGTTCCTGCCGGATCATCTGGTGGGACATTCATATTATATATATGGGGAAAATAAGACCGAACAGGCGGCACGTGCTTACTGGGACAAGGTCAAGGGGATTCGAAAGTGAGGTGCTGCGGCATTGAATCCAATACTTTCTGAGTTTTTAGAGGGCAGCTGCTTTCGGGCGTATGATTATTTTGGAGCCCATGCGACAGTACGCCGCGGGCAGCAGGGCTATGTATTTCGTGTATATGCACCAAATGCCTTTGCTGTGGAGCTGATCGGAACCTTTAATGATTGGCAGCCTGCGCAGATGCAGCCCTCTGCGCACGGTGTATTTGAACTGTTTTGGGCAGGGGCAGCCGAGGGACAGCAGTATAAATTCCGCGTCCATGCCGTTGGACAGTCAATGTGGCGTGACCGTGCTGACCCGTTTGGACGTGCCGCGGAAGTACGACCCAATACGGCATCGGTCATCACGACTGCCGGCAAGTATTGCTTTTCGGACAGCGCATGGCAGGCAAGACAGGGCAATCACTATGATGTCCCTATGAATATTTACGAGGTCCATGCAGGCTCTTGGCGCAGACATGCCGATGGAAGCTGGCTGGGATATCGGGAGCTTGCCCATCAGCTGATCCCGTACTGCATGGAGCATCAATATAATTATATTGAGTTTCTGCCGCTTGCGGAGCACCCCTTTGATGGCTCATGGGGCTATCAGGACAGCGGATATTTTGCAGTTACCTCGCGTTATGGCGCGCCGGAGGATTTTTGCTATCTGGTTGACCAGTGCCATAAGCACAATATTGGGGTGATTATGGACTTTGTACCTGTGCATTTTATTCCAGATGAATATGCGCTTGCGCGGTTCGACGGCTCGACACTCTATGAATATCCAGATGAAAGCGGTATGCGTATGAGCGAATGGGGCTCCTGCAACTTCGACCTGACCAGACCGCATGTGCGCTCCTTTTTACAGTCGGCTGCTGATTTTTGGCTCAGTGTCTGTCACTGTGACGGTTTGCGCTTTGATGCGGTGCGCAATCTCATCTACCCGCAGGGAAAGGAAGAAAACGGCGTTTATCATGCAGGGCTGTGCTTTCTGAAGGCTTGCAATCAGGGGTTGAAGACACGGCACCCACAGTCTATTTTGATTGCGGAGGATTCCACAAGCTTTATCAAGGTAACGGCGCCTGTTGCGTATGATGGTTTGGGATTTGATTATAAATGGGATTTGGGCTGGATGAATGATACCCTGCTGTATTTTTCGCTGCCGCCTTGCGAGCGGGAGACACATCACCACCGTTTGACTTTTTCCATGAGTTATTTTTATGACAATCTGCATTTACTCCCGCTCTCACATGATGAGGTAGTGCATGGAAAAAGAACGATTTTGGATAAAATGTGGGGCGATTATGACCAGAAATTTGCTCAATGCCGTGCGCTTTATACCTATTTCTATACCCACCCGGGCAAAAAATTAAGCTTTATGGGCAATGAACTGGGGGCGTTTCGTGAGTGGGACGAGGACAGGCAGCTGGACTGGAATCTGGGGGAATATCCCAAGCATATTGGGTTTACCCGTTATCTGACCGATTTGGCACGGCTGTATGAAACCTGTCCGGCGCTGCACTGCCGCGAATATGACAGCAGAACCTTTCGCTGGATCAATGCAGATGATGCAGTGCATCAGGTCTATGCCTATTGCAGAGAGGCAGAGGGTCAGACCCTGTTGGTGGTACTCAATCTGTCAGACAGGGATCAGCTGTCCTATTCTGTGCAGTTTGACAGGCAGGTGACTTTGCAGGAATGTATCAATTCAGATGGTCAAAACTATGGAGGGACGGGGATCACCAATGATTGGCTCTTATATACAGATGAAAACAATCGAATATCGCTGCGCATTGCGTCATTGAGCGGTGCAATTTTCCTGTATACCGTCTGATGAAAATATAGTTGCAATATGCCGCTCTGTGCAGTTCGCTGGGGAGTATACCCATTCTGTCAGTCTGCCTTCGGTGATAAAGTAGCGCAGAGGTGGGTGAAAGAGCGGCTGGTCACAGAGGCGGTCAATGATGTTGAGCTTGATTTTCATGCGGGAGGGGAGCATGGATTTGATGTATACGGAAACCCGATCACCGTTTTTCAGATCCGGACGATATTCTGCAAGTCCGGAGAGATTTGGCGTAAGCTCAACAAAAACGCCGTAAGGCTCGATGCTGCGCACAACGCCGGAAACCGTTTCGCAGGTATGGAAAAAGGCTGCATTCTCTGTCCATGTACCGAGCAGTTCTTTGTGCGTGAGCGCGATACGCTCTTTCTCATGGTCTACGCCCAAGACAGCGGCATAGATTGACTGTCCAACCGAAAAGCGTTCGCTGGGGTGAAAAATGCGGGAGACGGACAGGTGCTCGATGCCGATAAATGACGGAATCCCGCAGCCGATGTCTACAAATGCACCGAATGGCTCTAAATGTGTGACCCTTGCCGACAGGATATCGCCTGCATGAAGGCTTTCCAGCGCCCATTGGATAACACGGTCCTGCGCACGCCTGCGTGACAGCACAATGGGAGTGGACAGTGCATCTACGACCTCGAACGCAACAGGACGCCCGACACGGGACAAAATTGCGATATCACGGGTGGTTCCCTCGGAAATCCCACGTGCACATTCCGCGCGCGGGATAATGGCACGACCACATGGAAGTTCGACGATGAGGTCGTGCGCGGCAGTGCAGGAGACTGCAATCCCTTCTAAAATTTGGCTGCGCTTTGCTGCAAGCTTTAGCTGCTCAGTGGAGCGTACCGCACTTATGTTTTCTGCATCTTGTAATTTTGTTCCCTCCGGAAAATATATTTGTTTCATACCTGTCAGGACCTCCTTTTGGTGCTGGTCTACTATATGTGTACAAAGGAAGATTTATCCTGCCTCTAAGATAGAATTTGTGGGAATGGGAGGTGACTTTGAATGGATATTCACGTTGGAGATCGATTGATTATGAAAAAAAGCCACCCATGCGGCAGCAGGGAATGGCTTGTACTGCGTGTGGGAATGGATTTCCGTATGCGATGCTGTGGCTGCGGGCATGAGATCATGTCTGCGCGCAGTAAAATTGAGAAGAATATTAAATCTGTGGTACGTAAGGAGGAAATACCATGTTGATCAAGGGAAAACAGATGCATATTCAAATTCAAAAGGGCGATATCGGACGATATGTGATCTTGCCGGGCGATCCGGCGCGTTGTGAGCGTATCGCAAGGTATTTTGATGAGCCGGAATTTATTTCATCGAACCGTGAATATACCGTGTGGCGCGGCAAGCTGTGCGGAGAACCCGTGGCTGTCTGCTCCACAGGCATTGGCGGGCCTTCGGCAGCGATTGCGCTGGAGGAGCTGGTAGAATGCGGCGCAGATACTTTTATCCGTGTGGGCACCTCGGGCGGTATCGTAGAGGAAGTGAAGGGCGGTGATGTGGTGATCGCGACCTCGGCAGTACGGCAGGAGGGAACGACCCGCGAATATGTGCCGATTGAATATCCGGCAACCGCAGATTTCACCATTGTACAGGCACTGCATCAGGCGGCGAAAAATCTTGGTTTTCGGCAGCATGTGGGTGTGATTCAATCCAAAGATGGATTTTATGGTGAAATTCGTCCAAATGAACAGCCCGTTGGTGCAGAACTGACAGCCAAATGGGAGGCGTGGAAGGCAGCGGGCGTGCTGACAAGTGAAATGGAATGTGCGGCAGTGTTTGTTGTCGGCGCTGTGCGGCGTGTGCGCTGTGGTGCGGTACTCAATGTGCTGTGGAACGCAAGCACAGATGAAACAATGGACGCTTCGCCGGAAATGGCAGAGCGTGGGGTGCAGACCGCGGTAGAGGCGCTCAAGCTTTTGATCGCACAGGATAAGGCGTGAAGTGGTTCGACACCTGAAAAGGCTGCAATTTTTAGCAGATACGCAGGCTTGCCAAGTGATTATGGATATAAAAAAGCCAGATGAAACGATATGGTTTCATCTGGCTTTTTATCGTATTGCGGAAGGCTTGTCCCAGAATCAGGCAGTTGGGTCCACCCGCTCGGTAAACTGAAAGAGACGATTGACAATGACACAGGTTTCTGCACGCGTTGTGGAGGCAGATGGGTTAAAGGTGCCATCAGTACCACCGGTCATCAGACCAAGACTGTAAGCAAAGCGAATATCACCCTGATACTGCTTGGAGGCTTTGTTCAAGTCTGGAATCCGGCTGGTGTCAACAAGTGTTACCTTACTGATATCTTCGCCCAGCAGATTGGAGGCGGCATTGACAAGGATATATGCTGCCTTTTCACGGGAGAGTGTACGGTTGCCCTCGGCGATCATGGAGGCATCAATGAGTCCCAAATCGTTCGCCTGCGTCATAACGCCGGTTGGCCAGTTTGCCGTATCTGCCTGCTTTCCGGCAGTATTGAGGATAATACTGACAAGTTCTGCGGTTGTGATTTCTGCCTTGGGACGGAAGGTGTTGTCATCATATCCTTTGATACCACCCTTGGAAACAAGGGTTTCAATATGCGGCTCTGCCCAAGTACCCTGAATTTCTGATGTGTAGTCGGTAAAACTGCTGATTTGTATTGCACCTGCCGTACTGCAAAGGAGCATGATACTGGCAAGCAAAGCAGCTGCTGTCATTTTTTTCATTGTAAGCGTTCCTTCCACACAGTCACTTATCGTTTTCTTCACGGGATTCGCCTGCAACTGCTTCTCTGAAATCCTTCTCATAGATTTCGTTCAGCTTGTCGCCTAACTGTAAGAGGAATGCAGCCTTTTCGTCCTCTGGATTTTGCTGAAGCAAGGCATTTGCCGTTTTCTTTAGTTGAAAGGTAAGTTTCAGGATTTCTACAATGCCTGTTTTTACGTGGTTATGGACAAGGGTTAATTTCATGTACTGGTACTGTAAAGCATCATACTTATCTTTGAGATGCTCATAATTCATGCCGCGTTCTTCGAACATAATAATTTCTCCTTTGTGGTTTGCGGTTTGACTTTTGTAGATATCATAACACAATATATGCGTCTTGACAACAAAACAATGCGGAATTATGCTTTTGGGAGCACCAGACAGACAGCGTGCGCGGCGATACCTTGTCGGTTTCCGGTGAAGCCCAGCCCTTCCTCGGTAGTTGCCTTGACGCTGATTTGGCAAATGTTTACGCCAAGGGCATTTGCGATATTTTCCCGCATGGTCGGGATATAGGGGGCAAGCTTGGGCGCCTGTGCCAAAACCGTTGCGTCCAGATTGCCGAGTGTCCAGCCGTTGTCAGACAGCCGTTTCCCGACCTCTCTAAGGAGTGCCAAGGAGTCTGCGCCTGCGAATTGGGGGTCATTATCCGGAAAGAGATGTCCGATGTCGCCCAATGCACACGCGCCCAATAAAGCGTCCATGATGGCATGGAGGAGCACATCGGCATCGCTGTGTCCGAGCAGTCCGGTTTCGTGTGGAATCGCAACACCGCCAATGATACATTTTCGGTTGGGTACGAGCTTATGTACATCATATCCGTGTCCAATGCGCATTTTATAGATCCTCCTGAAATAATTCGGCAATTGTGATATCCTCGGGCGTAGTGATTTTCAAATTTCGATATTCGCCAGAAACGGCAGTGACAGATACGCCAATGCGCTCGACCGCTGCACAGTCATCTGTGAGTACGGCGTTGGCAGCGATGGCCTCTCGCAGAGAGTCTGTAATTTGGCTGCGGCGGAATACCTGCGGGGTTTGCACGGCAGCAATGCTGTCACGTGGGACATCGGCAATGATCTTGCCGTCCTGTATATGCTTTACACTGTCTTTTACTGGAACAACGGGCGCAGCAGCACCATCGGCAAATGCCGCTTGCAGCGTTTGCAGAATGAGCGCATCAGAGACAAGCGGACGTGCTCCATCGTGAATTGCGACGAAGTCGATATCGGACGCGCAGGCGTGCAGTCCGGCGAGCACCGAGTGGGCACGGGTCTGACCGCCGCGCAGGACATGACGTACCTTGTGAAAGGCGAAGTCTGTGATGAGTTTGCTGTAAGGGGGGATATCCTGCTCACGGCATACGAGAATGATATCGCGCACGAGCGGGCATCTCTCAAAGGCGGAAATCGTATGCGCCAGAACGGGGATATCCATGAGGGGGAGCATGAGCTTATTTTGTCCCATACGGGTAGAGGAACCAGCAGCCGGAATGATTGCGGCAACGGTTGGCAGCGGCTCGGTATTCTTTTTGTTTTTACGAAACATTCTGGTGACCTCCTGAGACAGGTACAATTATGTAAATCTGCTGCCTTACATTTTACCGTGTTTGCAGGCAGATTGCAAGTCTGGCAGACGTTCTGCGACAAGAAGGACTGCAATGATACAAAGTCCCCAGCCATTTTGCTGAATACCGGCATAGATGCCAAGCGCGAAAAGTGTGGCAAGGCTGGATATGGTGAGCAAATACACCAGAGGGTGACAGGGATCTAAGACACATTCCAGCATCTGCCCTCCGTCGAGCGGAGCAATCGGCAGAAGATTAAAGCCATTGAGCAGAATACCAGCGCCTGCCAGCAGAGAAAAACCAAAGATTCCACAGATAATGGAAAAAATCAGTCCGGTAACGGGGCCTGCCGCAGCAATCAGAAAATCCTTGCAGCGGGAATTGCGGGCAAGCCGGTAGTGCAGCATTCCGCCAGCGGCAGATAGTCGGAAGCTGGTAATGCTGCCGCCGCAGAGCAATACCATGATGAGATGTCCAAGTTCATGTACAGCGGCGGAAAACAGTAATATAGGGGTCATGCCGTCAGTGTCCAGAAAAATCATCAGGGCAAGCATACACCAGAAAGAATCCCCAATGTAAAACCGTGTTGTCATAGTATGATATAATCCTCCGGATCGAGTAATTTTCCGGCACGCCAAAGCTCCAAATGCAGATGTGCGCCTGTTGCTGTGCCGGTTTCACCGACCTGTGCAATGGTTTGTCCTGCCTTGACAGGCGTACCTGTCTGCACAAGCAGCTTTTTGCAGTGGGCATAGAGAGAACATAGTCCGTCTGCATGCTCCAATATAATATAGTTTCCGTAGCTTTTGCTCTCGGCAGCTGTGCGTATGATGCCATCTGATAGGGCATAAATAGGTTCTCCCTCAGGGGCCGCGAAATCAATGCCCTTGTGCAGTTTTTGTTCGCCGGAGATGGGGTGCTTGCGCAGCCCAAAAGAGGAGACACATACAGCGTCTGCAAGTGGGGAGGGATAGGACGCGTGGTCATTTGGAATGAAGGGGTCGATGTCATTCGGAAAAACGCCCGCCGCAGTTGCGGCGAGCGTCTCAGGGGGAAGTGATGATTCGATTTGTGGTTCTTCAAAATACGCCTGTGCGTCTGTGCTGGGAAATGAGCCGACCGCCTGCACGGTCTCTTCAAGGGAAAGCTTGCCGGAAAGAAAGGTTTGCACGGTCTGTTGGAGTTTAGAAACTGCGGGCGTTGTACGCAGTAGGGTTGCGCATAGAAACAGCAGTGCAAACAAGAAGAAAATACGGTCACGCAGATGAAATTTGGAGCGCTTGGGTTTGCGATACATGGGAAAACCTCCTCTCGCTGCCCGTTTGTCAGATAAGTATAGAGCGCTGTGCAAAATCAGTATATGAGGAGAAATACCAGAACATACAGAGAGATGCTGTAAAATCTTTGACAAACAGATTGTGTGCGGCATAGGATAGGGTATCAATTTGTTTATTAGGAGGGTGTTTCCACATGGTTTGGATCGTATTTCATGGGCAAACACAGGCGATACAGTGTCGAAAGCTGCTTGCAGAAAATGGTGTGATCGGACACTTGGGAAAACCGCCGCGTGCGCAGGGACAGGATTCCTGCGCGTGGGCTGTTGGGATTCAGTGGGAAGCGCATGAAAAGGCAGTACAGATTTTAAGAAGATATGGGGTTTCTCCATGTGCGTGGCTAGATGCGGAAGGTGGGAAAATATGATATATCTCGATCAGGCAGCAACCTCACTGCAAAAGCCGCCCGCAGTAGCATATGCAATGGAAGAAGTCATGCGAACCTGTGCAGGATATGGACGAAGCGGACACCGTGCAGCTGTCCGTGCGGGAGAGATGGTTTATACCTGTCGGGAGACGGCGGCAAAGTTGTTTTCTATGTCTGACCCCAGTCGGGTGATTTTTACGATGAATGCAACCCATGCATTAAACCTTGCCATTCATGGCCTGTGTAATGCACAGACTAAGGTAGCTGTCAGCGGATATGAGCACAATTCGGTTTTGCGTCCGCTGCATTATTTGGGCTGTCCTGTGCATAGGATAGAAAGCCGTCTGTTCGACTGCGCAGATTTTCTCTGTAAGGCAGAGCAGGCGATCCAGCAAGGGGCAGAGCTTTTTATCATCAACCATGTTTCCAATGTATTTGGCAGTATTGTTCCGCTCAAGGCGTTGGATACCCTGCTGCAACATTATGGGATCCCCATGATTGTAGATGCGTCGCAGTCCGCAGGGGTGTTGGATATCTCGTTTTTGCCATCGGTGACTGCAATTTGTATGCCGGGACACAAAGGGCTGCTTGGGCCGCAGGGAACCGGACTGTTGCTTTTGGCACCGGATACCGATCCGCGTCCTCTTTTGCAGGGGGGAACCGGAAGTGTGTCGTCAGATCTTGCGCAGCCAGCATTTTTTCCGGATCGGCTGGAGAGCGGGACACCCAATATCCCCGGGATTGCCGGACTGGACGCTGCAATGCGCTTTGTGCTTGCGATGGGAACGGAAGAAATTCGCAGGCGGGAGGAGGCGTTACGGCAGGCGCTGGTTCGGGGGCTTGACACGATCCCGTGTCTGGAGGTATTTGCATCGGACAGTGACCAGAGCGCTGTGGTATCTGTGCGCATACCTGAGATACCCTCAGAGCGGATTGCACAGGCACTTTCCGAGCGGGATATCTGTGTTCGGGCGGGTCTGCACTGTGCGCCATGTGCACACAGAACCGCAGGTACAGAGCAAACGGGAACGGTGCGTTTTTCTTTTGGCATTTATAATACGGCGGAGGAGATGCGGCAAACGGTCTCTTGTTTGCGTGAAATTGCAGAAAGCCTTTGAAAAATATCCAAACGCTATTCACATCAGGACTGGAATGTGTTAAAATAAATTCGTAGTATGCAAAAAAATGAGATGGTTTCACCACAATTTAAGCAATCGTTTTTGGGACAGTGGCTGCTGCCCTCTGAAAGGGCTCAAATCTCTTTTGTGAGTGGAACCATTCGGTGGAATTAGAATCTAGGTGTTACAATATATGGCAGATGCGCTCCGCGTTTTGATGCGCAGTATACAGCTCATATCCATTCAAGACGTCATTGATATGGGAATTATGGCTTATGTCATTTACCGCGGCATGAAGCTTTTGAAAGATACAAGTGCAATGCGCCTTGCAAAAGGCATATTGATTATCTTTATTACGCAAATCGTGGCTGAAAACCTACAACTTAATACGGTTTCATGGATTTTGCGGCAGGTGTTCTCATTTGGTGCACTGTTTCTGGCAATTGTATTTCAGCCTGAACTGCGCCGTATGCTGGAACAGCTCGGCAAAGGACAGGGACAGCTGCGCAAATTTTTAACAGGCACAGAGGTGGACATCGTCGCGATCGATCAGTGTATCAATCAGACTGTCCTTGCCTGCGAGTCGATGAGCTGGACACGTACCGGTGCCCTTATGGTATTTGAGCGTCAGGAACGCATCAGCGAAATCATTAACACAGGTACGCGGATTGATGCAGAACCATCGGCGGAACTCATCAAGAATATTTTCTTTCATAACTCACCCCTGCATGATGGTGCACTGGTCGTGCGTGATGGCCGTTTGTTTTCTGCTGGCTGTGTGCTGCCGCTTTCGGGGAATCAGACGCTTTCGCGTGACCTTGGAACCCGCCACCGTGCAGCAGTCGGCATGAGTGAGGTATCAGATGCTGTGCTTGTTGTGGTATCTGAGGAGACCGGTGCGATTTCGGTTGCCATCGGAGGTATGCTCAAGCGGCACCTGTCGCCGGAGACCCTGCGTAAAATTTTGGTCGCAGAGTTGACGCCGGAAGAAAAAACAGAGACGCCCGAAAAACGAAAAGGCTTTCTGCAGCGCAAACCAAAGAAAGATGCGGAAAGGAAGGGCAAGGAAAAATGAAAAAGTTCCTAGAAGAACATGATGTGCCGCGCAAGGTGCTGGCAATTTTAATGGCGATTGCGCTCTGGATTGTGGTGGTCGTTAACAATGAAAGCGTTTTGCGTGAAAACATTATTTCCAATATTCCGGTGATCTACAAGAATGAAGATTTGCTGGAGGAGGAATCTGAACTGCGCATCATTGAAGGACATGAACAAACGGTCAATGTGCGGGTATCCGGTCCCTATGCTGCGCTCAGCTCCCTGCGCGCAGATGATATTCAGGTGACTGTTGATGTCTCCAAATTCAAAAGCCCGGGAACTTATACCATCAACACATCAGATGGCTCCTCTGATTACAACCTGCGCATTTTGGGAAATCAATCGCAGAACATCAATCCGCCGGAAATCGCATCTCCGGTTTCGTTTCAGGTGGTTGTCGATACCATTGTGACCAAAGAAATTCCGGTTTCTGTACAGATGGAGGGCAAAGCACCTTCTGGATATCTCTATGAGGAACCAGTGATCCAAAAGGAGAAAGTGACCATTACAGGCCCGGGATCGGTTGTCAGCCGCGTCAAGAAGGCGGTTGCGGTGATTCCCGAAGAAAATTCCGGAGGGCTGAAAAAGACAACAACGGTTTTGGCGTCCTTTAAGTTCCTCGGCGAAAACAACGAGGAAATTGATAAAACGCATATTGTTTGCTCGCCAAATGAATTGAGTGTCACAATTCCAGTTTATGTTTTGGCAAAGCTGCCGCTCACCGTGGAGCTTGTGGACTCTGAGACCCTGACCAAGGATTCGGTATCGGTACAGATTGAGCCTGCGGAACTTTTGGTGTATGGCGGAGAGTCGCTGATTACCAACCTTACCAAGCTGGGGTTGGGTGAAATTGAACTTGGCACAGTAGAGCCGAACACGCCAAAGGTAATACCGATTCCGCTGCCCACTGGTATCACCCGCGTGCCCGGGCAGCCTGCCGCCGCAAAGGTGACTATTAAGCCGGTCGGCATGACAACAAGGGAGTTCCCGATTTCTAATATCACGCTGGAAAATACGGGCACCAATCCGGATTTCACTGCAACCTTGCTTACCAATTCCATTACTGTGCGGATTCAGGCAGATACAGCATCGCTTTCTAAACTGACCGCTGACAGTTTCAAGGTCAAGGCGGTTGTCAATGCAGATGAGCGTGGGCCGGGCATTGTTGAGGTTCCAGTCGAAATCGAAACAGATGATTTGAAGAATTTCACCATACTCAATCCAGAAGAAATTGTAGTCAAGGTGGAAATCAAGCAAACGCAGAATACAGTGGAGGAAAATAAAGCGGAGTGAGTATTCTTGTTTCTAATATTCGCCTGCCATTTGAGGAGCCGGAGGGTGCGGCAATCGAACAGGCAAAGCGAATTTGTAATGTACAAAGTAAAACCGTCACGGCATCGGTATATCGCACTTCGATTGATGCCAGACGGGGAAAAATCGATCGGGTATATTCCGTCCTGTTGGACGGGATTGTGGAGGAGGAGGCATTTGCAGCAGCGCTGCAAATGCCCTCTGTCTGTTATAAGCAGGTCGGAGGATTCGCGCCGGCTTTTGGGCAGAAAGTCCTTACCCATCGTCCGGTGGTGGTAGGCATGGGGCCTGCTGGTCTGTTTGCTGCCTATATTTTGGCGAAATATGGTTACTGTCCACTGGTCTTGGAGCGCGGAGATGCAATGGAACAGCGCGATCGGGCGGTACATGCGTTTTGGGAGCAGGGGCAGTTCGATTGCGAGAGCAATATCCAGTTTGGCGAGGGCGGCGCAGGCGCTTATTCTGACGGAAAGCTGACTACGCGCATCAACGATCCCTTGTGCGATGAGATTTTACGCATTTTTACTATACATGGAGCGCCAGAAGAAATTCGGCGGCTGGCAAAGCCGCATATCGGAACGGATATCCTAAAGGACGTTGTGCGCAGAATGCGTCAGCAAATTACCGAGTGGGGCGGGGAGGTACACTTCCGCGCACCGGTTACAGGTATACAAACACAGCAGGGCAAACTCTGTGCAGTTGAGGTGGACGGACAGCCTGTCAGCTGTGAGCGCGCAATTTTTGCCTTGGGGCACAGTGCACGTGATACGTTTTTCACCCTGTATGAGCAAGGCGTGTTTTTCGAACCCAAGCCGTTTTCGGTCGGTGCAAGAATTGAGCATCTGCAAACAGAAATCGACCGGTCACGTTACGGCAGGTATGCGGGACACAAGGCTCTGCCGCCTGCCGAATACAACCTGTCCCATCGGGAAAATGGACGTGCCTGTTATTCATTTTGTATGTGTCCCGGGGGGCATGTGGTTGCAGCACAAAGTGAGGCGGATACCATTGTGACCAATGGCATGAGCTATCATGCGCGCAGTGCATGCAATGCAAATGCAGCCATTGCGGTTTCTGTGGACCCGAAGGATTATGCCGATGGTACGCCGTTTGGCGGAATCGCATTCCAGCGCGCACTGGAACAGGCTGCCTATCAGAAAACAGGAAGCTATGAAGCACCCTGTCAGTTGGTTGGAGATTTTTTGGACGGCACAAATTCAAAACGGTTTGGCAAGGTACTGCCCACCTATCCGATGGGAACACAGTTTTGTGACCTGAATCAGCTGTTTCCGCGTTTTGTTTCCGAACAGATGCAGACAGGCCTTGCAGTGTTTGCAAAGCAGCTGCGTGTGTTTGGGGCCAGAGATGCGGTGCTCACAGCGCCCGAAACCCGAACTTCATCTCCTGTGCGCATGACACGTGGACAGGATTTCTTTAGCCGGTCGGTTGCAGGGCTGATTCCCAGCGGAGAAGGCGCAGGATATGCAGGAGGCATCATGTCGGCGGCGGTAGATGGTATGCGCGCCGCCTGCCGTATTATGGAAGAATTTAAGCGATGGGAGTGACTTAAAATGGTACAGAAAGCCATTGTAAAAAAAATTTTAGATACACAGCATGCAGAAATTGAGGTGCAGCGTCAATCGGCTTGTGGGCATGACTGCGCCAAATGTGGTGGCTGCGGTGCGCCGACCGAGCGTATTCAAGCAGTAGCAGAAAATCCGGTACAGGCCAGCGTTGGAGATGTTGTTACGGTGGAAGGCTCCAGCAAACAGATTTTGGGTATGGCTGCGGTCGTATATACCATGCCGCTCATCTTATTTTTTGTATTTTATGGTGTTTGCGCAGCTCTGCATATGACAGAAGGGATTTCCATTCTTGCAGGCGTTGCTGGATTTGCAATTGGTATTCTGATTGCGATTCGCCGCAATCATCAGATGAAAAAGTCGGGTGAGATTGTATTCAAAATTGTGAAAAGAGGGTAACATAATATTAAAAATTTTTTGAAACATAGACTGCCTTTTGTCAGGCAGTCTTGTTTTTTTTCGGAATATCCTGTAAAATATAAAGAATATGGTATGTTGTATAAGTAGGCGGCAAAGGAGCTAAAAGATGTTTGGTTTTATCCGTCCTGTAAAATCTGAATTGAAGGTGCGCGAAGTAGAGCGCTTTCAAACCGTATACTGTGGGCTTTGCCATGAAATCCGGCGGCGCTATGGACGGCTGCAAACCTTTTTTTTGAGCTATGATATGACTTTTTTGGCACTTGTCCTGCAAGCCGTGTATTCGGAAGAAAATGAGGTTGCGTATTGCCGCTGTATTGCAAGTCCGGTCAAGAAGAAAACAGTGGCAGCCTCGTCTCCGATGCTTGCATACACAGCAGATATCAGTGTGCTGCTGACGTATCATAAAATACAGGACAGCCTGCACGATGAATCTGGTGCAAAACGACTGCTTGCCCTCTGTCTGGAGCGCCTCGCACGCCGCGATTATCGCAAGGTTTGTGCGGTGCAGCCAAGGCTGGACGCTGTCATACGGCAGTGTCTGGACGAACTTCTGGTGCTGGAAAAGCAGCAGACTGCCTCCCTCGACCGAACGGCAGATACCTTTGCACGTATTTTGCAGGCCGTGGTACCGCAGGACAGTGCAGAGCTGGAGCGGCGCGTGATGGAACAGATGTTTTACCATACAGGGCGCTGGCTTTATCTGATAGATGCCTGTGCGGACTTGAAGGACGATTTTCGGACAGGCTCGTACAATCCGGTGCGTCTGCGCTTTGCGCTGAAAACCCCTGACCTTGCGCCTGTTCGGGAGCACATGGAACACACGCTGGAACGCTCCCTTTTGGATATTCACAATGCCTGTCAGCTTCTCACGTTCCATCAAGACAAAGGGCTGATTGAAAATATAATTGATCTGGGGCTGCCGCTGATTACTCGGCAAGTGCTGGACGGAACTTATCATGTAAATGGAGGACAACATGGATCCTTATAAAGTATTGGGCATAACCCCACAAACCAGTGACGATGACGTCAAACGTGCATACCGTGAACTGGCACGCAAATATCATCCGGACAACTATGTAAATAATCCGCTCGCTGATTTGGCAGAAGCACGTATGAAGGAAATCAACGAAGCGTATGACATGATTATGGATCAGCGATCCGGAAAAGCGTCTTCGCAGCAGACCGGATACAATGATACGTATCAGCAGAATACCAGCGGTATTTATGGGAAGATACGCAGCGCGATCACTTCGGGCAACCTTGCAATGGCAGAGGAAATGCTGGCGCGTTTGTCGGGACGAGATGCAGAATGGTATTTCCTCATGGGAACCATTTATTTTCGAAAAGGCTGGTATGATGAGGCACAGCGCTGCTATACACAGGCGTGCTCCATGGACCCATCTAATCTGGAATACAAAAGTGCACTCAATAATCTGAATATGGGTGCAAATTATGGGGGATATCGTCCGATGAGCACGGTAGGCGTCTGTGATTGCTGCACGCAGCTGATTTGCTGCAACTGCTTGGCAAACTGCTGCTGTGGAGGCGGCTGCTGATGCGTGCGCAGCAGATTGCGCGTGGGGGAATGATGGTAGGCGTATCGGTTGTGATTTTGTACTTTGCAACTTTCCTATCCATTGCAAGCTGGGCGGCATGTATGCTGGTCGGCTTTATTCCAGAATTGTTTTTCCTTGTGGAGGAGCGCAAGACAGGCTGCCTTGTCTATGCAGCAACCTCGGCACTTGCGCTGTTTCTGCTGCCGGATAAGCTGCTTGCAATTTTGTATGCCGGACTTTTTGGTCTCTATACAGTGATTCGGTATTATTTGGAAAAGCTGCCAAGCCGGATTTTGCGCTGGGCAGGTAAGCTTGTCTTTGCAAACCTCTGGATCATTATTGTCTTGACTTGTATACGTCTCGGTATTTTGCCGGAGTTTCCGGCCATGAATATAAAAATATTTCTCGCCGTTCTGTTGGGCGGCAATGTGATTTTGGTCTATTATGAATTGTGCTTGTCCCGCATTTTTCCCGGTATGCGCGGACTGGCACAGCGTCTCAATAATTCTTTTAAGTAAGGGTGTATCAAAATATGAAGAGTATGACAGGCTATGGCCGTGCACGAAAGTCGGTTGATGGAAGAGAAATCTCGGTCGAAGTACGTGCGGTCAATCATCGTTATCTGGACGTAAATTTGAAATGTCCCCGTGCCTATGGCTTTCTTGAGGAGGCATTGAAAAAAGCTGCAAGCACGCGGATCGCTCGTGGAAAGGTCGATGTTTTTGTTCAGATTTTGGGAACGTCCGCAGATGATTTGAAGGTGAGTGTCAATACTGCACTTGCACAACACTATATGAATGCACTGTGTGCGCTGAGCGAGGCAACCGGACTGCCCAATGATGTTTCACTCTTATCCCTTGCAAGAATGCCAGAGGTACTGGTTGAGGAACAGGCAGAGCCGGATACTGAAAGGCTGACAGCTGGTGTTTTGGAAATTTTCCATGAGGCGCTTGGAGAGTTTGATGCCATGCGCACAGTGGAGGGCGAAAAAATGGCAGCAGATGTACGTATGCGCGGACAGACCATTCTTTCGCTGCTGGAGAAGGTAGAAGAACGCGCACCCCAGCGCACAATTGAATATCGTGAAAAGCTGGAAAAGCGTATGCAGGAGCTTTTGGCAGACACCACCATAGATCCGCAGCGTATTTTAACGGAGGCAGCAGTCTTTGCAGACCGTACAGCAATCGATGAAGAAACCGTGCGTCTGCGCAGCCATCTCAGCCAGATGGACGAGATGCTGAAGGACGAAAAGCCCATTGGACGCAAGCTGGATTTCCTTGTGCAGGAGATGAATCGGGAGTCCAATACCATTGGCTCTAAGGCAAATGATGTTGCGCTTTCTAAAATTGTGGTGGAGCTCAAGTCGGAAATTGAAAAAATTCGTGAGCAGATTCAAAATATTGAATAAGCAGAGAATAGGGGAGTCACAGTGAAGCTCATCAATATTGGGTTCGGAAATCTGGTGGCGGCGAGCCGTATTGTAGCGGTCGTCAGCCCTGATTCCGCACCGATCAAGCGTATTATACAGGAGGCAAAGGAGCGCGGCATTGTCATTGATGCAAGCTATGGGCGCCGTACCCGTGCGGTTATCATAACGGACAGCGACCACGTGATCCTTTCGTCATTGCAGCCGGAAACCATCGCAGGACGCGCAGAGGAAGAGGAGGTGCTGGAAAATGAATAAGGGAAAGCTCATCGTGTTTACTGGCCCTTCCGGAACGGGAAAGGGAACCATTTTAAGTGAGGTGCTCAAACGAGATGACCGCCTGCGGGTTTCGGTATCCGCAACCACCAGACAGCCCCGTGAGGGCGAACAGAATGGTGTGCATTACTGGTTTCTCAGCAAAGAGGACTTTGAAGAACGCATTGCACAGGACGCCTTTTTGGAGCATGCCTGCTATGTAGGAAATTATTATGGCACATTGGAGCAGCCGGTCAACGAACAGTTGGAGGCTGGAAATGATGTGGTATTGGAAATTGAGGTACAGGGGGCAATGCAGATCCACGAAAAACGTCCAGATGCTGTGATGATATTTGTGGCGCCGCCATCTATGCAGGCACTTTCTGAACGGCTTCATGGGCGCGGAACAGAGACTCCGGAAAAAATTGCGGCGCGTCTTGCACAGGCAGAACAGGAACTCTGCTATAAAAATCGCTTTGATTATGTTATTATAAATGATATACTAGAGGACGCGGTCGCAGATCTATGTGCAATTTTGCGGGCAGAGCGCTGCCGCGTCAGCAAATAAGAACTTAACGGATAAAGAGGTATTAGGATCATGTTGAAACCATCAATGAAAGAGCTTATGAACAAAGTGGGAAATCGTTATCTGCTGGTCAATCTGGCTGCACAGCGCGCACGCGATATTGCACAGGAGGCAGAGGAGAACGACGAGCAGCTGTCAGATAAGGCGGTCAAGCTGGCACTTGATGAAATTGCAGCCGGAACCATTGTCTATTGCCCGGGACCGAAGGTAGAGCCGGAGATCCGCCTCAATAGCGATTTACTCCCGGGAATGTTGGATCTTGATGACCATGAGGAGCATGAAGAACAAGAAGATCAAGAGAGTGATGAACATGAGGATTCGATCGATGACCTTGTGGATCATGATGATGTACATGAGGCTATGTAAATGATTCAGGCGCTCGAAGGGAAAACCATTGTACTCTGCATTACAGGCGGTATTGCAGCCTATAAAGCGGCAGATCTGACCTCCCGCCTGCGTAAGCTGGGGGCAAAGGTGCACATTATCATGACAGAGTCTGCGACGCATTTTATTACGCCGCTGACGCTTGAGGTGCTGTCCGAAAACCGTGTTGTGACCGATATGTTTGACCGCACTTTTACTTGGGAGGTCGAGCATATTTCGCTTGCAAAATGTGCAGATGTCTTTGTAGTTGCCCCTGCAACTGCAAACATCATCGGCAAGGCAGCGCATGGGATCGCAGATGATATGGTGTCAACCACGCTTATGGCAACCAAGGCACCGCTCGTAATTGCGCCGGCAATGAATACGAATATGTATCAAAATCCAGTCGTACAGGAAAATATAGCACAGCTGAAACAGCGTGGTGTGCATTTTGTGGAGCCGGAAAGCGGCAGACTTGCCTGTGGAGATACGGGAACCGGAAAGCTGGCGGATCCGGCGGTGATTGCCGAAGCAATCGTGCATGCCGCAGTGCCGCAGGATTTGGCAGGACGTTCCATTCTGATTACGGCGGGCCCGACACGAGAGGCACTTGATCCGGTTCGATTTATCAGCAACCATTCTACTGGAAAAATGGGATATGCCATTGCGCAGCATGCAAGCCGCAGAGGGGCACGGGTAACATTGGTTTCCGGTCCGGTCGCGCTGGAAGTGCCGCGTGGGGTTACTCTGGTACCGGTCACTTGTGCGCAAGAAATGCGTGATGCGGTTATAACACGACTTGATAAACAGGATTGGGTTATTAAGGCAGCAGCGGTTGGGGACTATCGCCCTGTGACGCAGGCACAGGATAAAATTAAGAAAAAGGCAGACGATTTGTCAGTTGAACTCGTCAAAAATCCGGATATCCTGAAGGAGATTGGTACACGCAAGCGTGATGCTCAGCTGGTATGTGGCTTTTCTATGGAGACACAGGATTTGATTGCCAACTCGAAAGCCAAGCTCGAGAGCAAGAACTGTGACCTGCTGGTTGCAAACAATCTCAAGACAGAGGGCGCCGGTTTTGCACACGATACGAATGTTGCTACGATCCTGTATCGGGACGGGCATATAGAGGCGCTCTCTCTGATGGAGAAGGAACAGCTCGCGGATATCCTGCTGGATCGAATGTTGGAGATTGAGAAACAAAAGAAAGGCTGAGTAAAAATGCAGGTATGCGGCATCGCTGTGCAAGCAGCAACCTATGCAATTGATAAACTGTATGATTATACCATTCCAGAACCATTGCAGGGAAAATTGCAGGTTGGCTGCCGCGTGCTGGTGCCGTTTGGCAGAGGAAATAAAAAAGTAGAGGGTATGGTGCTGCTGCTGCGTCCTGATGTATTTGACCATACAAGGCTTAAGGCGGTAGCAGAACTGCTCGATACCGAACCGGTTCTGGACGCTGATCAGATTCGTTTGGCAGTGTGGCTCAAGGAACGTCTGTATTGTACGTTTTTTGACTGTCTGCGAATCATGCTGCCAAGTGGGCTTTGGTTTCGCCGAAAAGAGGTTTATGAGCTTGTGCGTCAGCCACAGACACCGCTTGGTGCACCGCTGGACGAAGTCATGGCACTCTTTGCAGAGCAATCTGAGCGCACATTGACAGATTTGCAGACAGAAACGCATGGCCGTGCAACCGGCGTGGTACTCAGTCAGCTGGAACAGGACGGCTATATAAGGTACCGAAGCAATATCGTACAGAAGTCACAGGATAAAACACAGAAAATGCTGTCACTGGCAATCGACCCTGCCGAAGCCATGATGCAGGCGTCCCGCGGAAGAAGTGCGGTACAGGCAGATGTTGTGAGCCTGCTGTCTGATGGCGGAGAGATGAGCCAGAAGGAGCTTTCCTATATGACAGGCGCTTCAGATGCGGTCTTGCGCAATATGGTGCGTCGCGGTGTTTTGCAGGTGGGCTATGCGCAGCAGCTTCGAATGCCTGCATATACCGAGGTGGACGAAATCCCGTCACCGGTATTGAGTGCCGAACAGCATGCAGCCTATACGGGAATCCGAAAGCTTTTGTGCACCCAAAAACCTGAGGCTGCTTTGTTGTTTGGAATCACGGGAAGTGGAAAGACACAGGTTTATTTGAAACTGATTGAAGATGTTTTGGCACAGGGGCAGGACGCCTTGATGTTGGTGCCGGAAATTGGATTAACGCCGCAGTTTGTCAGATTGTTTATGGGACGATTTGGGGATACTGTGGCTGTACTGCACTCTGGACTATCTGTTGGAGAACGCTATGACAGCTGGAAGCGGATTCGCGCTGGACGTGCGCATGTGATTATTGGTACGCGCTCTGCCGTTTTTGCGCCTGTTCGAAATCTGGGCTTGATTGTGCTGGACGAGGAGCAGGACAGTGCCTATCAGTCCGAGCAGTCTCCGCGCTATCATGCGCGGGACGTGGCAAAACGGCGTGTACAGCAGGCAAATGCACTGCTGCTCATGGGCTCTGCAACACCGGCAGTGGAAACCTACTATGGAGGAGTGCAGGGAAAATATCCGATTTTTGAGCTTTCCGAACGCTATCATGGGGTGCCGCTGCCCGAAGTCACCATTGATGATTTGCGCGGGCAGACGCGGGAAGGCTGGAATTATACCATCGGACGCACACTTTATCAGGCGATCGGGCGCAATTTGGAAAATCAGGAGCAGAGTATTCTGTTTTTGAACCGCAGAGGAAACAGTCGGGTGATTGGCTGCTCGATTTGCGGCTGGGTGCCGGAATGTCCGTCCTGTTCTACAACGATGACCTATCATTCGGTCAATGGACGAGCCATCTGTCATTTTTGTGGGGCATCTATGAAAATTACAGGGCAGTGTCCGGAATGTCACGCAGCACATCTGTTTACCGAATGTGCTGGCACGCAGAAGGTCGAGGAGGAGCTGCATGTCCTCTTTCCGGCGGCACGTGTTTTGCGTATGGACGCAGATACTACAAGCAGAAAAAATGCCCATACCCATTTGATGGAAGTATTTGGTGCTGGCAGAGCGGATATTTTGGTTGGAACGCAGATGGTGACAAAGGGATTGGATTTTGATAGAGTGACTCTGGTTGGCGTTTTAGATGCAGATCAATCTCTATTTGCACAGGATTACCGCGCGCATGAACGGACATTTTCACTCATTACACAGGTGGTTGGCCGCGCGGGCCGGCGGGACCGGCAGGGGCGGGCAATCATTCAAACCTATCATCCGGAGGATCTGGTGCTTTCCTGCGCAGCGCGTCAGGATTATAGGCGGTTTTATGAAATGGAGATGGAACGCAGACAGGCACTTTTGGTGCCGCCGATTCAGCAGATTGTCATGCTGACTGCCGTTTCGGAACAGGAGAATTTGGTGCTGTCTGCATTGCTGCGCTTGAAAGAGCGTATTTTGAGCCTGATGCAAGGACAATTTGCTGATTTTCAGTATCCCGTTTTAGGTCCTGCGCCGGCATCTGTTGTGCGTGTGATGGGACGGTATCGGTATCATCTGATTTTGCGCTGTCCGGATAATAAACGGCGCAGGCAGCTGATTTCTGGTGTGATGACAGAATTTGTTAGAGACAAACAAAATCGAGGCGTGAGCGCCTTTGTAGACTTAAACCCCAATATGTTATAGGAGATGTGAAAATGGCACAGAGAACAATTTTGACCATTGGTGACGAAACATTAAACAAAAAGTGCCGCGTTGTGACCGAGTTTAACGACCGTTTGGCAACCCTGCTGGACGATATGACCGAGACCCTCAAGGAATCTGGAGGTGTTGGTCTGGCGGCGCCGCAAATTGGTGTTTTGCGCCGCGTGGTGGTGATTTTGGATATCAATAAGGACCCTGAAGAAGTGATCGAACTCATAAATCCAGAGGTGATTGAACATAATACTTTGGAGGAGACGGTGGAGGGCTGCTTGTCTGTTCCCGGGAAATATGGCTATGTCATGCGTCCTACATGGGCAAAGATTCGCGCACAGGACCGCAGCGGCAACTGGTTTGAACGAGAGGGTGAGGGCATTGTTGCACAATGCTTCTGCCACGAGACAGAGCATCTTGACGGGCACCTGTTTACCGAAAAGGTCATTGAATATGTTGAGGTAGAGCAGGAATGAAAATCTTATTTATGGGAACACCGGACTTCGCCGTGCCATCGCTGCAAATGCTGATAGACAGTACGCATGCGCTGGTGGGCGTGGTGACACAGCCGGATAAGCCGCAGGGACGAAAGCAGATTTTGACCCCGCCGCCTGTCAAAACGCTGGCACAGGCACATGGGATTCCGGTATATCAGCCGGATTCGCTGAAAGATGAGGCGCTCATGCCGCTGCTGCAGCAAACCCAGCCGGATTTGATTGTTGTGGTGGCATATGGAAAAATCCTGCCCAAATATGTACTGGAGTTCCCAAGCATGGGCTGTGTGAACGTACATGGCTCTCTTTTGCCGCGTTGGCGTGGCGCCGCCCCCATTCAGTGGTCGGTCATTGCGGGCGATCGGTTTGCCGGTGTTGCCACCATGAAGATGGCAGAGGGACTGGATACCGGAGATATCCTGCTCATGGAGCGCACCGAAATTGGGGCACGGGAGACCGCAGGAGAGCTGTTTGACAGGCTTTCCCATTTGGGTGCAGACGTATTGCGGGATACTCTGCCGCAGCTCGAAGCCGGAAAGCTTGTGGGCACTCCGCAAGATGACACACAGGCAACCTATGCGTCTATGCTGGATAAAGAAATGGCAGTTGTTGACTGGTCAAAGTCCGCCCATGAAATCGATTGTCTGATTCGTGGACTCAATCCGTGGCCGGTGGCACTGACAACGCTGGAGGGTGCACGTATGAAGCTGTTTGCGGCGATGCCCGAGCAGGCTTCTGGTGCAGCAGGGACTGTTCTGGAAGCAGATACCAAAAAGGGTCTGCTCGTTGCCTGCGGAGAGGGCGCTCTTCGCATCATGGAATTACAGATGGTTGGCGGCAAGCGTATGGCGGCAAAGGATTATCTGCGCGGGCATCAGATTGCACTCGGTACCAAGCTGGGAGACTGATGCAGGCATAATAGGAGGTTTTGTGAATGTTTGGATACTATTATGGATTTGACTGGACATATTTGGTTCTGGTTCTTCCATGTGTCATACTCGCAATGTGGGCACAGCATCATGTCAATGCAACCTTTAACAAATACCAGTCCGTCTATTCACGGCGCAGAATCACGGGTGCGCAGGCGGCAAGCATGGTACTGCGTCAGAACGGCGTTTCCGGCGTGCGCATTGAGGAAACCTCTGGACACCTGACAGATCATTATGACCCTCGCTCGAATGTGATTCGGCTGTCAAGCAGCGTGTACAATTCTGCTTCGGTGGCATCTATTGGTGTCGCTTGTCATGAAGCGGGGCACGCGGTGCAGTATGCAAAAGGGTATGCGCTGATCCATCTGCGTGCGGCGATTATTCCGCTGACCAATATTGGCTCGGCGTTTTCCATGCCGCTTTTGATTTTGGGACTGATTCTGAATTTTGAAAAGCTGGCGCTTTTGGGGATTGCCCTGTTTGGTTTGTCCACCCTATTCCAGCTTATCACGCTGCCTGTGGAGGTGAATGCCTCCAGTCGTGCACTGTCTGCCATTGAGCAGGGCGGACTGCTCTATGATGACGAATATCCCATGGCACGCAAGACACTGCGTGCGGCAGCGCTCACCTATGTTGCGGCGCTGGCGGTTTCTTTTGCGCAGCTGCTGCGTCTGCTCATTCTGTTTGGAGGAAAACGAGATGATTAAAAAAAGACCGACAACCGCGCGAGAGGTTGCGGCGTTTACTCTGTTTTCCATGGAGGAAGAAGGCGCGTGGTCGGACGGAGCGCTGCATCATTATCTGGAGCGTGCAGGGTTAAATCCAAAGGATCGCGCACTTGCCACAAGGCTTGCCTATGGTGTGATACAGAATGAAATGCTTTGTGATTGGTATCTGCGCCAGTTTTCCCGTGTACGGCTAAACAAGATTCAGCCGCGTGTAAAGATTTGTTTGCAGCTGGGCATTTACCAGCTTGTGCTGAGTGACCGGATCCCTGCCCACGCAGCGGTCAGTGAAACCGTAGGGCTGATTCGGCACTATGCGCACAGCACAGAACGTACCATTGGATTTGCAAATGGAATCCTGCGTGCCATTGCACTTGCTGTACAAGAAGGTACTTTGCCGCGGCTCGACTGTCCGGACAAGGAAAGCTTTTACAGCCTCAGATACAGCCACCCAGAATGGCTGGTGCGCCTGCTGAGCAGCCAATATGGACAGAAGGAAACGGCAGCTATTTTAGCAGCAAACAATGAAATTGCACCGGTTTCTATCCGTGTTAACCGACGAAAGGCAGAGCGGGACGCAGTTTATCGTCAGCTGACCGCTGAGGGCTTTTCCGTACACCTGCATGATAAGGCAGAGGCTATGCTCTTGGCAGACAGCGGGGATATTGCTGCGCACCCTCTGTTTCGGGAGGGGGCAGTTACCATTCAGGATACGGCAAGCGCAGTCTGTGTGGAGGTGTTAGACCCAAAGCCGAACGCCTTTGTGATCGACTGCTGTGCTGCACCGGGCGGAAAGACCTTTTACATAGCCGAGCGCATGAACAATCAGGGCAAAATCTTTGCCTGCGATATCTATCCGCACAAGCTGGAAAAGATTCAGCAGGGCGCAGAGCGGCTGGGGCTGTCTATCATACAAACCAGCTTGCAGGACGCCGCAGAGCTGCGCGAGGGCTGGATGGAGGAAGCGGATTTTGTCCTGTGCGATGTACCCTGTTCGGGAATGGGTATTATTCGGAAAAAACCGGAGATTCGTTACAAGGACGCACAGGAAACGCAGGCACTGCCCGAAATCCAGATACAAATTTTGAAAAACTGTGCACAGTATGTAAAGGCGGGCGGTACGCTGGTGTATTCGACCTGTACCATCTTGGAACGGGAGAATGAGAGTGTTATTCGAGCCTTTTTACAGGCACATTCGGAGTTTGAAACGGTGCCGATTGTGCATCAGGTCTTTGGGACAGCAGACAGTGGAATGATTACGCTGCTGCCCTCGGTTCATGGTACAGACGGATTCTTTATTGCAAAACTGAGGAGAAAGCTATGAGCGAGAGCGTGCTCAAAAAAAAAGAAATTAAAGATCTGACGATAGACGAGCTGAAAGAGGAGCTTCGCGCGATGGGGGAAAAGCCCTTTCGTGCAGGTCAGATTTTTCGCTGGCTGCATGAGCCAGTTACTTCGTTTGATGAAATGACAAATCTGTCAAAGCAGCTGCGTGCCCGACTTGCGGAGCGCTTTATCTTGACGGTTCCGGTCTGTGTTCGCAAGCAGGTTTCGCAGGTAGATGGAACACGCAAGTATTTATGGCAGATGCAGGACGGTGACTGCGTAGAAAGTGTACTCATGAAATATGAGCATGGAAACACGGTCTGTGTATCCACGCAGGTAGGGTGCCGCATGGGCTGCAAGTTTTGTGCATCTGGTCTTTGCGGGCTAAAGCGCCACCTGCATGCCGGTGAGATATTGGACGAAGTCTTATTTATCCAAAAAGAATCGGGCGAACAAATCAGCAATATTGTGCTGATGGGAACGGGAGAGCCGCTCGACAACTATGACAATGTACTGCGATTTTTGCATCTGGTCTCTTGTCCCGAGGGCATTCAAATCGGACAGCGGCACATTTCGCTTTCTACCAGCGGTCTTGCTGACCAAATCGAGCGCTTGGCGAAGGAAAAATTACAGATCACATTGTCGATTTCGCTGCATGCGCCAGATGATGAGAGTCGTGTCAGCATCATGCCGGTAGATAAACGCTATCCGGTTGCGCGGCTCATGGAGGCTTGCAACTATTATTTTGATACCACTGGAAGACGTATTTCCTATGAATATATGATGGCACGTGACAAAACAGATCGCATTTGGCAGGCGGAAAAGCTCGCGGCACTGCTGCGCGGCAGACCCGCCCATGTCAACCTTATTCCGTTAAATCCGGTGAAGGAAAGTCCTTTGCAGCCCAGCAGCCGTGAGGCAGTGCGCAGGTTCCAGCAGGCACTTGCGCGGCACGGTGTTACGGCAACGGTTCGCAGAAGGTTGGGACCTGACATTGACGCAGCATGTGGACAGCTTCGCCGCAGAACCCTCGAAGAAGGTGAAACAGTATGATTGTGGCAGGAAAAACCCATCAGGGTATGGTACGAAAAAATAATCAGGATACTTTTTTAACACGCTTGCATGACGAACAGGATTCCGCACTTTTGGTGGTGTGCGATGGCATGGGCGGTGCAGCAGCGGGCAATATTGCTTCAACGATTGCAGCGAATACCTTTGCAGACCGTGTCGATGAACTGTTCGAGAATACACCCAGTCCGTCGATCCGTGCTCTGCGCGTTGCGGTCGATCGGGCGAACGAAGCGGTTTTTAAGGAGTCTATCAGCAGTCCTGAATTTGAGGGCATGGGTACAACCATGGTAGCAGCTGTGATTCACAACCGTCATACAGTGCTCATCAACATTGGGGACAGCCGCGCCTATCGAATCCGCGGAGATGAAATTACACAGCTGACGCTGGACCACTCTTATGTACAGGAACTGTTCCGTAAGGGACGGCTGACTGCGGAGGAAGCAAGAAACCACCCCAACCGCAACTTAATTACACGCGCTGTCGGCGTAGACGAATTTGTTGAGGCAGATATTTTTGAGGGAGAACTTGCCCCGACCGATTTATTGCTGCTCTGTACAGACGGTCTTACCGGTATGCTGGAGGACGATGAAATTGTATCCTTGGTGAACGCAGCCAGTTCGTTAGAGGAAGCGGTCGATCATCTGATCGCCGCAGCCTGTGCAAATGGCGGGACTGATAATATCACAGCCGTTCTACTCACAGGTGCAGGCATTATGAAGCAAGGAGAAGCTGAAAATGGATAGATACATAGGAAAGCTGCTCGATAGCCGTTATGAACTCGTGGAAATCTTAGGCGTTGGCGGCATGGCTGTGGTGTATAGAGCGAGGGATCGTATTCTCAATCGCTTTGTTGCCATTAAGATTATGAAGGACGAATTCACGAATGACGAAGAATTTCGCAGACGCTTCCGCAACGAGTCACAGGCTGCTGCACAGCTTTCGCACAACAATATAGTTCAGGTTTTTGATGTGTCCCCGCCAAGCAGCCACATGCAATATATTGTAATGGAGCTGATAGAGGGAATTACGCTCAAGGATTACCTGCTGCGTAAAGGGCGTTTGTCTTGGCAGGAAACCCTGTTTTTTGCACAGCAGATTTCCAAGGCGCTTGCCTATGTACACAGTCATGGCGTGATTCATCAGGACATTAAGCCGCACAATATCATTTTACTGCGTGATGGAACCGTCAAGGTGACAGATTTTGGCATTGCGCGCTTTGAACAGAATCAGGAAACAAGAGTCATTCAGGAGGCAATTGGTTCCGTACACTATATTTCACCTGAACAGGCACAGAGTTCCCGTATCGATCATCGTGCAGATCTCTACTCCCTGGGCGTTGTCATGTATGAAATGCTGACAGGTGGTGTGCCGTTTGACGGAGATACGCCGCTTGCCATTGTTATGAAGCATATCAAGGCACAGGCGCCGCTGCCAAGTGAGGTGGTAGCAGGAACACCGCGCGGCATGGACGATATCGTCATGCATGCCATGTGTCCGGATCTGTCGCAGCGATATGGTTCCGCGACAGAGATCTATAATGATTTGGAGACACTCAAGAAGCAGCCGACCGCGCGGTTTTGGAAAGGGCTGCTCGAACAGCCGCAGCAGCCGTCACGACCGATGACAGACGAAACAGTTGCTATGCCACGGGTGAGCAGTGCGGTGCAGGACGATTATGAACCTTATGATGAACAGGAGGACTATCCAGAGGAGGAGTATGAGCCGGAAGACGAGGATTCGCGCTACAAGAGCCGAAAACGGAAAAAACGGAAATTGACCGACTCACCGGCAGCTATGGTTGGTATTGCAGTTACCATTTTTGTGGTGATTGCAGTTGGCGTTGCTGCCTTTATGATGCGTGCAGGCAGCCTGTTTGGAGATAAAAAGCTCGAAGCACCAAGTCTTGTGGGTATGCAGTATACAGATGCGCTCAACCAATATATTGGAGAGTTCAAAATTGTAGAGGGTGCACGTCGGGAGAGCTTGTCCGGTCAGGAGGGTGAGATTCTCGAGCAAGACCCCAAAGAGGGAACTAAGGTAGAAAAGGGCAGTACCATTACCGTTGTGGTTTGTGAAAAGAAAGAGGAAGAACCGGAAAGTCAGATTTTGGAAATCAATCCAACCTTTATTGGCGCAAACTATCAGTATGTGGAAAATGAACTCAAAGACCTTGGACTGTTGGTTCAAGTAGAGCGCGAGGCAAGTCTGGAGATCGAAAAGGATAAGGTGATCCGCACTGAGCCGGAAATTGATTCTGAATTCCGTGAGGGCGATCATATTGTTTTGATTGTCAGCGATGGGGCTGAAAATATGGAGGTTCCTGTTCCCAATGTCGTAGGAAAAAATTACGAGGACGCAAAAGCAGTATTGACCAAAAGTCATCTGACCGTCAGCTCTACCCGTGAAAATAACAACGATTATCCTGAAGGACAGGTCTTTAAGCAGTCGGTTGATGCAGATGTATCTGTAAAGGTAGGAACAGAAATCATGATTTATGTCTCCAACGGTCCGGTCAAGGAACCGGTACAGGAGCCGGCACCGGAGCCGGATACACCGCCCACGGGTGATCCGGAGCTGAGCGGACGCCCAACCCAGCCAGAAGAAAACAACCCGCCTGCAAATAAGGAGACAACTGCGACCATCACCGTAGATATTCCGACCAATATCAAATCCAATGTGTCAGTGGAAATGAATGGTGCGTTGGTTTCGGCGCTCAAAGAGTATGACCCTGCAAATGGAAATCCGGTAAATATTTCCATTACAGGGCCTGCGGGTACCACCCAGACCGTAGATGTCTACGTCAACGGAGTGCACGAAGCCAAGCGTGTCACTTTCCCAGAGTCGTGATGCCATGAAGGGACGTATTCTAAAGGGAATCGGGGGATTCTACTATGTAGATACTCCGGACGGCATTGTAAGCTGTAAGGCACGTGGAAAATTTCGCAAGACGGTTGGAAAACCAATGGTAGGTGATTTGGTAGAGCTTGCAGAGCAGGCAGATGGGACGGGGTATCTGCTGGAAATTTTTGAGCGCCGGAACAGTCTGATCCGTCCTGCGGTTGCAAACCTCGATCTTGTGGTTATCGTTGCAACCGAGGCACAGCCAAAAACCGATCCGTTTTTAATTGATAAGGTGATTGCGATTGCAGAAAATAAAAATATAGAGCCATGTGTGATCCTCAATAAAACCGATTTGAATCCCAATGATACGCTGTATGCGATCTATCAAAATGCAAAGATTCCTGTATTTCGGGTCAGCACCGTGACTGGTGAGGGCATCGATGCAGTGCGGCAGTTTCTATATGGCAAGGCAGCTGCTTTTGCGGGCAATTCCGGCGTCGGAAAATCCAGTCTGCTCAATCAACTGGTTCCGGAATTTGCTGCACAGACCGGAGGGATTTCGGAACGGATTGGACGCGGCAAGCATACAACGCGGCATGTGGAGCTGGTTCCCTGCGAGGGCGGCGGATACATTGCAGACACCCCGGGATTTTCCTCGTTTGATACCGAGCAGATGGATCTCGTGTTGGCAGACGCGCTGCAATACACCTTCCGTGAGTTTACACCTTATCTGGGACAGTGCCGCTTTACCGGCTGCGCTCATGTAAAGGAGAAGGACTGTGCGATCATCGCCGCTGTACAGGCGGGAGAGATCTCGGTTTCCCGTCATGACAGCTATGTAAAGCTCTATGAAAGTGTAAAGGACTTGAAAGAATGGAAACTTGGCAAGGAAGCGAAGCGCTGATTTTATCTGGTGCACCGGAAGATGACATTTTATATGTAAAACAATTTTTGGCACAGCATTCCAACGTGCGTATCGTCTGTGCAGATGCCGGACTGCGGCATCTGCCGGCGCTTGGGGTGTCTCCTGACTTGCTGGTTGGAGATTTTGATTCTGGCTTTGCACCCAATTATGACTGCGAAACCATTCGGCTGATTCCAGAAAAGGACGATACCGATACCATGCATGCCTTACAGGTGGTCATGGAACGGGGCTGCACGAGGATCTGGATCGCCTGTGCCACAGGGGGGCGGCTGGATCATCTGCTTGCAAATCTCTCGCTTTGTGAGTATGCAGCAGCACATAACTGTGTGTGTACAATACTGGACGCACAAAATCTAGTCCGCTTTATCGCATCTGGAGAGAGGGTGTGTGTTCCAAAGAACAGTGCATATCGCTACTTTTCCATTATTCCGCTGGACAGACGGCTGCAAGGCCTAAGTATTTCTGGTGCAAAGTATCCTGTACAAGATGCGGCCGTAGAACGCTGCCAGATGTACACGGTTTCAAACGAAGTGACTGCAAATGAGGCAATCATTCAAATAGAATCCGGCTGTGCCTTGCTTATCTGTGCAAAAGATAAGTAAAATTTATATGTGTACAAATCGCTCTGCACCGATTTTGGGCAAGAGCGATTTTTTATTTTGTATGGCATGCAACTTCTGAATTGCTATCTTGCAAAAATGCGAGGCTTGCCGTATAATAGAGATAACACGCTAAGGAGGTCAAAAAATATGGTTCAGGGGCTTAAGCCGATTTCCAAGATTGCATCGCAAATTCAGGCATCTACAACATTGGTAATTGATTCCATGTTTAAGGATATGAAGGCAAACGGTATCGATGTAGTAGGGTTTGGTGCGGGAGAACCAGACTTTCCCACGCCGGAGCATATCAAACAAGCAGGTATTATGGCGATTGAAAACAATCGGACAAAGTACACACCAGCCGCAGGACTGCTTGACCTCAAAAAAGCTGCCTGCCGTCGTTTGTTGGAGGATAATGGTCTCTCTTATCGGCCGGAGCAGATTTGCGTGGCATCGGGCGCAAAGCACGCCATTTATATTGCACTGATGGTGCTCTGCGACCCGAGTGACGAGGTTGTGATTGCGGCACCATACTGGGTATCTTACAGCGAAATGGTGCGACAGGCTGGCGCTGTGCCTGTAATCGTAGCGGCAGGAGAGGAAGCACATTTTAAAATCACTGCACAGCAGCTTGAGGACGCAATCACACCAAAGACCAAGGTATTTATGCTCAACTCGCCCTCTAACCCAACAGGTATGGTCTATACCAAGGCAGAGTTGGAAGCGATTGCAGCAGTGTGTGTCAAGCACAACATCTATGTGATAGCAGATGATATTTACAGCAATCTTGTATATGACAATCTGGAATATCATTCCATCGCTTCTTTGGGTGAGGAGATCAAACGGCACTGTATTGTGATAAATGGTGTTTCCAAATCCTATGCAATGACGGGCTGGCGGATCGGTTATGCAGCGGCAGAGGCAGAAATCATCAAGGCAATGTCAAACTATGTGAGCCATTCGACCTCGGCACCCAGTACGGTTTCACAGTATGCTGCAATTGAGGCGCTCAACGGCCCGCAGGAGGATATCGCGGAGATGCGCAAAGCGTTTCAGGCGCGTCGTGACCATCTCGTTGCCCGCATGAATGCAATCGAAGGAGTTTCCTGCATTAAGCCGCAGGGCGCATTCTATGTAATGATGAATATGGAATCATTTATCGGCAAGGAAATGTATGGACGCAAAATTACCTGTGATGATGATTTTGCACAGCTTTTCCTTGAAAAAGGTCTGGTTGCAACCGTTCCTTGCTCTGCATTTGCAGCATCTGGATTTATCCGTTGGAGTTATGCAACCTCTATGCAAGAAATAGATAAGGGTCTCGATCGCTTGCAAGCGTTTATTAAAAATGCCTAAAATTGCCATGCAGCTGCATTTTTTCTTGCAGAGATGCGCAAAAACTGTTAGAATAAAGACGGACGTTTGTGTCCGTCTTTTTATTTTTTATCACCTTGAATTTTTTTATTTTGAAAGGAATGTCTGACATTGAGCGCTGTTTATGAAAGTCCGTTTTCGGCACGTTATGCTTCTAAGGAAATGTTGTATGTTTTTTCTCCGGATATGAAGTTTTCCACATGGAGACGTCTGTGGATCTCTCTGGCAAAGGCAGAAAAAGCGCTTGGTCTCAATATCACACAGGAGCAGATCGATGAGATGGAGGCCAACAAGGATAATATTGATTATGAAGTTGCTAGAGCGCGCGAAAAAGAAGTGCGCCATGATGTGATGAGCCATGTCTATGCGTTTGGTCAGGTCGCACCAAAGGCAGCGGGTATTATCCATCTGGGTGCAACCAGTGCTTATGTAGGCGATAATACTGATATTATTCAGCTGCGGGAGGGACTGCTGCTTGTTCGCAAGAAGCTCGTTGCAGTTCTGGACAAGCTCTCTGACTTTGCACAGGCGCATAAGGCGCAGCCGACCTTGGGCTTTACGCATTTTCAGCCGGCACAGCTTACTACCGTTGGCAAGCGTGCAACACTCTGGCTGAATGAGCTGCTCATGGACTTGGACGAAATCAATTTCCGTCTGGAAAATCTGCGTATGCTGGGCTCCAAGGGCACGACTGGCACACAGGCGTCCTTTGTCGAGCTGTTTGACGGCGATGGAGAGAAAATCAAAAAGATGGAACAGATGATTGCAGATGATTTCGGATTTGCAGGGGTTACGCCGGTATCCGGACAGACCTATTCTCGTAAAATCGATGCGCAGGTTTTGGCAACGCTTTCGGGCATTGCGCAGTCTGCGGGTAAGTTTGCGACCGATTTGCGCTTGCTGCAGCATTTGAAGGAGATTGAGGAGCCGTTTGAGGCGCATCAGATTGGTTCGTCTGCAATGCCGTATAAGCGCAATCCGATGCGTTCTGAGCGTATTTGCGCGCTTGCACGTTATGTCATCTGCGACAGCCTGAATCCGGCATTCACTGCTTACAATCAGTGGTTTGAACGTACACTAGATGATTCTGCCAATAAGCGGATTTCGGTTCCGGAGGCATTCCTTGCAATTGATGCAATCCTCAATATCATGATCAATGTGGTGTCCGGTTTGGTGGTATATCCCAAGGTCATTCATCAGCGCGTGATGAGCGAGCTGCCGTTTATGGCAACCGAAAATATTATGATGAGTGCGGTAAAGCGCGGCGGCAACCGTCAGGAGCTGCACGAGCAGATTCGCACCCATTCCATGGCAGCAGGCAAGCGGATCAAGGAGGAGGGGCTTGAAAACGACCTGATCGACCGCATTGCAGCCGATCCCATGTTTGGATTGACTCGCGACGAGATTATGGCAGAGCTGGATCCGGCGCGCTATATCGGCCGTTGTCCTGAGCAGGTAGAGGATTTCTTGAAAGATGAAGTCAAGCCGCGCATTGCACCATACCTCGAAGATGCTGATATTACTGTGGAAATCAACCTATAAGTAGAAGTGTTTTGACTTTTTTCGTGTAAAGCGCTATAATACACCTTATGTGTATCAAAGTCTTAGGAGGTTAAAAACGTGAAAAAGAGCATTTTCTCTTTCATTGCTGTCCTGCTTGTGATTGGTGTCATGGCGGCAGCAGTGATTACCGGATTTACCATTCCGGGCGGTTTTGTAACGCCGGTCAATATGTCGGCGGAAGATGCTGCAAATGCAAAGGTAATTATTCCAAGTATCCATGACGCAACCAACGGTATTCGCCGTGGTCTGGATTTGGTAGGTGGTTCTTCTATTACATTCGAAGCCATTTTACCGGAGAACTATGATGAGAAGAATTTATCAGAGGATATGACAACGGCACAGAGCTTGCTTCGCAGTCGTTTGACCGCGGAGGGATACACGGAAGCCAATGTGTCTATTCAGGGAAACAATCGTCTGCTGGTCGAAATTCCGAATATCAAAAATCCAGAAGATGCGGTACAGATGCTTGGCAAGACAGCAAAGCTGACCTTTGTTGATATGGCTGGAAAGGAATGGCTGACAGGCTCTGACGTGAAGAAGGCAACCGCTGTATATGGCAGCGCTTCTGCAAGTTCGGTTGTCAGTGAGTGGTATGTTGCACTTGAGTTTAAGTCTGATGCCATTCAGAAGTTCTATGAGGCAACCAGTGCGATTTCTCAGATGGACCCTGCAAGCGGTCAGAACAGGCTGGCAATCGTACTCGATGACGAGGTTGTTTCTGCACCTATGGTCAGTGAGGCAATCAACAGCTCGACCTGTTCCATTAACGGAAACTTTACGGAGGAGTCTGCACGCGAACTTGCAAACCTGATCAATGTAGGTCAGCTGCCGTTTTCACTCAAGCAGGTAGAGCTTCGCTCGGTTGGTCCGCAGCTGGGTGCCAATGCGCTGAAAACCAGTGTATATGCAGCTGTAATTGGTGTTGCGCTTGTATGTCTCTTTATGATCCTCGTTTATCGTTTGCCGGGCTTTATTGCCTGCATTGCGCTTGCGTTCTATTGTACGCTGGAGCTGATCGTGCTGGGGCTGCTGCATGTCAACCTGTCTTTGCCGGGCATTGCAGGCATCATCTTGTCAATTGGTATGGCGGTCGATGCAAATGTCATTATTTTTGAGCGCATCAAGGAAGAGCTGCGTGCAGGAAAGACTGTAAAGGCTGCAATCGACTCTGGCTTTAAGCGAGCATTTACTGCCATTTTAGACTCTAACGTAACGACCCTGATTGCTGCTGGCGTGCTCTATTTCTTGGGAACAGGCACAATCGTTGGTTTTGCGACAACATTGGGATTGGGTGTCATTCTGTCTATGTTCACTGCGCTGACACTGACACATTTCCTGCTCAACCGTATGGTTGATTTCAAGATTCGTAACGCAAAGGTTTACGGCGCGTAAGAAAGGAGGAATTGAAATGAAAAATCAATTTTCAATTGTAAAGCATTTTAAGATTTTCGCAGTCATTTCGATTCTGCTGTGCATTACAGGTCTTGTAAGCCTGCTGGCGCTGCCGTTTGGAGTGAATCTTTATAATTTTGATATCGACTTTGCTGGCGGTACGCAGATGGAATTCCGCATGCCGGATACAAAGCTTGATGCAAAGGTATTGAATGAAATTCAGACACTGGTGAAAGATACTACGGGAGTGACCCCGAATGCACCGCAGATAACGGGCGATAAGGGCGATACCGTAATTATCCGCTCCACCAGCCTGACCAGTGAGCAGCGTGCATCTGTTATCAAGGCGATGCAGGAAAAGTACAAGCTGACCGACGACGACCTGATTTCTAACGAAGATGTCGGAAAGACGGTTGGTGATGACCTGAAAAAAGCGGCACTCTTGTCTGCTGTCATTGCGGTCATTCTGATGCTCGTCTATATCTCGTTCCGGTTTGAGTTTACCTCCGGTCTGGCGGCTGTGCTTTGTCTGATTCACGACCTGCTGGTCATGCTCTCTGTTTATGTACTGTTCCAGCTGCCGTTTAACCAGAACTTTATTGCGTGTGCGCTCACCATTCTTGGATATTCGATCAACGCGTCTATTATTGTATTTGACCGTATTCGAGAGAATCAGCGCACTGCGCGAAAGGAGAGCTTTGAATCCATTGCAGACCGCTCGATTTGGCAGACTATGGGGCGTACAATCAATACCACGCTGACCACGCTGTTTACCATTGGTATGGTGTTCATTTTGGGCGTGCCGTCTCTGCGCGATTTTACCCTGCCGCTGCTGATCGGTATTATATCGGGTGCATATTCCTCGATTTTCCTGTCGAGCTCTCTGTGGGCATTCTTTAGAAAGCACCTCAGAAAGCGTCATCACGCATAAGGCGCTTGACAGTATAGCATTGTATGAAAGCAAAAGTCAGGCACTTGTCCTGACTTTTGTTGCTTTTTGTCCGAGAAATTTGATAAAAGGAGTGGAAAATTGATGCGCTTGGGAATTTCGACAGCCTGCTTCTATCCGCAGCCAATCGAGGAGACGATTGAGCGGATCGCAGCACTTGGGTTTCGTACCATTGAAATTTTTTTCAATACAGAGAGCGAATATGATATTTCGTTTTTGAATCATTTGAAAAACGCAACAGAGCAGTTTGGAATCCAGATTGTTTCCATTCATCCATACACATCGCTGATGGAGGGAATGATGCTGTTTTCTGCCTATCCGCGCAGAACAAAGGACGGATTTGCGCAGTATCGAAGGTATATGGAGGCAGCGGCTTATCTGGGTGCAGAATATATGACATTCCATGGGGAGCGGTTTATGGGGGAAGACAGCCTGTTTGATCATATGGAGCGCGCATATCATGTGTATCATGCGCTGTGTGAGATGGCACAACAGACAGGAATTACACTTGCGCAGGAAAATGTTGCATGGTGCAAGTCCAGAGACCCCAGATATCTTGCACTGCTTGTACAAAATGTGCAGGAGCTGCGATATACACTGGATATCAAGCAGGGCAACCGTGCTGGACAGCACTGGTCTCGTTATTTAGATGTGATACAGGAACGTCTATGCAACATTCATATCAATGACTATGATGAGGCGAATAGTTGTCTTTTGCCCGGGGCTGGCTGTATGGATTATGAGCAGCTTGCACAGGCTCTGCAAAAAATACACTATGATAAGCAGATGCTGATCGAAGTATATTCCTCAAATTTCAGTCAGGACGGACAGATTCAGACAGCTGCTGACTTGTTGCAGCAAAAAATGGATTGCAGGATTTGAGGCGGCTGTATCACTTTTTTATATGCAGTTTTTTTGATGATTTTATAAAAAATATCTTTGCGCTATGCAGTGGATATGATAAAATAGTAGAGGATATTTATATGATTTTATGGAAAGCAAAGTGAGTGATTTTTATGAAGTGCCCGTTCTGTAACTACCCAGACAGTAAGGTTGTAGATTCGCGTCCAACCGATGAAGGAACCAGTATTCGTCGCAGGCGGGAATGCCTTCACTGCCTCAAACGCTTTACGACCTATGAAACGGTTGAGCGTTTGCCTCTGATGCTGATTAAGCGCGACGGAACACGAGAGCCATATAATCGGAATAAATTGCTGTCTGGTGTCATGAAGGCGTGCGAAAAGCGTCCGGTTCCACAGGCACGTCTGGAACAGCTTGTAGATTCCGTAGAGCAAAAACTGTTTGGCACGCTCGAAAGTGAAATTTCTTCTCAAAAAATTGGGGAGATGATTATGCAGGAGCTTAAAAATGTGGACGAAGTCGCCTATGTACGCTTCGCCTCTGTGTATAGACAGTTTAAGGATATCAATACATTTTTGGAAGAACTGAATTCTCTGTTAAAGAATAAGACCTAATGGTACCATAGGGGAGGAAAATCAATGGAAGCAGCAGTCACAGCTGGGTGGGACGCAATTACGCAAGCTTTTTTGCGCTTGTATCCGAACCAGACAGATCCCGTACATTATGCGCCGATGATTTCTTATCGTTTGGGCGGCGATGACCCATTAGATGGAATCAGCATTTATGACGGCGGCTCCTTTTATCATTTTGTGACCTATGGTTTATCAGAACTTTATGAAAAGGAATCCAATCAGCCGGAATACAGTGGATTTGGATTTGAACTGACCCTAAAGGTAGCTAAAGATGGGATTCGTAAAAGAGAGCGTGAGCAAAAAAATATTTGCGGGATCTTGCAGACCATTGCACGAATGTCCTTTGAAAGCGGAGATATTTTTATGCCGGACGAATATATCTATACCGGACAGACTGCGGGTATAGATGCAGATGGCACATCTCAAATTACGGGATTCCTCACAATGGAGGATCCCATTGGAACCATCAAGACTCCCAATGGAGCGGTGCAGTTTGTGCAGCTTGTGGGGGCGACAGATACAGAGTTGCAAATGCTGATTCGCAAAGAGAAGACTGTTTCAGATATTTTAGCGCAGATTCCAGAGGGAATTACTGATTATCGGCGAATCGCTCTGTAAAAAGAACAAAGAGTAATTCAAAAATCGACCCAAAAGGGTCGATTTTTTTTGTGAGAAGATAGTAGGATAGATAAAGAAATATTCTTTCTAATTATACAAAACCTAGGTTATCTAAAATAAAAAATAAAACCTGAAACCAAAAACAGAGAAAACGACAGCTATCGACACCAATTGATAAATAAAAAACACCCCCAACCAATACCATAGAGGTAACGGCTGGAGATGTTTGATTCTACAATATATCAATAGATGGCTTAAATATTTTGCGCAGCGGCATAGAGTTCCTCGGTGGTCTCCACAGTACGAATGGCAAAATCCTTGCTGATTTTCTTTGCAAAGCCTGCAAGGGTTTTTCCCGGGCCGATTTCAATACCAGAGCAAAGTCCTGCTGTCATACCGTTTGCAACCAGCGCTTTCCAGCGGACAGGCGAACACATATGCTTTTCCAGATGACGCGGCAAATCAGTGAGCGTTAAGAGATCGCCCGTTACGTTGCTGTAAATAGGCATGATTGGCGTGTGTACAGATAAGGTCTCAGCAAAGGCACGCAGTTCTTTCGCTGCCTCTGCCATGAGGGGAGTGTGAAATGCTCCGCTCACAGCAAGCGGCAGGGCACGGCGTGCGCCAGCTTCCTTGCAGGCTGCAATTGCCTGCTCCACAGCAGGACGTTCTCCAGCAATGACAAGCTGATTGGGACAGTTATAGTTGACGGGGAATACAACACCAGAAACCGATGCACAAGCTTGCTCGACCGCTTCATCAGCAAGCCCCAAGACAGCCGCCATACAGCCATCTATGGAGTCGGCAGCCTGCTGCATGAGCTGCCCTCGACGGAGCACCAGCCGGATACCGTCCTCAAAGGAAAGAATACCCGATGCGACTAACGCAGTGTATTCACCGAGCGAAAATCCTGCACATGCACGAAAGCGAATCCCTGCATCAAGCAGCGCTGCGTATGCGGCAAAAGAGTGCGTAAAAATTGCGATTTGAGAATGTACTGTGCGGTTTAATTCCTCCTGCGTACTTTCAAAACACAGTGCTCGTACATCTGTTTGTGCCACAGTACAGGCGCGGTCAAAGATTTCCTTGGCTGCTGCGTTGTTTTCGTACAAGTCCTTTCCCATGGCAGGGTGCTGTGCACCCTGCCCGGGGAAAAATGCAAAACCGTATTCCATAAAATGTGCTCCTCTGCAATTCGTAGTTTTCGAAACTACTTATTTTTTCATATTTTTGGTTTTTCTGCGAAGAAAAGGTTGACATACCAATTGCATCTTATTATAATATTATAAGATTACTTTGTCAATCAAACTATCGTCAAAATTCTTCCTTATATGCGAATTTGGCGGCTGTAAGGGAGATTGATGAAGTAAATTTTTTCATGCAGAGCAATGATATCGCTGTGCTTGTCGAAATAGGAAAATAGAGCGGACGGATAACGCAGGGAGCGTGAATGATATCGGTACAAAACTAATTGGAACAGGCAGCTATGTGCCTGAGTTTAAGTTGACAAATGGGCTGCTTGAGTCTATGGTAGATACCAATGATGAATGGATTCAAAAGCGGACAGGCATTAAGGAGCGCAGGATTGCACAGAATATAGCAACTTGGGAAATGGCACTTGAGGCTTCCAGCCGTGCGCTTGCTGACGCAGCACTTTGCGCAGAAGAACTGGACCTCATTCTTGTGGGAACAGTGACGCCAGATTTCTTTACGCCCTCTGTTGCCTGCATGGTGCAGGGCAAGCTTGGCGCAAAGCGTGCAATGGCATTTGATTTGAGTGCCGCTTGTTCGGGATTTGTTTACTGTCTGGAGGTTGCAGACAGCTTTATTCGGTCTGGAAAGGCAAAGAATGTTCTAATTATCTGTTCGGAAACCTTAAGCCGTATTATTGATTATAAAGATCGCTCTACCTGTGTGATTTTTGGAGATGGCGCGGCAGCGGCGGTTGTACAGGCATCAGATATAGAGGAAGGCGTGCTTGCTACATATATGCGCGCCAACGGCGTTTTGGGTGAGTGCTTAAAAGCAAATGCACTGCCGCAGGAAAACCCGCTGGAAGAGCCCAGAGACGCACATGCAGATCGCTTTTTGCAGATGGCAGGCAGTGAGGTGTTCCGATTTACCGCCGCAGCAGTGCCGGAAGCAATCGATGCGGTGCTGCATCAGGCGGGTATGACACCAGAACAGATCGACTGGTTCGTGTTACATCAGGCAAATGTTCGCATTTTGAATATGATCACAACACGTTATGGCTTAGACCCCGATAAGGTATATGTCAATATCGATCGTTTTGGCAATACCTCCGGTGTTAGTATTCCGCTTTGTCTAGATGAGATGCGGAAAAATGGACAGCTTAGGTCAGGGCAGTGTATTGTTGTATGTGGATTTGGCGGCGGCTTAACCTATGGCGCTGCTGTGATTCGGATTTGAGGAGGATATCATGAAAACCAGAATTACAGAGTTATTGGGGATTGAATATCCCATTTTTCAGGGTGCAATGGCATGGATTGCAGAGGGAACGCTTGCCGCCGCGGTGAGTGAAGCAGGTGGCCTTGGTATTATTGCAGGCGGTGCGGCACCGGCGGAGGTGATCCGCGCACAAATTCACAAAGCACGCGCTGCAACCAAAAAGCCGATTGGACTGAACATCATGCTGCTCAGCCCGAATGCAGATGAATTGGCACAGTTGGCGATTGATGAAAAAATCGAGGTTGTCACAACAGGTGCGGGCAATCCGGCAAAATATATTCCCGCATGGAAGGACGCTGGCGTGAAAGTAATTCCAGTTGTGGCATCAGTGGCACTTGCAAAGCGTATGGAGCGCTCTGGAGCAGATGCTGTCATTGCAGAGGGTATGGAGGCCGGCGGTCATATTGGTGAAACTACGACCATGGCACTTTTGCCGCAGATTGTTGATGCCGTGGAAATTCCGGTCATTGGCGCCGGAGGTGTTGGAGATGGACGCGGTGTTGCTGCAATGCTGATGCTGGGTGCAGAGGGCGTTCAGTGTGGTACGATTTTTCTGACCTCTCAAGAATGTCAGATTTCGGAAAAATATAAGGAATTGGTTCTCAAGGCAAGCGACATCTCAACTATTGTAACCGGACGTGCAAACGGGCACCCTGTACGTTCCCTTAAGTCTCCGGTGACCAGAAAATGTGCGCAGCTTGAAAAGGCTGGAGATGACCGTTCTCTGGAAGAAATTGAGGAAATGACGGCAGGGTCTCTGCGTAAGGCTGTGCAGGACGGGAACTTTGAAGAAGGAACCTTTATGGCGGGACAGATTGCAGGTATGTTAAATACGCCTATGACCTGTCAGGCAATTGTAGAAAAGCTAATCCATGGTGCCGAACAAGTGATAGAGGCACGGACAGCACGATTCGGAAAGGAAGGTTAACTGTATGGCAGTTGCAATTATTACAGGTGGTTCACGCGGTATTGGTGCGGCAATCGCACAAAAGCTTGCTGAGCAGGGACACGATGTTGTCATTAACTGTGCGTCTTCCGTGGACAAGGCAGAGGCTGTTGCACAAAAGTGTCGTGCTTATGGCGTTCGCGCAGTGGCAAAGGCTTGGGACGTTGCCGATTTTGCAGCCTGTGATGCCGCGCTCAAGGAAATCAAGGAAGAACTTGGCGTACCGGAAATTTTGGTCAACAACGCCGGCATCACGCGCGACGGCTTATTGGTACGTATGAGCGAAGAACAATTTGATGAGGTTATTCGAATCAACTTAAAGGGTGCGTTCCACATGCTGCGTCTGTGTGGTGCAATGATGCTCCGCGCCAAGGCAGGACGTATTATAAACATCAGTTCGGTTGCTGGTGTGGCGGGCAATGCGGGACAAGTCAATTATGCGGCATCTAAGGCGGGACTTATTGGTATGACCAAATCGGCTGCCAAGGAACTTGGCAGCCGTGGGATCACAGTCAATGCAGTTGCCCCGGGCTTTATTGAAACAGATATGACAGAAAACCTGCCGGAAGAACTCAAGGAAGGTGCGAAGAAACAGATTGCGCTGGGACGATTTGGAAAGCCCGAAGAAATCGCAAATGTTGTAGCATTCTTGGCATCTGATGCAGCAGCATATGTAACGGGGCAGGTCATCGTGACAGATGGCGGAATGGGGATATAAGAGAGGTCTTTTATGGAACGTGTAGTTGTTACAGGAATGGGCGCAGTTACGCCAATCGGAAATGATATACCATCTTTTTGGGAAGGCTTGAAAAACGGAAAGAACGGCATTGCCCCCATTACACATTTTGATACAACCGAGTATAAGGCAAAGTTGGCAGCTGAGGTCAAGGATTTTGACCCAACCGATTACATGGACAAGCGTGAAAGCAAGCGCATGGAACGGTATTGCCACTTTGCGATTGCGGCTGCAAAACAGGCAGCTGAGCAGGCCGGTATGACAGAAGGTGCATTTGATCCGGAACGAGCAGGTGTATTTTTCGGTTCGGGTGTAGGTGGACTGTATGTATTTGAAGATGAGTTCCAAAAGCTGGTGGGAAAAGGGCCGAGTCGCGTGTCTCCGCTCTGTATTCCGGAAATGATTGCCAATATGGGTGCAGCACATATTTCCATGGTGCTTGGATTTAAGGGAGAATCTTTCTGTCCGGTCAGCGCCTGTGCAACCGGAAATCATGCAATCGGTGAGGCATACCGTGCCATTCGGCATGGATATCAAGATGTTATGATTGCAGGCGGCGCAGAGGCCTCCATTATCCGAATTGCAACTGCGGGCTTCCAGAATATGAAGGCACTGCATACCGGAGAGGATCCGGAAGCAGCTTCGGTACCTTTCGATGCACGACGGAGTGGATTTGTGATGGGTGAGGGTGCTGGTGCACTGGTATTGGAAAGCCTGTCTCATGCAAAAGCACGCGGTGCCGTGATTTTGGGCGAGATTGCAGGCTATGGTGCAACATCAGATGCCTACCATATTACTTCTCCCGATCCGGAGGGAAATGGGGGTGCACGTGCCATGCAGCTTGCAATAGCAGATGCAGGTATGACACCAGATCAGATCGATTATATCAACGCACATGGCACATCAACTCCGCTGAATGATAAAATCGAGACTATGGCAATCAAGAAGGCATTGGGAGATGCGGCAGCCCGTGTTCATATCTCCTCGACCAAGTCCATGACGGGACATTTGCTGGGCGCGGCAGGTGCTGTGGAGGCAATTGCCTGCCTTTTGGCGATTCAGCATGGTGTGATTCCGCCAACGATCAATTATAAGGAGCCAGATGCAGATTGTGATTTGGATATTACACCCAATCATGCGGTGGAAGCCCCAATTCGTGCTGCACTCAGCAATTCGCTGGGCTTTGGTGGACACAATGCAACCTTGTTGTTCCGAAAGCTGGAGGATTAAATGGATACAAAAGAATTAAAAGAACTTTCGATTGCGCTCATGGACGCAGTAAAGCAGCGTGGCGTTTCGGTGTTTGAAGTCAAAACAGATGATTTTAAGCTGCATATTGAGTTATCAGCAGTTCCGACAGCAGCTGCTTCCACAGCACAGCAGACCGTGACCGTGGCAGCCGCTGCGCCACAGGAGGAAACCGGTACACCGGTGGAAGCCCCACTGGTCGGTGTATTTTACAGTGCACCCGCCCCAGAGGAACCTCCATTTATTGAGGTAGGGCAGCAGGTGAAAAAGGGTGAGACTTTGTTTATCATTGAAGCGATGAAAACAATGAACGAAATCGTGGCACCCTGCGATGGAACGATCAGCCGGATTCTTGCGCAGAACGGAGACATGGTAGAGTACAAGCAGGTACTGGTTGTCATTGAATGAGGAGGAAGGTAAATGCTGAATCAAGAACAGATTATGGAAATCATTCCACATCGCCCACCTATGCTTTTGGTGGATACTATTTTGGAAATCACTGAAACAGGGGCGAAGGGTGAACTGCATTTAACCGGAGACGAATTCTTTTTTCAGGGACATTTTCCGGAAAATCCAATTATGCCAGCTGTTTTTCAGCTTGAGGCACTCGCACAGGTTGGTGCAGTTGCAATTCTGTCTCAAGAGCAGCATCGCGGAAAAACAGCTTTCTATACCAGCATTGATAAGGCAAAATTTCGTCAGATGGTGCGTCCCAATGACGTGCTGACACTCGAAGTTGAGCTTGTCAAAATGCGCGCACCGCTTGCGGTCGCACAGGGACGTGCATTTGTAGATGGCAAGCTGGCATCTGAGGCAGAAATCAAATGCTTTATTGGCGAATAATACAGGTGCAGCAGACATGTTTCAAAAAATCTTAATTGCAAACCGCGGGGAAATTGCTGTACGCATCATTCGCGCCTGCCGTGATATGGGAATTATTTCAGTTGCAGTCTATTCGGAAGCAGATAAGGAAGCACTGCATGCACAGATTGCAGATGAAGCGATCTGTATTGGTCCGGCAAACCCGCGTGATAGCTACCTGAATATGCAGAATTTGATTTCTGCGGCACTTGCTTCGGGCGCACAGGCGATTCACCCGGGCTTTGGATTTCTGTCTGAAAATGCAGAATTTGCACAGCTTGCCATTGAGTATGGAATCGCTTTCATCGGTCCCAAGCCGCAGACCATTCGGCTGCTTGGTGATAAATCGGAGGCAAAGCGTACTGCTATCGCTGCTGGGGTTCCAGTTGCGCTGGGGTCAGATGGTGCGGTTGCAAATTTTGCGGAAGCAGAGCAGTGGGCAGAGAAAATCGGTTATCCAGTTATGCTCAAGGCTTCGGCTGGCGGCGGAGGGAAAGGCATTCGTGTCGCACATACGCACGCGGACTTAAAGAGTGCCTATGATACGGCTTCTGGAGAAGCACAGGCAAACTTTGGAGATGGCAGGCTGTATATCGAGCGATATATCGAAAATCCGCGCCATATCGAAGTGCAGATTTTGGGCGATACACAGGGTAATGTTGTGCATCTTTTTGAGCGCGAGTGCTCGATTCAGCGCCGGCATCAAAAACTCATCGAAGAAGCTCCGTCTTTTTTCCTCGACCCACAAACCAGAGAAAAAATTTGCAGTGCGGCGCGCAATCTTGCCCAAAAGGTCGGATATGTCAATGCCGGAACAGTTGAGTTTTTGGTAGATGACCAAAAGAACTTCTTTTTCTGTGAAATGAATACGCGAATTCAAGTTGAGCACCCCGTTACTGAGCAGGTAACAGGGGTAGACCTTGTATGCGAGCAAATCAAAATCGCTGCTGGAGAGCCAATTTCCTTCCGTCAGGAGGATTTGCAGCTGCGAGGGCATGCAATCGAATGTCGCATCAATGCGGAGGACCCAGCACGAAATTTTGCACCTTGCCCGGGGCATATTCTTGCGATGCACTTGTCCGGTGGCCCGGGTGTGCGCATGGATACCGCTGCTTATCAGGGATATACCATTCCGCCGTTCTATGACAGCATGATTGGAAAGCTGATTGTGACAGGCAAAGACCGTGCACAGGCAATCGCTCGCATGCGCCGTGCACTTGCAGAAACATTATTTGATGGCGTGACAACCAGCGTAGACTTTCAGCTGAGACTCTTGTCATCAGACATCTTTGTATCAGGAGATTTCCATACCAATTCTATCGCCAATGGCGATTTTAACCGCTGAGAGGAGGGAAAAGCATGCTGATTGATCTCTTTCAAAAAACCAGAACGACCTCCATGCAGATGAAAGATTCGGATACGCTGCCAGAGGAGAAGCCACAGATCGTATGTAAGGGCTGTGGGGCACAGCTTCAGGCACGTAACTACGGAAGAAATCTCTATGTATGTCCGTCCTGCGGACGGTATGCCCGTCTGCTGGCACGTACACGGGTGCGTATCACCGCGGATAAAGATTCCTTCCGTGAGCTGTTCGCCAATATTCGTCCGTGTAATCCGTTGGATTTTGAGGGTTACCGTGAAAAAATTGAGGCGCTTCAGGAAAAGACCGGCATGCAAGATGCTGTTGTAACAGGCGTCTGCACAGTTGGCGGCATTGAAACCTGCCTCGGCATCATGGACAGCCATTTTTTGATGGCATCTATGGGCAGTGTTGTGGGAGAAAAGCTGACTCGTTTGTTTGAATATGCAACCCGCCGCAGGCTTCCTGTAATTCTGTTTACCGCATCAGGTGGTGCACGTATGCAGGAGGGTATGTTTTCTCTCTTGCAGATGGCAAAGGTATCTGGTGCGGCACGCAGACATTCCGATGCAGGACTGTTGTATATCACTGTGCTCACCGATCCTACAACAGGCGGTGTCACAGCAAGCTTTGCCTCCCTTGGAGATATCATTCTGGCAGAGCCGCATGCAACCATTGGGTTTGCCGGCCGCCGTGTCATTGAGGGCACCATTGGAGAAAAGCTTCCAGACGATTTTCAGTCATCAGAGTTCTTGCTTGCGCACGGATTTTGTGATAAAATTGTACCACGGAATCAAATGCGTTACACATTGCAGACACTGCTGCGTATGCACCAGCCGCAGGGACGGGGGGATTCAGTATGAGCACAAAAGAAAAACTCCCAGTATCTCAAAAAATGCGAATCATTCATGACAGCAAGCGTCCGACCATTGATGACTATGTGAAGACACTCTTTGATGATTTTACAGAGCTGCATGGTGATCGAGGCTATGCAGATGATCCGGCAATCTGCGCTGGGATTGCACTCTTTCAGGGAATTCCGGTAACAATTATCGGACATAGAAAAGGCAAGACAACCGAAGAAAATATCCGTGCAAATTTTGCTATGGCGCATCCGGAGGGATATCGCAAAGCGCTGCGTTTGGCGAAACAGGCAGAAAAGTTTCACCGCCCTGTCATTTGCTTTGTAGATACTGCGGGTGCATTTTGCGGTATTGGCGCAGAGGAGCGTGGACAGGGCGAGGCAATTGCACGCTGTCTCAGTGATTTTATGGTGCTGCGTACTCCGGTTATCAGTATCATTACAGGAGAAGGTGGGTCTGGCGGAGCACTCGCGCTTGCCGTTGCAGACCGTGTCTTAATGCTGGAGAACGCGATTTATTCGGTCATCTCTCCACGTGGCTGTGCATCGATTCTGTGGAAAGATGCCAGTCGGGAGGTAGAAGCAGCAGAGCGATTGAAGATTACCGCAGATGACCTTTTATCCTTTGGCATGATCGAGGGGATTGTCCCTGAGAGCGGTTCCTTGATGCGTAATCTCAAAAAAGCGCTCCATGAGCAGCTCAAAGACTTGTCAGCTGTTCAAACGATAGATCAGCTGCTCGAAAAACGCTATGAAAAGTTCCGTAAAATCGGAATTTTCGCAGAATAAATGAAAACCCAAATTAAAAGGAGAATCACTATGTTTGAGAAGATTTGTGAACTGTTGGCAGAGAAGTTTGATGCAGATGCTGCATCTATGACAATGGATACCAAGATCAAGGACGATTTGAATGCAGACTCTTTGGACGTTGTCGAACTGATGATGGATCTCGAAGAAAACTTCGGCATTTCTATTTCTGACGAAGAAGCAATGAAAATGTCCACTATCGGTGATATCTGCAAATACATCGAAGCAAATCAATAATTTAAAAAGCACCCGAAAGGGTGCTTTTTTCATGGCATGAAGGAGGTTGGCTGCACATAAACTATGGTATGGAAAAGAAAGGGTGAAACCATTTATGCGCAGCTGGGTACAGACCCTTTGTATGGTACTATGTGCCATACTCTGTTTATTTTTGATTCAGCATATGGTGTTATACAGCAATATCCCCATGCACATGCCACACACAACGGTACAGCGTGCCGACAAGGAGGAGGTACAGACGGCAGAGGAAGGCATTGAAGTGCGAATGGATAGCAGTGCACTGACAACACTCTTGACACGCCAATTGCCTGTCGGATTTGCACTTGAGGATATTGCATTGCAAATTACAGAGCAGGATAATTTGCTTTGTACGGCGCAGATTAAACCATCACAGCTCCCGCTGCCGCGTGCTGCACAGGCATTGCTGCCCGACTCCTGTCCGCTCTACGCATTGATATCCGTAGGATATGCCGATCAGATGGTGGTACTGCACCCGATTTCTCTGGAGATTGGAGGATTGAAGCTGCCGCATGCGCTATTAAATCCTATTGCAAAGGAGCTTGGAGCAGCAATTACCAATGGGATTCGGGCGCAGGGGATTCAAATTTGCTCCTTAAAGCTTGCAGAGAAACATATGTATATTCGAATGGAGGCAAATCAATAAGTTCTCTTTAAACACAGAAGAATCAAAGTAGAGTGCTTTGCGGAATAAAAAAATGAGTAGGTATTTTAGCCTACTCATTTTTTGTTTCATATTATAGGACACGGCCGCCCCAAAGGAAATTCTTTTGGTAATTACCGGAATTTAGTGTGTCATAACGCACATAGGAGCCAGTATGTGGGGAGTGAATGAACTCACCAGCGCCTGCATAGATGCCAACATGGTTGACCTTGCCGTCTTTACCAAAGAATACCAAATCGCCCGGGAGCAATTCAGCTGTGGTAGCGATTCGAGTATAGGTTTGACTCTGTTCAGTCGAAGTACGCGGCAGATTGATATTCAGTGCATTACGGAACACATATGTAGTAAAGCCCGAGCAATCGAAACCGCTGGGTGTACTTCCGCCATAGCGGTATGGAGTGCCAAGGAACTGATTTGCAAAACTCAATAGCTTGTCCGCTTCTTCGTTTGCCTGTGCTGGAGTGACAGCCCGCTCGTGATGTACCTCCTGTGTATCAGTCATAGTCTGGTCAAAGGTTAGGTAATCGGCACAAATATAACCAGCTGTGTCATCGATTGCGATACGATACCAGCCATCGACAATGCCATTGACATCGACACAATCGTCCTTGTTGAGCTGGAGCATTACATCAGAGTCTGTGTTCGGCTGCGTACGGATATTGACTGCATCGCTGTTAATGATGCCTGTGCCAAGATCCACGCTTCCGTCCGGTGTTGCACTGATATAATCTGCACTTACATAGCCGATTGCGCCATTGTATGCAATATGATACCATTCATTGGTATTGTCGATGACTGCTACACGTGCGCCGCTTGGAATGGAACCGATGACATTGCCATTGGCAGAATCACGGAAGTTAAGTGTGGTAGAAGCAGTATTGACGCCAGCATAGAGTGCAGATGCACTGCTTGAGACGATAACTGCGGAAAACATAGTTGCCAGTATAGCTTTCAGATGCTTTGCTGTATTCATGATGAATGATCCTCCTGTGTGCCGAAACGTATCGACATTTTCAAGCTTTCGTTTACTTCGTCGATAACGCACGACCTAGCCAAATAGAAGCGATGTCCATTGCACTCCACAGGCTGTTCTTTTCGCTTTTCTTGACGATGCGATCCTTCATACGAACGGTAGGGCTGGTCTGCTGGAGCTGGATTGCTACCTTGGTAGCAACATCGAGGTTGCCCTCTTTCTTAGTCTCCAGAATCTGCATCATGATAATATAACGATCTTCCATGCTGCCATAGTAGATAATATTTTCTTTACGCATAAGCGGATGCCCTTTGTACATGAGCAATTCGCCTTCTTTTACGACTGCTGCCATATTAAAAAACTCCTTTATTTTGCCGTTGAAAGCCTTGTGTTCGATTACAAATCGGTTACAAAGCATGATTACAATTTGATTACATAATATCATGCTGTGATATTTTTGTCAATGAAAAATTTGTAAACCCCGTAAAATTGGTCAATTCTTATTGTCTGGAGACTATTTTTCGCGTATAATAAAAAGAAATCTTACAAGAAATGAGTTTGGCTGATGAAATTCGGATTTTATACACTTGGCTGCAAGGTGAATTTGTTTGAAACACAGGCACTGATGCAGCAAGCACGTGCAAATGGGCATGATATTTGTTCAAAAGATGCAGATGTATTTGTGATTAACACATGCAGCGTCACTGCAATCAGCGATCGGAAAAACATACGAGCATTTCATAAAATTCGGCGGGAAAACCCAAAGGCTCTTTTGGTGGCGTGCGGGTGCTTTGCGCAAACCGAGCCGGACAAGCTGGAGGCAAGCGGAGAAATCGATCTGATTTGCGGAACGGCGTCCCGCGGAGAGATCATTGCCCTGTGTGAGCAGGCGGTGCAGGGAAACAGAGAAATAGACCTTGCAAAATTTCGTACCTTGGATCGTACTTATGAGGTGCTTCCGGCGGGAGTTCCAGAGGGGCGCACCCGCGCGCTGCTCAAGATAGAAGACGGCTGTGATCAGTACTGTACCTATTGTATTATTCCCTACGCAAGAGGACATGTGCGTTCCATGCCGCCTGCGCTTGTAATAGAAGAAGCTGTTCGATTAGCACAGGCGAATGTGCAGGAAATTGTGTTGACAGGGATTGAGATTTCGTCCTATGGACACGACTTACCAGAGCAAACCAATTTTACCACGCTGATTGCCATGCTCTGTGAAGCGGTTCCGAATACCTATATTCGTCTGGGCTCTCTGGAGCCGCGCACGATTGATGCTGAATTTTGCAGCCGTTTACAGCAGTATCAAAATTTACGTCCGCATTTTCATCTGTCCTTACAAAGCGGCTGTGACCGCATACTGGCACGCATGAAACGCAGATATACCGCCGCATTTTTTGCAGAACGTTGTGAAATGCTGCGGCAGAGCTTTCCGGATTGCTCAATTACAACCGATTTGATCGTGGGTTTCCCGGGAGAAACGGATACAGATTTTGCGCAAACGCTGGAATTTATTCGCGTCTGTGATTTTTCAGATATTCATGTTTTCCCGTATTCGATGCGTTCTGGTACACCGGCGGCAGATATGCCTGACCAAGTCCCGCTCGCAGTCAAGAATCACAGGGCAGAGCAGGTCAAGATGATTGCAGCGCAGATGAGTAAACGATATCGCGAAAAATTTGTTGGACGTACACTGGAAGTGCTGTTTGAACATGCGGACGGAGAGACGTGGAGCGGACACAGCGCATATTGTTTTCCGGTCACCGCAGCCGGACAGCAAATCCAAAAGAATAAGTTCTGTCAGGTTCAGATTACGGCAGTTACGGATACAGGTGTATCCGGCCATCTTTGACAACCCGTCACAAAGCGTCTATACTAAAATCAATTGAGACAAGAGGGGGTATGTGCATGCAAAAGCAACCTGTCGTATGGCTGGCGCTGGCATTGTTTTTGGGCGGAACCGTTGCGGGCGCTTTGAGTACGGGAGACTCACTGGTCAGCCAATCTTATGCAGTCAATACCTATATAAATGCTGTGCGTGAAAAGGCAAAGGATACTGCTGGAAAAAATCTAGCAGAGACGCAAAAAAAGGTTGATGCGCTTGCTGCAAAGGCAGACGATACCCAGCTGAAAAGCAGCGTAGAGACTCAGGTGCTGGCAGCGCTGGGGAAATCATCACGGCTCAATCTGCGGGCCGGTCACACGGTTACGGCGCAGACGGGAACCGAAGTGATTGTTACTGCGGGGAAGGCAGTGACACGTAAGGGCACATGGATCAACCTCTCGACAGGCAGACAGGCAGGCGCACAGCATGCGCTTGTCAGCCATCAGCGCTATCTGGCAGCAGAGGACGGTGCAGAATTGATTTTACAGCAGGACAGCACCTTGGAAATTTCCGGTCAGTATGAGAGCGGAGAATCCTCTGTGCAGACGGAAAATGCGCAGTATACGGACTATGCAGATGCCCTGCATGCGCTCGGATTGTTTCAGGGAAGTCAAAAGGGGTATGAGCTTACAAGACCTGCAACCCGTGTGGAGGGGGTTGTTATGCTCATTCGCTTGTTGGGGAACGAAGCAGAGGCCAAGGAATATAAGGGAAAGCACCCCTTTACAGATGTTCCGGCATGGGCAAATTCCTATGTCGGCTATGCTTATGAACAGGGATATACCAGCGGTATCAGTAAGACACAGTTTGGAAGTACAATGCAGCTGCGCTATCAGGATTATATGACATTTTTGCTGCGTGCGCTGGGATATTCAGATCGCGGCGGTGATTTCAGCTGGGAGAACGCAGACAAGGCAGCTGTTGACCATGGGATTCAAACCGAACAGGAGCGCATGGAAATTAAAAAACAGGGACGCTTTCTGCGTGACCATGTGGCATATACCTCTTACCGTGCACTCTTTGCAAAAACCAAGGACGGAACACGTTTGTGCGATCAGCTTGTGCGCCGCGGCGTGTTTTCGCAAAAGCAACTTGACGCGGCAGAACAAAAAGGTTTGTGAAAACAGGAACCCATTTCCTCTAGGACGCATAGGATAAGATGTAATCCACAAAAGGAGGAAAACATTATGTATCAAAGTTCTTGCTGGGGCATCGATTCTTGGTGGATCATTATCCTGTTCGCGATCCTTCTGATCTGGCTGTGCAACAGCGGTAACCAATGCGGCTGTGGCTCCAATCAGTGTGGCTATGGCTCGAACACGCTTGACTGCTGCAACGGCTGCTGCCACTAATCGAAATTCCCTACCAAAAGCGCGGAGGAAATTCCTCCGCGCTTTTGGCTGATATTGAAAAATATGTTCTTTTTTACCAGAACGTAAAAATAGGTCTTGTCAAATGCCTGAAAATAGGGTAAAATATATGAGCATTGATTAGAATTTAGAACACAACGGTGTCTAATGTTTTGGAGGATTCGTAATTATGATTTCTGCAGGTGAATTCAGAAACGGTGTAACATTTGAGATGGACGGACAAGTCCTTCAGGTTGTCGAGTTTCAGCATGTAAAGCCGGGCAAGGGCGCAGCATTCGTGCGCGTAAAGATGAAAAACGTAATCACTGGCGCGGTGACTGAGCGCAGCTTTAACCCAACCGATAAGTATGAGCCAGCATATGTAGAGCGCAAGGAAATGCAGTATCTGTATGCAGATGGCGATCTTTACTATTTCATGGACACCGAGACCTATGACCAGCTGCCAATCAACCAGTCTACGCTGGGAGATGACTTCCGCTTCGTCAAGGAAAATACAAATGTGAAGGTGCTCTCTTATAAGGGCAGTGTATTTGCTGTTGAGCCGCCGCTCTTTGTTGAACTCGAAATCACAGAGACTGACCCGGGCTTCAAGGGCAATACTGCAACCAACACATTGAAGCCGGCTGTTGTTGAGACCGGTGCAACTGTACAGGTTCCGTTGTTTATCGAAATTGGAGACCGCATCAAGATTGATACTCGTACTGGTGAGTATTTGGAGCGTGCAAAGGGCTGATCCAAACTCGCCTTCACTTTCAAAGGAGGATGCAAAATGACAGTAATGGAGCGCGTCGCATATCTCAAAGGATTGTTTGAAGGATTGGATATTGATACGGAAAAGAAGGAGGGAAAGCTGCTTGCCGGCATGATTTCCGCAATGGAAGAACTGGCAGAGGCTGTTACCGACCTGAAGCAGCAGAACGAAGAGCTGCTCGATGAATTAGATGATGTCTATGACGAAATCTCTGCTGTAACAGAGGATTTCCTCGCTGTCGATGATGAGGACGAGGATCTCGCTCTTGATACAGATGAAGACCTTTATCAGGTAATTTGTCCGACCTGCGGAGAGGTACTCTATCTGGATCAGGACATGCTCGAAACCGGCTCTATCGTTTGCGGTGCATGCGGAGAAGAATTGGAGTTTGACTTATCTGAGCTTGACAATTCCGAAGAAAACTGATATAATAATAACGCGCTGAGTGTTCAGCTCAGCGCGTTTATGGACATTTAGCTCAGCTGGTAGAGCATCCGCTTGACGTGCGGAAGGTCATGGGTTCGAGCCCCCTAGTGTCCACCATCAGAAACCACCCTAAAAGGGTGGTTTTTCTTTTGCTTTCTTGAATTTTAAGCACTTTCATGTAAAATTTGTTTTTAATGCTTGAATTTTGTCATTTTTGCTTTTTTTGTTTTCTCTGTTATGTTACGGTATATTTTCAAAATGATGTGGAAAATATGATGTTGGAAAATATATAGATATTCATGTGTAAGTGTGTCAGATTGTCGTAATTGCGAACTTTGTCAAAATTTGTCGAACGAATTTAGTTGCTGTATAAATTGAGATGTATTATAATAAAAGCGTCATAGGAGATAGGGATTTTTTCTCCAAGATTTATCCTATTATCCTTTTGACGTTGGGTACATAGTATCCTTGTATATGAGATGGGTGACTCTGATAGCTGTAAGGCGTTCAGGGTCACCTTTTTTGTATTACAATAGGTGATTGCGTCAAGAGAAGAAGCGAGTAAATTTATAAAATAAATGGGCTGTTTTTTCAGGCAAACTGACGAATTTGCAAAGCACGTCCTGATACATCTTCCATACTAGATGTAGTTGTGCTATAATGGTCATCGACACAATATATAAGGAGACTTGGCAACATGATTTATATCGTGAAAAAAGATGGTACACTGGAAGAATTTGATGTGCGTAAGGTGGTTGCTGCGGTCAATAAGTCTGCAAACCGCGTTCTTTATACATTTACACAAAAGGAAACTGATGCAATTTGTGAATATGTTTCAAGTTATGTCGAAAACATGGGTACAGAACGTGTTGAAATCTGGCAGATGCACAATATTGTAGAGGCGGCACTGGAAAATGTACGTCCTGAGGTTGCCAAGAGCTATCGAGATTACCGCAATTATAAGCAGGATTTTGTCGGAATGTTGGACAATGTTTATAAGAAGAGCCAATCTATCATGTACATTGGAGACAAGGAAAACTCCAATACGGATTCTGCGTTGGTCTCCACAAAGCGCAGCTTGATTTTTAATCAGCTCAATAAGGAGCTTTATCAAAAGTTCTTTATGAATACAGAGGAATTGCAGGCGTGCCGAGATGGATATATCTATGTACATGATATGTCTGCACGCCGAGATACGATGAACTGCTGTCTGTTCGATGTAGAGCACGTTCTAAAGGGCGGATTTGAAATGGGAAATCTATGGTATAATGAACCAAAGACCCTGAACGTTGCATTTGATGTCATTGGAGATATCGTTCTATCTGCTGCCAGCCAGCAGTATGGCGGATTTACAGTGCCTTCCGTAGACTTGCTGCTCGAGCCGTATGCACAGAAAAGCTATGACATGCTGACGGCAAAGTACAAAAAGATGGGGTTATCCGATGATGTAGTGGAACAGGAGGTCATGGCAGATATTCTCAATGATTTTGAACAGGGTTTCCAAGGCTGGGAGTACAAGTTCAACACCGTAGCGTCCAGCCGCGGCGATTATCCCTTTATTACCATGACGATTGGAACGGGAACCGGCCGCTTTGCAAAGTTGGCATCTATTACAATGCTCGATGTCCGTCGCCGAGGGCAGGGGAAAAAGGGGCAGAAGAAACCGGTGCTCTTTCCCAAAATCGTATTCCTGTATGACGAAAATCTGCACGGTGAGGGCAAGCCGCTTGAGGACGTCTTTGAAGCTGGTATTCTGTGCTCTGCAAAGGCAATGTATCCTGATTGGCTCAGCCTGTCTGGAGATGGCTATGTGCCTTCTATGTATAAGAAATATGGGAAAATCATTAGCCCTATGGGCTGCCGTGCATTTCTGTCCCCGTGGTATGAGCGCGGCGGCATGAAGCCGGCAGATGATAAGGATACACCCGTATTTGTGGGACGTTGGAATATTGGTGCAGTTTCTCTGCATTTGCCCATGATCTATGCTAAGGCACAGCAAGAAAATCGTTCCTTTTATGAAGTGTTGGACTATTATCTGGAACTTATCCGCAAACTGCATATTCGTACTTACGCGTATCTGGGAGAGATGCGTGCATCGACCAACCCGCTTGCATATTGTGAAGGTGGTTTCTATGGTGGTCATCTGGGACTGCATGATAAAATCAAGCCAATTCTGAAAACGGCAACTGCCTCCTTCGGCATTACGGCGCTTAATGAACTCCAGATGCTGCATAACGGCAAGTCACTTGTGGAGGACGGCGAATTTGCACTGGAAACCATGCGCTATATCAACCAGAAGGTCAATCAGTTTAAGGAGGAAGACGGGAACCTCTACGCAATTTACGGCACACCGGCAGAGAGTCTGTGCGGACTGCAGGTTGAGCAGTTCCGTCAAAAATATGGCATTGTAGAAGGTGTCTCTGACCGCGCCTATGTTTCAAACAGTTTCCATTGCCATGTGACTGAGGACTTGACCCCCATCGAAAAACAGGACTTGGAAGCGCGCTTTTGGGATTTGTTCAATGGCGGAAAAATTCAATACGTCAAATATCCAATTGCCTACAACCTAGATGCGATTCGCACACTGATTCGCCGTGCGATGAAGCTGGGATTCTATGAGGGTGTCAATTTGAGCCTTGCCTATTGCAATGATTGTGGACACGAGGAATTAAGCATGGATATTTGTCCAAAGTGTGGTTCTTCTAATCTCACGAAGATTGAACGCATGAACGGATATCTGTCCTACTCCCGCGTAAAAGGAGATACCCGTCTCAATGACGCAAAAATGGCGGAAATCGCAGAAAGAAAGAGTATGTAATGAATTACCATAATATTACCCGAGACGATATGCTGAACGGAGAAGGCTTGCGTGTTGTGCTTTGGGTTTCCGGCTGTGGACACCATTGCCCAGAATGTCACAACCCACAGACATGGGACGCGGACAGCGGCGTACCGTTTGACTATGCAGCAAAGTTAGAGCTGCTGGACGAATTATCAAGGGACTACATTTCAGGAATCACCTTTTCCGGAGGAGATCCATTATTTCCCAGCAATCGCGCAGAGATTGGAGAACTGATTGCCGAGGTTCGAAAAAATTTTCCCAATAAGACGATTTGGCTGTATACCGGATATCGTTGGGAAGATATCTGTACGCTGCCGATGGTACAAATGTGTGATGTCATAGTAGATGGGCGATACCAGAAGGAACAGCGCAACCCACAGCTGTACTGGTGCGGCAGTGAGAACCAGCGGATTATTGATATTCCGCGTACACTGTCAGAGGGCAAGGTCGTACTGCATTCACAAGACACAATCAAAGAAATCAGGAGATCATATGGAAATTCAAATCAAGTATTTTACAGATGCAATTGAGCCACTTCGCTATATCGCCGGAAAGTCTGATTGGATCGACCTGCGCGCCGCAGAGGAGATCGCTATGCAGGCGGGGGAATTTCGTTTGATCCCGCTCGGAATCGCCATGCAGCTGCCCGAGGGATATGAAGCGCATGTTGTGCCACGCAGTTCAACATTTAAGAATTTTGGTATCATTCAGACAAACAGCATGGGTGTTATTGATGAAACCTATTGTGGGGACAATGACCAGTGGTTTTTTCCGGCATATGCAGTGCGGGATACCGTTATTCATATCAATGACCGCATTTGCCAGTTCCGCATTATGGAGCATCAGCCTGCACTTTCTTTTACGGTGACAGATTGCTTGAAAAATCCTGACCGTGGCGGTCATGGCAGTACGGGAAAGGTGTAAAAACTACTTTTCCTTTATATGCGAGGTGTGCGAGATACTTGAATCCAAAGCATTTTTCGGTATATCAATTCGTGACCTTATAAAAGTGGTGAAATAAGACCGTACTGTATTTTACACAGTACGGTCTTATTGATGCCAAGCAAAAAGAATGATTTGCAGTCTGCACACTTTTCTGTCCGGTGGATTATACTGGAGTAAGGAAACACCGTACAATTGTGTTATGGGCACTCTCTGGCAATGATATGGTGTTATTTGGTAAGAGGAGTGTGATACCCCATGTTTTGCCAGCGATATTTGATTGGAATGTTCTGCCTTGGGCTGGGAATCGGTTTTCTTCTGGGAAGTATTTGCCCTGTGTTCTGGTTTTTGCTGTTTCTCAGTGCAGCACTGATTGTACTTGGCGTACTATTATTGAAACGATAGGAGGCATTTCAGATGAAAGTTGTAATTTGGAAGAGTCCGAGGTATTTATGCGGTATGCTGCGCCGTATGTTTGGAATTCGAAATGATGAGTAAGGCAAAAGCCGAGGGAAAATAGCCCTCGGCTTTTTGCTTTTTTTCATATCTGTATAAATGACGCATATACATAACAGCAGAAGCGGTAAAAAGGAGGAATCTTTTATGGAATTCATACGCACAGATTTGCAATACTATGCACCCATGTGTGCACGGCACACCACATTCACGGAGACAACAGACACCATTGTACCAGACACAGAGCCGGATATCGGTCGGATTTTGTGTGCTTTTGGAACAATATCGGTGAAGGACGAGCTGCCGCAGACCGATCGCATTTTGATTTCTGGTATTGTACATGTGGTGGTATTATATCGCCCAGACGGACAGGAAGGTATCCGTTTTCTGCAAATTCCACTGAGCTTTGCACATATCGAGGAGACACAGGGGATCTCAGCAGACCAGCCCTGTTTCGTGCGCTGCCATTTGCAACGGGTGTCAGCAAGAGCGGTGAATTCCAGAAAGGTGAGCGTGACTGGAGAAATCGGATTAGAAATCGATTTGTATCAGCAAAAGAAAACCGCTGTGACTGAGAAGATTGAAGCCGATGGGACGGATTTGCAGGTGCGCTATGGCGCAAAGCCGATTTCCTTGCTGCAAAATGTGCTTACACGGGAATATACGGTTTTAGATGACGTAGAAATTTCTGGAGCACAGGGAATGAAGCTGGTGCATGCACAGGGTATCATGCTGCCTGTGACCTGTCAGCCGGAGAATGCACAAATTTCGCTCAGCGGAGAGGTGCAGCTGCATTTGCTGCTTTTAGATGACACCGGAAAGCTGCAATCTATGACACACAATGTTCCTTATACACAGGTACTGGAAGCACCGAGCATTACAGACAATTTGCCGATTACGGTTCGGCTTGCCATGCGCAGCTTGGACTGCATGCTCCGAGAGGAAGGTGTCCTATCCGTAGGGATCTGCGCGCGTGCGCTGGTACAGCAAAGAAAGGAACATACCCTGCAAACCATTGAAGACTTATATCACCTCAAAAAGCAGCTCGAAATTTCAGAGGACACCTCAGAGCTGTATGATGATGAGGCACCGCAGACTTATCAATCCGAAAGCATGGCGCAGATTACCTTGACCTATCCCGCAACCGAGATCCTCCTGACAGAAGGTGTGTGTACCATGCTCGATCAGGAGAATATGAAGCTGCAAATCTGTGTGCTGTATCTAGATGATGCCGGAAATTTATGGGGAGAGATGCAGGATACCATGCTGCCCCTAACACTGGGTCAAATTGCATACACACAGCTGCGGGACTTAAACGTACATTTATCTCCTGCGCTCAGTGCAGAGCGAGACCTTCAGCTGCGCGTTTCAGTAAACGGAACCGTGCTGTGCGGCAGTCCTGTGTCGGTGCGTGATATCACAGGTCTGACCGCAGAACAGGATCGTGACCCCGTCGATAGAGCAGGTACGACACTGATTTTGCGCTATATTCAGACTGCAACTCCGCTTTGGGAGATTGCCAAGCAATATGCCTCCACAGTGTCAGAAATCCAAAATGCCAATGCACTGCCGGAGCATACAGAGCAGGTGTCGGAAACCATGCTTTTGATTCCAATTTGCGGACGGTGAAAGGAGATACTGATGGAGAAGAAAGGATTATATGAACAAATCAGCGCTCGGACAAACGGTGATATTTATATTGGCGTGGTAGGACCAGTTCGAACCGGAAAATCGACATTTATCAAGCGATTTATGGAGAATATGGTCATTCCGCGCATCGATAATGTCTATAAAAGAGAGCGTGCCAAGGACGAATTGCCACAATCCGGATCTGGAAAGACCATTATGACCGCAGAGCCAAAGTTCGTACCGGAAGAAGCAGCCGAAATTGCTCTGACACCAGCAGGGAACTGCCGCGTGCGGCTCGTAGACTGTGTTGGATATTTGGTAGACGGTGCACTGGGCAGCATGGAAGAGGATACACCGCGCATGGTGACAACACCTTGGCGTGACCACCCAATTCCAATGGCAGAGGCTGCGGAGATTGGGACACGTAAGGTTATTGAAGATCATTCCACAATTGGGCTGGTTATTACAACAGATGGCTCCTTTTCGGATATCCCACGGGAAAGCTATGCAGAGGTAGAGGGACGTGTCATCGAGGAGTTACAGGCCATAGGAAAACCCTTTCTGACACTTGTCAATACAGTTGATCCAGAAGGGGAAGATGCACATGCAGTTTGTGAACATTTGCAGGAAACATATGGTATTGTCGCAATGCCTGTAAATTGTTTGGATTTGGACGAACAGAGAATGCGTTCCATTTTAACAGCAGTTCTCTATGAATTTCCGGTTCAGCAAATTTCTGTGGCACTGCCGCGTTTTATCAGTATCCTGCCGCCAGATCACGCAGTACAGAGCAGCGTGTATGATAGTCTGCGAAAGGGCGGACATACGGTGCATAAGATGCGGGATTTTGATACTATGCTGCATATCTTAGAAGAAAATGAGTGGATAGAGGCAGTACGTATTGCGGATATGGATTTGGGTGTTGGCTGTGCACGGGTTATTGTAGAAATTCCTACCGCGGTGTTCTATCAGATCGTGACGCAGCAAACTGGAATCCAGATGAAAGATGAGGCAGATCTCATTCCGGTTTTGACCCGATTGTCCGAGATGGCAAAATCTTATGAACGGATTGCAGGAGCCTTGGAACAGGCGCAGAAAACAGGCTACGGTGTTGTGATGCCAGAGCTGGAGGAGCTTTCGCTGGAACCGCCTGAAATCATGAAGCAAGGCGGGCGCTATGGTGTAAAGCTGTGTGCTTCCGCTGATTCCATTCATCTGATGAAAGCGCAAATCAAAGCGTCAATTACACCGATTGTTGGAACAGAGAAGCAGTCTGAAGAATTGCTGGATTATTTAATGAGTGAGTTTGAAGGAGCACCGGAAAAAATCTGGCAGACCAATATTTTCGGAAAACCGCTTTCGGCATTGATCGGAGAAGAATTATCTGGAAAGTTGGCGCGTGTGCCAGAGGACGCGCGAGATAAATTCCGTGAAACACTGGAGCGTATTATCAATGAGAGCACCGGCGGTTTGATTTGTATTTTGCTATGACCCGGGGAATCGCATGCTGTATATAGATGTGACTGGTAAATAACTTTACACGCAATGCGAGAGCACTTTACAGAAATATAATGTATATATGACAAAATAGGTGGTTTTTATTAAAAATTCTTAAAAAACACACAGTGTAAAGTGTATAACTTTACACTGTGTGCAATCTGCATTTTCTGTAAAATACATATGTAAAGGCGTAAAACTTTACTTGATTTTCCGTCTGTTTTGCAGTATGATTAGGAGCAGATAAAGGAAAGGATAGATGGTGATTTGAAAAAGCAGGTATTTATCATAAATGGACGTGGGGGCGTAGGTAAGGACACGGTTTGTAATTGTGTCGCACAGTATTGTCATGTACGAAATATTTCTTCTATTACTCCTATTGTTGAGATTGCACGATTTGCAGGCTGGTCTGGGGAAAAGACAATGGCGGCGCGTAAAATGCTCTCTCAGCTAAAGCAAGTGTTCACAGAGTACAATGATCTGTCCTTCCGATATTGTATGGAACAATATCAGCAGTTCTGTGCCTGTGCCGATGAGGAGATTTTGTTTATTCATGTGCGGGAGCCGGAGGAGATTGCGCGGCTCAAGGCTGCCATTGGGGGGGACTGTCAAACATTGCTCATTCGCAGAAAAGATGAGCATGTCACACAATATGGAAATCGTTCAGATGATGAGGTCGAGCAATATTCCTATGACTTATATTTCCAAAACGAACCCCCGCTCGAAACGCTTGCGGAGCGTGTTTGGCATTTTTTTCAGCAGTCTGTCCAGAACAACACGCACGTGAACACACGAGAGAAATAATTCCCCATCTATCCGTTGGTTGGCAGTCAAATGTGACAGCAGTATGAAAACAGAAAAAAGACCGGACAGCACCGGTCTTTTTTGATGTCATTTAACAGTATTTTGCAACATGTACCTTGGTGACCTCGGCAGCTTTTGCGATGTTCTCCTCGTTTGACAGCTTATAATAGTCGGGACGGAATACTTCTATGGTACATACGTCACCCTCGAATCCGATTTTCTTGAGCGTATCGGCATATCGCTTATGATCCAGACAGTCACCTTGCTCGTCCGGCCACAGACGCTTTTCATCATTGTTGTAGGCTGCACCGCAAGGCATATTCTCCATACCATTAAGATGCCATACAAAGATTTTCTTGCCGTCAGCCTCTTCAAGCGCTTGCCAGCTGGAAGCCATTGCGTGGAAATGGTATTGGTCTAGAGTCACACCGACCAGTGGGTGATTGACCTCAGAAACAATTGCATAAGCATCTTCGAAACGGTTGATAGACATGGTCGGTGCACCGCAGAATTCGATAGAAAGTTTGATACCATAAGGTTCGACCTTCTTGACCATTTCTTTGAGAACAGCAACTGCATCAGCCTTGATTTCGTCGAGTGTAGCGGGAATGGTTAGATCCATGGACGGAACGACAACAATCATGCCACAGTCCAGAATCTGACAGCGGCGAATGATCTCGTCGAGTTGTGCCATAACAGCGTCCTTCTCCGCCTGCGTTTGCTTCATATTGAAAAAAATCAGGGCGTTGTAGGACAGCATCTTCAAGTGAGAGGTCTTGAAGAATGTGCCAAGATCTTCCAATGTGTAAAGACCTGCGGCAAGCTCGCGATCGAGGCATTCAGATTGTACGTCAATGTAATCAAAGCCGTACTTTTCACACAGCTTGAGATCCTCCAGAACGGAATGATTTGCGCAGAAGCGATTGCAGCCTTCGTTAAAACCGATTTTCATAGGGAAAACTCCTTTTCTTATGATGATACAATTCAATTGTCAGAGAGAAACCAGACCGCTCAGTCTGACTGATGATTTACTTCTGATAGAAGTTAGGGGTACCGCCAGTCACTACCTTTTCAAAAGCGCCAGTGGTCTGAGATTTAACCAGAGCGTCTGCGGTGATAGAGGCAACATATCCGTCCCATGCAGAGGAGCCGCTGGTTTCACCCTTAGATGCATGATCGACCCAATCCTGAATTTCAACATCGTAGGAGTCGATGAAGCGCAGAATCCAGTTGTCCTCGATTTTTGTGGATACATTGTTGGCATAGCGCACAGTGGGGAAGGACGGGCAGGGCAGGTTGATGACGCCGTTTTCGCAGACAACCTCGCAGTTGATATCATATCCGAAGCCGCAGTTGACGTTGACCTCCAAAACATTGACAATACCGCTCTTGGTTTTCATAATCATGACCTGTGGGTCTTTCAGTCCCTCATGCGCCTTGGAGGAAGTTTTGGGCATGATGCACTGAACCTCGTCCCATTCGTCATGGATCAGCCATGGCAGTACATCGATTTCATGAATTGCAGTGTCGGTGACTGCCATCGCGGTGGTGTAGTCGTTTGCAACACCATCTGCACGATGCGTACACTTCACGACCATCGGTGCACCAAACTTTCCGGAATCAATCATTTCCTTGACCTGACGATAGCCGCGATCATAGCGGCGCATAAAGCCAACCTGAACCAGATGCTTTCCAGAAGCCATTTCGGCATCTACAATTTCCTTGCAGTCCGCAGCGGTGTTGGCAAGCGGTTTTTCACTGAATACCGGCTTGCCTGCCTGAATGGATGCAATAACTGGCTCCTTGTGGAAAGCGCCCGGGGTGGTGACAACAACTGCGTTAACATCGGGGTCATTGATAGCTGCCTGAAAGTCGGTGTAGATTTTTACATCACTGCCGGCAATCTCTGCACCTTTCTTGGCACCGTCTTCAAATACATCGCATACAGCAACAACCTGTGCGCCCTTGATACGGTTTTGGATACGTTCGATGTGTTCACGGCCGATCATGCCGCAGCCAATAACAGCAATTTTGAGTTCCATAATGATAGCCTCCTGAAAATAAATAGAATATTCATAATAAATGGTAGAGTTTGCTTGAATAGGCGGCAGATATATGCGCCCTATAATGCTTTGGTTATGACTCTATCTCTTTCTTGCCCTCATTATAGCATTGCGTTCACGTGAACGCAAGCGTTTTTTGCAATCGAAACACACAAAAAGAATGATGAATTTTTGTTCAAATTTACAAATTTATTTTTAATATAAATAAGATAATTTGCGTGCGTTCATGGGCACGCATAAACTTTTTTACCAATAATAAAAGCCGAAGTGACCACGTACTTTTATGTACAGGTCACTTCGGAAAAATAGAAAAGAGAATGTGTGATTTATGCCGCGATTCCAAGCGGAGAGAAGAATATGTAGATGGCAACAGATAGAATCAGACCAACAATCGAGACGATGTGGCGGTACTTCCACGGGGTCAAATCAACTGCACCGACATCGTGAATCAGATACGCTTCGGTTTGCGGTTTATACTTGTTCAGATACCATAGGACAAACAATTCCAGCGGGAACAGTACAGCCATGGCATACAGGTAATGGATTGGGCTGTCCGTGCCCGGGTAATTTGGAGAGATCAGCAGGAAGGCGCCATAGATGACAACGTGCATGACAGTGATAATCTTGGGCGCATACTTTGGCAGACGCGGGAACATGAACATGCCCAAAATAGTGAACAAAACGGGTAAAGAGACGAATTGGCTCATGGAGTTGAGAAAAGTTGTAATACCCTGCGCGTTCATGACGAATGGCGCAATGATAATCGAAATACAGCCTGCGATGGTACCGTAAATCTTACCAACCTTGACACACTTGGTGTCAGAGGCATTGGGATTGATTGAGGAGCGATACAAATCCAGTGTGAACATGGTAGAGGCTGAGTTTAGAACCGAGTTGAACGAGGACAGGATTGCGCCGAACATAACAGCAGCAAAGAAGCCGAGAATGGGTTTCGGAATGATCTGGGCAATCAGTGCCGGATATGCAAAGTCGATTGCGGTGCTGCCGGCTGCGGCGATCTTATCTTGAATGGACGGAAGATAAAAGGCAATAATGCCGGGGATCACCAGATACAACGGGCCCAGACATTTGAGAAATCCGCAGTAAATCGCACCCTTTTGCCCTTCCTTTAGGCTTTTGGCGGCAAGTGCACGCTGAACGAAGGATTGGTTGGTGCACCACCAGTACAGGTTGTTGAAAAACATACCAGTAATAATCAGCGGCCATGGAACCTCTGGTTCGGGTGCATTCCATGCGGAAATGGCATTCATTTTGGTTGGGTCAGCAGAAATCATATAGTTCCAGCCCTCAAGGATACCGCCGCCTGCACACTCGTTGCCAAGTGCCCAAAGACCGAGGAAGGGCACCATCAAACCGCCGATAATCAGACCGATACCGTTGATGGTGTCCGATACCGCAACCGCCTTTAGACCGCCAAAAATAGCATAACAGCCGCCAATGATGCCGATAATCACGCAGAGAACTGCAACAGCTTGGAACTTTGACCAGCCAAACATACCGGAAATGTCGAAAATATTCTCAAATACAACCGCACCGGAATAGAGAATGACCGGAAGGTTTAAGATAGAGTACATGATGACGATAATCAGGGAGAACATCGTCTTGGTACCCTTACCATAGCGTTCCTCCATAAGAGAGGGAATGGTCATAGCGCCCATCTTGAGAAAACGGGGCAAAAAGTAATAGGCCAGCACGAGCAGGGTGAACATGGAGCCAACTTCCCATGCAATTGGAGACATATTGCTGACCCAGCTCTGACCGTTGAGACCAACCAGCTGTTCAGCAGACAAATTGGTCAGCAGCAGAGAACCGGCAATGACAATGCCAGACAGACCACGGCCGGCGAGGAAATATCCTTCGGCAGATTCTAGGTTGTCGTCCTTGGTTTTCCAACTTGAAATGACAGCAACCAGCGCTGTGAAGAACAGGAAGGAGATGCCGATCCATGCAAGAGAATTAAAGAAATCCATCAGTTGAGCCTTCTTTCTTTTTCTTTCTTTTGGTTTGAATATGATATTATGCGGGGAGAGAAAGAGTGAGAGAAAACCAAAGCGGAGTGATCTTTTTGACCAGCTCCATTTTGCACTCCGCAAGCGTTCACGTGCACGCTTGCGGAGAAAAAAGAGAAAGCAGGAGCGATATCCAGAACACAAATATTGTTATGGATCTACGAACTGTGTAGGAAGCTTCTTGCCTTCGAGTTGGTTAAAATTTAACACAGCTCATAGAGAATTGCAAGTAGAAATGCGATGAAATCGGGATTTCACAGTATTTTCGGTGTTTGTGATAAAAATTAGTTACAGAATTATACGAGTTGCACAAAGCTGAAATTTGCAGTATATATAGATGGACAAGGTATCTGTAAAGACTTCGTAATGGATTGTTACTTGTTGAAAATTATGATTTTGCGTGCATGCGTGCTAGAAGATTTGTTCTGAAAATCATTAAAAAATATATAATTCACAGTATTTCACGGGTTAAGAGTAAATAAAAATAGAGGGATAGAAATCTGCGTGCAAATTTTGGTTGCATTTTTGGAAAAAGGGTGTTATTCTGAATGCAGAAGCCTGTATAGGCACAGTTTGACAGAGAAGGGAGGGGGAATCATATGTCTGTGACACTTAAACAGATTGCAGAGTTGGCAGGTGTGTCACGCGGTACAGTTGACCGAGCACTGCACAATCGTGGTCGAGTCAGTGATGAGGTTGCACAGCGTATCCGCCAGATTGCTGATGAGTTGGGATACTCCCCCAATCGGGTTGGTCAGGCACTGGCAAAAACCCACAGACAGGTTCGGCTGGGCATGATTATTCAGTCGTCCGAGACACCAACGATGCAGATTGTTGCACAAGGGGCGATGCGTGCGGCACATGATCTGCATAATATGGGGGTAGAGGTACTGATCCGTCAATTACAGTCGGTCGATCCGGCACAGGAGCTGGAGTGTATTCAGGAGTTGGTGCGTGACGAAGGGATTCAGGGGCTTGCCCTGACGCCGGTCAATACGCCTGAGATTTGCGATAAAATTGATGAGTTAGTTGATCAGGGTATACCAGTCGTTACGCTCAATACCGATATGCCGCAGTCCAAACGAATGTGTTTTGTTGGACAGGATAGCATTCAGGCAAGCCGTACGGCGGCTGGATTGCTTGCGATGATGATGCCGGAGGGGGGGCAGGTATTCATTTTGACGGGACATTTGAGCAATGCGACCCACAAAAGCCGCTGTACTGGATTTTGTGATGAACTTTGTCGAATCGCACCGGATATCCAGCTTTTGCCGATGCAGTCGTGCTTTGATCGAGATGATTATGCTTATGAGTTGACCCAGCATGTGCTTGAAGAATATCCTAACCTTAGGGCAATCTATGTTGCAGCGAATGGACAGCATGGTGTATGTGAGGCACTGCGTGCGGCTGGTCTGAGTGGAAAGGTGCGAGTCATTGCTTACGATATCACGCCGAAGAATAAGGAGGACCTGCAGCGCGGTACCATCAGCATATTACTCGATCAGCGCGCGCATGAGCAGGGCTATCGCCCGCTTTATCTGCTGCGTGACTATATTTTTTCAGGGCGTTTACCCGAAGATCCATTTTACTACACCGGTACAACACTTAAAACCAAATATAATCTGTGAGCAGATGCATTCGCGCGGACGAAAAGTTGTACAATTTTTTGTCCGAGTGTTTGTGTATTTCTCTAAAAATGATACAGAGACAAAATTTGCACTTGCGTTCACGTGCACGCGATGGTATGATACAGGCAAGAAGAAATTCATTGAAGGAATGTGTACGAGAACGCACGGCCTTTGACTGATAAAAGCAAAATTTTAAGGAGGTCAATCGGTATGAAAATCGCATTTGACGTAGATGTACTCGCCAAGCAGATGTCAATCCATGACTATGTGCACAAGGTTGCAGATTGGGGGTATAAGTACATCGAGCAGTCACCACATCCACGGATCAATCCATTTTATAAACACCCGCTGTTCTCGAAAGAATGTCAAGCGGAATATAAGCAGGCGCTCAGGGAGACTGGCGTGGAAATTTCCTCATTCATCGTCGTGTACCGTTGGTCGGGCCCGACCGAGGAGCAGCGTCAGTTTGCTGTAGCCAACTGGAAACGCATGATTGAGATTGCTGTTGATATGGGTGTGCCTGTTATCAATACGGAGTTCTCGGGTGATCCGAATCAGCAGGAAATCTGCAACGGAATGTTTTTCCGTTCCATGGAGGAGCTGCTGCCAATCATTGAGCGTGAAGGGATTCGTGTTGAACTGCAAAGCCATCCATATGATTTTTGTGAGTTGAACGACGAGGCGTGTGATATCGTCAAGTCCTTCCGCTCCAAGAATCTGGGATATGTATATTCCTCTCCCCATGGATTTTTCTATGATCAGGGCAAGGGTGATGTGCGCCATATGCTGCAATATGCTGGTGATGAGCTGACCCATGTATTACTGGCAGATACATTCAATCAGACTATGGACTGCCGTTATATTGCAAATCCACCATGGCTGAACGCACGCGGAAAGTCTGATGTTACCATTCATCAGCATTTGGCAATGGGTGAGGGTGATGTAGATTTCCATGGTATCTTTGAAACTCTGCGCGATATGAATTTCGCAAATAAGCAGATGGGGCCCAATGCGCCTAAGGCCGGCGGAGACAATATCATTTGTGTTTCTTACTTCGGATTTCCAGAGAAGATGGACGTTCAGGCTCCGGAGGCTCTTGAACGGATTCAACGGGAACTGCTGTAAGAGATTGGTACAGCTTAAAAATCCGTTGACGCGATTACACACCTGTATAAAACAAAAAAGTCAGACAAATCGGTCTGACTTTTTTGTTTTGGAATTGATTCATTGTGTCATATAGGAGATCGCAGCAAAAGCTTTCGGGGAAAAGAAAACCCGCCGATTTCGAATGAAATCGGCGGGTTTTATGGTCCGAGTGACAGGACTTGAACCTGCGGCCTCTTGACCCCCAGTCAAGCACGCTACCAGCTGCGCTACACCCGGATATATAAATAAGTAATGAACTCAGCCTTTATAGGATATCATAGACCAGATGGAATGTCAATATGATTTGCTAGAAATCTCCAAAAATTCTGTTTTGAGAAAATGGTAACTGCGGCAGCACTCTCTATATTTTAGAGTTTATGAGTTTCGTTTGCATTTTGTCGGTATGCAAAGAGCAACTTTTGCGTAAAGAGATTTTTGTAAATTGTGCTTGTAGATTTGCATTTCAGATGATACAATACAGATATATTCATAAATTTGCCATTTTATTAGAAAATAGTGGGGAACATTTCTAAAATACTTCCAGATTTTGTCAGAAAAGGTCTGTCATTATCATCTTAGTGTGCTGTTTGCTTGCTTCATATAGTCAGATATGATGTATATGCTTTTATGTGTACTGATGCCGTAATTTCGGCTTATGCATTACATATGATTGATATACGGGGTGAAGCAGTATCGGAGAACGCTTTGATTCTATGAGAATGGTGGGTAAAATCAAATTGTACAGAAAGGCGATGGAGGCACATTACAGCAAGGAGATTTTAGAAAATGGAGAGATGTGTAATATGAAGAAAACAGACAGCTGTTATCACAACTATATTCAGATTTTAAGAGAAGAGCTTGTACCAGCAATGGGGTGTACAGAGCCGATTGCGATTGCTTACGGTGCGGCAAAGGCACGTGAAATTCTCGGCGGACTTCCTGACAGTGTTCTGGTAGAGGCAAGCGGAAACATTATTAAGAACGTCAAGAGCGTCGTGGTTCCAAATACAGATGGGTTAAAGGGAATCGAGGCTGCTGCCGCTGCCGGTATTGTAGCAGGTCAGGCGGACAGGATACTAGAGGTTATCGCGAATGTAACATCAGAGGATAAACAGGCGATCCGTACCTATTTAGAAAATCATGAAATACGTGTATTGCCCGCAGAGGGAGATATCATTTTTGATATTATTCTGACCCTGCGTAAACAGGACGCCTATGTCAAGCTGCGCATATCCGAATACCATACCAATATTGTACATGTAGAAAAAAATGGTACGGTGCTTCTGGAGGCAGGGCATACCGCACATAATGCGCAGGCAGCTACATTGACCGACCGCAGTGAACTTTCTGTTCAAAATATTTTGGATTTTGTGCAGACAATGGATATAGAAGATGTGCGTACGTTGATTGAGCGGCAAATCGATTATAATTCAAAAATTGCACAGGCTGGACTTGATGGCAACTGGGGTGCCAATATTGGTTCGGTTTTGCTGCGCAATTATGGAGATGACATCAAAATTCGTGCTCGTGCAATGGCTGCTGCCGGATCAGATGCCCGCATGAGCGGCTGTGAGCTTCCGGTAATCATTGTTTCGGGCAGCGGCAATCAGGGGATTACTGCATCGGTTCCAGTGATTGAATATGCGAAGGAACTGGGAGTTTCTCATGAAAAGATGATACAGGCAGTCACGCTGTCCGATTTGATCACCATTCATCTCAAAACAGGGATTGGCAGACTCTCTGCTTATTGCGGTGCAGTCAGTGCCGGCTGTGCTGCCGGTGCAGCGATTGCATGGCTGCAAGGGGGAGACTATGAGGAGATTGCACATACATTGGTCAATTCTCTGGCTACTGTTTCAGGCGTCATTTGTGATGGCGCAAAACCGTCCTGTGCAGCCAAAATTGCCGCATCTGTGGACGCAGGAATCTTGGGTTATCAGATGTATCGTGATGGACAGCAATTTTATGGCGGAGATGGTATCGTAACCAAAGGCGTAGAGAATACGATTCGCAATATTGGTCGTTTGGGGCATGATGGCATGCGTGAGACTGACAAGGAGATCATTCGTATTATGACAGGTCTATAAGCTGCCTGTTTTATTAAAGGGGGAAATCTTATGAAAATTTTGAAAAGCCTTCCGGCAAAGCTGGTGCTGGGCGTTATCGTTGGCATGCTGCTTGGTTTATTCCTTGCGGCAGATATGCTGCCAGAGGGTGCCAATCTTGCAGCATTGCAGGTAATCGTTACCGCAAAGTACATTCTCAATCAGCTCATTAACTTCTGTGTCCCGCTCATTATTATTGGATTCATCGCACCTTCCATCACAAAGCTAGGTTCTAACGCTTCGCGTATGCTGGGTGTAGCGCTGGTTTTGGCGTATGTATCCTCTCTGTGTGCGGCGCTGTTTTCGACTGCATCTGGCTATGCAATCATTCCGCACCTGAATATTGCAAACACAGTTGATGGTCTCCGTGAAGTGCCGACTGCTGTATTCCAGCTGGATATTCCGCAGGTGATGTCGGTCATGAGTGCGCTGGTTATTTCGGTTATGATTGGTCTTGCGGCTGCTGTCACCAAAGCAAAGATTATTACACAGGCGCTCAATGAATTTCAGGATATTGTACTCCTGATTGTAACCAAGGTCGTAATCCCGATTCTGCCATTCTTTATTAGTGCAACATTTTGTACATTGGCTTATGAGGGTACCATTACAAAGCAGCTTCCAGTATTCCTGATCGTTGTAATTCTTGTGATGATTGGACATTATATCTGGTTGGCACTGCTCTATGGATTGGGCGGCGCATATTCCGGAAAGAACCCAATCGATGTTTTGCGCAACTATGGCCCTGCTTATCTGACTGCGGTTGGCACGATGTCCTCTGCGGCTACTTTGGCGGTTGCGCTGCGCTGTGCAAAGAAATCTAAGGTGCTGCGCCGTGACATGATTGACTTCGGTATTCCGCTGTTTGCCAATATTCATTTATGCGGTTCTGTTTTGACTGAAGTATTTTTTGTTATGGTAGTGTCCAAGATCTTGTATGGTACGTTGCCAAGTGCGGGTACTATGGTTCTGTTCTGTGTGCTGCTTGGCATATTTGCAATTGGTGCACCAGGTGTTCCGGGCGGTACGGTTATGGCATCTCTAGGGCTGATTACAGGCGTTCTGCGGTTTGATGATGCAGGTACGGCGCTTATGCTGACAATCTTTGCACTTCAGGATTCCTTTGGCACTGCTTGTAACGTAACAGGCGATGGTGCACTGACACTGATGCTGACGGGCTATGCAGAAAAGCATAACATTCAAGAACAAAATATTGATTTTACGCTGTAAATAACTGTGAAGTGACAAGCTGTCCTCTGTGCAATGCACTGAGGGCAGCTTTTTTGTGATGTAAAACCACTCGCTAGGCGAGTGGTTCAAAAGAAGGCTATTGCCGAAGATGAAGAAATAAAAACTCCTTTTGCTATAATAAAGAAGCGGTCTGCCAACTGCATCTAAAAAGCAAAAGGAGGACATTCAGAATGAGCCTGAATGACATAAATAGTTTATCGCATACGAAAGTACAGTTTACAAGGGACTACACAGGGTAGGTATCTGACGGGAGGGGTGCCGCCAGTCAGATTTTCCATGTGATGTTCAAGCTGTCGCTTGTGGC
>JAGZIW010000019.1 GCA_018366035.1 Butyricicoccus pullicaecorum | reverse complement strand
GGTCTTTTTCTTGGGCGCTTCCTCTCCCTCGGCAGGCTCCGCCTTTTTGCGCGTGGTCTTTTTCTTGGGTGCTTCCTCTCCCTCGGCAGGCTCCGCCTTCTTCTTCCGCGTAGACTTCTTCGCCTTCTTTTCCGCTTCCTCAGCTTCCTTGGCGGCAGCGCGTTCTGCTGCCTTTGCAGCACGTGCTTCACGGCGTTCGCGATTTTTTTGTGCCTCCTCGGGAGATACTCCCTCCTTGACAAGCTCTTTGTAGGTACAGCCCTCTCTGAGGCAAAGATCGACCACTTCCTTAGAGTCGCGGTCTGTGTGACGGAACAAAGACGAATCACAGACTGGGCACTTGGTCTTGAGCGGCTTATCCCACGTAATAAACTGACAGGTCGGATAGGTATCACAGGAATAATATACATATCCGCGTGCAGACTTTTTCTTTACCACCTTTGCACCACAGATTGGACAGGAGGCTCCTGTATCCTCAGAGAGCGCCTTGGTATTGCTGCATTCCGGAAATCCCGGGCAGGCAAGGAATTTTCCAAACCGCCCCGACTTAATGACCATATTCCGGCCACATTTTTCGCAGATGACATCGGTTTCCTCGTCTGGGATTTTAATACGTGTCTTGTCCAAATCCTTTTCAGCCTGCTCGAGCGCACCCTCAAATCCGTCATAGAAGGTGTGCAGCAGATTCACATACGAAATTTTTCCGGTCTCCACCTCATCGAGCTGATGCTCCATATTTGCAGTAAACTCATAATCTGCCACAGACTTGAACTTATCCACCATCAATCCTGTGACGCCCTCCCCCAACGGTGTGGGACGCAGACTGCGGTTTTCCTTATTGACATAATCACGGTCAATGATTGTTGCAATGGTTGGCGCATAGGTGGACGGACGGCCAATCCCTTTTTCCTCCATTGCCCGAATGAGTGACGCCTCTGTATACCGTGCCGGCGGCTGCGTGAAGTGCTGTGCCGGCTCAATTTTATCTGCGGTCAGTACATCTCCTTCTGCAAAGGCAGGAAGCGGCTTTCCTGCTTCGCTCTTTTCTCCCTGCTTTTCGTCATCTGTACCTTCCTCATAAACCACCGTAAAGCCGTGAAATGCTACGGTATGCCCCGATGCGCGGAATACATGCCCCGCACATACAATATCAGCCGAAATGGTATCCAAAATCGCATCTGCCATCTGGCAGGCAACAAAGCGTGACCAAATAAGCTTATATAATTTATATTGATCCGGAGTCAGCTGGTCCTTGACTGCATCTGGTTCGATTTCCACATTGGACGGACGAATGGCTTCGTGTGCGTCCTGTGCGCCGCCCTTGGTCTTAAACGTGCGCGGCTTGCCCGGGTAAAAAGCATCTCCATAACGATTTTGAATATAGGAGGCTGCCATTGCGGTTGCCTCATCGGACAAACGCAGGGAGTCTGTACGCATATAGGTGATAAGACCGGTAAGCCCGTATTCTCCTCCCAGATCAACACCTTCATAAAGCTCCTGCGCAACACTCATCGTGCGGCGCGGCACCATATTCAGCTTTCGGGAAGCCTCCTGCTGCAAGGTTGAGGTGGTAAACGGCGGTGCCGCCGATTTTTTCTTTTTGCCTTTCTTGATGGCAGAAACCTGAAAGGGCTGACCAGTTACAGCGGCAACGATCTCCATGGTCTGTTCTTCGGTTTTCAGCTCTACCTTTCCCTCAGCTTCACCATAATAGCGCGAATGGAATGTGCCGCCCTCTGCTGTGCGCAGGCTTGCCTCAATCGACCAATATTCCTCCGGCTTGAATGCGCGGATCTCATTTTCACGGTCTACGACCAGACGGGTTGCAACCGACTGTACGCGACCCGCGGACAACCCACGCTTGACCTTGCGCCACAAAAACGGGGACAGCTGATAGCCCACAATACGGTCCAAAATACGCCGCGCCTGCTGTGCATCTACCAAATCAATATCAATATCACGTGGGTGATTGATTCCATACTGCACGCCTTTTTTTGTAATTTCATTAAAAGTTACCCGCTTGAACTCACCTTCTTTGAGTTCCAAAAGCGCTTGCAAATGCCACGAAATCGCTTCTCCCTCACGGTCTGGGTCGGTTGCGAGATATACGAAATCGGATTCTCTAGCAGACTTGCGCAGATCGTTAATGATTTTATCCTTTCCCTCAATCGGTGCATACTCAGGCTTAAAATCATGTTCAATATCCACACTCATCTTCTTTTTTGGCAGGTCACGCAGATGCCCCATCGAGGCCTTGACCACATAGTCACTGCCCAGATATTTTCCAATGGTTTTTGCCTTGGCTGGCGACTCTACGATTACCAGTTTTGACATAGTATTCCTCCAGTGTTGTATCCAAATAAGCTGAACGCCGCACGTTCAGTTAATCTATATCTATGAAAGCAGAATACAGCGTCCTGCCTTTTGCGCTGCGATCCCCGCAAGTTCCAGCAGCACCAACGCAGAAGCGATTTCTGCTGCGGGCAGACCGGTTGCCTCACTGATGGCATCGATGGTATCTGCGCCTGCGCAAATTGCCTCGACAATCTGACGCTGCGTACCATGCAGTGTGTCTGGCAGCTTCTTTAAGGGCTCTGCCTTTTCTTCCTTTTCCCCTTGCAGCGCCCTGTGTCCCGCGGGACTGCGCGCAATCCGATAGGGCTTCACGGGTTCCGGCGCAGGCAGATTTCCATATCCGCCAAGCTCCCGAAGCCAAACCGAACGCACAAGTTCCTCCTGTGGTTTTTGCCGCAGCATAGAGGCGAGTTCATGTACAATATCCATAGGCTGGGTGGCAATCCGTGCAATTTCATCGCGAATCAGCCGATTGCACCCGACAGAGCCTGCCACATCAACCGCCCCCGGTATTGCAAACACCTCACGTCCCTGCTCAAATGCAAGACGCGCAGAAATCATCGCGCCCGAACGAACGGGCGCCTCTACGATCAGCGTCGCGGCGGACAGTCCGGTTATGATGCGGTTGCGAATGGGGAAACGAAATCCTTCGTTTGCAGTCTGCGGCGGATTTTCACTGATCACCGCACCACATAGCATAATATCGCCCATGAGATATTGATTCTCTTTGGGAAAACAGATATCCACACCGCCAGCAAGCACAGCAACCGTTTTTCCGCCAGCCTTTAGGCAGCCCTGATGTGCCGCTGTATCAATGCCATGTGCCATGCCCGAAACAATGGAAAATCCCGCTTTTGCCAGTGCTGCGCCAAAGCGCTCTGCCATACGCAGACCATAGGCAGAGCACGACCGTGTCCCCACCACAGAAATGGCTGGAGACTGATCAAAATCCGGAAGCGTCCCGCGTACATATAAGACAGGCGGCGGATCTGGGATCTCTCGCAGCATGTCGGGATATGCACTGTCCTCAATGGTTAAAACCGTGATTTTCTTTTGCTCACAGACACGCAAAATATGTTCGGCCCCAGACAGATCCTTTTCGCAGAGCGCGTCTGTCTGACGCTTGGTCAGTCCTGCGGAAAGTAAAACGTCCCGCTCGGAAGCATACAGAAATTCCGGCGTTCCAAAGGACTCGGTCAACCTTCGAATGGTTGCTGCATCTAATTCCTGCTTTTCTGCCAGCCACAGCCAGTATACGCGCTTTGACATCGTTTATTCCCCTTTCTTGGTCATCTCCCAAATCAGAATGGCAGCGGCAACACCTGCATTGAGTGATTCAGCCCGCCCTGCCATTGGAATCACAAGCTTCTGGTCACATAATTCCAGCGCGGTCTGCGTCACGCCATTTCCTTCGTTGCCAATAATCACAGCCGCACATTCCGGAAAGCAGCCAACCGGTACGCTGTCCGGCTCCAGCGCCGCAGCATAGACCGGAATCTGCTGCGCATGCAGTGCTGCAACGGCGTCTGCAAGCGGCATCTGACAAACCTTCTGCCGAAATGCAGCCCCCATCGTAGCACGCACGACTTTAGGTGCCGTTGGGTCTGTACAGCCCTCACACAGCACCACCAAATCCAATGAAAATGCGTCTGCGGTACGCAGAATGGTTCCCAAATTCCCGGGATCCTGCAATCCGTCCAGCAAAACCGCACGGCGTACTCTGCTGAAATCGACTGTCTGCTGTACAGGGCGTACACAGGAGAAAATCATATGCTGTGCCGTTTCCACATCGCTTGCCAGCGCAAAAAGCTTTTCCTCTGCCATAAACAGCGCGGCACCCTGCGCCTGTGCCCTGTGCAGCAGCTCGAGCGCCGCAGCATCTGGCGCTGTACCCGAACGCATGAGAATGGTCTTGACCTGTGTACCTGAGGAAAGTACCTCATACAGCATTTTTTCTCCCTCACAGACCATTTCTCCGGTTGCCAGCCGATATTTTTTTTCACGTGCCAGCCGTACCAGATGCTTAATCGTCGTATTCTGCCGGCTTGTAATTTCAGTATATTCCATGAACGTCCTCAAATGAATGTATATGCCGAAAGCCTGTGCATTGCGCTGCAATGCACAGGCTTCTTGTCATTTTACTCGCCCAGCGGCTTCATAGTCGGGAACAGCAGCACATCTCGAATCGATGCCGAATCGGTCAGGAACATGACCAGACGGTCAATGCCCATACCCATACCACCCGTAGGCGGCATGCCATATTCCAACGCAGTTACAAAATCGGTATCCATCATATTTGCCTCATCATCGCCTGCCTCGCGCAGTGCAACCTGACGTTCAAAACGCTCACGCTGATCAATCGGGTCATTGAGCTCAGAAAATGCGTTACACAATTCTCTGCCATAAACAAAGCACTCAAAGCGCTCGGTCAAGCGCGGGTCAGATGCCTTACGCTTTGCAAGCGGAGAAATTTCGACCGGATAATCGGTAATAAAAGTTGGCTGTATCAGATTTTCCTCTACATATACATCATAGCACAGTGCGAGCAAATCTCCCCAGCTGTCCTTATTTTTCTCGACCTCGAGGCCACGTGCCTTGACAGCCTCCAGTGCCTCCTGCGGACCCATCGCCATAAAGTCCAGACCTGCATATTCCTTAACCGCATCTGCCATAGTCATGCGCTTCCAGCCCTTGGCAAAATCCAGTTCTGTGCCCTGATAGGTTACCTTGGTTGTACCCAGCACCTTTTCACATACATGTACCACCATATCCTCTGTAATGTCCATCATACCATTGTAGTCGGTATATGCCTGATACAGTTCGATGGTAGTAAACTCTGGATTGTGGCGGGTGTCCATACCCTCGTTGCGGAAAATACGGCCGATTTCATAAACCTGCTCCATACCGCCGACAATCAGACGCTTGAGATGCAGCTCGGTCGCAATGCGCATATACATATCAATATCCAGCGCATTGTGGTGAGTGATAAATGGACGTGCAGCGGCACCGCCCGGAATGGTATTGAGGCAAGGGGTTTCCACCTCCATAAAGCCACGGCTGTCCATGAAATTACGAATTTCACGCACGATTGCCGAACGCTTTTCGAAGGTATCGCGTACATCGGGGTTGATGATCAGATCGACATAGCGCTGACGATAGCGCATGTCGGTATCCTTCAGACCATGCCACTTTTCGGGCAGCGGAATGAGGTTTTTCGACAACAGGGTCAATTCCTTGACGATAACAGAGATTTCTCCCTTCTGGGTACGGAACACCTCGCCGGAAATCCCAACGATATCACCAATATCCATCTTTTTGAAGCCCTTATACGCGTCCTCGCCCAGCTCATCGCGCTTTATATACATCTGCAATCGCCCATATCGGTCGGAAAGGTCGGCAAAGGACGCCTTGCCCATGATGCGCTTGGACATCATACGTCCTGCAAGACGAACGGTCTTACCCTCCATCTCCTCAAAGTGCTCCTTGATATCGGTTGTAAAATGGGTGCGTTCAAAACGCACCTGTTCAAATGGATCTGCCCCTGCCTGCTGCAGTTCCGTTAGCTTTTCCCGACGGATCCGCAGAAGCTCGTTGAGTTCTTCCTGTGTCTGCTCTGTCACGGCCTTCTGCTCGTTTGCCATGCGTATTCCCCTTCCTTACTTTCTAATCTCAATTACCTTGTACTGAATCACGCCCGCCGGCGCGTCCACCTCGACAACGGAACCCACTTTTTTGCCCAGCATTGCCTTACCAAACGGAGATTCATCTGAAATTTTTCCGTTCATCGGATCGGCCTCCTGCGAGCCTACAAAGTGATATTCCTCCACATCACCGAACTCAACGTCCTCTACCTTGAAGCGGCAGCCCGGAGAAACCTCATCTTGACCATACATATCATCTGTGATGACTACTGCGTGTGCAAGAATATTTTCAACCTCTGCAATACGGGAATAGAGTTTGCCCTGCTCGTTCTTTGCCTCATCATATTCCGAGTTCTCCGAAAGGTCACCAAAGGAACGTGCTTCCTTGATTTGCTCTGCGACCTCCTTCTCACGGACGGTTTTCAGGTACTCGAGTTCCTCCTTCAGCTTGTCCAAGCTTTCTTGTGTCAGCTTAAATTCCTTCGCCATGAGTGCATTCCCTCTCTATCATAATTTTTTCAAATACAGGATCAGTATGGTATGAAACCATTACTCCTTATTATAGGAAGATATATTGGCTCTGTCAAGCAAGCAGACTGTAACTCCGCGAACTTTTTGCATATTGCCTGTTTTTGCAAACCTTAAGCCCAACTTATTTGCGTTTTTTGACTGCGTCCCACGCAGCAGACAGCTGATTGTCCGCTCGCGGTTCCAAAAAGTAAAATTGACTGCGCTTTTCTTCGGGCATCACGACCGAAATATCGGGCACAACCCCCACACCAATGAGGCTCTTGCCCTTAGGGGTATAATAGGCATTATCGGACAGCCGCAGCGCAGAGCCATCTGAAAGCGCATAAGTGCGCTGAGAATATCCCTTGCCAACTGTTTGCTCTCCAACAATGACCGCCTTTCCGTATTCCTGCAGCGCAGCTGCAAAGAATTCCGCGGCAGAATAAGAATTTTCATTGATGATCACTGCCATTGGCAGTTCCAGCGCCTGTGCATCAGAGGAATATATCTTCTCCTCTCCGCTTTTAGAGCGCAGCGTCATAATGGTGCCTTCCGGCAGGAGCGGGTCCAGCATTTTTGCCAGCACATCGACCGCACCGCCGGGATTTTCGCGCACATCAAAGATAAGCCGCTCAGCGCCCTGTTCCAAAAGGTCGCTCAACACCCGCTCAAACTGTTCTTCTGCATGCATATGGAAATTATAAATATAAATATAGCCTGTCTGATCGGGAAGCATCTTTCCGGTCACCATGGTTGCCTCTACCTCTCCGCGCACAGCAGAAACGGTTTCGGTTTTTCCGGTATCCGCATGGCGTACCAAAAGTTCCACCGCAGTTCCCGCATCACCAGCAATGCAGTCCAGTACTGCCTGATATCCATCTTTTTCAAAGGTTTTGCCTGCTGCACCTAAGATTTCATCTCCGCGCTTCAGTCCCGCACGTTCTGCGCCCGAATCCGGATAGACCTCAATGAGGTGCAGGCTGCTCGTATTGGGATCATACAAAGTATACACACCGATTCCTTCCGCCTGTCCCTGCAAAGACATCTGATAGTCCTTATATTCCTCTGCCGAGAGATACCCGCTCCATCGGTCTCCAATACCAAGAACAAACCCTGCGCTCGCCATATCCACCGCTGTCTGGAAATCATACTCTCCAACATACAGTTCATCTACAAGCTCACGAATTTCTCCCATTTTTTTATAAATTACGTTATTTGCCTCATAATCCGGCATCTTTGCTTCATTTTGGCGCTGCAAAACCACATAAGATGCGTTAAATGCCGTTGCTGCACTCAAAACGCACAACACAGCTGCTGTCCTCTTAGAAACACCACGACTCATGAACGATACTCCTCATTACTCTCCTAAAAAAATTGGGTACAGTGGATTTTCCCCTGTACCCCGACTTAAAATTGTTTATCATTACGGACTTACATAGTTCATTGGATCGACAACCGCGCCATCTACATATACTTCAAAATGCAGATGATTTCCCGTAGAATTGCCTGTGGAACCCACCGTACCGATTTGCTGTCCGGCAGCAACCGTATCACCAACAGATACCATGCGCTTTGACATATGTGCATAGGCAGTCATCAGTCCGCCGCCGTGGCTCACAACAACATAATTGCCGTAAGAAGATGACAGATAACTCTTCACGACTGTGCCTGATTTTGCCGCAAGAACTGGGTTCCCCTTTCCCGATGCAATATCGATGCCCTTATGTCCGGACTGCCATTCTCCGGTAATTGGATGTACACGCGCACCGAACTCCGAGCTGATGTAGCTATAATTCGGACAAGGCCACAGCATCGACCCACCAGAAAATGATGTCGCTGTATGGCTGCTCGATGCCCCAGAATTCTGCTGGGCTGCCTTTCTTTCTTCTTGTGCCCGCTTACGCGCAGCCTCTGCCTCCCGACGAGATAACTCTGCGATTTCTGCGTTAATCTGCTCACGCTCTGCGTCCATCTGGGCTGCCATCTTCTGCGCAGAATCAATATCGCTTTCCACCTGCTCCATCAGAGTTTTAAGCTTTGCTTTGTCTGCTTCCAACTCGTGCTTGCCAGCCTCCAGAGAATCCTTATGCTCCTTCTGCTGTTTGTGGTCTGATTCCAGCTTTTCCTTCATCTGTTCAATGCTGTCACGCACTTCCTGCACTTCTTTTACAACATTCTTGTCATATTCCATGATTTGGCTGACGATTTCCATGTTGGACAGCATATCACTAAAGTTATGTGAATTGAGCAGAACCTCCATGTAAGAGGTTTCCCCATTTTCATACATGACACGGATACGGGTTTCAAACAGTTCTTGCTTTTCTGCAAGCTCTTCTTCTGCCTTTGCAAGCTCTTCGTTCGTCTCGGCAATGGACTGTGTCAGCTCCTGTATAACCTCCTCGGTTGCAGCAATCTGCTGCTCCGTAAGATTGATTTTATTATTGAGCGTGCCAATTTGACCTGCATATGCCTCTTTATCCTTCTGATATGCAGCAAGCTGTCTTTCTACCTCTGCCTTTTGCGTTTTGATCTCCGCCAGCTTGTTGTTGAGCTGACTTTTCGAAGCTGCTGTCGCCATGCTGAGTGCGCCAAAAATCGTAGACCCCAGCATCAGCACAACCAGTATCCCTGCAATAATGGCCGCAATGATACGATTGCGTTTCTTATGGTACATGTGGAACCTCTCTCCTTGCGTTTACTTAACTAAAATAGTTCATTGGATTTGTGGTCGAGCCCCCCACATAGACCTCAAAATGCAGATGTGGACCGGTAGAGTTGCCCGTTGAACCAACGGTACCAATTTGCTGTCCGGCAGAAACCGTATCGCCAACAGATACCATACGGCGTGTCATATGGGCATAGGCAGTCATCATACCGCCGCCGTGACTGATTGCCACATAGTTTCCATAGGACGATGAAAAATAACTTTTTACTACCGTACCCGGGGCAGCTGCTACAACCGGATTGCCCTTGGACGCCGCAATATCCAATCCCTTGTGCAGCTTTCTTGTGCCGCTGATCGGATGCGTACGATAACCATATGGTGAACTGATGCGGCTATAAGACGGACAGGGCCATGTAAGAGAACCGCTATATGCCTTTCCTCCGCCTGAGTAAGAGGAACTGCTTCCTCTATTCTTCGCTGCCTCTCTGGCTGCCTTTGCCGCCTCTGCCTCACGTCTGGAAATTTCCTCGATTTCTGCATTGATGGAGTCCTGTTCCTTGAGCATGCGCTCTGCTTCTGCTTTTTTGAGCGCAATGTCCTTGTCCACCTTTGCTTTTAAGGTTTTATACTCTTTTTTCTGAGACTCAATTTCCTTCTTGGTATCCTCCAGACTTTCCGCATAGTTCTTCTTATCCTTGCGGTCGGACTCCAGAGAAGCCTTCTGTGTCTCAATACTGGATTTCAGCTCCTTGTACTCCTGTACAACCTGCTTGTCATAGTCCATAATCTGGCTGACAATCTCCATATTGGACAGCATATCGCCAAAGCTCTCAGAATTTAAGAGCACTTCCATATAGGAGGTTTCCCCATTTTCATACATGACACGAATACGGGTTGCAAACAGCTCCTGCTTTTCGTCGAGCGTCCGAATGGTTTCTTCAAGCTCGTCCTCTTTTTCTTCAATGTCCTTCGTAAGCGTCTCAATCAGCTGATTGGTTGCATTCAGCTCCGCACGTGTAGACTCGATTTGATAATCGAGTGCTGCAATCTTTTCACTGTACTTCTCTGCCTGTCCAGATAGCTGCTTTACGGCAGCATTCGCCTCTGCCCGCGCGCTTTTAAGCTCAGACAGCCGGCTTTTCAGCTGAGACTTGGAAGCAGCAGATGCCGTCGTCTGCTCTGTTCCCGTGCCCGAAAATAGCAGACCTGCCAGCATTGCTGCCATCAGGCTTGACACGGTGATTCTCTTTGCAAGTTTATTATTCATTGCAGATAAAATCCCCTTATACGTCCATAAATCTACGAATTGTCAGCGACGAACCGGATACACCAACAATAATGCCGGCAACGCCAAAGACACTCAGTACATAAAACATCAGATCCTCAAACTTTGCCACTGCAAACTGCGGCAGATTTCCGACAATGAATTCCGTCAGCTGGTTATAAAGCATCCATTCCAGTCCAAACGCAATGCCGCAGGCGATGAGTCCAAGCACCAAGCCCTCAATGACAAAGGGCCAGCGAATGAACCAGTTGGTTGCACCGACCATCTTTTGAATGGAAATTTCGCGGCGGCGCGCAAGCATTGCCAGCTTAACCGTATTTGCGATAATGAAAATAGAAATCAGACCGAGTGCTATGACCAATGTGACCGCAATCACTTGGAACATACGCTGCACCTGAATGAGCTTTGCCACGACCGCCTCATTTGCCACAACAGAGCCGACACCGTCCACACTCTCGAGAGCGGCTTTTGTTGCCACAACCTTCGCAGGGTCTTTCATCGTGATATGGTAAGCATCACGCAATGGGTTATTGGTTTCATCAAAGCCATCGAGCAGGTCGGCATTTTCACCCAGCTTCTGCCGATAATTTTCGAGCGCCACATCACGGGACTCAAACTCCGCTTCCTGCACATTATCCACCTGCATAATGGTTCCATGCAGATCCCGTGCCTGTTCATCGGTATATGTATCCTCAATATAGATGATGATTTCACTTTCATTTTGCAGCTTTAAGATATTGAGATTGATATTATAGGAGACCAGCGCCGTTGTGCCCGTAATAATCAGGCAGATCACGATGACACTGACCGCTGCAAAGCTCATAAAGCCATGCAGAAAAATGTTTCGGAATCCTTCCCCTAGAAAGAATCCGATACTACTAATTCGGTTCTTCTTCATATGTGTAATACCCACCTGTCTGATCGCTGGCGACCTCACCCTTATCAATTACGATTACACGCTTGCCAAACTGATCGACAAGCTCTTTCTCATGGGTAACAATGAGGATCGTCGTACCAAGTTCATTGATCTTTTCAAAGAGGACCATCAACTCCAGAGAGCGTTCCGGATCCAAGTTGCCGGTTGGCTCGTCGGCAATAATTAGGCGCGGATTATTGACCAGTGCGCGTGCAATGGCAACGCGCTGCTGCTCACCGCCGGATAGTTCGACTGGCTTGCAGTCTTCCTTGCCAATCAGACCAACAAGTTCAAGCACGTAGGGCACGCGCTTTTTGATGGTCTTGCCTGACGAGCCGATGGCACGCATGGCAAAGGCAACATTTTCATAAACCGACTTGTTTTCAATCAGCCGGAAATCCTGATACACAACGCCCAGTGTACGGCGCAGATATGGAATTTCCCGCTTTTTGATTTTTCCAATATTAAAGTTATTTACGAGCACACGTCCCTCCACAGGACGTACCTCAGCGGTCAACATCTTTATGATCGTGGACTTGCCTGACCCCGACGCACCCACAAGAAAGACAAACTCGCCTTCCTCGATACGGAACGTCGCCTTATTGAGGGCGCGGCAGCCATTATCATAGACCATGCTGGCCTCTTTCATGCTAATCACAGTATCAGTTCCCTCCTCAGCGCAAAACGTACCTTAGTATTAAGACGTTTGCTGTCCGAAATTTGTTCCCTGTTTCAGACAAAAAAACACTTTTTTTCAGGTACTTCAAAAGTTGCCCTGTTCGCGGCTTGTGAGATACTTCCGTACCATCAGCGCGACCTTGAACACAATTGCATGGTCAAATTCGCGCAAATCGAGTCCGGTAAGCTTCTTGATCTTTTCCAATCGATACACAAGCGTATTACGGTGCACGAACAGCTTGCGCGAGGTTTCGGATACATTCAGGTTATTCTCAAAGAACTTCTGAATGGTAAAGAGCGTTTCCTGATCCAGAGATTCAATCGAACCGCGCTTGAACACCTCAGTGAGGAACATTTCACAGAGCGTGGTTGGCAGCTGATAGATCAGTCGCCCAATGCCGAGATTCTCAAAGTTTACAATTGACTTTTCGGTATCGAACACACCGCCGACCTCAATTGCAATCTGTGCTTCCTTAAACGACTTCGCAATATCCTTCATCTGGGAAGAAACCGAGCCGATGCCAATGATGCTCTTAACCAGAAGCTCGGAGGACAGTGCCTCCTCGATCTGCTTTGCGATTTTGATAAGCTCCTTGCCCTCACAGTTTGCCTTGACTTCCTTCACCACTACAATATCGGATTCGCTGATATGCAGGACAAAATCATGCTGCTTGTCCGGAAACAGTCCGGATACCACATCAATGGACGCAATATCCACCCGTTCCAGCTGACGCACAAGAAATACGACACGCGGTACATCATTTCCAAAATGCAGTTCCCGCGACTTGATATAGATGTCCCCCGGCAGGATATTATCCAGAATGATATTCTTGACAAAGGTTGCCTTGTCATGCTTTTCATCATATAGTGTTTTAATATTGTTAATTGCAACCGCTGCGAGTGAGCAAACCGAGCGTGCCAGTTCGTCCTCCCCCTGCACAAATACGGCATATTCAAAGCGGGTCGAACGGTCAGCCGCTGAGCGGTAGGTATATCCACCAAAGCGAATCATATCGCCTGCATATCCAAGCTCCGTCACTGCGTCCTCACGCATCTCCCCAATACGGGGCAAATCCGTACAGGCGACCACTGCACCCGTTGCATCTACAATACCAATTGTGCGATCCACCGTATCTTTCATTTGCAGAATAATCGACTGGAACAATCTGGAAGCCATAGCCATCACCTTTCCTTTTTTCAAGATCCATCTTTAATTTTATCTGCGAGCTGTGCGCATATCTTTTCAGCATCATACACAAGAAAGATTTATCATCTTCGTCCATTTTAAGAAATTATAACACAGATTCCTCAATTTTTACACAAATTTTCTCAAAATTTTTTGTGTATTTTTATCATTGTCTGTTGAAAATTACTGGTTTCGGGCAAATCTTCCCCTTTCTTTCAAACCACGATACCGCACATTTTCCACGCCAAGCGGATAAAATTCCATCAGAAATATGCCTGATTTTCGAAAATTCCGCAGCACGTCCTATATGCAGTATCCAAAAGTAATATTTTACACACTTGCGATGTCCTGTTACTGCTGGCACGGTTCCCTGCAAGCAGCAAAAAGCGACTGAATCTCGGTTTCTGTCAGCGCCCGATATTCTCCCCGTGCGAGGTCTGCATCAAGCACAATCGGTCCCACCGACAGACGTTCCAGCCGCTCCACATGCCCACCCAAAGCAGCAATCATGCGCTTTACCTGATGGTATTTTCCCTCATGCAAAACGACCTCTACCGTGGTCAGCCCTTCTGTGTCCTCCTCTGCGATCATCAGTTCTGCCGGACGACATACTGTGCCATCACGCAGAACGATTCCCCGCGCAAATTGTTCCTGTGCATCTGCCGCCAGCTTTCCGGAAACCTGCGCACGGTAACGCTTGTCCACATGACGACGCGGCGCAGTCAAGGCATGGTTGAGTGCTCCGTCATCGGTCACGAGCAGCAGGCCCACCGTATCCTTGTCCAGCCGCCCCACAGGAGCCAGTCCTGTGCGCTCTTGTACCGGAAAAAGTTCCAGTACGGTTTCGTGCTCTGTATCCTCGGTTGCCGAAATGACACCTTCAGGTTTATTGAGCATAAAATAGCGTTCTTTTCTTGTACGGATTGGGACTCCCATGACACAGACAGTCGCTGCCTCCACCTTGCTCGCCGGATCACGGCAGACTACGCCATTGACCGTTATGCGTCCTGCGCGAATTTGCTGCCCGACCTCCTTGCGCGAACCGATCCCGCGAGATGCCAACAGTTTGTCGAGACGTTCCTGTGCCATTTCTTCCTCTCCTTATTTCTCAGATAAACATAGCGTACCACTTTTTTGCACTTTGCACAATAGGTCTTATAAAAAAAACCGATTTTTTCCGGTTGGTATTGTCAGTTTTTTACAAGTATAATCAGAATTTTCTACGATAATGCACAAAATAGGATAAGTTGTTTCTAACAATATGTCAATACACTTCCACATTATTTATGCAAAAAATTTATAGCCCGAATCCAAAGATTCGGGCACAATTTTATTCCTGTTGTCCTGAAGGAGAGTGATCTGTCACAGCACGAACAAATCCATCTGCATTCTCCGAACAGATATCTGCCGCAATCAGGCGATCCCGATAGAGCACTAGATTGGCAGTCACCCCCTGTTCCCCACTGGGATCGTTGTGAACACGATACACATAGAGCTTGCATTTGCGCCCCTGATACTTTGTCAGATCCAGACCTTGCGTCTTTTGCAGCGCATTATAGCTCTCATACGCAGCATCAAATGTATCTGGAATACGCACCTCCTGCTCGGCTGCCGGAGTCTCCTCGACCTCCCAGCCATAGCTTCGCAAAAAGGAAACTCGATCCTCATTTTCCTTGAGTTTGCAGGAAATGCTGTTTTCCGCCGCGGCACTCATGGTATCCTCCTGCCTGCCGCCAAATATCCAATATCCTGTCCCTACAATCACCGCGCACAAAGCCAGAAATCCCACCGCGATTTTGCGTCGTGTCAATTTTGTCGTATACATTACCATGTCCAATGCCTCCCGTTTATGACGAATCTCCACACGGCTCCGTGTGTTCTCTCTTATCATAAGGATATGGACGTGCCGCACCAAATAGACCAAAAAGAAGGAGAGGCAATTAGCCTCTCCTCTTGCAAAATCCCGTACAGGCCGTGCGCTGCCCGCACAGAAAACTGGGAACTTATTTTAATCGGCCAACGCCTCCAGACGCGCCTTATTTTCTGCAATCACCTTTTCCTGTACTGGCATCGGTGCTTCATCATAACGAACAAAGTCCGATTCAAACGCACCGCGTCCATGTGTCATAGAACGCAGGGTAATGGCATAGTCGGTGAGCTCCGCCATTGGTGCTTCTGCCAAGATCTCCTGCTGACCGTCCTCTGCCGGATTCATGCCCATAATGCGGCCGCGGCGCTTGTTGAGATCGCCAATAACATCACCCATATAGGAATCCGGAACCAAGACCTTAAGCGCACAGATTGGCTCCAACAGGACTGGAGAAGCCTGCGGGATACCAGCCTTATAGGCAAGACGGGCTGCCATCTTAAAGGACAGCTCATTGGAGTCTACATCATGGTAGGAACCATCTGTCAGCGTTGCCTTGAGTCCAACCAGCGGATATCCAGCCAGAACACCGTGCTCCATCGCCTCATGGATTCCCTTCTCGACTGCCGGCCAGAAGTTTTTCGGAACCGAACCGCCAAAAATGGTTTCTGTAAATACAAAATCCTGATCTTCACATGGCTCAAAGTCCATCTTGACATGACCATACTGACCATGACCACCCGACTGTTTCTTATGCTTGCCCTCTACGGATACCTTTTTGCGAATCTTCTCACGGTATGGCACGATCGGCTCGGAAAGCTCTACCTCCACGCCAAATTTATTCTTAAGCTTGGAGCAGATCACATCTAGATGAATATCACCCATACCTGAAATCAGCATCTGTTTGGTTTCTGTATGATATTCGGTTGTAAAGGAGGGATCTTCATCTCTCAGTCGTGCCAGACCCGTTGCAAGCTTTTCTTCATTGCCCTTGCTCTTTGGTGCGATTCCCTGCGAATAGCAAGGCTTTGCAAGCGGCACAGTATCAAGGTTCACCTTACGTACCGACATGGACAGGGTGTCACCCGTCTTTGTGGTAACAAGCTTTGCCACAGCACCAATATCACCGCAGCCAATTTCGGTAACCTCCGCAGTCTTTTTTCCGCAAACGGTATAGATATGTGCTAACTTCTCATTGGCATCTGCACGGCGATTGACCAGCGTCATATCCTGCTTGACTGTGCCGGAAAATACCTTAAAGTAAGAGAATCTGCCATATTGATCTGCAACTGTCTTAAAGACCATTGCAACCGTAGAACCGTTTGGTGCACAGTTGATTTCAATGAGGTCGCCCTTTTCGTCTTCGCAGACTTCTGCTGGCGCTTCATCAGGAGAAGGCATATAGTCCTCAATACCCTGAAGCAGTGCATAAGAACCGATGCCTGTTACAGCTGTGCCGCAAAATACAGGTGCAATGACCAAATCGCGCACGCCCTGCCGGATACCCGCAATCAGCTCCTCATTGGAGAACTCCTCACCCGCAAAGTAGCGTTCCATCAGATCCTCAGACAATTCGGCTACGTTTTCGCACAGTGCAGCGCGGTGCTGATCGATGCGCTCTACCATATTGTCTGGAATCGGAATCTCTACACGCTCATTGCCCTCCATCTTGTACGCCTTGCGGAATACACAGTCTACGACGCCGACGGTATCCCGATTGCCCTCAAAGATTGGCACAACAATTGGACAAACCGAAACGCCGAATTGCTTTTGTAATTTATGTAATGCGGTATAATAGTCGGAATTTTCTTCATCAATCTTAGAGATATAAAACATACGCGGCATGTTGCGTTCCTGCACGCGCTTCCATGCTTTTTCTGTTCCTACGCTGGGTCCTGTCTTGCCGGTTGCAACAATCAATGCAGATTCCGCAACACGCAAAGCCTGATTGACCTCATTTTCAAAGTCAAAAAAGCCCGGGGTATCTAGCAGGTTGATTTTACACTCATTATTCCAGACAACGGGTGCAACCGCAGCGGAAATAGAAAACCGACGCTTTACCTCTTCTGGATCAAAGTCACATACGGTATTGCCCTCTGGCACCTTGCCAACGCGGTCGGTCACGCCAGCAGTGAACAGCAGGCTTTCCACCAAAGAGGTCTTGCCGTCGCTTCCATGTCCCATAATACATACATTGCGGATCTTGTTTACCGGAAATGTCGCCATAATTACACACACTCCTGCCATTTTGTTCATTCAGTTTGCGCACATTGGAGTCGATTACTCCTTGTTCGTAATTATAAACCATAACCACGCAAATTGCAATCACTTTTTTATGCAGTATGTACATTTTTATAAAAATATAAAAAACACTGCCCCACGAGGCAGTGTTTTTTTGCACAATTTTTTACATTCAAAGTCCCTTTCTCGTGTTGAAAGTCACGAAAAAGGACGGGATATACCAAAATATCAAATACAGCAGCACATTTTTCGGTGTTACAGCCTCTGGGTGTCCCACAAAAGCCAGATAGAACATCAGGAGCAGCCCGCATACGCCGCCAACAGCGCCCAAAATCAGATTGGAACGCATTGCGCCGGACAGCTTGTCGGCAGACTGATGCACCTGCGCAAAGGGCACTGCACCGTCACGCGATAAAATGGCACAAACGCGGTCACCCATGATATAGGCAGAGGAGGTAACAGACGCAATGCGGTCCGCTGCAACCTCTCCGATTTTGCCACGGCGGGTTTCAAACATCTTCTGTACCATTTCCGGTGAAATGTTAAAATCTCTTGTAGCAAGCTCAGGGGTCACCTTAAGACGCAGCAATGCTTGCAGCGCACTAAATGTCTGTGCATTGGAATGATAGGTCAGCTCAATAACGCCTGCGGGCTGGCTATTGATGCTCACATAGATTCCCGTCTGCACATCGTGTCCCTGCTTTGGCGCTTGAATTGGTCTGCCAAGACGCGCCATATAGGCAGCATTTCCGATTTCTACAAGGTCTCCCCCGATTTTACCGGACAATCCGCCCACATCATAGACCTTGATATCACTTGCACGTGCAGGGCGTCCGTACTGCTCACGCAATGCCTCCGCGAGCAGCTTACTGATTTCCATATCATATCCATCAGTCATTGCCACAGCATAGGAGAGCAGCTTTTCTGGTGTATATCCATTGTGCGCACGCACCTCTGTAATGGACACCGTACCGCTCGGGAACAGATCACTGTCCTGAATAACCGCGCGGCAGGATCTGCGCACGCGAAAGGCCGCCTGACCACTCGCAATCGCGGCACCTTCTGAAATCAGGCGACGGGAAACATTATAATAGGCTCTGCCAAATGCACATAAAATGGGCAGTGGGCAGGCAATGGTCAGCATTGCAGACAATGCCCAGAAAAAGTTCTGAATGTTCTTCTGCGCAACGGCAGCCACAACCGCCAGCACAATAGACGCCACCAGCATAATGGGAGCGTAAATCCGCGCAAAGCGTTCCATAGAATCCGGACGCTCCAATTCCTGTAAGAATTCACGCACTCCGTGCATACGGCTTTTCACAGTGCGGCGCGCATGGTCGATTCCATCATGATGATAATAGACGCCCATTGGCGTTTCATGCAGTGTTGCCGTTTTATAGGCACGTGCTCTGCCTGCACTGCGATTTTTGTCCTCACGCATCGCCGCATAGAGCAGCAGGATACAGATAGAGGAATACGGCAGTACACCGCCCCAACCTGCAATAATAAAGCACATACAGTGCAAAACAGCCGCCATATTGGCAATGGCAACCAGAGAAGCCCTGTCTGCCTTTAAGGTAACGAGTGCATAAAAGCCCGCGCCGATCACATCAATAGCAATCAGCATGGAAAGCACTTGCAATCCAATCTGTGTCAACACAAACATACGCGGATTTTTTGCATAGGATATAATTTCTGGTATGGGGAGACCGAGTCCCTCTGCCATGGTCAAATAAAGCGCAATCAGTCCCAGAATCAGCACCGGAACGGCACGTCTGCCCAAATTCTTTGCCCGTCTGTTTGCCTCATGCATAGCTTTCTTTGGGTCTTGGACCGAAATGACCTCATCATAATCCTCGTCCTCATCGTCCTGATAGGCGGGCACCGATGGACGCTCCGGCTGTGCTTCACGCCGCGGCAATCGAATCTCCTGCTGCTTCATTTCGGGCGCACTCCGTGTCTTTGGCGCAGCTGTCGGCATTTCGAACGATTCCGATGTCTGCGCCGCCTGCACAGACGGCTGTGCTGCTGTTCGTGTCAGCGGTTTTCTCACCGTTTCCGGACGCTTTGCCTCATACTCTGCATGTGCTTCGTCCACCACACCGCTGACCTCTGCCAAAATATCATCTAAATTAAAAGTACGTCCGCCGGTTCTGCTGCTTTCAGTCTGCGGCGCTGGCTTCGCAATTTTTTCGGATTCTCTGGGGACCTCTTCCCCAAGCAGCCGCCGGATATCATTGAGCTCAGCGGTATCAAATTTATTACCCATTATACACCTCACCTCATGTCCGGCGGCGCACCGCTTCAAACAGCAGCACCGCTGCCGCATTCGATGCGTTCAATGAATTTACCCGTCCACGCATAGGGATACTCACAATAAAATCACATTTTTCGCGCACCAGCCGGCTGATGCCCTCGCCCTCAGAACCAATGACAATGGCTGTTGGGCCTGCAAAATCCGCATCATACAGCCCAACTGTTCCGTCTGCCTCTGCGCCAAAAACCCACACACCTCTCTGCTTCAAATCATCGATCACAGCAGCGAGATTGACTGCCTTGTGTACAGGCATATATGCAAGCGCCCCTGCCGACGCACGGGCTGCCACCGCAGTCAGCCCCGCAGCGCGGCGCTTTGGAATAATCACACCATGCGCGCCCGCTGTTTCTGCCGACCGAATGATTGCGCCCAGATTGTGTGGATCTGCAATACCATCGCACAATACAAACAAAGGGGGTTCCCCCTTTGTCTGTGCATTTTCGAATAAATCATCTAGACTTGCATACGCATGTGCCGCCACCTGCGCAATGACCCCCTGATGATTGCCAGTCATGCTCATTCCGTCCAGCTTTCGGCGGTCACATGTCACAACCGGCACGCCATGCTCTTTCGCGAGCGCAGCAATATCTCCAGTCCGTGCACCCTGTGCCACAAAGACCTTATCGCAGTCTTGGCCAGAGCGCAAAAACTCAATGACCGCATTGCGGCCTTCGAGCAGATTATTTTCTTCATTCGCGTCCTGCATCGGACGTGATTTCCTCTGTTTTGGATTATGCATCGCAAGCTCCTGTCTTTCCCAACGATATAAATTTCCAAGCTTTATTATAACATACCAGATTCGTCCGATTCAATGTTCATTCGCTGAATTCACCGAATTGTTACCGAATTTTCTAAAAATTTTCCAAAAATTTCCCTTTACACTGCACAAAATGCGGCTCCCAAACACAGGAGCCGCATAGAGCACGCTTATACATTGAAAAATTTCTGATGGATCGCCTTGATTGCCTTTTCACTGTCCTCCTCATTGATGAGCACAGAAATCTTAATTTCAGAGGTCGAAATCATACGAATGTTGATGCCGGCACTTGCAAGGGCTTCAAACATCATAGCAGCAACCCCCGGATTCGATGCCATACCTGCACCCACAATGGAAACCTTGGCAACCCCCGTATTGATGGAGACATCTTCAAAGTCCAGTCCGTCCTTGTTCTGGCTGAGGATATGTCCGACCTCCTCTGCCTTATCCTCCGGAATGGTAAAGGAAATAGACTTGCGCCCCTTGAGACCAACCGACTGCAAAATGATATCAATATTGATTTTGTGCTTTGCCAGCAGCGAGAATACCTTAAACGCAACGCCCGGTTCATCTGGCAGGTTGATAAGCGCTACACGCGCACAGTTATTGTCACGGGCTACGCCGCTTACATTCATTTTCTCCATATCAGAACCCTCCTTGACTTTCGTACCCGGATTTCGGGTAAAGCTGGATACGACTTCCAAATCGACATTATATTTCTTTGCCATCTCTACTGAACGGTTGTGCAAAACCTGCGCGCCCAGTGTTGCAAGCTCCAGCATTTCATCATAGGTGATTGCCTCAAGCTTGCGTGCACCCTTGACTACCCGTGGGTCAGCTGTATATACACCGTCTACGTCAGTATAGATCTGACACAGGTCTGCCCCCAGTGCTGCTGCAATGGCAACCGCAGTTGTATCCGAGCCGCCGCGTCCCAGTGTTGTAATATCGTCCTGCTTGTTGATGCCCTGAAATCCGGCAACGATGACAATGCGGTTGCGGTCAAGCTCCGAACGGATACGCTCCCCTGTCACATTGCGAATCCTTGCCTCTGAGTAATTGATATCTGTTTCGATGCCAGCCTGCCAGCCGGTTAAAGAGATGACCGGATACCCCAATTTCTGAATTGCCATTGCCAGCAGCGCCATGGAAATCTGTTCGCCCGCAGACAACAGGACGTCCATTTCACGTTTGGACGGACGATCGTTGAGCTGTGCCGCCTTTTCAATGAATTCATCGGTCGTATCCCCCTGTGCAGAGACCACAACCACGACCTGATTGCCTGCTTTATAGGTAGAAGTGACGATATCCGCGACATTTTGCAGCCGCTCTGTATTCGCCACTGAAGTGCCGCCGAACTTCTGTACAATTAAGCTCATTTTCTTTATATCCTCCTTCGGGGCTGACACTCTCGTCAGTCCTTACGATGCTGAATTAAAACCGTGTCACTGTTGCACCGACCTCATCACAGGTCAGACGCATTGGCTTCCAGTGCGGAAAGTGCTGCTCACAATACATTTGTGCGCGGGATAAGTATGTTTTATCTGCGGAATCTACGATTGCAATCATGGAAGGTCCGGCACCAGAAATAAAAGCGCCGAGCGCACCCATACGCTTTGCTGCATGGACGATCTCCGTCCCGTCCGGAATCAGCCCAAAACGATAGGGCTGATGCAGGCAGTCGCCTACTGCCACGCCAACATTCTCCAGCTTTCCAGTAACCAGTGAACCGGCAAGCAGCGCTGCGCGTGCGAGATTGAATACTGCATCATGATGTGCCACCTGTTTTGGCAAGGCTGCACGCGCCTTTTCGGTTGAAAGCTCAAAATCCGGAATGAACGTAATAAAATCGACCGTACCATTCATAGGTACCCGTACACTCCATACCTTTCCATATTCCAAAAGTGCCACACAAAATCCGCCCAAGATTGCTGGTGTGGAGTTGTCTGGGTGCCCCTCAATAGACGCTGCCAAATCAATCACATTCTCCTGATCCAGCGGCTCCCCCAAAAGTGCATTCGCCCCCAGAATACCGGCAACCGTGCAGGCAGAAGAAGAACCCAAGCCCCGCGTCTGCGGAATCGCACAATTCTCTGTGATCTTCAGACCTGAGAGTGATTTTCCACAAATATCATACACCTTTTTTGCACATTGGTAAATAAGATTTGTGTCATCTGTTGGAATTTTTTGTCCATTGACATCAGTAATATCAATGTGGTCACTTTCCTCCATTGTAATGACATTATAGAGGTTTAACGCAATGCCGATGCTGTCATAGCCCGAACCCATATTGGCACTCGTTGCTGGTACCTTTACTGAAACACCCATTGTGTCTGTTCCCCCCTTTTCTTACAGAACGCGCATGAAGCCCTGTGCGTCCGGCAGCTGCTGTCTGCGCTCCGCAGCTGTCATCGGAACCGTAATTGCAGCGCCCTCAGTTGTCTGTGCACAAAGCTCTGCCGGCACCGTGCCGCGCACATACCATGCACTCTCAAGGTCATCGAGCGGCAGCAGCAGATGCTTAGAGCCATCTCCCCATTCGATCGGCCGGCGCTTTTCACGGTGCGCCAGTGCATCTATCATATCGGCAGCCACAGCCGATGCAGTTGCATGCTTGCCTGCGCCGCGTCCATAGAACATAACCTCGCCAACCATGTTTCCGGTCACAGAAATGCCGTTGAATACACCCTCTACGCTTGCGAGCGGGCTGGTCTTTGCAAGAAGATGCGGTGCAACAAACGCATATACCTTACCGTTTTCGGTACGCTTTGCACGTCCAAGCAGCTTAATGGCATAGCCCATGCGGTCTGCCGCTGCCACATCATCTAACGTGATATTGGTAATCCCCTCACAGGATACCGCATCTGGATCGATTTTATCGCCAAAGGCGAGGTCTGCCAAAATACAGATTTTGCGGCAGGCATCATCGCCTTCAATATCTGCGGTCGGATCCTTTTCCGCATAGCCGTGGCGCTGTGCTTCCTCGAGTGCATGGGAAAAGGATACACCGTTTCGAATCATCTGCGTCAGGATATAGTTTGTCGTACCGTTCAGGATTCCACAGACCTCCTCAATCCGGTTTGCCGCCAGACACTGCATCATGGGGCGGATCAGCGGAATACCGCCGCCTACCGAGGCCTCAAACAGGTAATTCACATTATTCTCTTTTGCAATTTCCAAAAGCTCTTCCCCGTGGGTCGCGACAAGCTCCTTGTTCGAGGTACAAACGCTTTTTCCCGCTCTGAGACAGCGCTTGCTGAACTCATACGCCGCGCCGACGCCGCCCATCACTTCAGCAACTGCCAAAATTTCGGGATCGTTTTCAATGACAGAAAAATCCTTCACAAATTTATCTGCATAATGCAGTTCGGAGAAATCCCGCAGATCCAGCACATATTTTACCTCAACGTCTTGTCCCACCGCATGCGCAATCTGCTCTGCATTCTTTTCAAATACGTCATATACACCCGAACCAACTGTACCATGTCCCATTACCGCAACCTTTAACATAACATATCCTCCTCATTATTCACTCGCCACCACTTCAATATGCAGTACACCGTCCAATGACTCTGCGCGCTGCATCAATACATCAACGGTACATTTCATCTCCTCCGTGCGGGCGGCAATTGTAACTGCCGCCTGTCCGCTCATCGGAATACTCTGATTGATGGTCAGAAGATTTGCACCTACACGAGCAAACAATCCAAGAATACTGGACAAAACCCCGGGTCTGTCAGAGAGCATCAAATGAAATGTGATAATACGGTCGTGTGCCGCTTCATAAAACGGACGAATTCCGTCCTTATATTTATAGTACGCCGAACGGGACAGACCAACGCTCTGTGCTGCCTCGCTCGCTGTACGAACGTGACCAGCCTTAAGCGCTGCGTTTGCCCGAACGACCTTTTGAAAGACTTCCGGCAGAAGCACCCGCTCAACCAAATAATACTTTGGTTCATTTTTCATTTTGTCCACCTCACAAGTACATCTGTCTTTTTTCATTATCTAATGATATCATAGAAACTGCCAGATTTCAAACGGCATATTGTCATATTTTTGCCTGCGGCTTGTGTATTTTTTTGTGCATATATAGGGAGATTGCTGTTTTTTCCAATACGATCCCAATATCCTATGGTTGTCGTCCAGCGCTTCATGGCATACATAAAAAAGACCACACACTGGTCAACTCCTGTCAAACACAGTGTGCGGTCTTTTATTCTTTACTTTTGTGTGTCCT
>JAGZIW010000003.1 GCA_018366035.1 Butyricicoccus pullicaecorum | reverse complement strand
CAACAAACAGGTGCTATGCACCCAGCCGGGAGCATAGCGCCGTTTGTTGTCAGCAGCCCGTTTCACGGTCTGCGTGTAGTTCCTTGTAAACTGACCTAAATGGAATTGCAAATATCATATTGTATTTGCAATGATACTGTCAATCACACATCATTGTATGAATTTTACCAAGGCAGACTGTTGCTCCATCTAACGATCCCATTTGAAGAAAAACCGAAAAATAATCTCCCAGGCGATAATCTGAAATATTATCGTCAGCGAAAATCTCTGACCACCAGACAGCTTGCGGAACAGGTTGATGTTGTACCATCAACAATACTGGTGTATGAACAGAATAAACGCCCAATTCCTTATAACATGGCAAACAGACTTGCTGAGGTGTTGGATGTGGATGTCACTACCCTTTATGACGATTTTGCAGCCTTTCTTTCAGTTCCATATAATGAAGCGTTAAAAAGATATCCGTTCGGCTCTGAAAATGTCTCAAAGAGCGTTTGCGGAGCATATAGGGGTAATTCCCAGCTACTACTATAAACTTGAAGCAGGGCTTCGCAGACCATCCAGAAAGGTATATCAACAGGTGGTTAATGTTCTGGGAGGAGTCCCGTCACATCCTTTCCATTCTGCTGGGTTCAAGCTACAATAAAAGCGAAGAAAAATGATTGATTGGAGGGTATTGTAGATGGAGCAGAATTTAACTTATGTCAAATGTGGAGATTATTTCATTCCGAACATCAGATTGAAACATACAGATGAAAGACCGATCGGAAAATATGGAAGGATGCGGCGAACCTTTCTGGAAGAACACAATCCATTTCTGTTCAATGATATGGTATTAACAGAAACACTATTTCCACATTTGTGTGAGATACAGCAAACCTGTGAGAAGCGTATCGAACAGATTATGACGGATTTGCTGGAGAAAAATCCAGCCCCAGACAAGGAAACAGAGCAACTTGCATGGGTGACACACATGAACAGTCTGAAAGCACAAGCTGAAGAGATTGCAGTTTCAGAGCTGATCTATAACTGAATCAAACGATTTATCACAAAGGCTGGCCGAGATGGTCAGCCTTTTCACTGTGGATTCACAATTCAAAAACAGTGAAAATTACAAAGTAATAATACTGATTATAGTGATACTGATCCTTTCCGTGGTTATGAGGAATGAAATTTTTTGGGGTGTGATTTCTACACTTCCAGAAGTGTTATTTTGACACCTCTGAAAGTGTGAAAATGACACGAAAATAATACTGATAATATTAAGACTGATATAGTGATACTAATCCTTTCTTATCCGGAGAGAACGGAAAGGACACGTTGCGAATGATATTTACATTGATTTATAAAGAATGCAGGTGTTATCGCATACAGTTGCGAACATATCTTGAAAAATAGGATACGATTTGTTAGAATAAATTACAATAAATGTGAGAGAAGAAAACAGGAGGTAAATACATGGCTATTTCATATAACCGAATGTGGAAATTGCTTGTTGATAAGAAGATGAGCAAAGCAGACTTGCGTAAAGCAGCAGAAATTGCTCCAAATACAATGACAAAACTTCGCAGAGATGAACCTGTTAATCTTGCGATTTTAGGGCGTGTCTGTAAAGTCCTTAATTGTGATTACGGCGATATTATGCAGTACATTGATGCTGAAAATACTACACCCACAGAAGATAATATACTTTGAAAGGTTTGGTGAGATAAATGGATGTTGGAACAACAGTAAGTGAAGTTCGCAAAGAATACAAAGACTATTTAAGAGAAAAACACCCAGAATGGGCTGAAAATACGGTTAAGACCCATGTTTCTGATGCGTTTTACATTTGGAACAATACCCTCTTGCCGTCCTTTTGGAAGACTCTCATTGACGATGATTCCATGGAAATTGGCAGACAGGCAATCTACAACTATTTGAAGAATGACCTGCTTTCTGATACAGCAGAAGTTCGTGCAAAAGCATATTTTGCAGACCTGTCTATGCTGAAGGAGTTCCTGGATACCGTTCATGGTGGCGTTGCTAAACGTGTCGGTGCTGAGATTGACTGTGAGAAAATCGTGTATAAGTACGCTAAAATGGCTTATGATGGTGAAATCACAGCGGATCAGGCAGTCGAAGCCATGGTCAAGGAAGTCCCTGCCTTTGGTGATACATCCCACAAGTTGATGGTAATGCTGTTTGCTGCCATGATGAGAGGGGACAAATATACCCGTAGAGCCAATACTGAAACAACCCTTTATTTCATCAACCAAATGGGCGCAGATTACGGTATCGAGTATATGCGAAATGCATTGCAGGCAACTCAGGACAACATAAAATACTACTATGAGCAGACTGGAAATAAATCCAACAGCATCTGCCGTGGTTGTAAAAAAATTGCCGCAGACAATAGCATTGATATAGTGTTTGATGATTTAATCTTCGAAGGCATCATCCCTAAGAAAAATATGACGGACGATGTATTGACTGAGCAAGGCGGTGTCCGTTATTGGATCTATTCTCCGTATGATGCTTGGGAGAAGTTCTGCGATAAGGGTATTATGACTATTGGTCGTGATTACCTTGGTGATCCTATGCTCTATGAGAGTAAAAGCCAGATGCAGAGTGCAATGCAGGACTGTGGTACTGAGCGAAATACCACTACATACAAAAATGCTGTTTTGGAAGTATGGCAGTTTATCCACGACATCAAGCCCGGTGATATTATCATTGCAAAGAAAGGTACAAAAACTGTACTTGGCAGAGGTGTTGTCACATCCGAATTTATCTACGACGAAAAGAAACCTACAGATTTCAAGTATTATCGTCAGGTAAATTGGACTCATAAGGGCGAATGGGAGCATCCAGGAAAGGCTGTTACCAAGACATTGACAGATATTACTCGTTATACAGACTATGTAGCAAAATTGGAAGCTCTGTTTGTTGATGAAGACTTTGAGCAGAACACAGTCCGTGTCGAGGAACCGGAAATGGTCTATGATTCTTATACCGCAGATGACTTCTTGCAGGATGTTTACATGAGTGAGGAACGCTACAACACTCTGACAAATCTTCTTCTGACCAAAAAGAACATCATCCTGCAAGGTGCACCGGGGGTAGGAAAAACCTTTGCAGCAAAGCGATTGACTTACTCTATCATGGGTGAGAAAGATACCAGCCGTGTAAAGATGGTTCAGTTCCATCAGAGTTACAGCTATGAAGATTTTATCATGGGCTTCCGTCCTACACAGACGGGCTTTGAACTGAAAACTGGTGTTTTCTATGAGTTCTGCCGAAAAGCCGCAGACGATGACCGCCCATATTTCTTCATCATTGATGAAATCAACCGTGGCAATCTAAGCAAGATCTTCGGTGAGTTGTTTATGCTGATTGAGAATGACAAGCGTGGCGTAGAGCTTCAGTTGCTGTATGCTGATGAGCAGTTCTCTATTCCAAGCAATGTCCATATCATTGGTATGATGAATACCGCAGACAGAAGTTTGGCTATGCTGGACTACGCACTGCGCCGTCGTTTCGCATTTTTCGATATTCTGCCTGCTTTTGATTCCGCCGGTTTCAGAGCTTATCGAAAGAATGTAAACACCCCCAAATTTGATAAACTGATTAGCTCTGTTCAACAGCTGAATGAAGCTATCGCCAGCGATGAATCCCTTGGTGAAGGATTCTGTGTTGGACACAGCTATTTCTGCACAAATGTTACGATTAATGATGAATGGCTCAAATCCGTTGTGGAGTTTGAGTTAATTCCTCTCCTGAAAGAGTATTGGTTCGATGAGCCTACCAAGGTAAGAACTTGGACGAACACTCTGCGTGAGGTAATAAAATGATCCGATACCATAACATATATCATATGCTCGCCTATGCTTTTCAAGTTCTGAACGAGCAGGGCTATCGTGATGTTGCTCTGGAGGAAGATTTTGAAAATACAGCGGAACTACTGGCTGCAATTCTATGTCGAGGTGTCGGCGTACAGATTAAGCGTGGATTGATGCGTGAGTACATTGTGACCGAAGAACCGTTGTCTTCTCCAAGGGGCAAAATAGAGGTTTCGGGGTCCATCACATCAATGGCAGTCCGCAAAAAACAGCTTGTTTGCTCGTATGATGATTTTTCGACGAATGCCTATAATAACCGCATAATCAAAACAACTTTTGACATTCTGCTTAGAGCGAAAATATCCAAGGAACGCAAAAAGGAAATCAAAAAGCTGCTGATCTACTTTGATAGCGTAGAGTTACTGGATGTCCATAGTATCAACTGGAATCAACGATATGACCGTAATAATCAGTCATATAGGATGTTGGTATCTCTCTGTTATATGGTAATTAAAGGGCTTCTACAGACTACCACGGACGGTTCAACAAAACTGATGGATTTCCTTGATGAACAGCGAATGTGCAGGCTCTACGAAAAATTCATTCTGGAATACTATCGTAGGCACTATCCGCAGATAAAAACATCTGCGGCTCAGATTCCGTGGGTTTTAGGCGAAGATTGTAGTAGCACTATGTTGCCGGTTATGCAGAGTGACATTACCCTGTCTTGTGGGAACAAGGTGTTGATTATTGATGCCAAGTATTACTCTCACACGACACAGGTACAGTTTGACACACACACACTTCATTCCAACAACTTGTATCAGGTATTCACCTATGTGAAGAATAAGGACGCACAGTTTGGAGATGAACCCCATGAAGTTTCTGGTATGCTCTTGTATGCCCAGACCGACGAAGCTGTTCAACCCAATAACACCTATTGGATGAGTGGCAATAAAATCACCGTTAGAACCTTAAATTTGGACTGTGATTTCAAAGAAATTGCAGGGCAACTAAACCAGATTGCAGATGACTTTTTGAATTGATTGGAGGTGGCAACGTGGATAATAAGGATTTGGAAGTTAGTCTTGTTCCCTATGAGCAACTTGTATTAGGAACGGATTTTGACTTAGACCGGATAATCTATGATCTTGATAATCAGATTGAACTGTTGTCCAGCCAAGCCGATAACCTTGATTATTTGGTTTCGGTTGCAAGTGGCATATTATGTGGTATGCTGGATGTTCTCTGGGTTGGCGAGTTTAGCTTTGAACATGGCAGAGAAATTGCAAGTGATAAAATCGAAGATTTTGTAAAGAAAGCCGCCAACCTAACCGGCTGTGAAAGCGATGATCTGGTTTCGTCTGTAAAGCACTTGGAAAGGCTGTTCCCAATACCGAGTGACGGAAATACTCCTGATTTTGGCGGAGGGCTTCAGCACCATTTGAGAGACTTTGCCCATCATCCAACGATTGTCGGTCTGATTTTTTCTTTACTCACGCAGTTTACATATAAGTCGTATGGAACAGATACCTCAGGAATATTTCTTGTTGTCGATGTCCCTGAAAAAAGCAGGCCATTCATTGGCGATGATACCCCTACTAAGATACTCTACGGTACGCTGACATGGTTTTTCCATTTGGTAAGTGACATGGCTGGTTCAAGCAGTACCGCAGGTAAAACAGGTGGTACAGGAATCCCCTGCCCCATTCTTTCACTTGCAAAGGAACTTTCTGTGCTGCCTTTCTTCAGAGATATGGTGGTCGGTAAACATGGTTTATCTGTGTTCCTCTCCAAACTTTTTAATGGAACCTTTTTGACTCAGCACGATGAAAACGGAAAGATTATTAAGGATACTGTTTTGAAATTTGATTTTCGTGGTGAGATGGGTGTGGTAGCTGAAATCGGCAGACAAGCCTTACCAGTTATTGCAAACGAATGTATTGTTCGTAGTTTCTTCTTTATCCGAAGATTTGCATTGGAACTCAAAAACTGCCATATTTGCAATCTATCAGGTCTTCGTCATATTGACTGGAGTAATGTTAAACCAGCCGGCAATCCTATGATTGCAAGGATGCTGACTGTAGCAACCGGAGTGTTCACGATAGTTGATGTTGGAGATGCCCTTGTTAGTCAGAAATATTGGGTTTCTATCAACTATGTAGGAATCGGACGGTTTGCTATCGCTATTGGTGAAGATGTCATCTGGGGATTAAAATCCCGAAAAGTGAAAGATATTAAGGCAATGTACGAAAACATCCGCAAAAATACTTTCAGACAAGAGGATCAGCGGATTTACGAAAGGATTGGAAGCGGAATGAGTTCTGAAAAACTGGGTTTAACGCTTGAAGAAACAGAGATACTGTATAATCTCGAATACCATGTTACTTTGAATGATATTCAGACAACCAAGATTCCCGTTGGTGGTGAAAGTGTTCGAGGGTTGAAACGGCAATGGTTAGGTGAATGGCAACAAAGTATGACAGCAGGTTTTGCAAGTTTTGTTCAGATTTCTGATGCAACATTACATTGGTATTCAGAACAGGAACTCCTGGCAAAAATAGAAGCAAATTCTCCTACTGATACTTGGTTTCGTTTGATTTTGCTCGAAGCAATGCTCTTTGAACCGTATTATCCATTGACGATAGAGACTGATAAAAAAGGCAATGCGACACCAAGCAAAAAGTATTCTGCACTTCATAATCCTATCTGCGGATTTAGTAAGGGAAACGCAGATCATTATCTTGATGAGATATTCCCCGAAACTTATTATGCCAAGGGATATATTAAGCGTCTGAGAAAGTGTCACGGCAAAGTTATCCGTGAGCTGAATGAAGTTTTGAAAACGGCACTGACTTCTCTGGCGATCACGGCAGCGGTTACAATTGCAGCAATTGCTACAGCAGGTGCATTTGCTCCTTCGATTGCAGTTGCTTTGGTAGGGTCAAATTTTGCAGGACTTAGTGGTGCTGCCTTAACGAGTGCATGCCTTGCATATCTTGGTGGTGGTGCAATTGCAGTTGGTGGCATGGGTATGGCAGGAGGAACTATTGCTATTGTTGGCGGTGGTGCAATTCTTGGCCTTGGTGTAGGAGCCGGTGTTGGCGGAGCAGTAGGAGTCGCAGGTGTTCTTGGCAAAAAGAATACCATTCTGCAATCTGCGAAACTGATGGTTTCCGTTAGAGAAATTTTTCTGAATGATGAGCATGATTTGGCATACTCCAATACAGTCTATGAACAGTATGTTCAGAATATCATGGAAATAGAAAAAGGATTGGTGGAGCTTCGTCTCCAACATGATGTTGCAAAAGGAAAAGATAAAAAGCTTCTGAAAGCAAAAATTAAAGAAGCTGAAGATTCTGTGGAAGCAATGAAAATTGCCAGAAAGAGTATGCTGAAATTCTAGAGTTCCTTCGAAACAGGATTAGAACTGAGTCAAAAATAAATAACATCACAGGAACGGAACTTCGTCTCAATTTGGGGCGAAGTTCTTTTTCTAAAACGATTGAAAAGTTGTGTAGCCAATATCTCCGATATTATTCGAAGGGTCTCAAGGGTGTTCTCCCGAGCAAGCAATTTGGCGTAGATTATTCTGATGAAAAATCTGCAAAATAAGTAAAATGGTGCCACCTTGTCCTGCTTGCCAGTTTGTATTTTTCCATATCACTTCAGACCAATTTGGTCCGAAGTTACAGCACAACTTCCCGACAAATTGTCGGGAAGTAAAATCCTCTCCAACTCGTCGGGAATAAAAATTAATTTCTGCCAAATTTGAGCAGGAGTTAAAATTGCCAGTTATTGTTTTTGACTTCGTGCCAACTTGACACGAACTTACTTCTCGCCAAATTGGCGAGAAGTGCGGTTTCTGTCCTTTCACTTGTTCCCGATTTGGGAACAAGTCTGATTGTGAGAGTTCTTTATTTCACTTGTAACCAAGTTGGGCACAAGTTCAAAAATTAAAAAAGAGGCCTTCAGCTTGTGGACGAATTGACCATAAGTGCTACAGCAAAATCATTCCCGACTTGGGAATCATCCTACCGATATTTTGTCCGTTCACAAATTGGCAAGCAGGGCAAACCTGTACAGGTTTACAAATTGGCAAGCAGGGCAAACAGGTCCCTGTTTCCTCTGTTTGCTCATTCGCTTGTTGGAGCAGCATCCCCAATCCCCTTTGAACATCCTCTTGCGAGGATGGCTGCTCGTTCATTCTGAACGTTTCCTGAAATACAATTTTGAAAAAATCTCCGAAAGAGAAATTTTCAAAATAATGCTTCACAGCTTGCAGGGAAGAAAAATAATTTTTATCAGGTAGCTTTCGACATACTTGTTATTTTTTCAATCATCCAGTACAATAAACATGGAAAATAAAATAATGCTTACGAATATTCTTCAAAATATATTTATTTACGGGTATGCTCCCGTTTAGGGCTGAACGATACGAATGGATAGAATCCTTCGGTATATGGGCTGTTACATGGAAATGTCAAATGTACAAAAGTTTTTGTATGTTACTTTGGCACTCCGTGTAATGGCTCATTTTTATTTGTTTTAACTTCCAACCGATTCGGTTCAAAGTTGAAAACAGACAGGAGAAGAAACGGAGGGAATTATTTGATCGCTGTTATTCACAAAGGAGAACATTTTGAAGAAACGATGGGAAAATTTCAGGAAAAACGGGCTGAGTTTGTGGCACAGGAAGTTCGCACCTGTGATCCGCAGACATTGTATTGCCTGATCCAGATGGTACGCAGATCCGGTCACAAACTTGAGGAGATCTCAGGTCTTGCAGTATGATAAGTTTGGAGGTGAATATCACATGAGGAAAATGAAAAGAATGGATTCTGACACAAGAGGTATTGCAATATATGCCCGAAAGTCCCGCATCACCAATAAAGGGGACAGTATCGGTGTACAGTTTAAGCAGTGTGCCGATTATGCAAAAAAGGAACTTCATCTGGATGATGATTACAATTTTATGGAGTATGAGGATAAGGGACTGAGCGGCTACTATTCTGACCGACCAGATTTTCAGAGAATGCTCCATGATGTTCAGGACGGGAAAATCAGAGCTATTGTCTGCTACAAGTTAGACCGTATTGGCAGAAAGACCACCGATCTGCTTCGTCTGATGGACTTCCTTGAAAAATACAATGTTGACCTGCTGATTTGTTCCAATGGGATTAACACCGCATCCGGCGTTTCCAAAATCTTTATTCAGATTTTCGCCGTAGTTGCAGAATTTGAGCGTGACACCCTGACCGAACGAATTACGGATAACATGATGGAACTGGCAAAGGACGGACGGTGGCTCGGCGGAAATACCCCGATGGGCTTTCAGGTTCAGAGAGTAACAACAGGCAGTGGAAAAGGGAAATCGGCTTACAACTACTTAGTCAGCGTTCCAGAAGAAAAAAGAATGGTTCAGCGATTGTATGAGTTATTCCGTATGAACCGTAGCATTCAGACCACTGCAAAGCAGATGAATAAAGAAGGCTTCCGAACACCTGCGGGTGCAGAGTTTAACGCATCCACTACAAGATTGGTTCTGAGAAATCCCATTTACTGTACCGCAGACAAACGCAGCTATGATTATTTTATTGACCATGAGGGAAATGTGTTTGGCGATCTGGCTGATTTTGACGGTCAGCATGGATTATCTGCTTATAATAAAACGGATCAGGAGAAATATGAGGACAGCGACAGCACATTCATTTCTCCAAAGTTTGTGCAGACTACGGAGAACAAACCGATTAGCGAATGGATTATTGCCGTTGGCAGACATGAAGGCTTTATTTCCAGTGAGCGCTGGATAGAAACACAGGAACTTCTGGATGCCATTGCAGAAAAATACAACCGCCCACATCGAAAAACAAATGCCCTGTTGGCAGGAATTGTACATTGTCCCTGCTGTGGAAAGCGGCTGAGTGTCATTCCAGAATCCAACCGCTGGACAAATGGAAAACCACGCTTTAAATATGTCTGCCCCGGATACCGGAAAAAGACCTGCAATTTCAAAGCGGTAGATGGTGTCTTACTGGATGAATTTATCGTACAGCAGCTTTCCGATATGTCAGATGAGAATAGTGCGTATTTCAAAGAAATCCTTGAAATCAAGATTGAGGAAATTCTGCAACAGTCCAGCACATCACAGGAATACGCAATCTTAAAAAGAAAACGGGAAAAGTTGCAGACAGACATTGCTGCCCAGACCAGAAATATGCGTGAAGTAGACGAAAGTATCCGTTGCTATCTTCAGGATGATATTCAGTCCATGTCTGAGGAACTGCGTGAAACGGAGCGTATGCTATCCAGACTGGAAGAAAGCAGAAAAAACAGCATGGTAGCTATTCGAGATTTGGAACAGACAAAAGAACGGCTGCTCTCTTTTGCAGAATATGCAAAAGATGCACAGCCGGAGGTTCTGGTCACATTGATCCAGACGATTATAGAACGAATTTATATTGTGGATAAGGATGATGAGCGATTCTGCCACATTTTCATCAAAGGCTGCACTGGAGAGGATTACACCGGCTTCTTCCAGACAGCCGGCTACATAGAGCCAGAATTTGACAAAATGTGTGATTCAGAACAGTGTAGCATTTGCACCAAAATATCGCCGGAAAGTATTTTACAAAGAAAAACGAGTTGAGGTAGGAAAGATCTTGCGACAACTATGTGAATGGAAAGGCGTAAAAATCGTAGAAGCAGAAGTATGCCCAGACCATGTGCATATGTTGGTCGAGATACCGCCGAAGTTGTCGGTGTCGAGCTTCATGGGATATCTGAAAGGTAAGAGTAGCACGATGCTATATGAGCAATTCGGCGAACTGAAATACAAGTATCGAAGCAGAGAGTTCTGGTGCAGAGGGTACTATGTGGATACGGCAGGAAAGAACGAAAGCCGAATTGCGGAGTACATCAAGAACCAACTGAAAGAGGATCAATTGGGCGAACAACTCACGATGAGTGAAGTTGGCCCGTTTACGGGTAGCAAGTAACAGGTTCCTGCGCGGCTGGCAGATCGTATTACACGTTTGACGTGTCCGCGAGGATCAGAGGGCTTTGCCCGCATGTGAAATACCCCCGGCTTTGCCGGGGGATATTTATTGGCAGATTGTGGAATTAGAGCAGGGCGAAAATCACCACCACGGACGCAGTACGAAGGACACATAAATTTGCAGACAAAAGACCTGAGCCCGTTTAGGGCTCAGGTCGGTGTGCGCACAATTTTTTATTTTGATTTGCTCTTTGTAAAGAAGATAAAGAATAGTGCACTGATACCCAGTAATATTGGGTAGTAGCAGTAGCGGACGATTTCAATCGAAGAAATTGGAGTGATTGCTGCTTCGGTTGCAGCAGCTGCATAAAGCAGCTGTGCGCCATACGGGATAATGCCTTGGAAAACAGAAGTGAAGATATCCAGCAGGGAAGCGGTCCGTTTGGGATCAATATCATAGTCCGCTGCAATTTCCTTTGCAATCGGGCCTGCAATCACAATTGCAACGGTATTGTTTGCAGTCGAGCAGTCTACCACGGAGGACAATGCCGCAATACCTACCTCGGCACCCTTGCGTCCATGGATACACTTGCGAATGATGTACAATACCCAGTCAATGCCGCCATTTTGTCGTACAAGGGAAACAACACCAGCGACAATAATGGAGATAACTGTAATATCATACATACCCATGATGCCGTCGCCCATAATCTTAAAAATATCGAGGAAAGCAAAATCTCCATAGAAAAGTCCAATGGCAAGAGACAGGATTGTACCGCCAGCCAACAGCAAGAATACATTTAATCCCACAAGTGCGCCAATAAGAACAACCAGATACGGGATAATTCGTACAAAATCATAGGTGAGTGCTTCTGTGGGCACGTAATTTACCCCACGTGTGCTCATAAAGAACAGAACAGCGGTGATGATTGCTGCGGGCAATGCAATTTTGAAGTTTTCGCGGAATTTATCTTTCATTGCACAGCCCTGTGTACGTGTTGCAGCAATGGTGGTATCCGAAATCATAGAAAGGTTGTCGCCAAACATTGCACCGCAAACCGTTGCACCGATACAGAGCGCCATTGTGATACCAGTCTTTTCGCTGATACCGATTGCAATGGGAGCCAGCGCAATAATCGTACCTACCGATGTACCCATGGAGGTGGAAATGAAGCAGCCAATGATGAAAAGACCGACGACTGCAATATTCCCGGGCAGGATAGACAGACCAAAATTTACTGTTGCATCGGCACCGCCGGCTGCCTTAACAGAGGCAGAAAATGCACCTGCGAGGATAAACACCAGACACATGATCATAATGTTTTCTTCGCCTGCACCGCGTGCCATGGCATTGAGTTTTTCGTCAAATGAGAGCTTCTTTTCGGGAGGATTTTGCAGAAAAGCTACGATGAGTGCAATTAAAAATCCAACGATTGCTGGCATCGAATCCCCAAACATGCCGCCGGAACGTTGATCTATCACACCGACCAAGATGAAAAGCAGTAAGAATACCGCTATGGGCAAAAGCGCCCAAGGATTTCCTTTCTTCATATGTGAACCTACTTTCTTTCTGACAGATCGCCAGATTTTTTTCCTACAACCCCAATATCTGTGAGAGCATCGGATACTTACACGTTAGAAATTCTAAATAATCACATGGTAAGCTGATGTGGAATTGTTGTTGTAATCAATAATACACTATTCTTGTAGGAAATACAAGGCTCACATACCAAGAAAGTGGACACAAGAATCCAAAATGTTACAAAATAGCCAAAAAACCAAGGCGTTGTACCTTGGTTTTTGACGATGCCGCTTATAAAAAGAGAGACATATATTTCGGTTCTTATAATTCGCTTCGAATTCGTCTGAAACGCACAGAATCGCAAACTTTATTGACCAAATAAGCCGAAAGGAAGCCCAAAATAATACCGATTACAATGCCGCCCAATACATCGGTTGGATAATGCACCCCGACATAGAGGCGAGAAAATCCAATGAGCAGCGCCAGAACAGCACAGACTGCACCAGCTTTTTTGTGATAGGCAAAGCATGCAGACGCCGCACAGAAAGACGACAAAGTATGTCCAGACGGAAACGAAAAGGGGTCTATCGGCATAACAAGCGGCATAATATCTGGATAGGCGGCAAAGGGACGCGGACGGGCAATGATATTTTTGAGCATTACATTGCCAACGAGCAAGCCCAACAGCAGGGCTGTAAGCATGGCGATGCCGCATTTTCGGGTTTTGGGGCGAATGAGCAGGATAAGGGAGAGTACAATCCAAACCGCGCCTACATTGCCGAGTGATGTAATGAAGGTCATAATGGGAGTGAGCCATGTCTCGCGCAAATTGATAATGATCCAACTGAGCAGGTTATAGTCCATTCCTTGTATCCATTCGATCATAGTCGATACCTCCGAATAATTTTGATTCCGTTCTATCTTCCATTTTATAGAATTTTGAGAATAGATGCAAGCAAATAAATTTTGCAAATTTCCTCTTGACAGGTGTTCGGAAAGGGGCTATTATATAGCCATAGTCTTTCGTGGGCTAAATTGATAAAAGCAATGAACGAGTAAAGTAGTCGTATATTTCGGTTGCAGAGAGCTGCTGGCTGGTGAAAAGCAGTATCGAATTGCGGTGAAGCTCACTCGGGAGCTGTGGGCTGAACTTTGATTGTAGGCTCTACCGGTTTTTCCTCCGTTAATGGGAAAGCACATTGCTTGATGTGCGCAGAGTGGTCGCTTTTGGGCGGCAATAAGAGTGGTAACGCGGAGTTTCTGGCTTCGTCTCTTAAAGGTATTTTAAGGGACGGAGCCTTTTTGTTTCAGTCCCACACTTTATTTTTACTTTGGAGGGTTTTGACATGGGAAGAACAATTCGAATTTTTGATACCACATTGCGTGATGGGGAACAGTCCCCGGGCTGCAGCATGAATCTGAATGAAAAAATCGAGGTTGCACGTCAGCTTGAAGCAATGAAGGTGGATATTATTGAAGCCGGATTTGCCATTGCCTCTCCCGGCGATGCTGCTGCAATTTCTGCGATTGCACAAAATGTGCATGATCCGGTGATCTGTTCGCTGGCGCGCTGTACAGAAAAGGATATTGACGCTGCATACAATGCCATAAAACGTGCCAATGCAGCACGAATTCACGTATTTTTGGCGACCTCTCCACTGCATATGGAATATAAGCTCAAAATGAAGCCGGAGGAAGTATTGGAGCGCATCGCGCACCATGTAGCTTACGCCAAGCAGTATATGGAAGATATTGAGTTTTCGGCAGAGGACGCTTGCCGCTCAGATAAGGATTTTCTATGCCGTGCATTTGAAACTGCCATTCGTGCAGGTGCAACGACACTGAATGTGCCAGATACCGTTGGTTATATGGCACCGGACGAATATGCTGCCCTGATCCGCTATTTGACCCAGCACACAGAGGGTATTGAACGCGCAACTTTATCCTGTCACTGTCATAATGACCTTGGCATGGCAGTTGCAAACTCTCTGGCAGGTGTGGAAGCCGGCATTGGACAGATTGAATGTACCATCAACGGCATAGGAGAACGTGCCGGAAATGCTTCCATGGAAGAATGTGTTATGGCAATGCGCGTGCGGAAGAACTATTATCAGGTAGACTGCAACATTGACACAAAACAAATTTATCGTGCGAGCAGGCTGATTCAGACCATTACTGGTGTGCCGGTTGCTCCAACTAAGCCGATTATTGGTGCCAATGCTTTCGCCCACGAGTCGGGAATCCATCAGCATGGTGTGCTCGCGAACAAAGAGACCTATGAGATTATCACACCGGAATCGGTGGGGATTCCACAGAATTCGATTGTTTTGGGCAAACATTCCGGACGTCATGCGTTTGAGGAACGTCTGACCGCGCTGGGATATGAACTGACCCCAGAAGAGATCGACAGCGCATTTGCCAAGTTCAAGCTGCTTGCGGATAAGAAAAAGGTCATCAAGGATCGAGACTTGGAGGCGCTGGTTGGTATCATTCCGGTTTCAGGAGATGAGCGCTATGCGCTGGTGGATTTTGTAATCAATTCGGGAAATTCTATCACCTCTACGGCTGTCATTCGGATTCAGCACGGAGAGGAGTTGGTAGAACGGGTTGCGGCATCTGATGGCCCAATCAACGCTGCATTCCGTGCAATCAATAAGATCGTAGGACGTGATATTGTGCTTGAAGATTATTCGCTTAAAGCAATGACAGACGGCGAAGATGCACAGGGAGAAGCAATTGTAAAGATTTCGGCAGATGGCGGCACGGTGGTAACCGGACGCGGCGTTGCTGTAGACGTTATTGAGGCATCGATTAAGGCATATATCAATGGTATCAACAAACTAGAATGATGGGGGACTCGTAATTATGGCAATGACAATGACACAAAAGATTCTGGCAAAGCATGCCGGACTTCCTTCGGTGCAGGCAGGACAGCTCATTGAAGCATCTGTGGATTTAACGCTTGCAAATGATATTACAGGACCGGTTGCCATTCGCGAAATGGAAAAGGCTGGATTTGATACCGTGTTTGACAGAGAAAAGATTGCGCTGGTCATGGATCACTTTGCACCGAATAAAGATATCAAGTCGGCAGAGCAATGCCTGATCTGTCGGGAATTTGCGAAAAAACATCATATAACGCATTTTTATGATGTTGGAGACATGGGAGTTGAACATGCACTTCTGCCGGAAAAAGGCTTGACCGCAGCTGGAGAATTGATTATTGGCGCGGATTCCCATACCTGTACATACGGAGCGGTGGGGGCATTTTCCACGGGTGTGGGGTCAACCGATCTCGCGGCGGGCATGGCAACCGGAAGGGCGTGGTTTAAGGTGCCCTCCGCAATTCGTTTTATACTCAAGGGTAAAAAGGCGCCTTGGGTTTCCGGTAAGGACGTTATCTTATATATTATCGGCAAGATTGGCGTAGATGGCGCTCTTTACCGTTCCATGGAATTTACTGGGGAAGGCGTTTCTGAGCTTTCTATGGACGATCGCTTCACCATTTGCAACATGGCAATTGAAGCAGGTGCCAAAAACGGTATTTTTCCGGTAGATGCACATACGATGGAGTACATGCGCGGTAAAATCCAGAGGGAAATCACGATTTTTGAGGCAGATGAAGATGCAGTTTATGACGAAACCTATGAAATCGATTTGTCTGCACTGCGCCCAATGGTTGCCTGTCCACATCTGCCTGAAAATACCAAGCCAATCGACGCGATAGAGAATGTTGCAATTGCGCAGGTTGTCATTGGCTCCTGCACCAATGGACGCATTGAAGACATGCGCGTGGCAGCAAAGCTTCTGGAGGGGCGTCATGTGGCAGATGGGGTACGTACCATTATCATTCCGGCAACACAAGCGGTTTATCTGCAATGTATTGAGGAAGGCTTGGCAAAAATTTTCATTCAGGCAGGCGCAATTGTATCCACGCCGACCTGTGGCCCCTGCTTGGGTGGGCATATGGGTATTCTGGCACATGGAGAACGTGCCGTTTCGACCACAAACCGTAATTTTGTAGGCCGTATGGGACATATTACGAGTGAAATTTATCTGGCAAGTCCAGCTGTTGCAGCGGCTTCGGCTATAATGGGATATATCTGTGCGCCAGATGTGATAAAGTAAAGAGGAGGGCTTTCTGTGATTGTAAAAGGTTCGGTCTTTAAGTATGGAGATAATGTAGATACTGATGTTATCATTCCGGCGCGTTATCTGAATATTGCAGATCCAGCAGAGCTGGCAGCGCATGCGATGGAAGATATTGATGCAGAATTTGTACATCGAGTACAGGCAGGGGATTTGATAGTAGCAAACCGGAATTTTGGTTGTGGTTCCTCCCGCGAGCATGCGCCGATGGTACTAAAAGAAAACAAGGTATCCTGCGTGATTGCAGCCTCCTTTGCTCGTATTTTCTATCGCAATGCTATTAACATCGGGCTTCCCATTTTGGAGTGTGCGCAGGCTGCCGCACGTATTGAGGCGGGCGATATGGTTTCGGTTGATTTTGACAGTGGACTCATTACCAACCTGACCAAGAACGAAACCTATCAGGCAATTGCATTTCCACCCTTTATTCAGAAAATTATTGCAGCAGGTGGACTGCTTCCGTCACTCAAGGCAAGAGAGCAGGAGGAATAGCGGCGATGAAATATAAAATTGCAGTGATTAAAGGCGATGGGATTGGACCGGAAATTGTCTCTGAAGCGATGGACGTATTGGAATGTGTGGGAAAGAAATTTGGGCATACCTTCCATTTCGAGGAAGTGCTGGCAGGCGGCTGCTCGATTGACGCATACGGGATTCCGCTGACAGAGGATACCATATCGGTCTGTAAGCAGGCTGATGCGGTGCTGTTGGGTGCGGTTGGCGGCCCCAAGTGGGACGCGGTTCCATCTGCAAAGCGTCCGGAAAAGGCGCTTTTGGGATTGCGTGCCGCACTTGGGTTATTTGCGAACATTCGTCCTGCCGTGATGTATCCCGCCTTGGCAGATGCCTGTCCAATCAAAAAAGAAATCATTGGAGATGGATTTGATTTGGTGGTGTGCCGTGAATTGACGGGAGACGTATATTTCGGAGCGCATTATCGAAAGGAAAGTGCACAGGGTTGGGGTGAAATGGGCTGTGATGATATGTGTTACAGCGTTCACGAGGTGGAACGCATCGCTCACCGTGCTTTTGCTATGGCGCGGCTGCGCTCCAAAAAGGTTACAAGTGTAGACAAGGCAAATGTGCTTGAGACCTCCAGAGTATGGCGGGAGACTGTCACCCGAATCGCACAGGAATATCCGGACGTAACGCTTGAGCATATGTATGTGGACAATGCAGCTATGCAGCTCGTTCACAATCCAAAACAGTTTGATGTGATTTTGACGGGCAATCTGTTTGGCGATATTCTTTCTGACGAAGCATCTATGATTACAGGTTCTATCGGTATGCTGCCTTCTGCGTCAATTGGACAAAGCGGTGCGGGTATGTATGAGCCGATTCATGGTTCTGCGCCGGACATTGCCGGAAAGGGAATTGCAAATCCGATTGCAACCATTCTATCCTGCGGCATGATGCTGCGGTATTCTTTTGGTTTGACCGCAGAAGCAGCAGCGGTTGAAAAAGCTGTGGAGCAGACACTGGCGGACGGATATCGCACAGCTGACATTGCATCAGCGGGACAGCCGGTCTGTACGACCCATGAAATGGGACGGCATATTTGTCAGCATATCTAATTAGACTCATGAAATCAGACCCTGCATCAACTCCGATGCAGGGCTGTTTTTATGGCGCAAAAATTGGAGAATCCCCCAAAAGCTGGAAGAATGGCAATTAAGTCTTGTAGTTTCGGGGGAAATGCGATAAAATAGAATAGATATAAAATGATTCAAAATGGAGAGGTATCCGTGAAAACTGCAAATATTTTAGGTGTTTCTTTTCATAATGTTACGCTCATGGAAGCGGTAGATGCCGCAATGGAGCAGATTCGCGCGGGTAAAAAAGGGTATGTCGTAACACCGAATCCTGAGATCGTCTATGAGACGCTTCAGGATCCGGTGTTTCGGGATATCGTAAACCGCGCATCTTTTGTGCTTCCAGACGGTATTGGCGTTATATATGCAGCGCGTATTTTGGGAGTACCGCTTGCAGGCAAGGTGCCGGGCATCGATTTTGCAGATGCGCTGATGTACCGCATGTCCCAAGAAGGAATGCGCCTGTTTTTGCTGGGCGCAAAGCCCGGGGTCGCAGAGCAGGCAGCAGCCAATCTGCAAAAAAAGTACCCGGGGCTTATCATTGCAGGCACACAGGACGGTTATTTTCAAGACGAACAGCAGGCGGTAGATGCAGTCAAGGCAGCCGGTGGGGCAGATGTGATGTTTACCTGTCTTGGAGCGCCCAAGCAGGAACGATTTATGGCGGGGCATTTAGATGAACTGCCTGTTACGCTGTCCTGTGGACTTGGTGGTTCTCTCGATGTCTTTGCAGGTACAGTACAGCGCGCACCTGAAATTTTTATCCGTCTCAATCTGGAATGGTTTTATCGCTTGTGCAAGCAGCCCAGCCGTATAGGGCGTATGATGAAGCTGCCTCTATTTTTGCTCATTGTTATCAAGACACGATTATTCGGCGGAAGAAAGGAATGAATATATAGATTCTCGACCATGATATGCAGGGCTGTTTGCAGATATCTTAACAGAATAACAGAAGATGGCGCATATTATACAGTCTTGCAGCAGACGATGTTAAGGAAAATACTAGGATATCAAGAATAAAGAGGTTTTTATGTTATTGGATTTTCGAGAGATTACGCTCGAGGACAAGCCTCGTGTCGAGGCGTGTGCCCAAGCGCATAACTATCATTTATGTGAACACTGTTTCGTTGATTTATATATCTGGCGTGGACATTATCACACGCAGATTTGTTTTTTTGAGGAGTTTCTTCTGGTAAAAATGCAGGATAGCGACTCTGGGCAGGAAATGTATCTTGCACCGATTGGAGAGGGCAGTTTGTGTAAGCCGATTGCCGCACTCGAAGAAGATGCCAGAGAGCGTGGTATTCCGTTTGTGATGGTATCCGTTGCAGAGGATATGATTCCGCGGATAGAAGCATGCTGCCCAAGTCGGTTTGCTTTTTCTTACAATGAAGGAGCAGCTGACTATGTTTACCTCAGTGAAAAGCTGCAGACACTGTCCGGAAAGAAGCTGCAATCCAAGCGCAATATGGTCAATCGCTTTCTTGCAAATTATGAGGGCAGATGGCGTTATGAGGATATTACGCCCGAAAATGTAAGAGATGCACTGAAATTTCACTTCAAATGGTGTGAACTGAATGGCTGTGCGAGAGAAACAGCATTTTTCGGAGAAACCTGCGCTATTGGCGCGGGTCTGAACTACTGGACAGAGCTTGATCTGCGCGGCGGTATTTTGCGGCTTGATGAGCAGGTAATCGCCTTTACATTTGGCTGTAAGGCAACTGATGATATGTATGTTGTACAAATTGAAAAGGCAGACCATAATATTCAGGGCGCATACCAGATGATCAATCAGCAGTTTGTCCAACACAATTGCACTGATGTTATGTATGTAAACCGCGAGGAGGATCTTGGACTGGAGGGCCTGCGCAAGGCAAAGCACTCCTATTATCCAGAATTTATGGCAAAGAAGTATGTTGCTGTTCCGGTGGAGGCCGCACAATGATCAGGTTTGCTGAAGCTGCAGATATGCCGGAAATTCGTGCACTTTGGGAAGTTTGCTTTCCTGATGACACAGGATTTAATGATTATTATTTTGGACATGTTTTTGCGCTGGACACGACAGTAGTGTATGTGCTGGACGGGCGTATTGCAGCGATGGTGCAAATGCTGCCATATACACTTCTGGCAAATGGAAAAACCGTACCCGCAACCTATATTTATGGTGCCTGTACGCACCCAGACTTTCGCCGCCGCCATTTGATGTCCGAGCTATTGCAGTGGAGCTTTTCGTGGGATATACAGCATGATATTGCAGCATCTATCCTGATTCCACAGGAAAAGTGGTTATTTGATTTCTATCGTCCGTTTGGTTATCTGCCTGCATTTACACTGGATACTATTGATTTTGCGGAATGCAAACCCATGATTCAAAATGAACTTCGTGCGATGACTTCTAAAGATTTACCCGCTTGCGAAGCGCTTTATCGCAGCCGGCTGGCAGATTGCCCGCTTGCTGTCCTGCGCACACCGGAGCAGTGGCAGGCGCAGCTTACCATGTTCGAAGTATTGGGAGGCAGTGCCTTTGTACTCGAAAATGAGGGCAGGCTCTTAGGCTATGCCTTTGTCTGGAAGGAAGAGAATGGTATCTGGGCACAGGAGCTGATATGCAGAGAGCACAATATGTTTCTATCTGCATTGATGGCGCAGACAGGGCAAACACAGCTTCGCGCCTGTGTGCCAAGCACAGACGGCGAAGCATTTGGCTGTATCAAGTGGCATGGGAAAAATGTGGTTTCACAAAATGGCTATATGAATTTAATGTATAATTAAAAAGGAGGATGCAAACCATGGTATATGTATTTTTAGCAGAAGGTTTTGAAGAAGTTGAAGCGCTGACTCCGGTTGATTTGCTGCGCCGCTGCGGCGTTTCGGTTCAAACAGTGGGTGTCACCGGAAAGACGGTGGTCGGCTCACACCAGATCCCTGTTGTTGCTGATATTGAGCCGGACGAACTTAATCTTTCTGATGCGCAAATGATTTTTCTCCCGGGCGGTCTGTCCGGTTCTCACAATCTGCATGACTCTGCTTTTGTGCGTGAATGTATCGAACAGATGAATGCACGCGGCGCTTATATCGCAGCAATCTGTGCGGCACCGTCCGTGGTGTTGGGTGAAATGGGGCTGCTCAAGGGCAGATGTGCAACCTGTTATCCGAGCATGGAATCCGGTATGCAGGGTGCCAAGCCTCAGGCAGTTCCCTGTGTACAGGACGGTCATTTTCTAACCGGACGCGGTGCGGGTGCAGCCTTTGCGCTGGGGCTCAAGATGTGTGAGGTATTGTGTGGAAAGCAGAAGGCAGATGAAATTGCCGCTGCCGTTTGTTATGAGCAGTAAGGCAGCACTTCGAAGCTTGATTTTGGAGCAGCGTGCGCAGGAGCATCTGGAAGAACGAAGTGCACGCGCGCATATGATTACACAAACATTGCTTGCGCTGCCTGTTTATCAGAGCGCAAGAACGGTATTTTGCTACTGCTCCACAGAGCTGGAACTGCAAACCGATGCGATCCTGACAGCGGTGCTAAAAGCTGGAAAGGCCCTATGTGTTCCTCGCTGTGAAGGTGCAGGACAGATGACAGCACGCCGGATAGATACTCTAGACGCTCTGTGTGCCGGTCGATTTGGGATACGGGAGCCTGCAGATACGGCACCAGTCATTTCGCCCGAGGCAATCGATTTATGTATCATACCCTGTCTCAGCGCAGACACCAAAGGATATCGCCTTGGATATGGCGGTGGATATTATGACCGATTTTTAGCGCATACGGAGATGTGCAAAATTGTGCTTTGTGCTGCGCGTTATCTGCAAAGTCAGCCGCTTCCACGGGAAAAGACCGACATTCCGTGTCACTATATTTTGACCGAAAGGCAGGTGCATAGAGTGCGATGAAAAGTAAATCTGCCCTACGGTTATGCCTGTCACTTTTTGTCTGCTTCGCGCTTTTGATAGGTGCTGATGCGTTCCTTCCGGACATGCTGACGCTGTATCCAGAATGGTTTGCGCTGCTTTTTGATGCGGCGGCAATGATGCTCCCGATTGTACTGCTGCATCTTCTGATGCCTAAAAAAGAGGTGTTTCGTCCCAAACTAAAGCCTGCAAATTTCACGGCAGAACGGGTTTCCTTTACGATTTGTATCGGCTTGTTTGCTGCTTGTATTCGTTTTTTTGTGGATTATCTGGTTTATCGTATTCAGCATACAGACAGCCTTTCTTTGCGCTTTGCAATATTAGATATTCCTTTCGGGAATGCGGTTTCGATAGCCACACTTCTTGCCGTGATTGTACTGCCTGCGTTCTTTGAGGGGCTGTATTTGCGCGGATATATCCAGACCTTCCTAAGTGAATATATCAGCACACGTCCGGTTTTAATTGTCATGTCCTGTGTGACAGCTATGCTGTATGGTTCCTTGTCTCAGTTTTTGGGTGCATTGCTGTTTTCATTCTTTTTAAGCTGGCTTACATTTTCTTTCGGCTCATTCTGGTACAGTGTCATTGCACAGGCAGTCGCAACCGCACTTTATCTGTTCTTTGATTGGCTGCTTCAGGAGTTTACCATATATGGCATATTGCGCACATTGCCTTCCTGTGCACTGCTTTTAGCATTGTTTTTCTTGTATATGGCATTACGCACCGCAGAGCGGCTTTCGCTCCGACAGGCTTTTAAGAAATTACATTATGTACAGCATAGTGATTATTCGTTGAGCAAATTTGCAGGAAATGCTGCTACGCTGGCATTTTTATTTGTGTTTATTGCAAAGGCACTCATCGGTATTGTTTGACTGAGGTATTACCATGGAAAATCGTCGTTATACACCCAAACATTCGGATAAGACAGGCCCTGTTAAGCGTACGCCAGAGCCTGCAAGACGTACCAACTCGACTTCTGCAACATCTAGACCGACAACGCCAAGGAGAACAGGTTCAACTCCTCCTGCAGCAGGGACGACCCGCAGACCCTCTGCCGCGCGTCCGAGCACTACGCCACCGTCGCGCGGATCGCGGACAGATTCTTCGCGTGCATCAGAATCTGTCAAAAAAAGTGCGCCTGTCAAAAGAGAAGCATCGACCCAAAGGGAACAGTCTGAACGGAAGGGAAGCGGCGGAAAAAAGCCGCCGCAAAAGAGCGGCTGCGCCCTTGCATCGTTATATTTTATCTGTATTTTGGGGATTTCGGTATGTCTTGCACTGGTATTGATTTTTTCAGCAAACGATGTATTGGCGCTTGTGAAGCCGGATACAGAAATCGAAGTTGTGGTTACAAAAGATACCACGGTGAAAGAGGTAAGCAAGCAGCTTGATGAGAGCGGTGTTGTCAATTATGGCATACTTTTCAAGATATTCAATGTGGTGAAAGGAGACGGGGAAACGATTGTCTCTGCCGGAACCTATACGCTCAATCCCACCATGGATTATGGTCAGATTTTACGCGCTATGACCAAAACAACCTCTACCACATCGGTAAAGGTTACCATTCCGGAGGGCTATACCACAAGCCAAATTCGCCAAACCCTGCTGGAAAAGCATGTAACATCTCCGGCACTGCTGGATAATGCACTCAATACCTATCCATTTAAGCATAAATTTTTACAAGACCTCAAGCCGCCCAAGGCAAATTGGCTCGAAGGATATTTGTTTCCGGATACCTATGAGTTTATTCAGGACAGCAAGCAGCCGGTGCATGAGGTTATCAATGTAATGCTCAACAACTTTGATAAGAAGTATGATAAGCAGATTCAGGCAGGTGCAGAAGAACTGGGGCTTAGCACCCATGAGGTTGTAATCATTGCGTCACTTATTGAGCGCGAGGCAAAAGAAAGTGATGAATTTGCCAAAATTTCTGGTGTCATTCACAATCGTCTGAATAATAAAGAACAATTTCCACATTTGCAGATCGATGCAGCGTTGCAATATGCCGTGGGGCATAACAACAGGCTGACAGATGCAGATAAGCAGCTTGACAGTCCATATAACCTGTATCTGCATGAGGGATTGCCTCCCGGACCTATTTGCAACCCGGGGTATAATGCGCTGTATGCTGCGACCCACCCAGAAGAACATGACTATTACTATTATGTTGCGATGCCTGACGGCACACATCTCTTTGCCAAGAGCAACAGCCAGCATAATAAGAACCGTGCCAAGGCAGAAAAGGCTTGGGAAGAGCAGTCTGAATGATATCAAACAACAAATAAAAATTTTGAATGGAGATTCCTTGTGTTAAAAAAACCTGAAATTTTATCGCCGGCCGGCGATTTGGAAAAACTAAAATATGCAATTGCATACGGAGCAGATGCTGTCTATCTCGCAGGGCAGTCCTTCGGTATGCGTGCTGCTGCTTCCAATTTTAACGAAGCACAAATGCGTGAGGGCATTGCTTATGCCCATGCACGTGGGGTCAAGTGCTATATTACAGTGAATATTATTCCATCGAACGAAGACCTTGCAGCATTGCCTGCCTATTTAGAGCAGATTCAAGACTGCGGTGCTGATGCACTCATTGCAGCAGATGTGAGCGTTGTGTCTATGGCAAAACGATATGCACCGCGTGTTCCGCTGCATATCAGTACACAAACCAGTATTTTAAGCTATGAAGCTGCGAACTTCTGGGCAGAGCAGGGGGCAGAACGTATTGTACTGGCACGTGAGCTGACGCTCTCAGATATCGCTGAAATTCGTGCACGCACACCGAAGGAATTGCAGCTGGAAGCCTTTGTTCATGGTGCAATGTGTATTTCCTACTCTGGTCGCTGCCTGATTTCTCAATATATGACTGGACGCGATGCAAACCATGGCGCATGTGCACAGCCTTGCCGTTGGAAATATTCTTTGGTAGAGGAAAAACGTCCCGGAGAATATTTCCCTGTGGAGGAAGATGAACGTGGTACATATCTCTATAATTCCAAGGATTTGTGCATGATCGACCATATCCCAGAGTTGGTTTCGGCAGGAATCGACTCTTTCAAAATCGAAGGGCGTAATAAGACCGCCTATTATGCCGCAGGCATTACCTCAGCATATCGCCGCGCAGTCGACGCGTATTGCAAAAATCCTGATGGATTTATCCTGCCGAAGGATATTCATGATGAAATCGGCAAGGTCAGCCATAGAAATTACTACACAGGCTTTTATTTTGGTTCAGAAGAAAATGGGCAGTATTACGAGGACAGCCAGTATATCCGCGACTGGGAAGTGACCGGACTGCTTGCAGAAACAGATGCAAATGGAGGCGCTGTTTTTACACTGAAAAACCGATTCTATTCGGGTGATACCTTGGAGTTGGTACAGCCGGAAAAGGCGCCTTATGTCTTTACCGCAGACAAGGTGACCGATGACGCCGGTAATATTTTGGAGATGGTGCATCGTCCGGAAATGCGTTTCCGGTTGGAGTTCCCTTTTGCAGTGGAGCCGTTTGCAATCCTGAGAAAAGAACGTAAATAAACATTTTGGAACACTAGATGATTGACAAATTCCCAAAATATGATACAATAGCTATGGAATATTGTATGTGTGCAATGAAGGACCGAGTGATACCGAACAGCCGATAGAGAGAAGGGAATGGTGGAAGCCCTTTGGTGATGGCGGATCGCAGCTAGTCTGGAGCAATTTTGGGAAACCAAAACGTAGTTGCTGCGTTAAAGCAAGCCTGAGATGCCATAAATATTTTATGGAAAACTAGGGTGGTACCGTGAAAGTATTGACAGCTTTCGCCCCTAAATTGGGGTGAAAGCTGTTTCTTTTTCCGCGGTTTGATTTTTATTTTTGGAGGAATTTATTTATGCAGTACAGAGGCTTAAATGAGCTTCGAGAGATGTATCTCTCATTTTTTGAGAGCAAGCAGCACCTGCGTCTGCCGAGCTTTTCGCTGATCCCACAGAATGACGCATCTCTTTTGCTCATCAATTCGGGTATGGCTCCGATGAAACCATTCTTTACCGGAGAGCAGGAGCCGCCGCGCCATCGTGTGACAACCTGCCAAAAGTGTATTCGTACCGGTGATATTGAGAATGTCGGCAAGACTGCACGTCATGGCACATATTTTGAAATGCTGGGAAACTTCTCCTTTGGAGATTACTTCAAACGGGAAGCCATTCACTGGAGTTGGGAATTTTTGACTTCCCCAGAATGGGTCGGCATCGATCCAGACCGTCTCTATCCATCTATTTATGAGGAGGACGAGGAAGCGTTCGAAATCTGGAACAAAGAAATTGGTATTCCGGCAGAACGTATTTTCCGTTTTGGTAAGGCGGATAATTTCTGGGAGCATGGCTCTGGTCCATGCGGCCCATGCTCTGAAATTTATTACGACCGCGGAGAGGAATACGGCTGTCATAAGGCGGGCTGTACCGTTGGGTGCGATTGTGACCGCTATATGGAGGTCTGGAACAACGTATTTTCGCAGTTTAATAATGATGGTCAGGGGCATTATACCGAGCTCAAGCAGAAAAATATTGATACCGGTATGGGGCTTGAGCGTCTTGCCTGCGTTGTGCAGGGTGTCGGCTCACTGTTTGAGGTAGACACTGTACGCAATATCATGAAGCATATTGAGCGCATCGCAAATGTGACCTATCATCAGGACGAAAAGGCTGATATTTCTCTGCGTGTCATTACTGACCATATCCGTTCTACGGCAATGATGGTTTGCGACGGCGTTATCCCATCGAACGAGGGACGTGGTTATGTGCTGCGCCGCCTGCTGCGCCGTGCTGCACGTCATGGCAAGCTGCTGGGCATCAATCGTCCGTTCTTAAACGAAGTGCTGGATACTGTCATTGCAGAGAACAAGGGACATTATCCAGAGCTTGCGCAGAAGAGTGACTATATTCATAAGGTCATCGAGATGGAGGAAGCGCGTTTTGCTGCAACCATTGACAGTGGCTTGTCCATTTTGAATGAAATGATAGAGGCGGTCAAGGCGGAGGAAAAAACGGAACTTCCCGCTTGCGATACCTTTAAGCTGTATGACACCTATGGATTCCCTATTGACCTAACACTGGAAATTCTGGAGGAGCAGGGATTGACCACCGACCGTGCAGGTTTTGATGAACTTATGAATGAGCAGCGTATCCGTGCACGCGAAGATCGCAAGAAGATGGGAGACCTCGGCTGGGCATCTGAGGATCTTGGGCTGGATAAGTCCATTAAGACCCGTTTTGACGGTTATTCCGCATACGAGGAGCAGGCAACCGTTCTTGCAATCGTGGCAGGGGGAGAGGTTGCCGGTTCTGCGCAGGCAGGAGACTCGGTTACCATCGTGCTCGATCACACACCGTTCTATGCAGAAATGGGCGGTCAGGTTGCAGATTATGGCACGCTCAGTGATGATAAGGGCATGTTGGTGCACATTTCAAATGTACAAAAGACCAAGGACGGCAAGTTTATGCACATCGGTGTTGTAAAGTCTGGCGTGATTTCAGTAGATGATGTTGTCGTTGCTGCCATTGATAAGGAGCGCCGTCAGGCAATTGCGCGGTCCCATACAGCAACCCATCTGTTGCAGCAGGCGCTGCGTATGGTTTTGGGCACCCATGTGGAACAGGCTGGTTCCTATACCGATGCAGACCATGTGCGTTTTGACTTTACGCATTTTGCAGCTGTCACCCCGCAGGAGATGATGCAGATTGAGGATATTGTCAATGAGGCAATTTTTGCAGCATATCCGGTTATCACCGAGGAAATGCCGATTGATGAGGCGAAAAAGCGCGGCGCAATGGCTCTGTTCGGTGAAAAATATGGTACGACTGTACGTGTTGTACAGGCGGGGGATTTCTCTATTGAGCTGTGTGGTGGTACACATCTTACCAATACGGCACAGGCAGGACTGTTCAAGATCATCTCGGAAAGCTCAGTTGCCGCAGGTGTGCGCCGTATGGAAGCGCTCACCGGTAAAGGTGTTTTGAAGTTCTTGCAAGAAAAGCAAGATGTACTGACAGAGGCATCTAAGGCACTGAAAACGACGCCGAATGATATTTTGAATAAGGTTGAGCAGCTTCAGGGTGAGGTTCGTGAGGCCGCAAAGCAGGTAGAAAAGCTGAGTGCCCAGATTGCAAGCATACAAATGACTGATTTGTTTAACCTATCTCGTGATATCAAGGGTGTGAATGTCATTGCAGTCAAGCTGTCCGACGTGACAGCTGATATGATGCGTATGATGGGTGACCAGATCAAGGAGCAGGAGCCCAAGACCGTTGCAGTTCTGTCTACGGTATCCGAAGGTAAGATTCAGTTCCTTTGCGTTTGCGGCAAGGAGGCTGTAAAGAGCGGCGCTCATGCAGGCAAAATTGTGAAGGAAGTCGCAAAGATGTGCGGCGGCGGCGGCGGTGGACGTCCGGATAATGCAACCGCTGGCGGTAAAGACCCGTCCAAACTGGAGGAAGCACTGGAGGCTGTCAACAATATTGTAGATGCACAGCTTAGCGAATAAAATAATTGAATGGAGGGCGTTCGATATGCAGGATTGTTTGTTCTGTAAAATCGCAGGCGGAGAAATCCCATCGAAAAAGGTATATGAAGATGACGTATGCTATGCCTTTTATGATATCGACCCGCAGGCACCAACCCATTTTCTGGTGATTCCCAAACAGCATATTGCATCTGTTTCAGAGGTCACAGCAGAAAATCAGTCTGTTGTTGGTCACATTTTCTCCGTGATTGCAAAGCTCAGCAAGGAATTGGGATTGGAAAGCTATCGTGTGGTATCCAATATCGGAGAACAGGCGGGACAATCCGTGTTCCATCTGCATTTCCATGTTTTGTCAGGACGCGATATGACTTGGCCGCCGGGCTAATAGCAGGAAATTTTGGGAAGTGGCGAACGAAAATTCGCCACTTTTCCTATTAAAGGGGAGTCGGGGAGATGCGTCGTTTTCTGTTTTCGTTTGCACTATTGTTTGCAGCAGGACTTTTAGTCGTTCTGTTTAATCCGGAAAGTGCAGAATTTTTGCTGCTCCATGCACCAACCTGTATTTGGATCGCTGTCTTGGCAATTCTCATTGCCCATTCGTTTCAAAGACCATTGACCGCGTGTATGATTGCAGGCCTTGCAGCGGGGATTTTGTATACAGCAGGATATCAACAGCTTTTGGTACAGCCTATTCACCGATTGTCTGGAGAAACGATGATGATTTCTGCTAAGGTTCGTTCCTATCCAGATGTGTATGAAGATACCCAGCGTGTCGAGGTATCCATTCCCAAAAATGTGCTAAATGGCTTTTATCCCAAATCAAATTTTTCTGCAATCGGATATTTGCCGTTGACAGAGGAACCCCTAAAGCCCGGGGATACCTTTGAAGCATTGGTCTCTTTCTATGAACCAGATGTGCGTCAGGGTTTTGATCGCCAGCGCTACCAGATGGCAAATGGAAATTGGATTTCCTTTTCTATTTTGAAGAATCGGGAGACAAAAGAGCCTGCGCACTTTACTGTAACACATGCGGCAGAGGTTTCATGGTATGCGCTGCCACAAAGCTGGAGCCGTACACTGGGAGAGCGGATCTTGCAGCAATTTCCAGAACGGGAAGGTGGATTTTTATATTCTTTATTGCTGGGAAATCGAAGTGCTCTTGATGCAATCGATGCACAAAATCTACAAAAGGCAGGACTGAGCCATATTATTGCGGTTTCAGGTATGCACCTTATGTTCCTGATTGGACTCATGCAGCGAATTTTTAGCCGCCGGATTGGTACTGTGCTTTCTTTCGCCGCAATTGTTGTGTTTATTCCCATGGCGGGTGGTTCACCGTCCATTCTCCGTGCCGGAATTATGGCAGCGCTTTCGGGCTTTGCGTTCCTGTTAGAACGGGAGAGTGATGCACAGACGTCTCTTGGTGTGTCATTATTGGTTTTACTGTGTCTCAATCCTTATTCGATTTTTCATCTGAGTCTGCAATTATCTTTTCTGTCCACTTTTGGTATTCTGCGCTATGCAAGCCGGTTAGAAGATAAGCTGTTTCATAATATCTATGCAAAGACTTCAAATCGTGTTTTGAAAAAGCTGAGTAAGGTGATTGGAGCGTCGCTGGGCTGTTCTCTGTGCGCTATGATTTTTACAGCACCCGTTCTCATTTCTACCTTTGGTTATATTACGCTGCTGTCTATTCCGGCAAATATTATCACATTGGGTGTCATCAGCCTGACTTTCAGTCTGGGTGTATTTTTCTGCCTGATTCCAATTCGTGTACCGTATTTAATCTCGGTGCTGACTGCCTTGAGCGATTTTATTTTGGATACCGCACAAAAACTTGGAAAGCTGCATTGGGGAATTTTGTACTGGGAGGAAATGAGCGGAAAGATTGCAATCCTTGCAGTTCTTATACTTATTATCCTGCTGCTTATGCAAATCAAACCGCGTCTGACCGCGTCCCTTTGTCTTTGTGTTTTGGTTGGAGCGGTAGGATATGCACATGTTCAGCATTGCAGTACAACGCGGGTCACGCTGCACGACGTTGGAGAAGGACAGATGATTTCAGTTGCAGATGGGTATGATACCTTTTCTCTGATTGACTGTGGCAGTGCATTTAATCGTGATGGCACAACTTTGCTGCAAGAAACAATGAATTGGTATGGATTTACCGAGATTGACACCATGATATTAACTGCGGTGGATAAGGCACATGCACGCAACGCGGCACAGGTTTTACAAACCATTCCGGTTGGGCGTTTGATCATTCCAAATCATCTCAAAGAAAATGATACGCTCTTGGCAGTTCGGCAGGCAGCTGACGAACATCATGTTCCTATAACCACTTGGGAAGATGATGGGCTTGCTCCAATTTCAATTTCTGGTATTGCGTCTGCGCAAATTGCTGGTGGTATTGACCGGAAGCTGGGGGTGCATTTACAGGATAGTGACATAGACATATGGATTTTACACAGCATGACACAAAATATGCTTGCAAAGCTGCTTTCAGAAACGCCGCTTTCTGCAAGGGAAGTAATTTTGGCAAATCAGTTTCAAAAGCAGGATTTATTGGAAGATGCGCTCCGTATTCTCAGCCCACAAAAGATACTTTTATCCTCTGGATATTCGTCTGCTCGAACATTGTCCAATGTACCGGTTGTATCTACGAAAGATTTGGGAGATATCGTCTGGAAAATTTCACATACAGAAGAAAGGTGATTGCATGGCAAAGAAAAGAGAGGAAGAAAATGGATTTTCCAAACTGAAACAGGATCTCAAAACAGGCGAATTGGAAAAACTCTATTTGTTCTGGGGAGAAGAAAGCTATCTGCGTCAGTACTACTTAAATGCCTGTAAGGACGTGATTGTAGGAGAGGGGACATTTGCAGAATTTAATTTGTTTGAATTTGATGGAAAGTCCTTGACACCGGATATGCTGCGGGACGCAGTGGAAAGTTATCCGGCGATGGCGGAGCGCAAGCTGATTATCGTGCATGACTTTGATCTCTATAAGATGCCGGCCGCTTTTTCTGAAATGATGCCTGAGCTTCTGCGCGATTTACCGGAGTATATTTGTCTGATTTTTCACTACGATACCATCGAATATAAACCGGACAAGCGGTTAAAGCTGCACAAGATATTATCAGAATATGGAAATGTGGTTGCGTTTTCATTTCTTGATGAACGACAGCTTGTGGACTGGATTCGCCGCCGTTGTCGTGCGCTCGGGTGCAGTATTGCAGACGATACAGCACGGTATATGATTTTTTTGTGCGGTTCCTCAATGGTTAATCTAATCACGGAGATTGAAAAGGCAGCAGCATTTAGCACGACCGGAGAAATCAAGCGCTATCATATTGATACTGTATGCACCCGTGTGATAGATGCGGTTGTTTTCGATTTGAGCGATGCCATTACGGAGCGCCGTTTTGATCAAGCGATTGCACTGGTGGACGAGCTGTTAGCACAAAAGAATACTGAGGTTGCAATTTTTTCTACAATTGCACGTCATATCGAGCGACTCTATGCTGCAAAACTACATGAGCAGGCGAGGGGAGACGAAAAACAACTGCTTTCGCTTTTGGGTTCTAGTTCTCCCTATTATGCCAAGCGGATTCGCATGGCAGCACAAAGGCTGCCGATGCAGTGGCTGCGAGATACCGTGATTTTATGTGGTGAAACGGATATTTCCTTAAAGAGTACTGCTGGAGACCGGAAAAAGCAAATTGAGCTGACACTATTGGAAATGGCAGCCGGATTGGAGCATGCACATGATTAAGATCAAAGAGGTCATCATTGTAGAGGGGCGCTATGATGTCAATACAGTCAAACAGATTTTTGATACAGTTGTATTGGAAACGGGTGGCTTTCGGATTTTCTCTGACAAAGAACGCTTGAAAATGTTCCGAAAAATGGCTGAAGAACGCGGACTTTTGATTTTGACGGACAGTGATGGTGCTGGTATGGTCATTCGGAATTATCTCAAAAGTGCTATTCCTGCCAATCTGATAAAGCACGCCTATATTCCAGAAATTATGGGCAAGGAATCCCGCAAGCGTACAGCGTCCAAAGAGGGAAAATTGGGCGTTGAGGGTATGAAGCCAGACGTTTTGTGCCGTGTATTGCAGCGCGCAGGTGCAACTGTTTTGGAAGGGGAAAGTGGAGATCATGCTGCCCGTGGAAAGACGATTTCAAAAGCAGACCTGTACGCATTGGGGCTTTCTGGCTGTCCAAAAAGTGAGCAGCTGCGTGCAAGAGTGCTCAAAGAATTCGAACTGCCATCTTATTTATCTGCCAATGCATTGTTGGAATATCTCAATACTGTATCCAGTTTAGAGGAGATTACGGAAGTTGTAGAAAAACTACAAAAAAATTGATGTCATAGAAAAATATCTGTCGATATTGCCTTGACAAATCAAAATTGTGTAGTATAATAAAAACATAAATTAAAGATCGTTCTGTTTCAGGGCGGAGTGAAAGTCTCCACCGGCAGTGGATTGATTTTGAAATCAACAAGTCTGCGCGCGTAAGCATGATGGGTGCAAATCCCAACCGACGGTTATAGTCCGGATGAAAGAAACAGGTGACATAGCAATGCTGCGAGCTTTTCTATGCCTACTTTTGTTGCCCTAAGGAAATTTTCCTTAGGGCTTTTTCTCTAACAGGACGGCGGGAAAAGGAGTATTTCTTATGACAAAAACGATGAAATTAACCTATGTTGCTGTTTTTTCAGCAATCGCCACTGTACTGATGTACTTTGAGTTTCCCATTCCGTTGATGCCGCCATTCTTAAAGATCGATTTGAGTGGTGCCGTGATTTTGATTGGTGCATTTATTTTTGGAATCGGTCCCGCGATTACGATGGCGGCAATCAAGGATCTCATTCATGTAACGCAAACCCAAACCGCAGGTTCCGGTGAACTTCAGGATTTTATCCTAACTTGTACGCTCATTATCCTTGCAGTATCGATTTACAGACTGCATCGCTCAAAAAAAGGCGCGCTGATTGGTTGTGCTGTTGGAAGTGTTGCAATGTCCATTATGGCGATGATTACCAATAAACTCATTATTTTGCCATTTTATATCAAAGGTATGGGTATGAATCTCGATATGATTTTCGATATGTGCAAAGCTGCCAATCCAGCTATTGATGGTATGTCTGCATATTTGTTCTTTGCAGTATTTCCATTTACAATGATTAAGGGAATTATTCTGACAACGATTACGATGCTGGTATATAAGCGTCTTCGGAGTTTTATTGAAGAAAAACATTTACATGCGCATAATAATATGGCATCATCTGTATAAAAATAGTACAGTGCTGAACTTATTTGTTCAGCACTGTTTTTTTTGTGAAGCTGGCGATTAGAGAGTTGTTTGCTGTTAAGCACTCTTCCCAATTAAACAAAATCTTTATTTTGTTTAATTAGGAATCTAAGGATTTAGGGGGCTATTCTGCCCCCTGTTTTCAAACAATCATCGAGATTTTTCAAAAACAATAAACTGATATGACATTCCTTGCGGATCGGTAAAAATCTCACTTGCATCAATTTGTTTCCAGTTTTCTGATGCTTTCTGTGTAGTAACGCCATCAACGCAGAAAAAAGTGTCTGCCGATTCAAAGGCAGTCAAAATTCTAGTTAGATAGATACGCTTTAACAACGGTTCGAATTGCTGATATACAGATGCACCGCCAATGACAAATACTTCGTCATCATTTTTAACAGCTGAAATCACTTGCTCTATACTATGGAAGATTTCTGCACCTTCACAGGAAAAGTCTGTATGATGTGTTAAAATCAGGTTGCGTCGATTTGGAAGCGGACGTTTCCTCGGAAATGTTTCCAACGTTTTTCTACCTAAAATAACAGTATGTCCTGAGGTAATCTTCTTAAAATGTTTCAAATCTTCTGAGATGGGATAAATGAGCTGCCCATTCAGTCCAATTGCGCCATTCAAATCTGTTGCTACAACTGCGGAAAAATTCATGCTGCCCACTCCTTTTTGTTATTCTGCCACGGGAATATTTTTAATTTGCGGATTGGTCTCATATGCTTCCACATACAGGTCATCGACTGTAAAAGCATAAAAATCCCGAATCTCTGGATTTAGCCAAACCTTTGGCGCTGGATACTGCGGACGGACAATCAGTTCCTTTACCAGCGGCACGTGGCGGTCATAAATATGACAGTCACTGATGACATGGATCAGTTCTCCCGCCTTCAATCCAGATACCTGCGCAAACATCATAAGCAGAAGTGCATATTGACATACATTCCAGTTGTTGGCAACTAGTGTATCCTGACTACGCTGGTTGAGAATCATATTCAAGGTATCCCCTGTTACATTGAGTGTAACGCTCCAGCAGCAAGGCTCCAAATTCATATCCTTCAAATCGCTGAAGTTATATAAATGTGCCATCATGCGGCGGGAAGCTGGATTATTTTTCAGCTGCCAAAGCAGATTATCTACCTGATCCATCTTCCCTTGCGCAAAGTCATATTTCTGTGCAAGCTGATAGCCATATGCTTTACCGATTGATCCGTCTGCATCTGCCCATTGATCCCAAATATGGCTATGCAAGGCGTGGATATTGTTGGACTTCTTTTGCCAGATCCACAGAATTTCATCGAATGCACTTTTGAGTGCGGTCGGACGAAGGGTCAATGCAGGAAATTCTTCCTGTAGATGATAGCGATTCACAACACCAAATGTTTTTATAGTATGTGCAGGCGTTCCGTCGCTCCATTTTGGTCGTACCGGCAGACCTTCATCTGAATACCCTTCCTCCAGAATTCTTTTCATCATTTCCACAAATAATATATCTGCTTTGCTCATGATATACTCCCCTGTTGTTCTTCGATTTTTATACTATTCACTTTCCAGCACCAGCTTGTCCAATATAGCTGTGAAATATATCGGCAGCGGACTTTCAAAGGTCATACGCTCCCCCGTGCGCGGGTGGTTCAGTGATAGACGGTATGCGTGCAGACATTGTCCGTCCAACTGTGCAAACCGGTCTTTCTTCATACCATATAAGGGATCTCCAATAATTGGGTGTCCAATAGATGCCATGTGTACACGGATCTGATGGGTTCTCCCAGTTTCCAATTGGAACTGCATGAGCGCATATCCACGGTAGCGCTCCAATACCTGATAGTGTGTGACAGCATCTCGTCCATCTGGCGTAATTGCCATTTTTTTTCGGTCTGTCTTATGCCGCCCAATCGGCTGATGAATGGTTCCAGCGTCCTCTCGTGGATTTCCGACAACAATTGCCTTATATTCTCGTGCCGCAGAGTGAGATGCAATCTGTACTGCAAGTGATTGATGTGCGATATCATTTTTTGCAACGACCAATAACCCACTGGTATCCTTATCAATTCGGTGCACGATGCCGGGACGAATTTCACCGTTGATACCTGACAATCGTTCTCCGCAATAGAACATAAGCGCATTGACTAAGGTTCCGTCCCAATTCCCTGCCGCAGGGTGCACAACCATTCCACGTGCTTTATCAACTACAATGATATCATCATCTTCATAGACAATATGGATTGGGATATCTTGCGGTACAATAGAAATCGTTTGTGCTTCTGGAATTTGTACGTGAATGATATCGCCAATACATAACTTATAATTCTTCTTCAGTATACTTCCCTGCTGTGTGACCAGCTTGCGCTCGATCCAGCTTTGTGCCATACTGCGTGTTACACCGTCCAGCTGTTCAGATAGATAGCTGTCAATGCGTTTGCCTGCCTCTGCGGCATCGATCAAGAAGGTTTGTTCATTCATTGCCCTTTGCCGCCTTTTCCAGCTTTTCATGCTGTATCAAATAATAGTAGAAAAATAAGATCACGCCACACACAACGTAGATATCAGCTACATTAAAGACCGGAAAATGAATCAGGCGGAAGTCAAACAGATCCACAACAAATCCATGCCAGATACGGTCAATTAGATTGCCTAGCGCCCCTGCAAGGATAAGATACAAACCAATTCGTCCGGTTTTCGAATAAACAAGTTTCTTATATAGTATAAAAATGATTACAGCCATAATAATTGGTGTCAAAATCAGAAACAGCCAACGCTGATTTTGCAAGATGCTGAATGCAGCACCACGATTTTCTACATAGGTAAAATGAAATACAGAATCAATGATTGGGATTGTACCAAGAACAGAGAGTTTCGTAAATGCCCAATATTTTACCAGCTGATCCAGTGCGACCAGAACAAGAGTCAAAATGATGATACTCATAAAAGCTCCTTCAAAAAAGGCAGGCATTAGCTGCCTGCCTTTCCTTACAATTATTTTTTGGTTATCCAACAACTTCGGCACAACGTGCACACAGGGTTGGGTGCTTGCTGTTTTGACCGATGGAATCGACATACATCCAGCAGCGTTCACACTTATCACCAGAAGCGCGTTCGACAGCGATTTTGATGCCCTCTAAATTTTCACCGGACATTCCCTCTCCTGCTCCCTCAATTACACGGAGTTTGGAGACAATACAGAGTGCAGCCAACTCATCGGCTGGAATCGAACGCAGGAATTCTGCAATTTCGCCTTCAGCGTATACGGTGACCCATGCCTCAAGCGGTTTGCCGATTACCTTATTTTTACGCGGCTCTTCCATAGCCTTGTTGACATCGTCATGGAGTGCAGAAAGCTTGTTCCACTTTTCTGTTGCAGCGTCATCAAATGCCCAAGTAGGATTGACCTCCGGCATGGTATTGAGTGCAACATTTGTCGGGTCATCACCCTCACGGTGCGGCATTGCCTTCCAAATCTCATCTGCGGTAAAGCATAGGATTGGAGAAATCATGCGTACCAATGCATCTAGAATTTCGTACATAACAGTCTGAGCCGAACGGCGCAGCAGACTTGCCTTATCTTCACAGTACAGGCGATCCTTGATGACATCTAAATAGAAATTGGACATGTCTACAACACAGAAATTATGAATTGCGTGCAGTACGACATGGAACTCGTAGTTGTCATATCCATTGATTACCTTTTGCACCAGTTCATTGCGCTTCATCAGTGCCCAGCGGTCAAATTCACACAGCTGATCGTAAGCTACCATATCGGCTGCCGGATCAAAGCCGTCCAGATTGCCCAGAATATAGCGTGCTGTATTGCGAATTTTCAGGTAATTCTGCGAGAGATGCTTAAACATTTCCTTGGAAATACGCATATCCTGACGATAATCTGCGGAGGAAACCCACAAACGCAGAATATCTGCACCATAGTCCTTGAGCAGCTCTTGCGGGCTGATGCCGTTACCCAGAGACTTGGACATCTTCTGGCGCTCCTCGTCTACGATCATGCCATGTGTGATAACGGTTTTATAAGGAGCGATCCCCTTGGTTGCAATGGCAGTTAACATAGAGGACTGGAACCAGCCGCGGTACTGATCGTTGCCCTCCAAATAGACGTCAACCGGAATCGGCTGCTCCTCACGTGCATCGATTACGGCAGCCCAGCTGGAACCAGAATCGAACCAAACGTCCATGGTGTCGGTTTCCTTGTCAAAGGAGTGACAGCCACATTCACACTGCATATCGTCTGTAAGGATCTCACTCGCGTCCATATCAAACCATGCATTCGACCCCTTCTCACGGAACAAGTCTGCAACCAGCTTGATTGTCTTTTCATTGATGAGCGGCTTTCCGCAATCCTTACAGAAGAAGATCGGAATTGGAACACCCCAAATACGCTGACGGGAAATACACCAGTCAGAACGCTCCATAATCATGGAGGTCATGCGTTCCTCACCCCAGCCGGGAATCCAGTTGATTTCACGGCAAGCCTTAACAGCATCTTCCTTGAGTGCATCTACGGAGCAGAACCATTGCTCGGTTGCACGGAAGATGATTGGATTTTTGCAGCGCCAGCAGTGCGGATAGCTATGCACAATGTCTTCCATAGCAAGGAGTGCATTGCATGCACGCAGATCATCAAGAATAATGGGTGTAGTTTTTTCGTAGTACATACCAGCATATTTGCCGGCATCTTCAGTTGCCATGCCCTTTCCGTCTACCGGTACAATAATCGGGATATCGTACTTCTGGCAAACGATAAAGTCATCTGCACCGAAGCCGGGGGCGGTATGCACACAGCCAGTACCAGCGTCCAGCGTAACATGCTCGCCGGTAATCACAAGAGATTCCCGATCCATAAGCGGGTGCTGTGTCTTCATCATTTCAAGATCGGAGCCAAGAAGGGTTGTCAGAACCTCCCATGAGTCAATGCCGGCAGCGTCCATAACGCTTTTTACAAGCTCCTTAGCCAGTACATAGATTTCACCATTTGGCACGCGAACAAAGTCATATTCAAAGAATGGGTTGACAGAAATTGCAAGGTTGCCGGGCAGCGTCCATGTTGTGGTTGTCCAAATCACGAAATATACATTTTCTGTTGTACCGATTGCCTTGGTGATCACACCCTTGTCATCGGTGACAGCAAACTTTACATAGATGGACGAGCAAGGCTCATCTTGGTACTCAATTTCTGCCTCAGCCAACGCAGTTTCATCATGTGGGCACCAGTAAACAGGCTTCAGTCCCTTGTAGATATAACCTTTTTTTGCCATTTCTCCAAAGATTTCGATTTGTTTTGCTTCGAAATCATGGGTTAGCGTAAGATAAGGACGCTCCCAGTCACCTACAACGCCCAAGCGCTTAAATTGTTCGCGCTGTGTATCGACATGCTGACGGGCAAACTCTTCACATTTGTGACGGAATTCGGACACAGAAACCTTATCCCGATCCATGCCATACGCCTGAATTGCCTGACGCTCAATTGGCAGACCATGCGTATCCCAGCCCGGGATATAAGGGGCACAGAAGCCAGCCATGTTTTTATAGCGGATAATGAAGTCCTTCAGCACCTTATTGAGGGCATGTCCCATGTGCAAATTGCCATTTGCATATGGAGGGCCATCATGCAGAATGAAAAGGGGCTTGTCCTTATTTTTGTTCATCATTGCATGATAAAGTGCATTGCTGTCCTGCTCCCAGCCGGCTAGAAAATCCGGCTCTCTCTTGGGCAAGTTTCCGCGCATTGGGAAATCTGTTTTCGGTAGATTGATTGTTGCGTTATAATCCTGCGGCATTGTACCGTTTCCGTCCTTTCGTTTCTATCTCTCTTTATCGGTTTTTTGCGAACCGGAATGGAGTTCCATCATAGGTCAATCATTTTCGGGCTTGTAGTCTGCACCGAATTTTAATTCGCCAAAATCGAACCGTGCCGTTGCCTGCTCATGCAGGCGCTGGGTATCCGTTGCGAGTGCTTGCTGCTGCTGTGCCTGCTGTTGTTTGCTGGAGGCAAGGTTGATTTCCGAAATGGTAAATTTCTTTTCCTTCTGCGCCTCTACATACTGTTTCGCATCTGCGGGAAGTTCCTCGTTGCGGGGAACATGCGGCAGCTTGTCATCTGCCTGTCCGGCTGTCTGCGGCGTAGCAGTTTCCTGCATGTCTGTTGGCAAAGGCGGAATCGACATTTCGGTATAGTCTTCCTCACTCGGCTCAGTTGGCTGCAGTTCTGGGGCTGCTGCAAGCTTGACCAAAATCTTTTTTTGCGCGTCGTAGACCGCTGTCATCTTGCTCAGAAAATCTGCATTGTTTTTCTTGGCAAGTTCTAAACGCTGCTCCTCAGCTGCAATCTCGGCTTTCAACTCCTTGACACGCATTTCATACTTGACCTTCGCCTCATCTATAATTTGTTGAGATTCAAGTTTGGCTTTATCAAGTGTCTCCTGCGCAATTCCCTGTGCAGAGACAAGCGCGCGGCGCATACCGTCTTCTACCGAACGATACTCATCGATTTTGTCAACAAGCACCTTCATTTTCGCTTTCAGTGCAGCATTTTCCTTCTGCATTGCGGCATAATCCTCGGTAATCTGTTCGATGACTTCGTCCACCGACTTTGGATCATATCCGTTGAACATTGCCTTTTCAAAGGTCAATGCCTGAATTTCCTGAACCGTCAGCATAGTTTTTATCCTCCGAAATAAATGAAGTGATTCTCTTTTCCTGCAAGGCAAAATGGCCGGAGTCTCTCCGGCCGCCGCACGCTGTTATACCAGACTGTATAGGATACTCTCCACGATTGTCAGTGCCAAAAAGGCACAAAGGAAGGGAATATCCAGCATAAAGCCGCGAAACGCACCTATGCGATCGAGCAGCGCACGAAATGGCATGATAATGGGCTCGGTTGCAAGATAAAGCAGCTCGCCAATTTTACTGCCGCGCGCCTGTGGAAACCATGAAAAAATCGCACGAGCCAGCATAAAGAACTGTAACAGTCGGATAAGCTGGGCGACTAAATAAATAAAATAATAAGAAAACACGCTAATCCTTCAATCAAATATAAAGTCCGTTGCTTTCCAGCTCATCAATGAGATCCCCAAGAATGTCTACATTGTATGGGGTGATAATGAAAGTGCTGTTTGCAACTTTTTTGATTTTTCCTTCCTGTGCATACGCTACGCCGCTGAGAAAGTCAACAAGGCGCCGCGCAACATCTTTATTGGTCTGTTCGAGATTCAAGACGACAGTACGCTTTTCTTTGAGATGATCTGCAATTTCGGCTGCATTTTCAAAGCGGTCAGGCTTGACCAGAACGACAGCCAGCTGAGCCGTTGCGTTAATGTTTACAACATTTCCCTTACGGCTGGCATCCGAGGAAGCTGTTTGTGTGTAAGTGTTTCGTGCTGGCGAAGCGTCTTCCAGATCCTCTTCCCGCTGTACCGGTGCGAAATCATCGAAATCCTCTTCCATGTCCTCGCCCTTTACCCAGTCGAGAAAACCTTTGATCGATGCCATATTCCAAAACTCCTTTGTGTGGATAAACTTAATAATTTTTCTTATTCTAGGTTGCCCATAACCACATTGGTTTGTGCATATGGACGACGGCCAAAGATACCAGTGCCGACACGCACAATGTTTGCACCACAAGCAATGGCCTGTTCAAAGTCAGCTGTCATACCCATAGACAAATAGTCCATAGATACATTATCGTATTTTTTTGTGGATATGTCAACAAATAGTTGTTGCATTTCTGCAAAATACCTGTGGCTTTCCCCCTGCTTCGTCGAAATTGGCGGGATTGCCATCAGACCGCAGATGTGGATATTCGGCAATTTCGGAAGTATTTCCAACGCCTCAGAAAGCGCCTCCGGAAGAAATCCGCTTTTTGCCTGTTCGTGTCCAATATTAACTTCCAGCAGGATATTTTGGCAGATTTCATGTTTTTTTGCCTCTTTTGCAATACATTCTGCGAGCTTAATTGACCCGACAGATTGAATGAGAGATACCTTTCCAATGAGGTATTTTACCTTGTTTGTTTGCAGCGTTCCGATGAAGTGAAGATCCGCACCATCATAGGCATGCCTGTCATATTTTTCCAGCAGTTCCTGCACACGATTTTCTCCGCAGGCAGTCAGTCCCAGCCGGATTGCAGCCTGCACACGTTCTGCATCATTCATTTTGGTTGCCGCAACGAGCAAGATTTCTGACGGATCCCGCCCTGCCTTCTGTGCGGCGTCTGCAATTCTTGATTTTACCGATTGCAGACGTTCCACAAGCACTTTGTATTCTGTCTCTATCATTATTTCATCACCTTCAAATCACTTAATCCGGTCGCCTGTGTGATGATTGCATCACCGATCACCAGATCGGAATTTGTCATACCTTTTTCCACAATGTAATATTCGGAACCTTTATAAATTGGGGTGATATTTTTGAACCGCACCGTATTTCCGGTTAGGATATAGACGCCGATCTGCGATTTTTCGTTCATGGTGATTGCAGAGACCGGAACCTTTAGTCCAGTATAACTGGCAAATACAATATCTACCTTTTGCTGACGGATAGAGACAAGCTCTCCGTTGACCGTGGTACTGGAGAATACAACCAGAGCCTCTTTGTTTTCTGCGTCTGGTGTAATAGACTCAACCTTTGCTGCCACGTTTGCAGAAATCTGTGAAAATTTGAGCGTTACATCTTGTCCGACTTTGAGCCGCTCAGCAGAGGTCTTGTCCAGTATCGCAGCGAATTCCCACTGGAACCCATTCATGATCTTGCCAAGCTTTCCATCAGGTGGACTGACCTTTTGCTGGGTCAGGGTACGAAAAGCTTCTGGTGTCATGGATTGTAACTTTTCAGGAGTTAAGATCGTCTCATATCCGTCTACAACCTCCGAAAAATATCCGGAAGCAGGTGCACTGATGGTTGTACTTTTTCCGGATACTCTGCCGATCAGCCCGTTTTTCTCATTTTCCAGTGCAACGATTTGTGAGCGTAATTCTCCGATATTGAGGTCTGAGGCATTGCGTCGCAGTGATAACTTTCGAATCTGTGTGGCTGTGTCTGCGGCTCCTGTTGGCATGCCGTCATCTACCAGAGCAGATAGATTCTGCATCTGAACAATCATCTGCTGCTCTGTTTTTGTGTTGTCGTTTGTGTAATTTCCCGCAGATTGCAGCGCAGTATTTAACAGTTCCAGCTCTGCATTGATTTCCTCCAGCCGTCGGCTTGCGTCCATGATGGTTTCATCAGCATATACGACAGCAAGTGCTGACTGTGCCTGTACTTTTTCGCCATTGCTCACAATATGCTTGACCGTGCTGCTGGAGGTGCCTTCTGTTACGGTTTCGCTGCGTACAAACCAACCCTCTGCTGGAATCGAGTCATCTATTGTGACATAATCGGCGGGGGTTGATACAACCCCCATAGACATTGCTTTGACTGACTGCACCACAAGGTAAATACTGCTCATGACGATAATACCGGAAATTAGGACACGCTGGGGTGTAATATATTTCCGGATTTGCTTTTTTTGGAACATGAAGGTCTCCTTATTCGCCTGCCATGCGTTCCTCCCGTCGGGTATAAAACTCGACCCTCTGTGTTGGGATCATAGTCGAAATCGCATGTTTATAAATCATTTGCTGTCTGCCATCGCTTTCCAGCATGACAATAAAGCTGTCAAATCCACGAATGACGCCGCGCATTTGATAACCATTCATCAAAATAACAGTGATCACCTGACCCTGCTGACGCACTACATTCAAAAATGCGTCCTGTAAATTGATATCGTTTTTCACAAGAATACCCTCCATCTATTTGTAAAATTCTGGATTTATTGTATACCCTGCTCTGCAAGATAATCTGTCGAACGCTGAAGCACTTCGGCAAAATCCGAATGTGCGTCGTATGTGATCCAGTGTACAGTTGGGTCACGTCTCAACCATGTCAGCTGTCTTTTGGCGTAATTTCGGGTTCGGCATTTCAATGTTTCCACACAATCCTCCAGAGAACACTTCCCTTCCAAAAAATCCACAAGTTCTTTGTATCCGATTGCCTGTGCAGCGGTTCCTGTCAACTGACCGGATTCCCATAACCGCTGTGCTTCCGCTAACAGTCCGTCTTCCATCATCTGATCGACTCGCTGGTTAATGCGCTGATAGAGGGTTTCTCGCTCTGTGGGACAAAGACCAATTTTAACAGCGTCATATTTGGGTACGGCAGGCTTATTCTTCATATTCCACGCATCGAGTGTCATACCAGTCTGCTCAAATACTTCGAGCGCACGAATGACCCGTTTCCGGTTATTGGGGTGCAGTCGCTCCGCTGCCTGCGGGTCGACTGCGGCAAGGCAGGCATGTACCGCAAGATTTCCCTGTTCATCTGCCATTTTTTCATATTTCTGCCGAATCCGATGATCGGTTTCATCTCCGGTAAAGGCATTGCCCGCAATCAGTGCATCGAGATATAGACCGGTTCCTCCGACAACAATCGGAATTTTACCGGCAGACAAAAGTGTTTGTGCACAGGCATCTGCAAGTGCGGTATAGCGTGCAACCGAAAATAGTTCGCTGGGATCTATAATATCGATCATGTGGTGCGGAACACCTTTTTGCTCGGCTGCCGTTGGCTTTGCCGTTCCGATATCCATGCCCCGATAAATTTGCATGGAATCCGAAGATATGATTTCTGTGTGAAGTCTCTGTGCAAGTGCAATGGAAAGTGCGGTTTTTCCGCTGGCAGTAGGGCCTGTAATACAGATGAGGTTTTTCATATTATTGATTCACCCGCTTAAACATTTTATCAAGCTCATACCGACTGAGCCGCACGGTGACAGGGCGGCCATGCGGACAGCTTGTAATTGCCGGATCTGCCAGCACACGGTTACAGAAATCCTGCATTTCTGTAAGAGAGGTATCCATACCTGCCTTAATAGCGGATTTACAGGCAACCGTATGAATCAGGTCGTCCAATCGGTCGGGCACCGGTGCACGGCTGCTCATCAGTTTATCTGCCATTTCACACAAGGTTTCTGGAATCTCTGCACAGTCCAGATATGCAGGAATTTCACGAATTGCAAAGCTGTTTTGTCCAAAGGATTCGATTGCAAATCCGATTTTTCGGATTTCGTCTAACTGTTCGGACAGTGCTGCATATTCCGCGGCATTCACCTCAGCAATGACAGGGGTTAGAAGTGCCTGCCGTGGGATTTCCGCTTGTGTGCGCAGCCGGTTAAAAATCATGCGTTCATGGGCAGCATGCTTGTCAATAAGCACGATCCCCTTTTCATCTTCTGCCACAATATAGGTGTGAAATGCTTCACCTAAAACGCGGGCTTTGGATATTTCGTTCTCCTGTGAAGCGGTATTCTTTTCTGGGACAGCGGCTGCAACCTGCGGCAGATAATCCCAGCCAAGCTCCTCGTCAAAATCATCTGCATCGATATATGGCTTTTTAATTTGTCTCTGGTGCAGCTTCATAGAGGATTCCGGCGCGCCTTCCGTTTGCTGTAAGGTATGTATCTTGATGGTACGCCCCAACATTTCATAGGTATCTACCACAGGATAACGCTGTTTGGGGGCTTCTTTAGATGATATGCCGCTTGCTGCTGGGACTGTTTTTTCAGTATCTGGCTTTTCTTGTGACACAGATACAGTTGGCGTCTGCTGCGCATCTGCCTCCTGCAAAGCAGTTGTGACAGAGAGCTGCTCTCTGCTGACATGATCCTCGCGAGCGGGTTTTTTGCTGTCAGAAGCCCGAATCTCCGGAATATTGTCATTCTGCTCCAAAGCATTCTTGCAGGCGATATAGATGGTGTCAAAGACTGCTTTTTCTTGTGCGAACTTGACTTCTGTTTTTGCCGGATGCACATTAACATCGACAAGATGTAAAGGAATTGTTAGAAATATTGCACCTGACGGATATTTTCCAGTGATGATTTGATTGCGATAGGCTTCCTCAAAGGCTGCCTGCATGACACGCGACTTGATATAACGTCCGTTTACAAAGAAGTGCTGCATGGAGCGATTGGGGCGTCCGGCATGTGGCTTTGTAATATATCCCCATGCCGTGAGCGCATCTCTTGAAAATTTGGGAACCTCAATCAGATTTGCTGTCATTTCTTTTCCGAACACGGAAAACACGGGTGCGATCAGCTTCCCTTTTCCAGATGTTGCAAACATCTGTCTGCCATCTCGAATCATAGTAAACGCAATTTCGGGACGGGACATGGCGGCATGCTGCACAACTGAAACCACATAGCCTGCCTCTGTAAAGTCTTTGCGCAGGAATTTCATTCGTGCGGGGGTGTTAAAAAACAAGTCGCGGACAATGATCGTTGTCCCCTCCGGACAACCGGCATCATCTTGTTCTGTGATTGTACCAGCTTCCAAATGAATATGTGTGCCCGCAAGCATATCGGCCTGCTTTGTAAATAGATCAATCCGTGAGACCGATGCAATGGCGGCAAGTGCTTCTCCACGAAATCCAAGGGTTCCGATGGAAGCAAGATCTTGTTCTGTGCGTAGTTTACTGGTTGCATGCCGGCGAAATGCGATGGGTGCGTCTTCTGGAGCCATACCAATTCCATTATCCGCAATACGCAGATATGAAATCCCGCCATGCTCGATTTCTACGGTGATCTGTGTTGCTCCCGCGTCGATTGCGTTTTCTACAAGCTCCTTCACAACTGAGGCGGGGCGCTCCACCACCTCACCGGCGGCAATCAAGTCGGCAAGATGGCTGGATAGTTCTTGAATAATCGGCATGAAGCATCTGTCTCCTTTCTCTGTTAATCCAACATTCGCTGCAGTTCATGCAGAGCGGTCAGGGCTTCAATGGGAGTCATGGTGTCAAGCCGCATTGCACGCAGACGGTCTGCCAACGCACTCAGGCTCAAATCCACCATGGAAATCTGATCATCTGGCGGAGCCTCCTGTGTGACAGGCAATACCGCAGTATGTGATTCCAGCTCAGCAAGGATTTGTTTGGCACGCTTAATAACCTGTGTGGGGACACCTGCAAGCTTTGCGACTTCAATTCCATAGCTGTCATCTGCACCGCCGCGAATGATTTTGCGTAAAAACGTGATATCATCGCCGCGCTTTTTGACTGCAATGTTATAGTTCTTGACGCCGGAGAGCAGCTGCTCAAGTGCAGTCAATTCATGATAGTGTGTTGCAAATAAGGTTCGCGCGCCAATACGTTTTTTGTCTGCGACATACTCAACAACTGCGCGTGCAATGGACATGCCATCATATGTGGAGGTGCCGCGTCCGATTTCGTCTAAAATCAAGAGGCTGTTATGGGTTGCACCACGCAGAATCTCGGCAACCTCACTCATTTCCACCATAAAAGTAGATTGACCGCTTGCCAAATCATCTGAAGCACCCACACGGGTAAAGATTCGGTCTACCACACCAATGCGGGCTGCAGATGCCGGAACAAAAGAGCCTATCTGTGCCAAAATGGTGATGAGGGCCACCTGCCGCATATAGGTTGATTTACCAGCCATATTAGGGCCGGTAATGATGGCAGTACGGTTATCTGCCTGATCGAGCAATGTATCATTGGGAATAAACATTGTGCCCTTGAGCATCTTTTCTACGACAGGGTGCCGTCCGTCCCGAATTTCGATTCGACCGGAGAGATCGACCTCTGGGCAGATATAGTGTTCATCTGCTGCAAGATCGCTCAGGGCAAGCAGCACATCTACATTGGACAGTGCATGTGCTGTACGCTGGATACGGTGTACCTGCCGCGCGATTTCTTCCCTTATACTGCAAAACAAATCATATTCCAGCGAAACCAGACGCTCTTGTGCGCTAAGCACTTGCCCTTCGAGCTGCTTGAGTTCATCTGTGATATAGCGCTCACAGTTTGCAAGAGTCTGCTTGCGAATATAATGGGCAGGAACAGCGTCCAGATTGGTTTTTGTGACCTCTAAATAATAGCCAAATACGCGATTATATCCAATCTTCAGCGTTTTGATACCTGTCGCATCGCGTTCGCGCTGTTCGATTTCCGCAATCTTTCCTTTGCCGCCGGAAGCAAGTTCCCGAAGCTCATCGATTTCTGGACGGAAACCTGCTTGAATCAGTCCGCCTTCGCGTACTGATACCGGAGGTTCCTCCACGATTGCCGCGCCAATCAGCGCACAGGCATCTTCGAGCGGGTCAATGCGGGCATTGAGTTCATTCATAAGCGGGACATCGATCTGCGAAAGCTGTTCCCGCAGTGCCGGCAGATGAGAAAGAGACATGTGCATGGCACGCAAGTCTCGACAGTTTGCAGTACCATAGACGATTCGGGAAATCAGGCGCTCCATATCAAACATTTGCTTGAGGCTGTCCCCGATTTCTGCGCGCAATAACGCATCATCGACAAGCTCTGTAATCACTGCCTGTCGTTTTTGAATGTGGATTGGATTCAAGAGCGGTTTTTCCAGCCACTGGCGAATCATACGCGAACCCATTGCCGTTTTTGTGCGGTCGATGACAGAGAGCAGAGATCCCTTTTTCTCCTTGGTGCGCATGGTTTCGGACAGCTCCAGATTTCGTCTTGCAGTGAGATTTAACTCCATATACTGTCCATGCTGATAGATATAGAGTGTGTTGAGACTGCCAAGGCTGCTCTTTTGGGTTTCTTCCAAATAATGCAGCAGTCCTCCCAACGCCTTGCATAAAAGTACATTCTCGTTCAGAGCGTTCTTTTCAATAACCTCTACTCCGAAGCATTGAGACACCGCCTGTAACGCGAGTTCCTCGGCAAACGCTTCATCGGGTAAGGGAGAAAAAATAGATTCCATACGCTCCTTGAGAAATGCGTGCAGAACCGTATCTTCTGCCGCTGTGCCGCCAAGCAGGGATTCGCGTGGCATAAAGCGAGAAATTTCGCTGAAGAGTTCTCCTGTGCTTTGTGTCAGAACACCATACATCTCTCCGGTTGAGATATCTGCAAAGCAGACGCCCGTATTTTGTCCCTCTGCATACAGACAGCATAGAAAATTATTTTTGTGCTCATCAAGCATAGAGGCTTCAATGACCGTCCCGGGAGTGACCATGCGCACAATCTCACGCTTCACCAATCCCTTGGTAGACTTTGGATCCTCCACCTGTTCACAGATTGCGACTTTATATCCTTTGCGTACCAGTCTGCCGATGTATGTTTCACTTGCATGATAGGGTACACCGCACATGGGCGCACGCTTTTCCTGACCACATTCTCTGCCGGTCAATGTAAGTTCCAGCTCTCTGGACACCAAGACAGCATCGTCAAAAAACATCTCATAAAAATCACCGAGACGATAGAACAAGATATAATCGCGGCACTTCTCCTTGATTTCGAAGTACTGCTGCATCATAGGTGTTAATTGTGCCATGGGGTTTCCTTCTTTTCTAAATATAAAATCAGTCTTATGCTCTGCCGAATAGACAGCGCAGAGAGGTTTTTTCAATCACAATGTCTGCAAATTTTCCGATTTCAAGCGACTCTCCGGCACAGCAGACCAATAAACCACCTTCTGTACGTGCTGTGAGCGGGTAATCCTTTCCTTTGCTGTGTCCATCGACCAGTACACGCAGGTGCTTGCCCATATAGGCGTTTTGACGTGCCTCAACACAGATATCCTGTGTTTGGAGCAGCCGTTCAAATCGCGCCTGCTTGACTGCATGGGGCGTATCGTCCTGCATTTCGGCAGCTGGAGTGCCGCTGCGTTTGGAATATAAGAAGGTAAACAGCATATCAAATCCAATTTCTGAAACCATTTGGCGGGTTTTTTCAAAATCCTCCTCGGTTTCCTCCGGAAATCCAACAATGATATCGCTGGAAAGCGTGATTTCCGGCATTTTGCTGCGTGCATAGGCGATGAGTTCACGATAATGTGCTGCGGTATAGCCGCGATTCATACGGCGCAGAACGGTATCACTGCCCGACTGGAACGGCAGATGCAGCTGCTTTGCTACCTTGTCGCAGTGCGCCATGGTATCAAACAGCTTGTGGGAAGCATCTTTCGGGTGACTTGTCATAAAACGGAGCAGAAAATCACCTGAAACTGCATTTAATTTTTCAAGCAGATCAGCAAAATCAATTTGTTCGTCCAGATCCTTGCCATAAGAATTAACATTTTGACCGAGCAGGGTGATATCCTTGTAGCCGTCTGCAACCAATTGCGTGAGTTCTTGTACGATATCCTGTGGAGCGCGGCTTCTCTCTCGTCCGCGTACATAAGGTACGATACAGTAGGTACAGAAGTTATTACAGCCATACATGATGGATAACCACGCTTTGGTTCCTCCATCGCGCAGAACGGGCAAGCCCTCTGCAATATAACCGGCTGCATCTCCGCTGGTATCAAAAATACGCTTGTCTCCCGTAAGAGAGCGATAAAGCAGCTCAGGAAAACGCCAGAGCGCATGGGTTCCAAATACCAAATCGACCTGCGGATAGCTTTTTTTGATTTTTTCCGGAATATGGTCCTGCTGTACCATACAGCCGCAAAGACAGATGGTTATATCAGGGCGTGCCTTTTTGAGGTGGGACAGTGCCCCAACATTGCCAAGTGCACGGCTTTCCGCATGCTCGCGCACCGCACAGGTGTTGATTACGATGACATCGGCGTCCTCTGCACATTCGGCACGTTCATAGCCCATTTCCTCCAGCATACCGGCAATCTGTTGTGTATCTGCCTCATTTTGCTGACAGCCAAAGGTCTGTGTAAATGCGCGCAGCGGCTGCCCGCAAACCTGTGCCTTTTCTGCATTCATCTTTGCAATGAACTGCATATACTCATATTGATGAGCAATCTGTTCTTGTGTGACAACGGTTTTATTTTTGGACATGGGATTCCCTTTCTAAAAATTCATCGAAACGCCTGCATCTTTTCATTGTATACGCACAGTCGATGATAACTTGCATGAATGTCCGTATACTGCGGCAAATACTGTTCTATGGCACGGGTCAAATATTCCGGACTCATGTTGTTGTTTCCAGCCGCTGTGATTACCTCGGCGATGACCTGCCCGTTTTCCTCGGAAATCTGTACTTCGGTAAAGAAATCGCGCATATTGACAAGTTTTTCCCCGCGCTTGGAACGCTTTATGATTTCAATTGTATCGCGCGCAAACAGTTCTGATACATTTTCTACAAAATCTTCCGGAACATCTTTTGTAAAGCTCCATGTGATCCGGTATTTTGACCACGCAATTTCACGCAGCGGCATACCACCGTCGGACAGCGGATAAATCTCAATTGCCCGCAATCCCTCTGGAAATACAGAATTCAGCGCTTCTACTGCATGAACTGGAACCGACTCAGTCAGCAGGTTAAAATCCAACAGTTCCCATTCTCCTGAATAGCCGGTTGAGAGCGGGAGTGCGACAGATACATACGCATGCTGGTTAAATCCCTCTGTAAACCAGAGCGGCATTTCACAGCGTGCCATGGCACGCTGCATGGTGTGCATCAGATCCAGATGAGAAATGTATTTTGCACGGCCTTCCTTGGCAAATTTCATGCGAGCCTTAAACACAGCACTTTCCTCCCTCCAGCAGTCGGTTAGAACCGCAGCCTGTACATTTTTTCATACAGTCTTCTGTAATAGCAGCCTCCCGCGAAAGCGCCCATTCACGTTTCAGATATTCCTTGGTCGTGCCGCAGCCAATATGATCCCATGGGAAAATTTCGTCCATCGGACGCTGACGGCAGGAATAAAACGTCGGATCCAGCCCGCAGTCAGCAAATGCCTGCTGCCATTTCTCATAAGAGAAACACTGATCCCAGCCATCAAACTTACAGCCATTTTTCCATGCTGCATAGATCACCTGTCCCTGTCGGCGATCCCCGCGAGCAATCACACCCTCCATGACAGATGTCTCTGCATCGTGCCAGTTATAGGTGACGTTCTTGGTTTTCATAATTTTCTTCATATAGTCCTGCTTGCCGCGCAGCATTTCCAATGAATTCTGTGCGTCCCATTGGAATGGGGTCTGCGGCTTTGGAACAAAACAAGATGCCGAGGCGGTAATTTTTACACCGCGCTGACGGTTGTCTGTATGCATACGCCAACAGTAAGCGACCTTTTTACAAATGTCTGAAATACCATCTAGGTCTTCTGATGTTTCGGTTGGCAGGCCCATCATAAAGTAGAGTTTGACATTGTTCCAGCCCCCCTTGAATGCGATTTCGCAGGCGTGCAGCACATCATCTTCTGTAATATTCTTATTGATTACATCACGCAGACGCTGGGTGCCAGCTTCACAAGCAAAGGTCAAACCGCTTTTGCGAACCTTCTGCACACGCTGCATCAGCTCTGAACTGAAGCTGTCCGCGCGCAGAGATGGCAGAGACAGACTGATATGTCGCGGCTCACAGTAATCGAGCATACATTCAGTCAATTCTCCGAGCTCACCATAGTCGCTGGTAGACAGCGAGGAAAGCGAAATCTCTTCATAACCGGAATTTTTGAGAACAGCCTCCGCCTGCCGCAGTAGGGTTTCCTTGGACTTTCGGCGCAGCGGGCGATAGGTATGCCCCGCCTGACAGAATCGGCACCCACGCGGACAGCCGCGGAATAACTCGATCATAGCGCGGTCAAATACAATATCCGTAGACGGCACAACAAAATAATCCGGATAATACATGGTATCCAGATCTTTTACAATACGCTTTTGTACAAAGGCAGGGGCGCCGGATTTGGGCGTACAGCCGGCAATGGTTCCATCTGTATGATAAGAAATCTCATAGAGTGATGGCACATACATGCCCGAGATCTGTGCCGCTTCCATCAAAAATTCCTGCTTGGTAAGACCATTCTTTTTGGCGCGGAGATAGAGATTGGTCAAGTCCAGCATGATTTCTTCTCCATCTCCAATGAGAAAGAGGTCAATAAAATCGCAGAGCGGTTCGGGGTTATAAGCACATGGACCGCCTGCAATGACTAAGTTTTGAAGTCCTTGTCGATCTTTTGCGTGTACGGGAATACCGCCTAAATCCAACATATTAAGAATGTTGGTAAAGGACAATTCATATTGCAGCGTGAAAGCGACAATATCAAATTCAGATAAAGGGGTTCCGCTTTCCAGTCCATAGAGCGGTATGTCAGCCTTGCGCATCTCGGCTTCCATATCAATCCATGGCGCAAATACACGCTCACACCAGATATTTTTCTGGTCATTGAGCAAACCATACAGGATACGGGAACCTAAATGAGACATTCCCACTTCATAGACATCTGGGAAGCAGAATGCAAAATGTAAGTCAATGTTATTTTTATCTTTGGTGACAGATCCCCATTCGCCGCCAACATAGCGCGCAGGCTTTTGCACGCGCGGCAGGATCTGTTCCAGAGCAGAATGCAGCATGATAGCCCTCCATTTCATATACAGAGATTATTATATACTGTTTTTTTGATTTTTGCAATCAACATTTGTAATAAGGAAGTGTTTTTCACGGTTTTCAGCAAGAAATATGGTTATATTTGTGTAAAAACATCGAATAAAAGCGCAAAATCACCGGAGTGCATCTCACCAGTGATTTTGAAATATCTCAGCAAAGATTTTAAGGCATAGCAGATGGTTCCTGAACATGTTCGAAGCCCTGCTCCAAAATGGTTCCAATATGGGAATCCGACAATTTGTAGTAAACGGTTTTGCCTTCTTTTCGGTTAGAGACCAGACGTACCTGCTTCAAAAAACGCAGCTGATGCGAAATTGCAGATTGTGTCATACCTAAAAGCTCTGCGATATCACAGACACACAATTCATGGATTGCCAATGCAGATAAAATCCGCAGCCGTGTCTTATCAGAAAATGCTTTGAAAAAATCCGATGCCAATCGAGTTACCTGCTCATCGGGCATTTGGCATTGTACATTTTGCACCGTGTTGCAATGCACACAATTTTCTTCACAGCAAACAAGAGTATCTTTGACCATGCACCTCACCTCACACTGTTGGTTCAAATAGACTCATATTTTTATTATACACGATTTTTGTGAATTTTCCAAAATGTTTCTGTAAGGTGCATTAAAAACATTCCATCTTTCATCAAGGCGGTTTTTGTCAGATTAGATGGCTTAAAATGAATTATAGGTAAATCCAGAACAAATGTTCTGAACATGGTTTTTTTGTAGAAGATTTTTGTTTTTATATAGATATAACCTAGGTTTTGTATAATTCACTGTTGTAAAAAGACAAACTCTGCGCGATCTTATTTCCCATAACAGAAAGAGCGTTCTCACCAAAGATTTGTGAGAACGCTCTTTCTTGTGCCTTACTTCTTTTCATCAAGCGGCTGGTCTACAATAAGCTCTTTAAGCCCTGCCGCCAACCCTGCCATTCCCTGAATTTCAGATGGAATGATAATTTTGGTCGCCTTTCCGTCTGCTGCCTTGGCAAAAGCTTCAAGCGCCTTCAGACGAATAATGGGATCTGTGGGAGCTGCTTCATTCAACATTCGGATAGAGTCTGCGAACGCCTTCTGCACGGTCAAAAGTGCTTCCGCCTCACCCTCAGCTTCCTTGATTTTTGCCAGTCTGGTTGCCTCTGCACGAAGCACCATAGACTCCTTCTCTCCTTCTGCAACGAGAATCTTAGACTGCTTTTCTCCCTCCGCGGTCAGAATCGCTTCACGGCGGTCACGCTCTGCCTTCATTTGCTTTTCCATGGATTCACGGATAGCAGTTGGTGGGATAATATTTTTAAGTTCTACACGGTTGATTTTGATTCCCCATGGGTCAGTTGCTTCGTCCAGAATGGCGCGCATCTTGGTGTTGATGATGTCACGGCTTGTCAATGTCTGGTCAAGCTCCAAATCACCAATGATATTACGCAATGTGGTTGCGGTCAAATTTTCAATTGCCGCCATGGGATTTTCAATGCCATAGGTATAAAGCTTCGGGTCAGTGATTTGGAAATACACCACAGTATCGATTTGCATGGTAACATTATCCTTTGTGATAACCGGCTGTGGTTCAAAATCAACTACCTGTTCTTTGAGCGTGACCTTGCGTCTCACATGCTCAAAAATCGGCAGCTTAAAATGCACACCATTTCTCCAAGTCACACGATAGCTGCCCAGACGTTCGATAATATACGCATGTGCCTGTGGTACAATTACAAAAATACGAGATGCAATGAACAAAAAAACAAGTCCAAGTGCAATCCACCAGATAACCGTAAACATAACCTTAACCTTCCTTTCGCACTGCTGTTTCAATCGGCTCTACAATTGCTTTCACACCAACAATCTCGAGTACCCTGACCAGCGCTCCCTCCGGAATCTCACTGCCATCTGCCGAGCGCGCTGTCCAGTACTGTCCCATAATTTTAATTTCTCCTTGTGCAGACGTGTTGGAAATTGTTTGGGTAACAATCGCCTGCTCGCCAAGTATTCGGTCCGCATTGGTCGCTGTCCGTTTTGTTCCAATCAATTTGACCGCCATAGGGCGAGCCAAGACGAGAGAAACACCGGATACCACAAGAAACACAATCCACTGTACTGGAACCGAGCATTGTAATGTTGTGGCAATCAAGCTGCCAACGCCACCGACCGCAAACCAAATTGCACTGAGATTTAATGTAAATGCTTCGATAGTCAGTGCCAGAACAATCACCAGTATCCAGCAGGCGCTATCTGACCATGTAAACATATGCCTCCCTCCGTTTCTGTATGTTATCATACCCATATCTTTATGCTTCTTATACCACAGTTATCCTGTCATCTCTCACATAAAGACAATGTGTACGGTCCTGTGTGGTTATTATACTGCATACAATTCCAAAAGTCCATCAAATCATTCAGAAACAGAAAAAAAGGTCAGCCATCACAAAAGATGACTGACCTTTGAAAATGCTTTGAATTAATACATGCCGCCCATGTCCGGAGCTGCCGGCATCGGAGCTGCTGGCTCCTTCTTGTCTGCCACGATGCTCTCTGTGGTCAGAACCATTGCTGCAACAGAAGCTGCATTCTGCAAAGCAGAACGGTTTACCTTTGTTGGGTCAACAATACCCGCAGGAATCATATCGCAGAATTCTTCCTTGTATGCGTCAAATCCATAACCAGCCTTACCGGAAGCCTTGATGCGGTCAAGTACAACAGAACCATCTACACCAGCATTTGCTGCAATCTGCTTAACCGGAGCTTCCAGACCACGCATGATGATCTGTACACCAGTCTTTTCGTCGCCTTCTACCTCATGCAGAAGCTTTTCGACTGCCGGAATGGCATTGACATAAGAAGTACCGCCGCCTGCAACGATACCTTCCTCAACAGCAGCGCGGGTTGCGTTGAGTGCGTCCTCAATACGCAGCTTCATTTCCTTCATTTCCACCTCGGTTGCAGCGCCAACCTTGATGACAGCAACGCCGCCAGCCAGCTTTGCGAGGCGCTCCTGAAGCTTCTCACGGTCAAACTCAGAGGTTGTATTTTCGATTGCATTGCGAATGGTTGCAACACGTGCGCGAATTGCCTCAGAATCGCCAGCACCGTCAACAATCGTGGTGGTTTCCTTATTTACCTTGACCTGACGTGCCTGACCCAGCATCTCCAGAGTTGCATCTTTCAGGTCAATGCCAATATCATCAGAAATTACGGTACCGCCAGTCAGGATTGCAATATCTTGGAGCATTTCCTTGCGGCGGTCACCAAAGCCCGGGGCCTTAACAGCTACACAGGTGAAAGTGCCGCGCAGACGGTTTACAATCAGGGTAGACAGTGCTTCACCCTCAATGTCCTCTGCAATAATGAGCAGCTTGCGGCCCATCTTTACAATCTGCTCAAGGATCGGCAGAAGATCAGCGATGACAGAAATCTTCTTATCTGTAATGAGTACCAGCGCATCGTCCAGAACCGCTTCCATCTTTTCGGTATCAGTTACCATATATGGGGTAACATAACCGCGGTCGAACTGCATACCCTCTACAACCTCAGAATAGGTCTCCGCAGTCTTAGACTCCTCAACTGTGATAACACCGTCCGTGGAAACCTTCTCCATAGCCTCAGAAATCAGCTTGCCGATTTCGTCGTTGCCAGAAGATACTGCTGCAACACGTGCGATGTCAGCAGCACCATCAACCTTCTTGGAATGTTCTGCAATTGCACTTACAGCGGTCTCTACTGCCTTATTCATGCCCTTACGCATAACCATCGGGTTTGCACCTGCTGCAAGGTTCTTGAGACCCTCCTGAATAAACGCCTGTGCCAGCATGGTTGCGGTGGTGGTGCCATCACCTGCAACATCATTGGTCTTGGTTGCAACTTCCTTTACCAGCTGTGCGCCCATGTTCTCAAATGGGTCTTCCAGCTCGATATCCTTTGCAATGGTTACACCATCATTTGTAATGAGCGGTGCGCCAAACTTCTTATCCAGAACTACATTGCGACCCTTTGGGCCCATTGTGATTTTAACAGTATTTGCCAGCTGGTCAATGCCCTTCATGAGAGACTTACGGGCTTCTTCACCAAATTGAATCTGCTTCGCCATAATGAATTCTCCTCCAATATATGCGTTCATTTTGAGCGTTTCTGAAATATTTGTTTTTCAGCAAAGCTCATGATTTTACTCTACAACAGCCAGAATATCGTTCTGACGAACGATGATCAAGTCCTCTCCATCGATCTTCACTTCGGTTCCGGAATACTTGCTGGTGATTACCTTATCACCGACCTTGACCTGCATGACAACTTCCTTGCCATCTACAACGCCGCCGGGACCTACGGCCAGAACCTCCGCAACCTGCGGCTTTTCCTTTGCAGAACCGGTCAGGATAATACCGCTTACAGTAGTTTCCTCTGCTTCTACCATCTTGATCACAACGCGATCAGAAAGGGGCTTCAAAGTCATAATCTATTCCTCCTAAAAGATTAGAATACCATTTCACAGTTTAGCACTCGAAGTGTATGAGTGCTAACCTCGGTTATTATGATACATCAACTATTCTGGAAACGCAAGTGCTTTTTCGAAGAAACTTACAAAAATTTTTGAAAAATTTGTAACAACCGGTTTTACCTTGTTTGTGAGGTGTTTGGCGCTTTCTTGTCCCCTCTGCTAACAGTTCGCTGTGGGCGACCTGCTTTCGTCTTATATGGCTGTTCCGTGCGCCTTTCTTGGGCACGCGCCGGCTTTGCTGCTCTGTGCTCCGGCGCCTTCTTGTGCCCTCTCTCGATTTCCCGACGAGATATCTTAAAATACATATAAAGATCACAGCGGATCATACCGTTATACAATTTACGGCGCTTATCCGCCTGATATCCAAAAAATCTCTCGAACTCCGAATCAGAAGTGAGGTAATATTGACGCAGTTCACGCTTGCCAACAGCTCTGCCCATATCGCGATAAAGCTTTTGCGCATGCTCATGGTCAAGCAAACGCTCTCCATAGGGTGGATTTGCAAATAAAACTCCGCTTTCCGGATAGCTTCTAATCGTTGCATCTGCCGTTTCAAATCGGATAAACCTCTCTACACCGGCTTTTCCCGCATTGTCACGCGCAAGCGACACCGATGCATGATCGATATCACTTGCCAGAATATCCAGTTCCACGCCTGTGCGTACCGCGGCAATCGCCTGCTCCCTTGCGTCTTTCCATTCTGCCTGTTGAATCCAATCCCATTTTTCCGCATCGTAGGTACGCATCAGTCCCGGCGCTCGGTTGAGCGCAATCATAGCAGCCTCGATGGGAATGGTACCCGACCCGCAAAATGGGTCAATGAGAGCATCTCTGCCGCGCCAGCGTGCCAGCTTTACCATCGCTGCCGCCAGCGTTTCACGCAAGGGGGCTGCATTGGCATTGGCACGGTAGCCGCGTTTATGCAGCCCTGCGCCCGAAGTATCCAGAAAGATTTCTACCTCATCGCGCATAATTGAAAACTGAATCTGATAGCGCTCCCCATCTTCCGCAAACCAGCTGATGCCATAGTGTGCACCGAGCCGATCCACAATGGCTTTCTTGATAATCTTCTGACAGTCTGGCACACTAAACAGCTTGGAGTCCAGCGAATATCCCTTTACCGGAAATGCAGCATGGACAGGCAGAAATGCCTCCCACGGGATTGCCTTTGTCCCCTCAAAAAGCGCATCAAAGCAGTCTGCCGGAAAAGATGCCAACCGAATCAGCACCCGCTCGGCACAGCGCAAATGCATATTTGCCCAAATCAGAGTCTGTTCATTTCCTGTAAACAGCACTCGTCCATTTTCCGCGCGCACGTCGGTCAGCTTGCCGCCAAAACGCAGTTCATCGGCAACAATACCCTCCAGTCCGAACAATGTCGGACAGCAAAATTCTAAATTCATATATCCACCTCGGTCTTATCGCTGCAATAAAGGCTCCTGTCCGGTCACCAGACAAGAGCCAACTTCTTTTTTATGATACCGTGCGCCGTCTATAAAGTCAAGGCATTTGCTAATAGAACAGCATAAAGTCATGCCGCATATGATTTTGTACAGACAGATATCTCTCAATCTTAATATCGAACAAGCGCAACAAGCAAAGATAGAGCAGCCCCGCACTCATTGCCGCACAGACAAGTGCCGGCCACTGACTTCCAAGCCACCCAACAAAGAATGTATAAAAGACGCGTGTCCAGAGAAATACGGCAAAACCGCAAAGCATTGGTGCACCAACAAACCGTCTCAAGCAAACAGCAAGCGCTCCACAATGCACCAGTTCTCCCAGATTGCAAAGTGCCACCCACAAGGGTGCAATACATTCTGCAATCAAAAATCCGTATACGCGAAATTGAGGATTTCCTGCAAGGATATAGACCAAAACAAGCTGTAAGATTTCGCCGGAAAGCGCTGTGACAACAGCGAACTGCTGCTTTCCAATGCCATTGAGCAAACAGGCAGTTATCATCTGATAGTAACATATAATCGCAGAAATCCCAATCAGCCAAAAATAGCCGACTGGAACCGCACGATAGAAAAACAGCCGTGCAATCACCGGTGCCAGCGGCAATAGCAGTGCCGTTGCAGGGATCCCTACGATCCCAGTTGCAAATAGGCTCTGCGAGGTAAAATGCTGTAAGAGCCTTTTATCATGTCCCGAAGCATATCGACTTGCCTGAGGCATTGCCACAGTACAGAGTGAGGATAAGAGTGCAATGGGGAGAAGCATGATTGGTGATGCAATACCTGATACAATGCCAAGCTCAGCAACTGCGTCCGTGCGAGAAAGTCCGGAAGCGACCAAACGAGACGGCAAAATTACTGCACCCGCAGAAGCAATTCCATTTGCCAAAAGCGCCGAAAAGGAGACTGGCAGTACAATTTTCCAAAACGGGTCTGCTCCAGAAGGTGGCTGACAAGCCTTAGGCAAGTGCATCTTACGATACATCTGTACCATCATAAACGCACTCACACACTCGCTCAGTGACATTCCAAGAAAAATCAAAACCGCAATGCGTCCGAGATCCTGTGTCTGTTCAAAGGACAAAAGCAAAATGGTCGCTCCAATACGGACAAGCTGTTCGGTCAACTCGCTGACCGCTGCATTATCTACACGGTTCAGTCCCACCATTGTAGATTTGAGTACATTCTCAATACCTGTAAGCGCAATACAAACAAGCATAATTGGTATGGCTGCAACTGTGCGATGGTCTCCAAGGATATTGGTTCCAATCCAATCACGGAACAGAGTCAATATAGAGGCTGCACAGAGAAAGAAACAAAAAAATGTGCGAAAAGCTCGGCGTACCAAAAACCTGACCGCACCACTTTTTCCCTGCGCACTCCACTCAGCAGACAAGCGGGTACATGCCATTGTGACACCGGAAAGCGCAGCGGCATGAATGACCACATAAGCAGAGTATGCCAGCCGATAAACACCCAATCCCTCTGCGCCCGCAAATCGGCTCAAAAAAATGCGATAAACAAATCCCAAAAGCTGCAAACCGATATTGGAAAAGCACAAAAGCAGCAGCCGATTCATAAAATTATCATACTTCCGCATGGACACGCCTCCCTATTCATCTCGTTCTCAATGTATGGAACAGCTGCTAAAAAAAGAACAAAAAGAAAAGAGGGGGATTCCCCCTCTTAGCATGTCGAAAAATCTTATATTCTCTTTGCCAGCCTTTCGCTGTACGTCTCACGGAACTGCGCGAATGTGCCCTCATCTAAAGCTTCACGAATCTTTGCAGCCAGCTGATTATAGAACCACAGATTATGCTGTACCAAGAGCCGCTGAGACAGCATTTCCCCTGCCTTGAGCAAATGCCGCACGTAGGCACGGGAAAAGCGTCGGCAAGTGGGACACTGACAACCCTCCTCAATAGGGCGATCATCAGTCTGATACTTGGCATTGTGAATATTCATAATACCATTCCAAGTAAAGAGATGTCCATGACGGGCATTGCGAGTCGGCATCACACAGTCAAAGAAATCAATGCCGCGCGCAACCCCTTCGATAATATTAGACGGCGTGCCGACGCCCATAAGATAACGCGGCTTGTTCGCAGGTGCATGGGGCAGCACCACATCTAAAATGTGGTACATCACCTCTGTACTCTCTCCAACTGCCAAACCGCCAATCGCATAGCCTGCCAAATCGAGCTTTGCAATTTCTTCCATGTGTGCCACACGTAAGTCATCGTAAGTACCGCCCTGATTGATTCCGAACAGGATCTGCTTGGGATTGACGGTATCCGGCAGCGTATTCAAACGGTCAAGCTCATTTTTGCAGCGCACCAGCCAGCGCACTGTACGGTCACAGGACGCTTTCACATAATCCCAAGGGGCTGGATTCTCTATACATTCATCAAATGCCATTGCGATATCCGAACCTAAATTGGACTGGATTCGCATACTCTCCTCCGGACCCATAAAAATCTTGCGTCCATCTACGTGAGAATTGAATGTAACCCCCTCCTCACGGATTTTACGCAGGGAGGAAAGCGAAAATACCTGAAATCCGCCGCTGTCTGTCAGCATCGGACCGTCCCAGCACATAAACTTATGCAGTCCGCCCATCTGCTTTACAATTGCATCGCCCGGTCTCACATGCAGATGATAAGTATTGGACAACTCCACCTGACAGCCCAACTCCTTCAAATCAAAAGCATCTACCGCGCCCTTAATCGCACCTGCTGTACCGACATTCATAAACACAGGAGTCTGCACCAGACCGTGAGCTGTCATAAATGCACCACGTCGAGCAAGCCCCTCTGTTTTCTTGAGTTCAAATGTACCTACTTCCATAATTATTCCTTTCTATATCTGATATTTACAAAAATAGTGTGCTGTCTCCAAAGGAAAAAAAGCGATATTCATTTTCAACCGCAGTCTTATACATATCCAGCACCCGCTCGCGTCCGGCAAATGCAGAAATCAGCATCATGAGTGTACTTTCCGGCAAATGGAAATTGGTGATTAGATGGTCTACGCACTTAAAAGTATAGCTTGGGTAGATAAAAATATCCGTCCAGCCGGACTTCGCCGAAACCGTACCGTCAGGCTCTGCAATGGTTTCCAATGTACGGCATGCAGTTGTGCCAACCGCAAATACGTCATGGCCTGCCGCGCGGGTTTCATTTATCATAGCTGCGGTCTGTTCGTCCATTGTATAAAACTCCGCGTGCATGATATGGTCTGTGATTTCCTCCTCCTTGACCGGACGGAAGGTACCCAATCCCACATGCAGTGTTACAAATGCAGTCTTGACCCCCTTTTGTCGAATCTGTTCCAGCAGTTCCGGTGTGAAATGCAAGCCTGCTGTTGGGGCTGCCGCCGAACCGGGCGTTTTGGAATATACCGTCTGATAGCGCTCCGGATCGTCCAGCTTTTTCTTAATGTAAGGAGGCAGCGGCATAGTGCCAAGTTTATCCAACAGCTCTAAGAATACGCCCTCGTATTGAAAACGAATCATACGGTTGCCATCTGCCGGATTGACAGACTCTACCACACCTGTCAGCAATCCGTCGCCAAAGGACAGCTTGACTCCCTCTCTTGTTTTCTTGCCGGGACGGGTCAAGCACTCCCACACACCGTCCCCATGATCTGTAAGCAGCACAACCTCAATTGGCGTTGTACGCCCTTCAGCCTGTCCCATAAGACGCGCGGGGATCACACGGGAATTGTTCATCACAAGACAATCCCCGGGCTTTAAGTAATCCAGCAAATCGTGAAAATGGCGATGGGACAAGGCCCCTGTTGTGCGGTCCATCACAAGCATACGTGATTGGTCACGCTGCTCCATAGGATACTGCGCAATCAAGCGTTCCGGTAAATCAAAATAAAAATCACTTTTTTTCATGTTCTCTGCCAAATATGGAATATCCAGCGTCCTCCCTTTATATATTTTGGTATCACTTCACGGTTACGCCCGTATAGTAAAACTGTAAAATCTGTTGATAGTTCATTCCCTGTTCTGCCATGGCCTTTGCACCATACTGGCTCATACCAACATGATGTCCCCAGCCGCGGCCGGAAAACGTATAACTTTTTCCGGTCACGACAGGATCACTGTCAGCTGTTGGCTGTGCTGCAACCGTCAGTGTTTCCTTTCCAGCTGCTGTAAGTGCCGTTTTTCCATGCACAGAACCTATGTTCGCTTTTGTGCCGTCTCCCTGTATGGTATGGAAACCACCGTCCTGCACAGGCTTGTCATTGACAGCTATCGTATTCGTCTGTGTCCCTTCCAGAGAGCCTTGTCCGCCTACGGTATAACGAATACTGTTAAGCCCCAGTACCGTGCGGCAGGCTTCCTTGGTCAGAGTAACCGCCTTGCCGCTCGTATCTATAATTGTAAGTGCATTGACATTACCCATTTCGGTGCGTTTTGTAACCTGCACAGACTGTATCTCCCCTATGCTGCGTCCGGAAGCAGTCAGCTTATTTCGAATTTCCGCCGCTGTCAGCGTCTTACTCCACACGCCATTGGAAATACTTTCCGTTTTTTCATAAGGGTCTTTTTTGCCGGTCAAATACGCATAATTTCCACCCCAGACATTGACGGCCGATTCGGTCGCGCCGCCATCGGAGGAGAAAAAATATCCAACCACTCTTTTATCCTTTTCATAGAGATATTGCCCACGGGTTTCCTCTACTGCCGCATTGGAATTCGCAGTTGCGCGTCCAATGCCATGATATACCTGACAGTGCGTCGTATTGCACACATCGAATCCGCTGCTTTTATGACGCCCCTTTTGCCCATCTACATAGGAGCGCGCACAGACCGCCTGTGCTTTGAGTGCTTCCTTATGCCAGCTTGGAGACATTTCATAAGGTACAACACCCTTGATATAGTCCTCCAGTGCCACATCATTGACCACTGTCACCTTCCCATTTGCCGCCTGATACATGAAATCTCCTCGGTATTGGTACTTTTGAAACCACGCAAGGTCACCAGACGGAGAAATGGCAAGCATTGGCACATTGGTTTCATACAGCACTGCCCCCGTCTCTGTATCCTTAACAGTCAGCCCGCTGCCCGATGGCACAACGGTAAGCTTGGTGTTTGATACATGCTTTGCCGCTGAAAATCCATTTGCCCCAATCGTTCCGAGGTCATAACCCTCTGTATTTTGCAGCTGTGCCGCAGAAAGCGCCGTACTCCCATAGGCGAGTCCCACGCGAACGCGGTCATCTGCCGCCTGCGCAGATATGTGCGGCAGGGCAAGCAGAGAAAGTGTGAGTGCAGCGGTAAAAAAATGTCGTTTCACAGAATCTCCTCTCCTTTATTTTTTCATCATATCCTATCTTGACAAACGGTATCCCTTGCAATAGAATAAAGACATATATATACTTTACCTAACAAAAGAAAATCCTTCAGATAGAGGCGCGGTGTTCATCAGTATCGTCTGTGAGGGGCCGTAACCCCAACGACCACACGAAAAAGGGACCACTGCCGAAGGTCAGCCCAGCATTACGGTGCGGCAGTCCTGGATCATGTGGAAAATATCCCATTGTCTGTCACTGCATACCCTGTATGCCGGTGGAGCGCTATCTTTGATGGAAAGCATCCCTGTCTTTCCATTATAGTTAGTCTATACCGGTTTTTCAACCGGTTTTTTTTCTATCTGAGGTTTCCTTTTCATGGTGATGACCAACGTAGGAGGATCTGTCATTATGAAGCAATATCAAGTAGGCATTGTGGGTGCCACTGGCATGGTTGGCCAGCGCTTTTCGCTCCTTTTGGAAAACCACCCATGGTTTCATGTCACTGCACTTGCAGCCAGCGGACGCAATCGGGGGAAAACCTATGCTGAGGCGGTAGAAGGTCGCTGGAAAATGACAAAGCCCATTCCGGAGTCCATGAAAAACCTTGTACTCTTGGACGCAACCGAGGACGCAGAGACATTGGCCTCTCAAGTAGATTTCATCTTCTGTGCTGTTGATATGAAGAAGGACGAAATCCGAGCACTGGAGGAGCGTTACGCAAAACTCGAGTGCCCTGTCATTTCCAATAACAGTGCAAACCGCTTGACGCCCGATGTTCCCATGATCATTCCGGAAATCAATGCAGACCATGCAAAAATTATCCAATCGCAGAAAAAGCGTCTGGGCACAAAGCGCGGTTTTATCGCGGTAAAGTCCAACTGCTCCATTCAAAGCTATGTGCCGGCGCTCAGCGCCATCTGGGAGCTTGGCATTGAAGATGTTGCTGTATGTACCTATCAGGCGATTTCCGGTGCCGGAAAAACCTTTGATACTTGGCCGGAAATGCTTGATAATGTGATTCCCTACATTGGCGGTGAGGAAGAAAAATCCGAAGTGGAGCCGATGAAAGTCTGGGGGCATATCGACGGCGACGTGATCGTTCCCGCAGTCTCTCCCAAAATCACTGCACAGTGTCTGCGCGTTCCGGTTGCAGATGGGCATATGGCAGCCGTTTTTGTAAAACTCAAGAACAAAGCCAGCAAGGAGGAAATCATTGCAAAGTGGAGAGCCTTTTCCGGCCGCGCACAGGAACTGGCGCTGCCCTCTGCCCCCAAACATTTCCTGACCTACTTTGAAGAAGATAACCGTCCGCAGACCAAACTCGACCGCGACTTGGAAAATGGCATGGGCGTGTCCGTAGGCCGTCTGCGTGAAGATACTGTTTTTGATTATAAATTTGTCAGCCTGTCGCATAACACGCTACGCGGTGCAGCGGGCGGTGCTGTACTGATGGCTGAACTTTTGTGCGCAGAAGGCTATATTGACTAATTGGAGGAATGACTATGAAGAAGCCTATTTTCACTGGTGCAGGCGTTGCAATTGTCACACCATTTACATCTACCGGAGAGGTCGATTACGAAGTATTTAAGGAGATCATAGACCACCAGATTGCGCATGGTACAGATGCCATTATTATCGCAGGCACAACCGGTGAATCTGCAACCATGACCTTGGCAGAGCACGCTAAGGTGGTAGACTTTGGCTGTTCTTATGTTGCTGGTCGAGTTCCTCTCATTGCCGGTGCAGGCTCCAATGACACCGCAGCCGCAATCGAGCTGACCCGTGAAGCCGCAAAGTCCGGTGCAGACGCAGTTCTGTCTGTTACCCCATATTACAATAAAACCTCTCAGCGCGGACTCATTGCACATTTTAATGCCATTGCAGATTGCAGTGACTGTCCCATTATCCTGTATAATGTGCCGAGCCGTACAGGCATATCCTTTACAGCGGAAACCTATCTGGAGCTGTCTAAGCACCCAAACATCAATGGCAGCAAGGAAGCCAGCGGCAACTTCTCTTTGCTGGCTGAAGCCATGCACCTTTGCGGTGACGACCTGTATTTCTGGTCCGGTAATGATGACCAGATTGTTCCGCTCATGGCCATGGGAGGAAAGGGTGTCATTTCTGTACTTTCGAACGTCGCACCGACTGAAACACACCGCCTGACCCAACTGTGTCTGGAGGGCAACTATGAAGAGGCTTCCAAGCTTCAGCTTGCATACTTACCACTCATGAACGCCCTGTTTTGTGAAGTCAACCCGATTCCTGTCAAGAAAGCAATGGAACAGCTTGGCTGGAAGGTAGGCGGTCTGCGTCTCCCGCTCGTAGAAGTCACAGACGAACATGCTGCATACATTCAGTCCGAACTGACCCGTATGGGCTGCCATATCTAATAGAAAGAGAGTCCTCCCTATGCCAAAAATCATTCTTTCCGGCTGCAACGGCCGTATGGGACGTGTCATTACAGAAATCTGTGCTGCAAAGCCAGAGCTGCAAATCGTTGCAGGGCTGGACGTCAACACAACACAGCTGTCCGGTTATCCGGTTTTTTCCCATATCGCAGAATTTACAGGCGATGCTGATGTTGTGATCGACTTTTCCAACGCTTCTGTCACCGAAGAACTGCTCACCTACTGCGTTTCACATAAGCTGCCTGTGGTCATTTGCACCACCGGACACTCTGCTGAGCAGCTTGCAGCCATCGACGAAGCTTCCACCAAAATTCCGGTATTTCGTTCGGGGAATATGTCTATCGGCATCAACCTTATGATGGAATTGCTTCAAAAATGTGCATCTGTTTTGGGCGCTGACTATAATGTAGAAATTGTCGAAGCACACCACAATCAAAAGCTGGACGCGCCGAGCGGCACAGCACTGATGCTGGCAGATGCAGTTTCTGAGGCATTGCCTTACGATGCAGAATACATTTATGACCGTCATGCGCGCAGAGCCAAGCGTCCTGCGGAGGAAATCGGTATCCATTCGATTCGCGGCGGCACCATTGTTGGTGAGCACAGCGTCCTGTTCTGCGGACGCGATGAAGTCATTGAAATCAAGCACTCTGCACATTCCCGCGAGGTCTTTGCAGCCGGCGCTGTCAATGCGGCAGCATTCCTTGCTGCACAGACGCAGCCCGGGCTATATAATATGAGCCATGTAATTGCAGCGCAGACAGCTGAATAAGTTGATACAATCAAAAAACGGTGTGACCTTTGGTCACACCGTTTTTCTGCGCAGAGCTTGTTCCATTTTTGGAAAAAGTGAAATATCATAATGCTTCATAAAACCACTGTATCCGTTCTGCAAGTACCCTTGGCGCATCTATATTGACCGTATGCCCCGCTCCGCTTATCTCATCAAAATGTGCCTGCGGAATCCGATTCGCCATTTGCTTGGCAGCCTTTCGATTCGCAGCATCTTTTTCTCCGCAGAGAATATATACAGGACACCGGAGCCGAGACAACTGTGCAGTCAAATCGATTGGCTCCATCGAGCGGGTGAGCGCAATCATCTGTTCCTTTGTCAGTCCCATCTGAGAAAACATACGCTGGGGTAAAAAACGGAAGATGATATTCTGTATCTTCAGCAGCTGCTTTGGCATTTTATATTGTGGGGCAATCAAAATCAGAGACCTTACCTCGTGCTCAAGTGCATATTGGAGCGCAAGCACGGCTCCCAGCGATAATCCACAGATATGTAAATCTGTATGCGTCTTACTGTATGCACAAACGTGCTCATATAACTCCATATATGTATTGTCCTTCAAAAATACAGTTAGCTCCGGACAAAGAATCGGTTCTGCCAAATGCAGTTCATGCAAAACGCTGTCCCAGTCTTTTGCAGTTTGCCCCAGACCATGTAAAAATAAATACGCGATTGCCCTCTCTCCTTTTCTGCATTTCTCAAAAAATCAGCTTGGCACAAGACCAATGATTCCCACTGCGATTGCGTCCAGAAACAGGATCATCAATATGACAGCGATCAATAAAATACCTGCAATTGTTTGTGTCAAAAGCTTTGTGCGCCGGTTAACTTGGCTGTTATGCACCCTAAAAATCACATACAGCAAAAAGGCAATTATCAGCAAAGCAAAAATATTATACATGCGAAGTGTCATCATATCCTCCTCTATCCAGTTTTATACGGTTCACCTGCCGCTCTTCCCAACCCGCTCCCTTGGTTTTGTTCGGTTATTCTGTCATATTAAAATCTGGAATAAAGCTTTCGCCAATCGACTCCCCATCTTGTAAGAAGCCGGAAAGTCCCAAGGAATGAAATTGTTCCACCGCGTCTGCATATTCTTGCTCGGTTAATTTGCGGTTGAGCTCTGGATATTTTTCCATTCCAAATGGTGTATACTGCCGCATCAAGCTGACGAGCACCTTGTCTCCCCAGTGTTCTGCAATATAACGCAGCACCTGTGCAGTATCTGTGTGCAGGCTTGGCAGCATCAAATGCCGAATGATGGTACCGCGTGTCAGGATATGCTTCTGATCAAACTGCGGCTTTCCCGTTTGCCGCACCATTTCCGCAATCGCATCTTTGGCAATATCGGGATAATTCTCTGCTCCGGAATACAGCTTTGCATAATAGGGACTGTAATACTTAAAATCCGGCAGGTAAATGTCGACATACCCCTCCAGCATTTTCAGGGTGTCCACCATTTCATATCCGCCATTATTATATACCACCGGAATCTGCAAACCTTGATCCCTTGCGCTTTGCAATGCAGCACAGACCACAGGCACATAATGGGTAGCCGTTACCAGATTGATATTGTGAGCACCCTTGTCCGCAAGTTCCAAAAAAATTTCTGCCAAACGTCCCGCATCTACGCACCGCCCCGCATCGGTACGCCGACTGATGGTTCGATTTTGGCAAAACACACAACCCAGCGTACAATGCGCAAAAAACACAGTGCCTGAACCATTTTCACCAGACAATGGCGGTTCTTCCCACTCATGCAGAGCAGCTCTTGCTACAAACACCGCATCTGAAGCACCACAAAACCCTCTTTCTCCTCGGGTTCGGTCAACACCGCAAGCACGAGGACACAACGTACAATGTTCAAACACTTCCATAACCTGTTTCTTCCTTTCTCCATATTTATTTTTATTATACGATATTTTTCGTCTTTATACAAGACAACTCCATTTTCAGTTCCTCTTACTCTTAGACCGCTGAACACCGTCAATCTCACTCTGCCATTGCATAACGCATAAAAATATGATAATGTAAAATTAAATAATAAATTTGGATTGGAGGAAGTAAATAGATGAAAGTGAGCAAGTATGTCTGCGGAGCCGTTAGGCAATTTTCGTACTGGTTTGCACATGGCACGATAGGATACCCTTTGTTGGAGGGAATTGATTATGTCGGAGAAATTTTGAAAGAGGAAAGCAGTTTTGCGGAACAGGCATTTGCTATATTTATGAATACTCTGGAAATAGATAAAAATGGAAATGTTACAAACTACAAACAGGCAGAATTTCGTGCGGCACAATATATAAGATCCTATTTCGATAAAGATTATGTTGTCGTTCCAGCATTTGCGTATTGGGAAACTGAATTATATCCGGTAAGCAAAAACTCATATGTAAAATAAAAATTTCAGTTTATCGAGCAGTTATCATCTCCCTTCGTCATTTTGACGGGGGAGATTGTTGATATCCCGAATCAGTCTAAAGCGTATCATACCTGCGAAAGCTGCTTTGACGCAGACGCAAAAACGTAGTACAATAAGCTGTAATGGAGGGATTTTCTATGCGATATATTATTTCAGAGTATGCACACGATGCGCCGCCGCTCTTGCGGGATTTTCTGGTTTACATGACAACCATTCGGGGAAAATCTCCCAAAACAGCATTTGAATATTTTTTGGATCTGCGCCTGTTTCTGCGGTTTATCAAAATCAACCGCAGACTTGCTCCCCATGACTGTCCATTTGAAGAAATTTCGATTGATGATGTGGACGTTGAACTATTAAAAACAATCCGACTGACAGATATCTACGACTTTCTAACGTATATCGGGGAAGAACGCCCCACACAGGCAAATAGCCCCTCTACTGATTATGGCTTGTCCGCAGTTTCACGTGCACGCAAGGTCTCTTCTCTGCGTTCCTTTTTCCGCTACTTGACGGATAAGGTGCATGTACTGGAAAGCAATCCTGCCGGTGGGCTGGAAGTTCCTGCAAAACCGCGCAATCTGCCGCGTTATCTAACTGCAGATGATTCCATGCTCCTGCTTGACAGCATTGAGGGCAAGTATGCCGAGCGGGATTACTGTATCTTGACCCTGTTTCTAAACTGTGGACTTCGTGTTTCCGAGCTTGTTGGGTTAAACCTGACCGATGTGCGGGAAAACACTCTGCGTGTACGCGGCAAGGGCAACAAAGAACGTATGCTTTACCTCAACGAAGCCTGTACAGATGCCCTTGAACAGTATCTTCCCCACCGTGTTTCCCCGCACGAGACTGACCGCAATGCCCTTTTTACCAGCCGCAACCGCAACCGTATCAGTACACAAACGGTCAAATGGCTGGTTAAAAAATATATTACTGCCGCCGGACTGGATCCCACAAAATATTCTGCGCATAAACTGCGCCATACAGCGGCGACCCTAATGTATCAAAACGGAGTCGATATCCGAACCTTGCAGACTGTGCTTGGGCATTCTCAGGTGGATACAACTATGATTTATACACATATTGCCGACCAAAATGTAAAAGATGCCGCCGAGCGCAGCCCGCTCGCTCACAAAACGCGAAAAAAACATACACCTCTCGAATAAAATCAAAACCACCAGTTGAACTGGTGGTTTTATCTTACATCAGGGAGATCTTGTCATTTCATTGCCTTTACAGGGTCCAAGTGTGCCGCGTGAATGGCAGGTGCAAGTCCAGATAAAATACCACACCCCACCGCAAGCAGCGCACAGACCGCAATCAGCCCAATCGGAATGGTAAGCACATAGCCTGTAACATGAGATGCAGTCTGGCAGAGTATCTGTGCAATAGCCAGCCCTATCCCTGCACCCAATATACAAATGATCGATGCTTGCAGAAGAAACAGCAGAAAGATATCACTTTGTCTGCTTCCAATCGCGCGATAGATACCAATTTCCTCACGCATCTCATGCGCGGCAGATAACATACCGCCAGCAACTGCACCCAGTGCCACAACCATAGACACACCGGCAACCATCAGAAAAACCCACACGGCTTTTTGTGCCAGTGCATCGATCATATCCAAATATCCGGTTAAATTTTGAACGCCAATGGTACTTTTCAAGCCGACCGCACCACGCACCATGGTATTAAGCCTTGTTTTGAGCGTTTCCGTATCGCCTGCACAGGCGAGCAGCACTTGATCGGCGGACTGTTCCGCATCGGCAAGGAATGCGTAGGGCAGATAAATAATCGTTGGAATCGCGCCACCTGCAATGCCGCTGAACAATTGTGTCTGATCGGCAATCACACCAATAATCTCAAAAAGCTGTTCTTGTCCACCGACCTGCAAATAAAAGCTCTGTCCGGAAACCTCTGTGCGTCCAAAAAGCTTGTGTGCAAAGGATTCGCTGATAACCGCTTTGCGCACCATTTGTGCGGCTTCTCCGGCTGTAAATAATCGCCCATTCAACAGTTCTACGTCCAGCACCTTCTGCATCTCTGCACCGACGCCAAACAGCATTGCATTTCCGTTGTGATGCCCATTTTGATAGTGCCCATTCTGATATTTTATGGGCATAGCAGAAGTAACCTCTGGACAGATATTGCGTACCGCCTCTGCAAAAGCTGGGGTCAAAACTTCTCCATTCTGCGGGTTTTCCAGATAGCAAGTCATTCCGCGCAGTCCAATCGTCCGCACTGCCGCGTGCATTTCGCTCTGCGCCAGTGTGCCGATGGCGCCAATCACCGCCATTGCACACACACCAACTGCCACGGTACAGCCGCATAGCAGGCTGCGTACTCGTCCGCGTCTGACTTGTCCCCATGATAAGCACAGCAAATCAGTCAGCCGCATCAAAAATCACCTGCTGTCCATCAGATAACTCTGGATTGCTGTCGCAGACAATCCATTCTCCAGCCTGCAGTCCCTCTTTGACCTGAACGCCGCGGCTCAGCTGATATCCAGTCTCAATATTTCGGCGCGTCAATGTTCCATCTGCGCCGCATACATACACATATTGCTGCTGCCCGTCCTGCCTGACTGCGGCATAAGGCACCGTAACAGCATTGGGAACAGTATCTGTAAACACCTTGACATCTACCGTTGTCCCGGGCATCAATGTTTGATCCTCTATTTTCAAACTGCACTTGACCACTGCTGACTGCTTTCCACCTGTCAGACTGAAGGTTTGCACTGCATATGGTGCAATCTCATGCAGCGTGGCAGAGATGGTCTTTGCCTGTGGCGTAATTGGTGTTACATTGGCACGCTGTCCCACCTTCAAGTCTCCGGCATACAGTTCCGGAACCCTTGCATCAATAGAAAGGTCAGAAAAATCGCCGATCCGCACAACAGGAACGCCCGGGAGCAATAATGTCCCCACCTCTGGCATCTGGGCGACTGTTCCGTCCATTGAGGCATGAACGATGGTTCCTTCTATCATAGCACTCTCAGCCGAAATCGAAATATTGGCAGCATCTTCCATGAGATCTGCCATTGCCTGTCTGGCGTCCTCGCCTACCACATCAGGATAGCTGACACGCAATAGGGGCTGTCCTGCCTTGACCGTATCTCCCGCTGCCACATAACACTCTTCCGCACGTGCTGGTGCATAGACAAATTCCTGTGCCTCCCTTTTTGCCTGAACGGTTCCTTTGACCGAAATGCTGTTATAAACATTCTCCCGCGCTGCCTGTACAATGTGTACGGTTTCGAGCGGCTTTGGTGTGTTCAGAACTGCTATCCCAAGCATTACAAGTAAAATTCCTGCTGTTGCAGCCAATATCCAACGATAACGCTTCATACATATCATTCCCTCCGCAAACAATCTCAGAGTCAGTTTGCGAACAAAATGAATTTTTTATACGTGACAAAGACCAAGTTATAAGACTGATCGCAGTGCCTCCTGCACGGTTTTGACCTGTACCACATTCATTTGCTTTGGCACATCACCAATCTCCTGTACCGGCATAATGCAGGTATGGAAACCCAGACGATACCCCTCCCAAATACGCTGTGCAGCACAGCTCACCGCACGCAGCTCTCCAGTCAGTCCGACCTCCCCAAAGCTCATAACCCCCTCCGGCAAGGGCTTGTCCCGAAAGCTTGAAGTGATTGCCAGCACCATTGGCAAGTCGGCCGCCGGCTCATCGAGCCGCATTCCTCCCACCACATTCACATAGGCATCACTGCCGGACAAAAACAATCCCGCACGCTTTTCCAAAATGGCAAGCAACAGTACCATACGATTATAGTCCACGCCAGCCGCCGTCCGGCGCGGCACACCGAACTGTGTCTTTGCGACAAGTGCCTGAACCTCCGCAAGTAAAGGGCGGCTGCCCTCCATCACACAGGCAATGCAATTGCCTGACGCATCTGTTGGGTGTCCTGCCAGCATAGCAGCCGATGGATTCTGCACTTCCATCAGCCCACGGTCGCTCATTTCAAACACACCGATTTCATTTGTTGAACCAAAACGATTTTTCGCCGCACGCAGGCAGCGGAACGGTCCGGTCTGCTCGCCCTCAAAATACAGCACACAATCCACCATATGTTCCAAAATTTTCGGACCGGCAAGCGTACCTTCTTTATTTACATGCCCCACAATAAAAATTGTCACGCTATGCCGCTTCGCATATTGCATCAGGCTCATCGCACATTCCTTGATTTGGGTCGTACCGCCCGGCGCGGCAGTTAAATCCCGACGATAAACCGTCTGGATAGAGTCAATGATCAAAATATCCGGCTCCAGCAAATCGGTTTCGTGAACGATCTCGTCCATGTCGGTCTCTGCAAGAACAAAAAGCTGTGCCGAGCGGATACCCAATCGGCTGGCGCGCAGCTTGATCTGCTTGAGCGATTCCTCCCCTGATACATACAGCACCTTTGCAGTCCTGCACATCTCCTGACACATCTGTAAAAGCAAGGTAGACTTTCCGATTCCCGGCTCTCCGCCTACAAGCACAAAAGAGCCATGTACAGCACCGCCGCCCAACACACGGTCCAGCTCCCCAATCCCCGACTGAAAGCGTGACTCTGTGGCAGAGTCAATTTCGGTTAAAAGTACAGGCTTATTTTGCCCCTGCTCAGAGGCAGTCAATACCCCGCGTGTTGCCGTTTCCGGCTTTACCTTGTACTCGCTGAGTGTATTCCATGCCCCGCAAGATGGACACTTTCCATACCACTTTGGACTTTCGTATCCACAATCACTGCATAAATAAACTGTTTTCTGTTTCATTTGTTCCTCCGAAAACTCAAGATATCTCTTTCTATGCCTGTAAGTACCCCGCCAAAATACACACTGCAAGCTGTGTCTGATAGGCGTCCTGCATAAGCGCCGCCTCATCATCTGGGTTGGATAAGAACCCACATTCCACAATGAGTGCCGGACAGGTCAGGGTACGCATAAGGTAAATACTGTCTCCTGCGGGTTTTGCTGCGCGATGATTTCCGTTTGCAATCCCACTTTTGAGCGCCGCCTGAATCGACTCGGCAATTGCTTTGCTCTGTGCATTTTTTTCTCCATAAAAGACCTGCGCCCCAAAATAACGGGACTGTTCAAACTTATTGAGATGAATACTGATAAAAACCGGATTTTGTATCTGCTCACAGATATGCTGTCTGGCTTTGATATCCGCAACCTTATTTTCACGCACCGAACGTCCCGCCTCATAGTCCAGCGCATTCCCGTCCTTTCGTGTCAGCTCCGTCGGGATTCCAAATAACCCCGCAAGGCTTTCCACCTTTTTTGTCACATGCAAATTGATTTCCTGCTCTGTTACACCATTGGGACTCACAGCGCCGCCATCAAATCCACCATGTCCGGCATCTAAAACCAGTGTTTCGACTTCATGGTGTGTGCCAAATACACGCATACGCGGCGCTGTATAAAACTGGTCAAAAAGCAAAAAGACAAGCAAACCAATTGCAATCCAATAAAACCACCTTTGTTTGAAATATTCTGCAATCCTGTTCATACATCTGTCCTCCTGCTTCAATCTATGGCAGAAGTCTCTTGTATATCACAGTGTATTGGGAATCTTTTTCGAAAGGTGTGCATGTGCGCGATATGTTTTGTGCATTTTGCCAAAAATAAATTTTTTATTCTATAAATAATTGACATTTCCCCATCATACGTCACATGATAGACTCGTATCAATTATTATCCGTATCCTATGATGATAAGGAAAACGGCTGTATGCGTTTTTGCATACAGCCTATTTTTATAGCTTCTCTTTATCTTTTGTCAACAACCGTGCATAAATGAGTACGAATGCGAAGAAGAAACCAGAGGTTACTGTAAAGAGGATATGTCCGGCAACAGTCAGATATGCGACCGTAATGCCAAGCGATACAAATGCCCCCAATACCAGAACATTAAAGTTCTTCACGACACGCATCAAGAATTCAATCCCATATTTTACATACAGCCACAGCATGGCAACAAACCCAAACACACCATAGAGCAGACCGGCATCACACAAATCCATCTCTATAATATGCCCCTGTGAGCCGCGGCCTACACCGAACAACCAAGCCATCAGACCAGCGCTCTTGAAATCACTAAACGTCTCAGACAACTTGTTCCAGCGTCCGGAAATAATGCTGCCGCCCTCCTCATTGCCTGCTTCTATCATGCCGCCAATGGACTGCTGAAGCATATCCATAAGACCACGCCCCGCGCCATTAAGCAGCAGGGATAATCCATTAAAGACCAGTCCTACTACAACCGTAATCACTGTAAGAATCGCGGCGCGTCGAAGCAGTTCTTTATTCCCACGGAAAGCAATTATGAGAACATAAACCAGCATCACTGCAACTTCACCCACCATAGCAATGAGTGCGGTTTTCGTACCAATCAGCATGAGACAGATAATGCTCATTGCAGGGCCCAAACCATAGAACAGGGCTTTGCTCTTGGTAAACTTTTCTCGGGGGATAAAAAAGAAATATGCCAGCGCGAGCGGGAGCAGAATCATGAGTGCACCCGTGATATCATTACCGGAATAATAGAAGCCACGCACACCACGCGCACCAAATCTGTCATAATATGTGCTGTAACCAATACGCAGTACATAAGGAATCAAAATACCCAGTGAAAATACAATGGTCATGCCGTTGACATAGGTATGGATTTTATGAATCAACTGCTCCTTATCAAGCTCCGAGCGCATGAAAACATTTCGATAAACCAAAATGACCGCAATATTATAGGCAAATCGGGCAAAGAATGTAACATCTAACGACAGGTTGACCGCACCTGTCCAGAGAAACTCAGACAAAACCGACATGCCCCAAGCAACTCCCATTGGCAGCGCCGTTAAAATTGCTCTTTTATCCCTCAGCATGAGAATGTACGCAACCATAATGAGCAAAACCACCATACGAATCATGAGCGCCGGCGTCGCCGTAAGGCCACCTGCGTTTGTCAGCTCACGGTAATTGAGCGCGTCCAATCCGGCATAGCCGCGTGTCAGCATCCAGATATAGAGACCGTTGACAATATCCAGAATCGGATTGAGCAATAAATAGATCCAAAAAAAATGCTCCAATCCGCGTAAGGATTTCTGCATCCTTTCACTTCCTTTTTGATTTATTTCCGTTACATATTACCACATTTTTTCCATTTTTACAAGTCATTCTTGCCAACATCGACGCACATATAAAAATCCGGTTTACGTCTGTAACCGTAAACCGGATCCATCACCGCATAAAGAAATCACGTACCTCTCCTATCAGCTCCGCTGTCTTAAATCGGAAGGTTGTTTCCTTGCAAAGCCGACTGTCTGGCACCTGCGCAGCGCTGGTGCAAAGCGGTGGAAACACTACACACCACCAGTTGCGCCCGCTCGCCTGTCCGAGCCTCAGCTTGAGTCCTACATAGTCACCTGCCGGCAAAGAAAAGGTATCATAATTTCGCGTGGGGTAATATTCTTCCGCAATCTGGGCGGATAAACTATAAGGCGCCTGATTCCGCTCCAAAACGGCATTGGCACAATCAGTAATTTCCTGCAAATGTGCATACAGAATTTCGCGCACCTCCTGCTGTCCACTCGCATGGGCTGTTAAAGGCTGTACGATTTCCAAAACTTCATCACGCACCTTGATTTTCAAGGTCTGATCCTGTACGCTGTCTGAATTTGCAATCACATGCAGACGCAGCAAACCATCTGCCAGATGCTGCTGTTCTATGGAAACACCTGCGGCGTAGGCAAACAAAACTGCCATGAGTACGCATAGAGTAAGTTCGATCCGCTTATAATTTATCATTTTGCTGTCCTCCGTACTGCTTGTCTACAAACAGTATGGACAGGAAAAGAACAGCTTAAACCAACCGCTGGAAAAATTTTTATCTTTTGTGAAATCACATTTGGAACTGCGTCAAATAGGTCTCCGGAAATATCTTGTGCAAAATCTCATACGCTTTCTGTGCACATGCCTTGTTTTGAAACAGTCCAAAGGTAGTGGGGCCGCTGCCGCTCATAACAGCACCCTCTGCACCGCAGGATAAAAGAATATCCTTAATTTTTCCAATTTCCTCATGCTTTGCTGCCGTCACACTCTCCATAACATTATAAAGGCGGTGGCACATGCCCTCATAATCCCGCATACGGATCGCCTGAATCAAGCCATTGGTATCTGGGTGTACAGGCAGATCACCGCCATTCATTTTGGCATAGACTTCGGCGGTCGAGACCGAGAAATCCGGTTTACAGAGTACGATGTGACAGCGCGGCGGGGCTGGAATGGGTGTCAGTTCTTGTCCAATGCCCTCAGCCAGCATGGTGCCGCCGCACAGACAATAGGGTACATCTGCCCCAAGCCTGACACCCATCTCACATAATTTCTCTAGTGTATATCCGGTTTGATATAGCGTATTCAGCCCTTTGAGCACTGCCGCAGCATCGGTACTGCCGCCCGCAAGTCCCGCCGCGACGGGAATCCGCTTGACGAGATCGATTTGTAAGCCGCTGCATAAAATTCCCGTCTGTTCAAAGAACAAGTGTGCGGCACGTACTGCAAGATTTCTGTCATCGGTTGGAACATACGGACGATTACAGGATAATGTGATTTGATTACAGGTGTTTTTTGTTATGGTTACATCGTCGTGTAAATCCACAGAATCCATCACCATACGCACCGTATGATACCCATTTGGTAATTTTCCTGTCACATCTAAGGTCAAATTGATTTTTGCATACGCAGGCAATGTCAGGCTTTCCATAAACATCTTCCCTTTCTCTCAATACCTCGATTGTCTTTATTCCTTGTGTTTCTTCTTTTTCGGCGCTGGAAGCTCGGCATATACCGCCGAAAGCAGCTCCGACAAAAATACAGGATCTTCCAATCGCTCAACAAGCAGCATCTCCTTCGCCCCTGAATAAGGCTGTTCCATAGGCGCGTCCGGCATCAGATTACGTGCTGCATTGACCGGCTTGACCAGAAAACGATTGTCATATAAGCCGCCAATCACTTTATCTTTATAGTATATAACGTATTCACCCATCATAGCACGCATAGAGATATCTCCCGTGGGCGCAAGCTGCTCTTGTATGAACATCTGGTACTCTTTGCTGGTTGCCATTGTGTTTTCCTCTCTCCATGCAGTTCTTGTTTTCAGTATAACAAAAAAATACACCTCATACAAGCCATTTATGTCATACTTACGCATACTTTCCCAAATTAAAAAAGCACCCTTTTGGGGTGCTTTTTTGCTGCTCCAGCGGAGCGGGCACGGGCTGGAAACCATGCCAAAATTTATAAAAACATAACATCATGGGGTGAGCAAAACTATTGCATGAGCAGGGCGCCAATTGCCACCTGATAGGGCGGTAATGCTTCCTTGCTCCAGATGAGCGGCATGCCGAGCTGCTGCTCGGCAATGCCCATTAAGTCCATTCGAAAAGCAGAAAATGAGTATCGCATACGTGCAGGCGTGCAGCAAGGCTTGCCCTGCACACGGGTACACTGTTCACATTGCTCACAACGTCCGGCAGCAATTGCGACAGCACCTTTGAAATGCCGTTCCAAATGGAATAGCGCTTCCAAAAGGCTGCGCTTTGCCGGTTCATAGCTTTGTGCACGCACTGCATCTGCATTTCCATCAGCCGCAGCTGCAAGCTGCGCCTCATCATAATACACCTGAACGCCGATAAGCACAATTTTAGAAAACGGGGCAAAAAATCTCTCTGTATCTGGAACTCCCGAAGGGCAAGACCAGACCTTTCCAAAGCTTGGGCATGCCTCACAACTTTGCGCCAGCTGTTCCGGCTGATAATAGCGCTTCAAAAAGTCTTGTATCTGCATGATTTTGACAGCAGTTTTTGTATCCATGCTCCATTTCCCCTTTCCGAACTCTCCTGTGCAGACAGAGTGCCTACCTACATCGGTATATAGCTCCCTATCTGCCACTAGGACACCTGTTTCGAATATCCCTCTATCCGAACAGCTATATGGTCTAGTGAGAGCAGGTACATCTGTCTCCCATTTTGCCTGAGAACAAAAAATGCTGCACCACAAAATGGGTACAGCAAACAACACTATGTTAAAGTGTATGATGCACCCTTTCAGAACCGGAAAGGCTTTTTGTGCGTTATACGCAGGCAGGTCTTCTGACTTAGGCATCATACACAGCTTCTATCTTCCCAAGCATTGCTCAGTGATTTTTTAAAGCTGCTACACCAATACAGCAACGGCATTGTGCGGGATTCTCACCCGACTTCCCTTTTCACCCCTCGCCATGACGGGAGGGACACCAGCGTACCAATCCTCATTCAGTTGTTAATTGTAGTATAGCATTCTCCCGTGGTATTGTCAAGTTCTTTCATGGCAAAAGCCGCCATTTTGCAAAGCAAAACAGCGGCTTTCTTCACGCTTTTACTGCCAATCCGCAGGAAATACCGTGTATACATACTTTGTATGATCTGGGGTCTGGAAATGGATATGACTTCCCTTCGGAATATAAATGATATCGCCCACACCGCCCTTTATAATGCGGCCGTCGATCTCAATTTCCAATGTACCTTCCAGAACCACATCATATTCATCATAGGTCAGTGTCCATTCAAAGCTTGCGCCATCAAGCAGCTCCATGATACCACAGCCCATGCGCGGCGCTTCCTCTAAGGTTGTCACGTCCTTCAGCCTTACATCATTTCTGCCCTCAAAAGGCTCAAGCTCCACGGTACTGGTCTTAATGCCAATGATGCCGCTGGGATCGACGTGCTTTTCGAAAGGTGCAGACTGCCCTGCCATGGTTTCCCGAATGACTTTTTCTACAATCTCACGAATCAAAGATTCACTGATATTCATAAGATTTCAAACCTTTCCTTGTTTTACTTCTTGTTTGCAGTCTCAATCTTGCTGAGCAGCTTCGGTGCAAGTGCATTTGCAAGGATCAATGCGGTAATACCGGCAACCAGCTTGCCAGCGATTACAGGGAATACCATATCCTGATTGACACCTGCGGTAAATCCGAGGTGATCACCAAATACGAATGCCGCAGAAACTGCAAACGCAACGTTCAGCAGCTTGCCCTTCGGGTTCATTTCACCCATGATGTTAAACATTGCAATGTTATTTGCCAGTGTTGCAACGAGACCGGCAGAACCCTTGTCGTTCATACCCAGTGCAGCGCCCATCTTGTTGAGCACGCTTCCAAAAGTGTTTGTGATCCACTTTACCATCGGGAATGCACCAATCAGTACAATACCGATTTGTCCACAGGTCAAAAGACCGGAATCCAGCGGAGACAGACCTGTAACTGGGTCCTTAATGGACATCACATCAAACAATGGGAACATAATACCAGTAATCTGCTGGAATACTGCGATTGCGGTAAAGAATGTAATGACAATGGTAACCCCCGTGCCAAATACATTAAAGCCGGAAATCATTTTTGCCGGTGCAAACCACAGACCCAAAACAATCAGCGCAGCGATTACAATAACCGGAACGAGGTTAATGAGAACGGTGCCCATGCTGATTTTATATGGAGTCATGTTCATGACCAGACCGCCAACAATACAGCCAATCGGGACTGTAATCAAACCTGCCAGAACACCGGCACCCAAGTAAGATCGGTCTTCCTTTGCAATAATGCCCAGTGCAACCGGTATCGTAAATACAATCGTTGGCCCCATCATTGTGCCAAGGATCAAACCTGCGAAGTTACCAATTGACTCATTCGATGCAAGTTCCATTGCAAGCGGATAACCACCCATATCGCACGCAAGCAATGTAGTTGCGAACATAGATGGGTCTGCGCCGATTGCTGTATAGATTGGCTGGATCACAGGACCCAGAAGTTCAGCAAGCACTGGAGCCGCCGCAACGACACCAGCCATAGACAGCGCAAGCGGACCGATTGCATTAAAGCCTTCTTCAAACTGCTCACCATATCCAAATTTGTTTCCCATAATCTTGTCAACCGCTCCGACAAGCATGAAAATCATCATAATCATCATGATGACGGAGTTGATCGACAGGTTGGATATCCACGCAGACAGACTCTCTGTAAATACGCTCATGTGATGACCTCCTTTTATTTGTGATAAAACAATGTTTACAGCAGCGCATCAAACAGCTTTTTGTCCGGACGCGGGATTACCGTTGTCTCGACAAGCAGCTCCGCTTCCTTACGCGCCGCTTCCACTGCCGCACGGACTGCACCGACATCTCCCGTCAAGGTTACAAACCCTTTTCCGCCGATGGCATAGCCTGTACGGACTTCAATGAGTGTGACGCTGGCAGCCTTAACTGCCACGTCCGCTGCAACGATTGCCGAAGCAATCGAATAAAATTCCAAAACGCCAACTGCCCCGCCGGCTTCTACCTGATTGGTCATGCTGATTGCCGGAATGAGCTGCTCATGTGCATTGGGCAGCATCAGCGTATCAACAACCATTTCACCGCCGCGCTTGCAGCCCTCTGCCATAGACGCTCTGACATCACCGGTATCTCCGGCGATGATAATCATATATTTGCCCGGGCAAACAGTGGACGCACGAAGCAGCTCTACCGTTGCAGCCTTGACCATATAATCGCAGGTCTCGATGCCGCGGGCAATACTGGACAGTTCGACCATTCCAATTGCAGTTGCCACCGTTTACCCCTCCTTCTTGCTGGAGATCCGTGCTCCAGCCGCACTGATTTCAGTAATGATTCCGGATATTCCGGCATGGATATTTGCAGAGAGCGCACCTTCCGCCGCAGCTGCAATCAGTTCGCCCTTTTCTACTGTATCGCCGAGCTGTTTCACCGGCGCAGCAGGCTTTCCGATATGCTGTGCAAACGGGACAAAGATTTCGTCCGGCGCCAATTCCCTGCAAGTGTGCGCATGGCAAGCACTGTATGCGCTTAACCCCAATCTGGCAATCAAACGCTCGGTCGGGATACGATGTGTGTCAATATTCGGCAGCGCTTCCGGCTCCAAATTACGCGGCACCTGAATCCCCTTTTCACGCAGCTTGCCCTTCATGTAGTCGTTCACCTTACGCGGGGAAAGTCCCATCGGGCAGGCAAACATTTCACATACACCGCACGAGCAGCAGTTTGCCGCATCTCCAAACGCCCGTAAAAACTCATCGTTGTCCGCAATGGTGTTTTCCCGATACAAATTGCGCATCACAAGATGCGGACGAATCTGATGCCCAATGCGAAAGCGCGGGCACAAATCGGTACACATACGGCACTGGATACATGCTGTGTGGGTCTGTATCCGAATCCGGTCAATAGACTGCGCTGCACGCCGAATCAAATAATGGTCACAGGGCAGTACGATGATATTACCTGTTGTCTTGGTAACGACCGCTTTCGCAATCGCCTCCGGATCAGAAATCACCTTGCCCATCATAGGGCCGCCCAAAATGATTGCATATTCTTGAATATTTGGCTCCGCCGCCGCAATGCAGTCAGCAATAGCTGTGCCAATTGGAACATGCAGCATAATCGGTTCTTTGACCTCGCCCACAACCGATAAGTATTTGTCGCACACGGTTTTCTGCTCCACAAGCGCACCATAGATATTGAGCAGCGTGCCGACATTGTCTACAACCGCGCCCACATCAAGAGGCAGTCCACGCTCTGGCACAGATTTTCCGGTGACAAACTCCACCATGGTTTGTTCGTCTCCCGCCGGATAGAAAACGCCCATTTCACAAATTTCCACAGCCGCACCGGATTTTGTAATTGCAGCACGCAGGGCCTCAATCTCGGCATGGTATTTATGCTTGAGCGCAATCACTGTATGCTTTGCCTCCAAATGAGCAGCGACTGCAACTGCCGCCGCTACAATGCGGTCTGCAAAGGTGCGGCAGAGATATTTGTCTGTCTCAATGAGCGGCTCACATTCCGCAGCATTGATGATAAACCATTCCGCTTTGGCGTTCAGCTTTACATGAGTCGGAAAGCCCGCACCGCCTGCACCGACAATGCCGGCATTTTTGACCGTCTCTACCAAATTCATGGCGTTTTCACCCCCTTATTCCAATAGCTCTGGATGAATTTCCTGATCGTCCACAATTCCTACCACAGTGGCGTCTACTGGTGTATTCATGTCCCCTACGGCGCTGCGTGCCGAACTTCCGTTTACGATAATGACACGTTCCCCAACGCCGGCGCCGATGGTATCGGCGGCAATCATGGGCACTTTATCATTTTTCCCGTCCACGATGTTGATGGGCTGTACCACAAGCAGCTTCAATCCGTTCAGGCTTTCTTCCTTTCGGGTAGACCAGATATTTCCAATTACTTTTGCAATTCTCATTTCAACTCACCTATCTATTTTTCGTCGCGAATAATCGCAACCTCTCGCGCCTGTGCATAGTCGCGTGCAAGGTCAGTTAAAATGGACTTTGCACCAATGTGTACTGCACACACGGTTCTGTCATAGACCAAGCTCAAATCCCGCTCGGTGATGACACGCTTGGAAATCGTGACCTCACAGCCCGCACTTTTGGGTGGACAGCAGGGTGTTTCCGGCACAGCTGGAGACACCGGAGGCTGTACCACCGGAGCGGACACCTCGCCGGAAAGGATTGCGTCCTCCAAGGTATCGCTCGGGCAAATCATGATTCCGCATTGCTGGAGCAATCCCAGCTTTTCGAGCATCATCTGATAATAGGCGGACGGGGCAGTTTCGGCATACCGGAACAATTCGACCGCCTCCTGCGGAACAAAAATTTTCTTGCCCCGAAGGATCGCCTTTTGTGCCAGCGCGGTAAACGGCGTATCACACATACCGCTGGCAAGACGTGCAAGCACATCGTTGGTCAAGTCAAAGAGAATGACTGCCTCATAATCACCAATCTCGACCTGATACTCCTTGAGCAGCGCACAGTCTGTGTGGTAATACTCCAAAAGCTGTTCACTTTCCAGTATTGTATGGCAGATGGTACCGTGTTCCTGCGTTAAAATGAGAAGCCCGGGCTTGGAGCATAACGCAGTCTCCTGCGCTGCCGGTGTGTCCTGTACATCTGCTTCTATTTTTTGTGCAACTCGCTTCACGATCTCATCGACCAAAGCATTAAAGTCCATTCTTTCCCCTCCTTTCGCTTTTTTTCATTTGTTAAACGATACAGTTCATTGCAATGCCAGTTGGGGTTACAAGGAAGGGGTCGGCGGGCTTGACCGTCCGGATCCCCGTTACCTTTTCAAAAATCTCCTCGATTCCGGTCAGGCAGCAGGTACCGCCGCACAGATAAATCGTATCGGCCGCGTCCTTGCTCACATAACGGCTCACAATAGTAGACATCTTTTCGAGCACCGCCTTAACGACCGGAAGGATCTCACGGTGGCGCGCATAATCGAGCTTGATTTGTTCGGCCTCATCGGTAGAGATATGATAGTTCCCTGCCAACACCAGCGTAACATGCGTGCCGCCTGTGGGTTCGTCCTCGATTTGAACAACCTTCCCGTTCTTGAGAATGGCAAGACCAGTGGTACCGCCTCCAATGTCTACAACGACACCGTCCTCAATCTGATAAATGGAATTTGCAGCGCTTGGCTCGTCAAGCACATTCGTAACCTCAAAGCCGGCGCCCTCTGCCACATACTGGTGGGTACGGATACTGGATTCTGTGCCAGCAGGCATCGCGATTGCGCAGTTTACCAGTTCTGTGCCCAGTCGTTCTTCAAGCTTGGCTTTGAGTGTACGCACAATACGGGAGGCGCCCGCATAGTCTACCACAACACCGTCTTTCAGTACGCTTGCTGCCTGCTTTTCACAGGCAATCGGATTGTTTTCTTCATCAAGCACAACAATCACAATATATGCGGTACCGAGATCCAGTCCGACCTTCAGCTTACTGCTGACCGGCTGAAAGGTCTGCGTCTCTGACTGCTTGACGCGCTCCATATAAGCGTTTACACGCTCCAAATCCATCATAGTCCATGCCTTCCTTTGCTCTAATTGAAACGGGGTCTGTTATTTTATGATTTTTCCCAGCGTAAAGCCGCTGACCATTGCCGCATTTGCCTCATCAAAATCAATATGCATGCGGCAGCTGAATTTTTCGCTCACGCGAACAATGACATCGCGAAATGTGATTGGGCGCTCGGTCAAAACCTCAACACTGACATGCTGTTTATCCTGAACCCCCATGATTTCTGCCACCTCTGGTGTCAGATGCACATGGCTATGTGCAATGATTGCACCCTCGTGAATCATAATCGAGCCGCATGGGCCTTCAATGGTAATCGACCCCGAGCCCTTCACATCGCCCGACTCCCGCACAGGTGCCTTGACACCCAGTTCCACACAGTCGCTCTTTGAAAGCTCGACCTGTGTTTCCGGACGAACCGGACCTAGGATTGCAGTGCGCTCCTTGCGTCCCTTCGTTCCAATAATTGTGACACGTTCCTCTGACAGGAACTGGCCGGGCTGGGACAGAGGGCGCTTTGGTGTTAACGACGCGCCCTTCCCAAACAATACCTCAAGATGCTTTTGCGTCAAATGGACATGACGCGCCGACACCTCAACCTCGACCAGACCAGCACGGGGAATTGCGTCCAGAACTGCCTTGATAATTTGTTCCATGGCGTTGTCCCCTTTTACCTATACACACCTGCCAGATACATGCACATCATAATGTGCAGCGCACTTGACAGACGATTGAGTTCCTCGATGATGTCCGGACGTGTGCATTTTTTGCCCTCACGAAAGGCGATATTGCCTGCAACCTCGGCTTCTCTTATGAGCGTCCGAATCTGATTGAGCAGTGCATAATCCTTGCCCATGGTGTAATCCGGCAGCACCATCTGTTTGATTTTGAAAAATTTCATTGGGTCATGGGAGCGCTCACGCAGTTCTGCATGGGTCAGCCCAATGATCAAATCATTTGTAAACGGTTCCTCCAGTACGTCACAGCGCATCATTTCGCGCAGGACACGGAGAACATCGCCAAGGTCGTCGATGAGTCTCACGCTGCCGCCTGCCTCATGGATACAGGCCTGTGCCAATACAATTTGTGCCTGTAAGCTGTCAAGCTTTCCGCGAAATAAAATCCGCGGGTGATTCTTTTGCACAAGCACGTTTCCATATAGATGTGTCATATGCTCAGGCTTTTCCATAAAGAATGCACCTGTTTCATAGTCAATGAACTTGGGCTTTGGCACCTCAGCGGCCATCTGTACATTTACCTCAGGCATCGGGGGCACTTCTGTCGCAACGACAACAGGCGGCTTTTCACCCGACTTAGCGATTTTAATCTTGCGCTGCTGCAAATATTCACGCGCCGCCGGAGAAAGGATCTTTCCCTCTGGGATATAATAGATCTCCGGCTCTGATGTACGCAGTTCATCGCGCAGGATTGCTTCTGTGATGACCTTCAAACGATTCACCCCCTAAAAGGTCGCTTCGACGGTTTTATAGCGGAGTCACGCTGCCCTTTCCGTCCAGTGAAGGCAGGATCGCTTCCACCTCGTCATGCGGACGCGGAATCACATGTACGGATAACAGTTCGCCTACGCGCTCTGCCGCTGCTGCGCCTGCGTCGGTTGCAGCCTTGACCGCACCAACGTCACCGCGTACCATAACGGTCACCAGACCGCCGCCTACATGTACCTTGCCAATGAGGGTTACGTTTGCAGCCTTTACCATTGCGTCAGCTGCTTCAATCGAGCCAATGAGACCCTTTGTTTCGATCATACCCAGTGCCTGCATTACTGCCATTGTAGTTCGCTCCTTTCTGATATCCGCTTAGTTCAGTGTCGGCAGAATGAATTCTACCTCCTCGTGCGGACGCGGGATTACATGCACAGATAACAGCTCGCCTACGCGCTCTGCCGCTGCTGCGCCTGCGTCGGTTGCAGCCTTGACTGCGCCAACGTCACCGCGTACCATAACGGTCACCAGACCGCCGCCTACATGTACCTTGCCAATTAAGGTTACATTTGCAGCCTTTACCATTGCATCGGCTGCCTCAATAGAAGCAATGAGACCCTTTGTTTCGATCATGCCCAGTGCCTGCATTGTTGCCATAATCATTTCCTCCTTTATGTGGTGCTTTTGCCACATATCTGCTTAAAAGTATATTATTTCACTGCCTGCATACGCTCGATGATTTTTGCAACGATTTCATCGACCACCTTGGCGTCCATCATGGTTTCTGCGGTATTTGTGGTTTCACAGATACCACCAGAACAATCTGGTACGCCAGCGCGGATTTCTTCGATTTCACGCAGACCATACGCCACATAGCGGCGGTCGAGCAAATTCATCGGACCTACATTCTCGCTTGTTGCGCTGCCGCCGACTGCGCCGCAGCCCAGTGTGAGCGAGGGCATCAATCCTGAGCTGGCACCAATGCCGCCCAGCGCCGATGGCGTATTGACCATAAAGCGAGATGCCGGAATCCGCTTTGCAAAGTAATCAACAATTTTGTCATCTTTGGTGTGCATAGAGAACGAATGTCCCTTGCCCTCATAATGTAAGATGGTGCAGCAAATATCACATACATCTTTATAGTCTGTGCCCGTATAGAACGCCAAGATGGGACCCAGCTTCTCGTTTGAATACGGGTGTCCGCGCCCTACGCCGTCTTCGTCTGCAACGAGAACACGCGCACTCTGCGGAACGTCCAGTCCGGCAAGCTGTGCAATGGTTTGTACGCTGCGTCCTACGATTTCAGGATTCATGGTTCCGTTGGCACGCAGGATAAATTTTCCGAGCTTTGCACGCTCTTCTGGATTTAAGAAGTACGCCCCCTGCTTTTCCATCTCTGCCTGAATCGCCGAGCGCATATCTGCATCGCAAATGACCGACTGCTCAGAAGCACAAATCGTACCATTGTCAAAGGTTTTGGAGTCCATGATGCGCTTGACCGCAAGCGGAATATCCGCTGTGCGCTCGATATATGCCGGTCCATTGCCCGGCCCCACGCCGATTGCCGGCGTACCGGACGAATAAGCTGCACGCACCATTGCGCTGCCGCCCGTTGCCAAAATCATGGCGGTATCTGGGTGCTTCATCAGATTGTCGGTTGCCTGCATGGTTGGAATGGTGATGCAGGATACCAGATCTTCGTTTCCGCCCGCCTCAGCGATTGCCTGCCGGATTACCTTAACGGTCTCCAAAATGCAGCGCAAAGCACTCGGGTGTGGGGAAAATACAATTGCATTTCCCGCTTTGATGGCAATTTCAGCCTTAAACAATGCCGTAGAGGTTGGATTGGTAGAAGGAATCAGACCCGCAATCACGCCAACTGGAACCGCAATGATACGGAGTTTCTTTTCCTCGTCGCGTCCAATCTCTCCGATGGTTTTCATATCCTTGATGTATTCATATACGCCGCGGCTGGCAAATACATTCTTGATGACCTTATCATCTACGATACCAAATCCGGTATCTTCGTTTGCCATCTGTGCCAGTCTGCGTGCGTTGCGCACGCCAGCGTTCGCAATCGAGCGAACGATGCGGTCAACCTCCTCCTGCGATTTCTCCGCAAGCTCCTGCTGGGCTTTTTTAGCCGCACCAACCAGCTCGCGAACCTCCTGCATGGAGAGCAGGTCTTTATCATAAAGCTGCATAGATTATTCCTCCTGTTCGCGTACCGCTTCGATCCGCGCGATCAGTTCTTCTTTCTTCGCAAAACGAATTTCCTTACGCGACATTCCGGTTTCCAGCTTGCGTGCAACCGCACGCAGCTTGGAAACGGTCATTTTCCGCAGGTCGTCAGATGTGAGTGAGGACAGGTCAAAGTGGAATGTTTCCTCCTCACCTGCTCCCTCCTCAGGTTCTATATCCTCAAGCGGCGGTGCATCGTCTGCCGGCAGATTTTCCGAAGCTGCCGTATTTACAGACGCCTGTTCCTCGGCTGATGCCTGCTGAGATATGGGAACCTTTGCCCGCTCAGGCTTTTCTAAGATCCTTTCCACGTCCGCGGCCGGACGCGGGATCACATGCACGGATAACAGTTCGCCCACGCGCTCTGCCGCCGCTGCGCCCGCATCTACTGCCGCCTTCACTGCGCCGACATCGCCGCGCACCATAACAGTAACAAGACCGCCGCCGACCTGCGTTTTATTCATAAGGGTTACATTCGCTGCTTTGAGCATGGCATCGGCTGCTTCAATCGAGCCGATCAAACCACGGGTTTCAATCATACCCAGAGCATACATGAGAATCCCTCCATTTCCTTGTGTGAGATGCTCATTCCCACACGAAAATCAGAGATTACTCCGCTCTTGGATTATCTGCAACAAATTCAACTGCGGAAGCAAACGCCTCACAAGCAGACTTGCAGGCAGACTGACTGCCAGTCAGCAGCGCGCCGCCAAAGTTGGTTTCAGATGGCGGTGCATACAGAACACACATGCTGACATCAGCTGCCTTGAGCGCTGCATCGACACCGTACATTGCCTCCAGCGGCGGTGCAATGAGGTAAGCGAGGGCTTCTCCCTCTGCAATGCCCGCGCCCTCAGACAGATAGGAGCCGGTACGGGAAATACACTGTGCATAATAAACAATGCTGTCGTCCTCATTTGCAGAAATGAAGTGTGCGACATTTTCCACCATGTCGACAGCCGCCTGTAAGCCAGCCTTGACCTCTGCCGGATTTGGGCCTGCCAAAATACCGATAAACTCACCTGCGAGCTTGGTATTTGCATTTGCTGCGCCGGCATAAAAGCTCTTTGCATAAACGACTTTCACGTCCGCCTTCTTTGTCGCTTCATCAACCGCTGTATATCCGACATCATCACAGTCTGTGGTCAGCAGTGCGAGTGATTTTTGGTCAGGTGCCAGCCCCAGCTGCTTTGCAAGATCCGGCGAAACGTTTGGAATGATCTTAGATGACAGCACGCTTGCCTTTACGGGATCTCTTTTCATGTTCGTTTCCTCCCTATTACAGTTTCAGGTCTGTGCCGCTGGCCTTCTTTTCCAGCATGATCTTAATAATTTCTGCGATATGTGCGCCTGCCTCAGATGGAATCGTGCCATTTCTGTGAATATTCGAGACAACGGTACGACGTGCCTCCGGCATTCCAACGGTCGCCTTGTAGGCGATATACGCAGACATGGATTCTGCTGTAATAAGGCCCGGGCGCTCACCGATGAGTGTACAGGTAATATCTGCACCCAAAAGCTCAGAAATCTCGTCCATAACACCGACACGGCCATACTTTACAAAGAATGGTGTTCCGGTCTCAATATGGTAGCTTTGCAGACCCTGTAAAATAGAGGGCAGCAAATCAGGGATATTGGCTGCAACAGCTGCACCCGACAGACCATCTGCAACATAGATCTGTACAGTTGGATTCTTCTTGCATTTTTCCTTCAGCTCTGCAACAGCCTCTGGACTGAGCTTGCGGCCAAGGTCTGGACGGGTCAGGTAAGTATCCTTGCTGTCGCACTGGGTCTGTACAATAAAGAGTCCCAATTCCTTTTCGATGAAGTCATGGTCAACATCATTGAACACCGCATCTTGGGCAGCCGAATGTGCTGCGCGGAACTGAAGCTGCGGATCTGTCTTATAGCGTGCACCTGCCTTGCCAATTCCCAACCGGCAGGGTGCATTTGCCTTGAGCTCTGCATATTCTTCGCCATGCTCTGGATTCTTTACAAGGTACTGCTTGCGAATGTCCACCTCTGTGACATCTGGAATACAGCCCTGCTCCACAGCTGCGCCTGTCATCTGGCTGACAGCTGCCTGCACAGCGGGTGCAGCAGCGGCTGCTCCTTCACCCGAAATATTCATTTCAGTAAGTACCTGCTCAATAATCGCCTTCAAATCCTTCTGATCCATACTGTCTGCACCTCCTTACTTAGTCATGAAAACGGACGCATCGCCAGCCTTTGGTGTCAGCTTGCCGTTTTCAGAGAAGCCCATTTTTTCGAGCCACATATCAAATTCCTTGATTGGCCGCAGACCAAATACCTCACGCAGCGCCGCAGCCTCATGGAAGCCGGTGCACTGATACATGAGCATACAGTCGTCACCCTCCGGCACGCCCATAATATAGTTGCAGCCCGCCGCAACCAGCAGCGTTGCCAGATTTTCGATATCATTCTGGTCAGCCTTCATATGGTTGGTGTAGCATGCGTCACAGCCCATCGGAACACCGGTCAGCTTGCCCATAAAGTGGTCTTCCAAGCCTGCGCGGATTACCTGCTTGGAATCATACAGATATTCTGGTCCAATAAAGCCGACAACGGTATTGACAAGGAACGGCTGATAGCGCTTTGCAAAGCCGTAGCAGCGCGCCTCCATCGTCACCTGATCCCAGCCATTGTGTGCCTCAGAGGACAGCTCAGAGCCTTGACCGGTCTCAAAGTACATGACATTTGGACCAGTGCAGGTGCCCTTGCGGAGCATCATGTCACGGCCTTCGTCCAGCATTTTTGCAGTCAGACCAAATGCCTCGTTGCCCTTCTGGGAGCCGGCAATCGACTGGAACATCAAATCAATCGGTGCATTGAATTTGTCTGCTGCCTCGGTCTGTGTGCTCACGTGTGCCAGAACACAGATCTGGGTCGGAACCTCCCATTTATTCTTAAATTCATCAAAGCTTTTGAGGATACGTGCAACACTCTCGACCGAATCATCAACCGGATTGAGTCCAATGACTGCATCGCCGCAGCCCAAGGACAGGCCTTCCATCACCGATGCCATGATACCCTTCGGATCATCTGTCGTATGGTTCGGCTGCAAACGGGACGAGAACGTGCCCGGCAGGCCGATGGTGGTATTACAGTGTGCGGAAACGCGCATCTTCTTTGCTGCATAGATGAGGTCAAGGTTGCTCATCAGCTTACATACCGCTGCAACGATTTCTGCGGTAATACCGCGTGATGCTCGGCGAATCATTGCGCCGTCGGTTGTCTCATCGAGCAGCCACTCACGGAACTCTGCAACCGTCATGTTCTTAAATTCACTAAAAATAGTTTCGTTGACAGAATCCTGAATAATACGGGTAACCTCGTCCTCCTCATATGGCACTGCCGGACAATTTCGAATGTCATTGAGTGTAATATGGGACAGCACTACCTTTGCCGCAACGCGCTCCTGCGCATCTTCAGCCGCGATACCTGCCAGCTTGTCGCCTGATTTTTCCTCATTTGCCTTAGCCATAACCTCTCGAAGCGACTTAAACTCATAAGTATGACCAAACAGCTTTGTTTTCAGTATCACATTCACTCACCTCACGTTATGTTTTACGAATTGAAAATCAATGTCTTGATTACCACGGGAACGACATGACCGTTTGCAAGCGGTTCACCGATATCAATGTAATCGCCGCTTAATGTGCGGATACCGTCAATACAGATCACGTCCTTTTTATGTTCCAGCTTGACCTTGACTGCATTGCCGAGCACCTTGCCGATGTCGTTTTCCACAATGATAATAAACGGATATGGGGTATCAATCGCCTCCTTTGCCCCTTTGATCACTGCATCTGCCAGCGCCTGAATATCTGCAAAGCTGGTGCGCCCGCTGCCGGTAAATGCGATTGCAATTTGCTCCGGCTTTCCTTCTGGTCTGTACAGCGGCAGTTGATTTTCGATAGAAGCTGAGAGCGTTTCCAGCGTCGTCTCATCTTCCTCGGGTACTTTGAGAATGGGCACATTTTTGAGCGGCAGCTTTTCGCGCACATAGGTGATGGTGCTGCCGCTTACCTCTGTCGTGTGTGTGCCCGCACCGACAACGGTAGCCCGAATCGTTTCGGCGGCCTCATACAGCGTGACCTTGCCGAATGCCGAATGTCTGCGTATGGCTCGCCCAAGCAATACGCCGATATCCCCATAGCGGAATACATCGTCCGCAGCGGGTTTGTAAATATAATCAGCCACACCGCCCGCAAATGTCACGCCGCAAACGGCGGGTTCAGACGGAATGGGCGTGCCATCATTGGTATAAAGCCCTGCGTGCTCCTCGTCCTGTGGCTTGAGGAACAGCGCCTGCGCCAGATGGTCTGCCATCAGTTCGCACACGGCAGTGAGCTTTGAAACATCAGCCTTGTCTCCGACTGCAATTGAAATGCCGTGTTTCTGTGCCATTGCCTGTGTTTTAGGGTAAATATAAGTAATCTTATCGTCCTGTATCTTAATGAGCCGGCCGCCGATATCCAAACAGCTGACACCCTTGAGCGTTCCCTTTTGGAACATGGCAATATTTGAGGTGCCTCCGCCGACATCGATATTGGCAACTACGGTACGGTTTTCCTCCGAAAGCTTGTCTGTTCCCGCGCCGCGCGCAGAAAGCACACTTTCAAGGTCCGGTCCAGCGGTTGCAACCACAAAGTCGCCGGCAAGATCAGACAGTGCCTCTAAAACCTGATTGGCGTTCTGCTTGCGTGCCGTTTCTCCTGTGATGATGACCGCACCAGTCTGCAAATCCGCGGGCTTCATGCCTGCCTTTGCATATTCGTCCTTAACGATCTGCTTGACCGCATCGGCATTGATTTCATTTGCGGAAACAAGCGGTGTAAAGTAAATATCGCTTCGGTAAACAACCTCTTTTTCTACGATACTGACACGCGGCACCGCATAATTTCCAGCAAGATTTTCAACGATCAGACGGCTGAATACCAGCTGCGTGGTTGAAGTGCCGATATCAATTCCAACACTTCGAACGACCTCCTGCATCATGCCACCAACCTTTCTTCATGTAAAGTAAAAACGCAGTTCAGGGCGCAGGAAAATTCCTGCCTCCCGAACTGCGTCGCACGGTTCATTTACACTCTGATTCCGGTGCTACGTCACACCAGCCAGATCCATAATTTGATTTTTGAAGTCAAAGCTGACATGGGTGCCATTGCTGTTGGAATCCATGGCAAGCTTGCCGCGCAGCTTATCCTTTACAAGCGTCTGTACAATGGACAAGCCAAGGCGGTCATTGTTAATTTTGTTTATATCAAAGCCGCAGCCATCATCGGTAACTTCAATGCAGGAATACAGCTCCCCGCCGGTCACCAGAATCCGGATTCGACCTTTCTTCCGTCCAACAAATGCGTATTTAAGCGAGTTTTGCAGCAGTTCATTGATAACCAGTGCAACCGAGGTTGCAATGTCAGAATCCACCTTAAAGTCATCGCCCTCCAGCGAGATGGACAACTCCAAGTGCTGCGGCGCGAAATATCTGACGGCATTGTTTTTAATGTTGACAATAACCTCACCGATCATGACCTGATCCACACCGCTCTGCGCAAGCAATTCATGCGTCGCCGCAATCGAAAGGATACGGTTCATACTTTCCGTCAGTACGCGCCGTGTAATTTCATTTCCGCTGCGTCGAATTTGCAGGCGCAAGAGGCTTGCAATGGTTTGCAGATTGTTCTTGACCCTGTGATGCATCTCCTTGATGGCAACCGATTTCAGAATCAGCTGTTTTTCCTGCTCACGCATAAAGGTGATGTCCCGCATAATGATTGCAAATGCGATATCGCCCGACTGGATTTGAATTCGCTTGATCGACAGGGAATATTGTCCTACAATTGTCTCAACAGCCGAATATCCTTCCGGCGGATCACATTCTGCACGGATACTGCCCGTCAAACGAATATTTTCGTATTTTTGTCCTAAGATATCATCTACATATCCAAGTTTTGTGTAAAGTTCATGCGCAAGGGAATTGCGAAACGTCACAACACCTGCGCGGTTTACAATGAGTAGCGCTTCGTCAATGCACTCCGGCAGCCAGTTGTTTTCGTCTGTCATGTGGGTGATCGCTTGTGCCATACGCTCAAAACTCTGCTCCGAGAAGTGCAGCCGTTCGCGCACCCTTTGCTGTTCATCTGCGTGTTTTTCGATAATCAGCACACCAATAACCTTGCCTGCATGTAAAATCGGCTCAACCGACTGAATCACATGTGTGCTTTCCTGCGTTATCGCCTTCATCTGCTTGGTGGTCACGCCCAGCTTCATGGTTCGTGCAACTGCTGGTTCATTTTCCGGTTTGGCTAGCAGTCCCACCACGGTTTTCTTATAAGACGAGGGAACGCTCTGCGGCTTGGCTTCTGCAACGACGATGGCGTCACCATCTGACGTTGGGCAGTCTACAAAGACATCTGCCTCCTCTAAATTGGCAATGGGCTGTAAAGAAACTGCCATACTTATGATGATTTCGATTTCCTCATCGGTTAAACTGGTATATTGTTTGCACAGCTCGACAATGCGACTCATGTTATCCTCCGGCTTGCAGAATGATTTCTGCTACACGGCGCATAGAGAGATTTTTGGTCAGACTCAGCTTGCGAATAAATTCATAGGCTTCCTGCTCACACAGACCATTGCGCACCATAATTTTTCCCTTTGCTTTTTCAATGATGCTGCGGCTTTCCAGCCGTTCCTCTACCTTTGCCATATCTTTTTGCAGCTTCTGCATTTCTTTGTTGCGTGCAACTGCGAGTTCAATACTTGGAATCAGTGATTTTTCATCGATTGGCTTGACCAGATACCCGCTTACACCGACTTCCTTTGCGCTGTCGATAAATTCACGTTCGCTGTATGCCGTCAGCAGCACAACCGCCGCGCCAAGCTTTTCTTCAAACATGATACGCGCCGCGGATAGACCGTCCAGCAGCGGCATCTTAATATCCATCAGGATCAGGTCGGGGTTTTGCGTTTTGCAAAGTTCCACGGCATCGAAGCCATCGGTTGCCTCACCGACCACCTCGTAGCCCTTTTCCGTCAGGATCTCGCGCAAATCCATTCTTGTAATTGGTTCATCATCTGCAATTGCAACGCGAAGCGATGCCTTTTTCATAAATGTCCCCCCGTGGCAATCGACAGCTGTTTATTCATATCCCAGCAGTTCGGTAAGCGCTTCAAAGCCGGTTCCGCAAACACTGCTGGTTACAAACAGCCGCTGTGCACCCGCCATCTCCAGATATTTTTTTGCATCTGCAATCTGATGCGCACTCGCACAGTCTGCCTTGGTTACAATCCCAATGGCAGGCTTGGCAAACATACTGGTATATGCCGGCGGGAACATGGTTCCATTCTCGGTTGCGTCCTGCACGAGTACAATGAGATCGGCATCTGTCGAGGTGACCATCAATGCGCCGCGCATATAGGTACGCTCCAGATATTCGCCCGGTGTATCGATCATCGTCTGATTTATGACCTGCACGGTTTGCGTCTTATAATATTTGATTGCCTCATGATTCAAGTATTGGCAGAGTGTTGTCTTGCCTGCTCCTGAACGTCCAATCAAGATGATTCGTTTTGTCTTTCTCTCTTCCATATGCTGCCTCAGGTTTTGGTGATTGGTGCGGACGCAAAGCCCATTTTATCACAGAGAACCGCCATGACATCATGGAGCGCCGCCTCCACCGCTGCAACATCTCCGGTAATGACCAGTGAGCCGTTAAAGCGGTCTACAAATCCAATGGAAACATCTGCTGCCTTGCTTGCCACATCGGCTGCAATCATGGCAGCTTCACTTGGCGTAATGGTAAAAATGCCGATTGCACCATGCGCATCGATCAGCCCCAGCTTTCCATAAAGCTGCTCTACCGGACTTGCAATCACATGCGCAAGAGTCACCTGCTTGCCCGGTACAAATTCCTGTATAATGCGCGCTTTTTCATCGAGTTCTATCATAATATTAGGTTCCTCCCCATAGACGCATTATAGATTCAAATTGCTGATCCGTGTTCCCTTTACGAATGCCTGTCGATATAGCCCAATAATATCCTCTCGGCTGACAGCCTTCGGATTGGTTGCCGTGCAGCGGTCTGCGAGCGCGGCGTCTGCCATGGGTTCCAGCATTTCTTCAAGCTGCTCCTCGGTCACGCCCGCATCTTTGAGACATTGGGGAATTCCCATACGTGCCTCCAGCCGGCGCACCAGATGAATGAGGTTCAAGGCGCTCTGTCGTGTGCTGGACGAACCGATGCCAAGTTCTGCGGACAGCTGTGCATAGCGCGACGCAGTATCGGTAAGCGTTGTCTCACAGCCCGCATTAAAGCTCATAACATAGGGCAGCAAAATTGCATTTGCCCGTCCATGCGGAATGTGCGCCCGTGCACCGAGCGCGTGCGCCATGCTGTGACACAGTCCAAGACCGGCGTTTGAGAATGCCGCACCCGCCAGACAGGAAGCGTTGTGCATTCCCTGCCGTGCCTTAAGGTTGTCCGGCTCCTGATACGCATTGAGCAGATGCTGGTCTACAAGCTTGACAGCCTTTTCCGCGAGAGCATCGGTAAAATCATTGGCTTCTGTACAAACATATGCTTCGATTGCATGGGTCAGTACATCAAGTCCAGTATCTGCCGTAATCTTCGGCGGAACGGTTTTGGTGAGCGCTGCGTCGAGCACCGCATAATCGGGCAGGAGCGCATCATCAATGAGCGGGTATTTGACGCCCTTTGCCTGATCGGTGATAACGGCGAACTTGCTGACCTCACTGCCCGTGCCGCTTGTGGTTGGAATGGCGATAAAGGGCACGTCGCGCAGGTCAAACTGACGGGCTGCAAAATACATAATGGCTTTTGCAGCATCGATTGAGGAGCCGCCGCCCAGCGCAATCACCGCATCTGGCTGAAAATAGAGGATATTGGAAACCCCTGCGGTCACAATATCAATATTGGGATCTGGCGTGACCTCTGAAAATATCTGGTACTGTGCATTTTCACGCATCTGGTCGGTCAAATAGCCGACCGCACCACTCTCATGCATAAACCTGTCGGTGACGATAAAGACCCTCTGCATACCGGCAAGCATCTTCCGAATCGCATCGCCGCCGATCAATATTTTCGTATGCAGATCAAATTTATCCATATACAAAACCGCCTCCCTGTGTAAAGCTCTTTTCAGAAGGCTCAAATGCGCAAAAAAACGCCTTGAACCCTACTTACTTGTGAGTCAAGACGCTTCGTCGCACCTTATCTGCTAACTGCAAATGGACAGCATGCTCCATCGCACTTATCCATTCAATGGCATTATCATACACCATTTTTGCCAAATTGTCAAGGAATTTTTCTGATTTTTACAGCGCTTTGACTGTTTTTGACTCTTGACTTTTACCGGATACCGCTGTCATAATAGGGTTAGCTGGTGCGCGCATAGACCGTTTTCCAGCCGGTCTATCCAAACTTGCAAAGGAGTGAAATAATGGAAATCAGATTCGTTCTTCCCGAGGAGGTCGCGCAGCTCAGGCGGAATGTGCTGACAGCATTCCCCTCCAAAACGCCTGACGAACTCCTTTCCAACATGAAAAGCGAACTGTACGAGCCAAACGAGGGACGTTACCTCGGCTGTTTCGATGATGACGGAATACTGGTTGGCTCCGTCCTGATGATGGATTTCACCCTCAACGTCAGAGGCGTGATGATGCCCATGGGGGCTGCCGCCTATGTATCCACAAATTTTTTACACAAAAAGGAACATATCGCACGCAATCTCCTGCGGGTTCTGATGGGATATTACACAAAGCTTGGCACCGCCGTCGGCTGCCTGCACCCGTTCAACCCTGCGTTCTATCGCAAAATGGGATACGGGCACTGTATGCAGGCAAATTTCTATATGCCGAAGGCGAGTGCAGTCCGTTCATTCGGGCACAAAGAAAATCTTTGCTTTGCCGAAAAGGAAAAGGACATGGACGCCGTTCTGGACTATTACCATGCGTTCGCCAAGCGCACAAACGGTTCCACCATACACCCTTACATGGACCCACACCGTATTTTTGATATGCCTTATGTGGTTCTCTGCCGAAAAGAGGGACGCATTACGGGCTATCTCACCTTTGAATTTGTCGAAGTCGACCATTACACCGATATGTATCATGATTTATGCGTTCGGGAAATGATTTACGATGACCTCGACACACTCGAGCAGTTTATGACTTTCTTCGCCTCGCAGACCGACCAAATTGACCGGATACGCATCTATTCTCCAGATGACTATCTGCATACCATGTTTACAAATCCGGACAGCGGCGAAAACCGTGCCCATGATGGCTGTATTCATGAAATTGGCAGGCGCACAATGGGCAATATGATTCGGCTGTTCAGTGTGGCAGATTATTTCGCCGTACAGACACATTGCTGCAATCCGGTATCCCGTCCGTTTACACTTGCTGTCAAGCTGACCGATACCTTCCTCGAGCAGAATAACCGTACTTTTCTTCTGTACATCGAGGGCAGCCATGTTGCCCTCGTCGAGAGCGGTGTGCCCGATGCGGTGCTTTCCTCTGACATTTCCGAATTTTCGTCGTTTGTCATCGGTGCGCTTCCGCTTTCAGAGCTTCTGCGGCTCGGACGTATGCAGCTAGATTGCCCCAGCTATGCCCGTGATATCCAAAACGCAATTGGCTGGGATATCAGACCCTGCAACTATACCTATTTCTAAACGGATATAAGCTGCCAAAACCGTGACATGCCCGTGGCTTTTACACAGTCAAAAATGCCCGAAACCGCGCATTGATGCGTAGTTTCGGGCATTTTTTATTTGGTTTATCCTTCCAACACGCGCAGATGCTTGAGACTGAGATCCAAAATTGGCGCAGCATAGGTCAGCGCACCACTTGAAACATAGTCAACGCCCAAATCTACGATTTTTTGGATATTTTCACGTGTGATATTTCCTGAGCACTCGGTCTTTGCCCTTCCGTCAATCACGCGGATTGCCTTTGCCATATCCTCCGGTGTCATATTATCGAGCATGATGATATCTGCGCCTGCCTCCACGGCCTCCCGCACCATATCCAGAGTTTCGGTCTCCACTTCGATTTTTCGGACAAAAGGTGCATAGGATTTTGCTGCCAAAACAGCCTCCTTGACACCGCCTGCCGCATCGATATGGTTATCCTTGAGCAGCACACCGTCCGAAAGATTGTAGCGGTGATTGCCGCCGCCGCCCAGTCTCACTGCATATTTTTCAAAGATACGCATACAAGGCGTTGTCTTTCTGGTATCCAACAGAGTTGTCCTGCTGCCTTCCAGCAGCTTGACTACCGAACGGGTATAGGTTGCGATACCGCTCATTCGCTGTAAGTAATTGAGGGCAGTCCGCTCACCAGAAAGCAGTACGCGGACATCGCCCTTTACCGTTGCCAGATGCTGCCCTGCTGTGACCTGCGCTCCCTCCCCAACAAAGCATACCACTTCAGTTTTGGGGTCTAAAAGCTGGAACACCCGTTCAAAGACCGGCAGTCCCGCCACAATCCCGTCCTGCTTGCAGATCAGTTCTACCTCACCATACTTCGCCTCAGGCATGACCGCATTGGTTGTCACGTCCTCACTGCTGATATCCTCCTCCAGTGCCAGACGAATATACTTATCTGCCACAAGCTGCATTGTAATAGGGTTCATTGTTCCTTATATCCTTTCGCTGCTTTTGCAATATGATTTGCTGCCCGCTCGGCAAAGACCATGCTTTCAAGCAGACTGTTGCTCGCCAAACGATTTTTTCCGTGGACGCCGTTGCAGCTGGTCTCTCCCACGGCATAAAGGTGATTCATAGTTGTCTGCGAATTGCTGTCTACATGGACGCCACCCATAAAATAATGCTGTGCAGGGACAACAGGAATCGGCTCCTTTGTGATATCATATCCCGCCTTTTTGCAGGTTTCAAAAATATGCGGGAAATGGAAATGAATCTGTTCGTCTGAAACAGCGTCAAAGGAAAGCCATACATGCTTTGTCCCTTCCCGTTCCATCTCCTGAAAAATTGCCTGTGCAACCACATCTCGCGGCAGCAGTTCATCTACAAACCGTTCTCCGCGGCTATTGAGCAGAACTGCACCCTCACCGCGTGCAGACTCAGAAATGAGGAAGCGGCGCCCTGTATGTTCACTGTACAGCGCGGTTGGGTGAATCTGCACATAATCCAGATGTTCCAGTGCAACGCCATGCTTTTTTGCAACCTCCAGTGCATCTCCCGTCAGACACCGAAAATTGGTAGAGTGTGCATACCGTCCACCGATGCCGCCAGTCGCCAGCACTGTGTCCTTTGCATGGATACGCAGGATATCTCCATTCCTTGTCTTTGCAGTCATTCCTACGCAGCTGCCGTTTTGCTCAAGGATATCCTGCATCGTTGTATACTCCATGATTTCCACATTGGGAAGGCTCTGCACTGCTATGCGCAGCTTTGTAGTGATTTCCTCGCCTGTAATATCCTCATGGTAACAGATTCGCGGGCGGGAATGTGCCCCCTCTCTGGTATAAGCCAGAGAGCCATCTGGATTACGGGCAAACCCGACCCCCCAGCCAATGAGCTGGTTGATAACGCTGCGGCTGGATCGGAGCATAATATCCACGCTCTCCGTACGATTTTCATAATGCCCTGCCCGCATCGTATCCTCGAAATAATCATCATAATCAGCATCATCGCGCAAAACACAGATTCCGCCCTGTGCCAGCATGGAGTTGCAGTCCTCCAATCCTTCTTTGCAAATCATCAGGATTTTCTGATGTTTGGGCAGGTGGAGTGCTGTAAACAGTCCGCTCACACCACAGCCTGCAATGACGGTATCATAATAACATTCTCTTTCCATCATGATTCGCCGCCCTTATTTTGCCAATTCCAGCATACGTTCGAGCGGACGTCCTGCCGCAGATGCCACAGTGTCGTGTACATGAACTGTATTCTCACCTGTTTTCAGCACATGTATGATTTTATCCAGTGTGATGGTTTTCATATCCGGACAAACGGGTGTTGTTTTCGGGAAATAAAAAGTCTTTTCTGGGTTCTTTGTTTCCAGCGCATAGCGCACGCCCACCTCGGTCGCAATGATAAATTCTGTCTGCTCATGCGTGGAGGCATACTGGATAATGCCCGTCGTTGAGCCAATAAAATCAGCCATTTGACAGACCTCCGCCGTACATTCCGGATGTACCAAAAGCGCTGCATCGGGATATGCCGCTTTCAGTTCCCGCAGTTCATCGGCAGAAATCCGGTCATGAATGGGACAGCAGCCGTCTACAACCATAATGTTCTTTTCCGGCACCTGAGCGGCAACATAGTGCCCCAAGTTCCGGTCTGGAATAAACAAAATATCATGATTTGGTAAATTCTCAATGACCTTGACCGCATTGGCAGAGGTCACGCACACGTCCGACCATGTTTTGATCTCTGCCGTCGAATTGATATAGCAGACAACAGCCAAGTCCGGATATTCCCGTCGAAAGCGCTCTACTTCCTCTTTCTGCACCATATGTGCCATCGGGCAGTCCGCATGAAGGTCGGGCATTAAAATCTGCTTGTTCGGACTTAACAGCTTGCCGCTCTCTCCCATAAAATTGACACCGCAGTAAACAATCACAGGGTTAGAAAGTCCCTGTGCCAGCTTGCTGAGATAGAAAGAATCTCCTATGTAATCCGCAACCTCCTGCACCTCTGGTTCGACATAATAATGCGCCAAAATAACCGCATTCTTTTGTGCTTTCAGCTTTGCGATTTCCTCCTGCTTTTTCATATCTTCCTCGATTCCCGCACAACACGTGCCTGTTTTTTCTGCAAGCGAAGCCTGCGTCTTGGCACAGTATAGCATATATCTGTACACATGACAAGACACCTGTGCAGCAATTGTAAAAAAATCAAACAATCTCTCTGACTTTCATGACCATACTCCCGTGCTCCACAGCATGCGCATATGGGAATTTTGAAATTTCACGCCACAAACACAAGCCGACGAAGTGATTCCTCCAGATTATAATTCATCGATGGTTTCCGTAATCGGTATGCTGCAAAGACGCTTTGCCGGAGCAATTGATGCAGCAAGTGCGTTGATTACAAGCAGCAGCAAGATTCCGCCAATCGCTGCGGACGGGATTCGCCATGCCGTTCCCCAATAATTGTGAATCATTTGGGTATACAGGAAATAATGCAGCGGCAGTCCAAAGGCACAGCCTGTAACAAACCCCAGTATGGTGTAGGTAGCAGATTCCATCAATACCATTTTCCGAAGACCCACACAGTCCATTCCCACCGCACGCATGGCTCCATATTGTCTGGTTCTTGCAGATACGCTCATAGAAATGCTGTTAACCGAATGGATCATGGTAATCAAAGTAATCACAGCGAGAAATCCATAAACAAACAGACAAAACATCAGATATGTATTCTGTACATCTTTATTTTGTGCCGCTCTATCATAAAATCCATACTGTTCGCCTGCCAGTGCATGAAGCGCATCAATATCCCGCGCAGTTGCTGTTTGGGACAGCTGAACATCAAGCACCGCATAATCATTCTTTCCAGTAAGTGTTTTGAATGTTTTCTCCGAGCAAATCACAGTTGGCTGGTCTGATGTATCAAACGGGCTGTCTTTCAAAACGCCGGCGACAATAAGTTCTGCCTGTCCCAGCGAAATCGTATCCCCGACCTGCATTGAGTTGCTTTTATCAAAAACCGTCAGCACACCATCTCCTTCCGTGACAGCGGATAGATTGCCTGCAATCAAATCCTGTTCTGCCCACTGAAACTGCTGATTTTCATAAGAAATCAAATCGATCTGTCCCGATTTGCCCGCATATTCTGCCGGAAGCTTTTCATACATACGGCCAAATGCCCGCTCTACATACGGAAGGCTTTCCACCCGCTCGGCAAATCCCTTGTCGATGCTGCAAAGGTAATTTGGACTGCTGTAAAATACATCTGCTGCCCATGGTTTGAGAGGATTGAGTGCCATATTCACCCATTGCACCAAAACAGAAAAGCTCAAAATCATCACGATACTCAGCGCAAAAGAGCCAGTCATAAGCAGCAGATTTTTGGGAGAATCTACGGCATGATGGATTCCCAACACGGTCTCTATTTTCAAAAAGCTCTTTTTGATTGTGTGATAGTGAGTTCTGTTTTGAGAAAAATTTCCACTGACTGCTGTAACCGGAGAAACCGCCGCTGCCCGCCTTGCCGGAGAAATTGAAGATAACAGTACGGTCAAAACACCAACAACAATTCCGCTGACGATTCCAACGCCGCTGATTTCAAACAACGGGATCTGCACAAATTCGCTGCCCGCATAAGAGCGGAGCAGCGCACAAAGCACCCAAGTTCCCACCACTCCGATCATTACGCCGATTGGAACCGCTGTTGTGCACCAATACAAGGCCTCCCATCTGACAATGCGCATAATTTGCGCCCGACTTGCCCCAATGCACCGAAGCATACCAAAAAATTGCGTCCGTTCCGCAGTCCTGCTGTTTAGACTTCCGGCAATCATAAAGGCCCCAGCCATCAATACCAGCACAAACAGAATCATTGCAACAAGATACATTCCCATCATGTAAGAATCACTGCTGAATCCTGTCAGTCCCAGCAAAGCCGTGTTTTCAGAAATTGCTTCCTCGGCAAGCCCGCAGGACTGCCGCAGTTCTGCAATTGCCCTGCGAATATGGGTATTCTCTGCAAAACGAACAAAGCAGACCGGCGCAAGCGCACTGCCTTGTGCCTCTGCAAGCGCTTGAAAAGCGTCCCAGTTCAAAAAAGCTCCCACAACATCAGCATCTGAAGTTATGGTCACATCTCCTCCAAATCCTGAAATCGTATAAGTAAATGCTCCGACCGATGTGTGCAGCGTAACCGCATCTCCAACCTCCACAGAAAGCAGTTTTTTTGCACGGTTGGAAAGTAAAATCTCGTTCTCATCTTCAGGGTAGCGTCCTTCGGTCAAATCATCATAAATATCCGTGAGTATGACATCATCACCACCTGCAATGACGCAGATTTTTCCATCAATCGTATAGTCCTCGGATAAATCAAAATTCAGTCCATCATAATGAGAAAAAGCCATCACGTCTGCTCTCTGCGCAATTTGCTGCTCTGACGGTTCCTTGAGCATAACGTGCCAGCTGCCGTGTTTTTCAATCATTCGCAGCGTTTCCATACGAATCGCCATATCTGCCATGCTGAAAATCATAGTCACCAGCAGAACGGAAATGGTGATACACAAAATAGTCATTCGGTTTTGACGCTTGCGTACCTTTGCAGAAATTGGAATCAGGCTTAAATAGCTTTTCATTCCCGACACCTCCCAAAGTCGGTCACGACTCCATCTGAAACCTGCAATATCCGGTCTGCCATGCTGGCAATACTCTGATTGTGGGTAATCATCAAGATTGTCTGCTCGTAAAGCTGAGACGCCTTTTTCAAAAGCGCAATGACTTCATCGCTGTTTTGTGTGTCCAGATTCCCTGTCGGTTCATCTGCTAAAATCAGCATCGGGTGCATAATCAATGCCCTGCCGATTGCCACTCTCTGCTGCTGACCGCCGGAAAGCTGACAAGGCAAATGGTGGCGTCGTTCCTGCAAACGCAAAACCGTCAGCAGTTCCTCCAAATAAGCCGGATCTGGCTTCTGATAGTCCAGTAAAAGCGGAAATATGATATTCTGCTCCACATTCAATTCCGGAACAAGGTTATATGCCTGAAAGATAAACCCAATATTGCGACGTCTGAAAATCGTCAGTTCCCTGTCGTTCATCTGAAAGGTATCTGTTCCGTCAATCAGAACTTTTCCGGCGGTCGGCGTATCCAATGCGCCAATCATATTCAGCAGTGTACTCTTACCTGAGCCAGATGCGCCCACAACGGCAACAAACTCCCCTTTGGGAACGGAAAAACTGGCGTTTTTCAACGCATGTACGGCAATTTCTCCACTTCCATAGGTTTTGCTGATATTCTGTACTTCCAATAAATTCATTTTTTCGTTCTCCTTCTGAAAGGTTTTATTGGCTCCCAACGCTTGGCATCGCTGCCTTGATACAAAAGCCAGTCCTATATGTTTAAACCTGTGCCTCCTTTTCTAATCCAAGAATAGCACAAATTTCCTACTGCCATATAAATGTAACCTTACAGTTTTGTAGGATTCAGAAAATGAATCGTAAAGGTGCTTCCCGCTCCCAGAGTGCTTTCCACTGTGATATTACCGCCATGTGCTTCTATAATCGCTTTTGCAAGCGGCAGCCCCAAACCAATTCCCTGCGTATCTGCGGAAAAGCGGCTGCGGTAAAAGCGCTTAAAGATATGATAAATATCTTCGGCATGGATTCCTTGTCCGTTGTCCTGTATGGAAATGCGGACGCCAGAGGGAAACGCTTTCCACTGAATTGTAATTTGGTCTCCAGCCGCAGTGTGATCCAGCGCATTTTTTACAAGATTGCTCAATGCCTCTGTCAGCCAGTCTCGGTCGCAAAAGAGGGTTATGCTGTCCAAGCCAGACAAAGCAATTCTCTTATGCTCCTGCTTTGCGCGGAACGCAAAATGCAGCTCGATATCTTTCATCATATCTGCAATATTAACAGAATCTTTTTCCATTGTCATGGTACCGGCGTCGAGTCTTGTGATTTTCAGCAAATTTTGGACAAGGGTTTCCATTCTGTCCAATTCCTGTTCAGAAAGTGAAACAAACTCTTTTACAGCAGGAAGCGTCTCCGTCTCCTGCTGCAACAGTCCATTATAGATATTCAGAGCTGCAAGGGGCGTTTTCAATTGATGTGATATGTCAGATATCGTATTTTTCAAAAAGTCTTTGCTGCGCTGTTCGTTTTCGGCATGGGCATTCAGGACAGCCGCGAGTGTATTGACCGCATGAAACAACTGATACAGCTCTCCTTCATAATTGCAGGCGATCCGCGCATCTGCATTTCCGGCAAGATAGGCATGGATCTGTGAAATTGCGCCCTCCATGATTTTATGCTGCTTGTAAAAATAGAAAAAGCAGGCTGCAATCAACGCTGCAAAGGTCATGACAGAGCCAGCCAGCAGCGCAGGCATCACTTGCCGAAAGGCAAACCAGACAACAGCCTGTCCCAAAATGATATGAAACAAACACAAACCGGAAATTATTAGCAGTAAGTTCCGATTTTCTTTGTTCGTGAATGGTTTCATGGCTTCACCTCAGCAAATCACATTCCATTTATATCCCATACGGCGAACCGTCACGATCATCTGCGGCTCACTTGGGTTTTTCTCGATTTTCATGCGAAGCCTGCGGACATATACCGTAAGCGTGTTATCATCTACATAATTGTTTTCGCTGTCCCACAATTTTTCTAAAATTTTCTCTTTGGACAGAACAACATCTGGATTCTGCATAAACAGGCTGAGCAGCTTATACTCTCCTGCCGTTAGATCCAAAAGCTTTCCATCTTGGAAAACCTGATTTTTTAACAGCAGCATCTTGATTCCATTCGACGATAACGCCTCCTGTTTCCCGCCGAAATTCTGAGCACGCCGCAGCAGTGCATGAATTCTCGACATCAATACTGCAAGCTTAAACGGTTTTGTAATATAGTCATCACCCCCCATATCCAAGCCCATAATGATATTGATTTCTTCGTCCGAGGCGGTCAGAAAGATAATAGGCACCTTGGAAGTCTGGCGTACCTTTTTACAAAGCGCAAACCCAGAGCCATCTGGAAGCGATACGTCCAAAATCAATAGATCATACACCTCGGCGCTCCACAATTGTTCTGCCTGTTGAACCGTGCGGGCAACCTTCAAATCATGGTTCTCTCTCTGAAAGGCAAAGGTCAAGCCATTGATTAGGCTGAGGTCGTCCTCAAGCAATAATATCTTACTCATCGTTCATTCTCTCCTTACCTTCTCGTCTATTGATGCCAGTATAATACCCCCTGATATGGTTTTTTACTACATCAGGGGGCTTTTACGGTTTGATATTGCGGCTCTATGACCGAAAAAGTGCAGGCTACGGGTGACTGCGAGCGGAATCGGCCGGTCTGCTGTTTTTCATTCTTTCTTCTACTTGGAACAGTGAAGGCATCGCTGGAATTGCGCCCTTTTTCTCAACGCAAAGGCTGGCAACCGCATTGCCAAAGCGGGCATATGCGGCAAGCTCGTCTATTGTCAGCTCCTCAAACGATTTCTCTGCGGTGCATATTTTGTACAAAAATCCACCCCAAAAAGAATCTCCTGCTCCGGTTGTATCTGCAATGTGCTTGACCGGAAATCCCGCAGCCATACGCCCGCCAGCTTTGCTGTACACATAAGCGCCCTTCCCTCCCAGTGTCACAGCAACAACCGAAATGCCCTGCGCATATAATGCCTTTGCCGCTTCTTGTACATCGCTGCAATCGGTCAAAAGCACGATTTCTTCCTCTGAAATTTTCATCAGGTCAACATAGGGGAGCATACTCCTCATGTGTTTTTTTGCGGTTTGCTCGTCCTCCCACAAGGACGCGCGATAATTCGGATCATAGGAAATCAGGCTTCCGCTATTTTTTGCCCGTTCCACGGCATAAAAAGTGGCATCTCTCGCCGGCTCATCGGTCAGCGACAGCGAACCGACATGGAAAATGCGGGCATTATCTAATAGCGCAGCATCTACCTCCTCCCGCTGGATTTTCGTATCTGCTCCGGACTTTCTCGCAAAGGAAAAGGTACGTTCCCCAGCTTGATTGATATTTACAAAAGCCAAGGTTGTAAAATACCGTGCATCTAACAGCAGGCCCTTGGTATCTACTTTTTCATTTTTCAGGGTTTCCTGCAAAAACTCCCCATGTATATCCTTTCCGACTTTTCCGATAAACGCGGTATGCGCCCCCAGCTTTGCCGCGGCAACTGCAACATTTGCCGGCGCACCTCCCGCATTTCTCGCATACAACATCTGCCCTTCTTCATTACAACCCTGCGCGGTAAAATCAATTAAAATTTCCCCCAAAGCGGTAATATCATATTGCCAATGATGCACAGTATCATTGGTATCTAAAATAAGCTTGGCATCGGACAGCTTACTCATAATCATCTCACACTCCTGTTCGTCCTCCATATAAATGTGTAATTTCCTGCACCGAGCATACTCCGATTTCACATCATTCCTCCAAAATACGGAATCTAAAATCAGATTGATATATCATCATGAGTATATCAAAACGACCACCGAACTGCAAGGCGCACCAAGGAGATTTTTTATGTATAAAAAGTCTGGCGGGCGGAGTCTTTATCCTCCGGCTAGGGCATAATTCATGTTTCTGCTTTTATCAAAAATCGCCTAAATAAAAACAGGACGCAGGCGATTGTCAAAAATCACCTGCGTCCCAAGTGGTCTGTCCGACGAAAAGGAGAATTGCACCTAAGAGACATTCAACTGTTATGTATCTGAAAAGCGTGAAGAATGGACCCTTATGACTTCATTTCCAGAGATGCATCATCTGGCTGGTACAATACAGAACGCTCCTATTCGTTATCCGTGGTATCCAGCAGCTTAAACTGTTTTACCATGTTATTGAGTATACTTGCCTGACCAGAAAGCTCCTCGCTGGCGGCTGCACTTTCTTCGCTGGTAGCCGAGTTCGTCTGTACAACTGCGGAAATCTGTTCGACTCCAATAGAGATTTCCTGAATCGCATTGGCTTGTTCCTTAGATGCCGCGGAAATTTCTCCGATTGTATCCACGATTTTGTGAACCTTATCCATCAAATCCTCGAAAGTTTCGCTTGTCTTTCCAGCAATTTTTTCTCCCTGAGAAACCGCAGCAATCGCACTTTCTATCAAAGCAGTGGTGTTTTTGGCTGCCTGCGCAGATTTACCGGCAAGATTGCGCACCTCATCTGCTACAACAGCAAATCCTTTTCCGGCGCTGCCGGCTCTGGCAGCCTCCACCGCTGCATTCAGTGCAAGGATATTCGTCTGGAATGCAATATCGTCAATGACATCAATGACCTTCTTGATACTCTGTGCAGTTTCAGAAATCTCCCGCATAGCAGCAATCATCTTATCCATATCTTCGCGCGTAGACTGTGCCACATTTCCAGATGCTGTCGCGAAGTCGTTGGCTTTTTCTGCATTTTCCGAATTTTCATGCACTCGATGGGATATCTCTGTAATTGTAGCTGCCAGTTCTTCCACACTGCTTGCCTGTTCTGTTGTGCCTTGCGCCAATGCCTGTGCGCCGCTGGAAACCTGATTGGCTCCACAATCGATTTGGTTGGCAGAGTCCATAATTGCACTCATAGATGCATTGAGATTAGAAACCAATTCTTGTATGGATTCTTCAATTGCTTTCATTTCTCCTGAAAATCCCATAGAGACATTCGCTGTCAAATCTCCCTTGCTCAAGGAAACCATCACTGACGATAGTTTGGAGATGACACGCTTCAGCTTCTCAAAGCTGTCCTGCATGTTCTTGCAGGTTTCGCCAAGCTCATCTCTGCTCTCGTACGTGATGCTGGTGCGGAAGTCTCCCTGAGACAAAGCGTGTGCGGCATTCTGGATTTCCAAAAGCGGGATTGTAATTGCCTTTACCAATTTACTAGCTATAATAAAACTGATTACGAGTGCAGCAACAATCAGGAATGAAACAAAAATCACTGTACCCCAGTAGGTCTTTTCCCCCGATTCCGCCTGTTTCATCGCTAACGCAGTCTGGTCATCACCAATATCGGCTAAAATCTCCGCCTGTTTATCCATTAAGGGCTTGAGCTCGTTTTCCAAAATCTGATATGCCTCGTTTTTGCTCTGAGCAGTACCATTTTCCAGCAGAGATATAATTTCCGTCCTTGGTGCAGTCTGCTCTGTAAAACAAGATTCCAGCTCATCAATTTTTCTCTGCTCCACGCGAGCATTTTTCTTATACGCTTCCAATAATTCTGCGTTTTTTGTAACCTCTTTCTTAGCGGCGGCCACATAACTATTTGTTGACTGTGGGTCTTGCTCTGCAAAAGCCATCAGTGCATAGCGCTGTTCGGACATCAGATTTCTCCGCATTTCCCAGACAAACTCGGTGTTGGCAAGCGTTTTGTTTACCAAAGTGTGGTTTTCCTGATGAAGGGTTCTCAATCCCAAAATAGAAAACAAGACTATGACCAGCATCAGAAGAATCTGAGAACCAAATCCAATTAACAGCTTACTTTTAACTTTTAAGTTTTTCATCATTCGTTCAATCCCTTTCTAAATTTTTATCTGCGGTTTTTGAGACACCTCAAAAAGCACTCAATTCCTTCAGTGCCAGTAAAAGCACAGTATCCAGAATAGAATGTAGTTTCCCTGCTTTCCAGGCTAAAACCGCAGTGCAATGATAGAAAACACTGTTTTGACGGATACTCACTGCTCCTTTCTGTTATCCAATTGGTGCATACGACAAATCGCACTCTTTTCGGTGTACAACATAAGGTTCATTAGGTTGTAAAACGCCCAAATCAGGGGATAAAGCATCTCTTTGCGGCTGTCTGAAAATGCTTTCATAACCGAAAATTTTTATAGGAAAAGAAAAAAGGGTATAAAATACAGACCGGTAAAAAAAGAGGTTGCTTCCGGTCTACTTTTTATGCCCTTTTCCAAATTGAAAATACAAAAATCGACATTTTTTACAGGATACTTGAAATAGTATATACAATCTAGTATAATCATTTTATGTATATAGCAACTCGGGTTACAACCTAATGAACCTTATGTTGTAACTAATCCCATTCGATTTAACTGCCTGATGTGAATATGTCCGCTTTCCATTGTATAGATACGTGTAGTGGTGATATTGGAGTGTCCTAAAATATCTGCTAATCTGGAAATATCCTTTTCGATGGAATAAAAGGTGCGGGCGAATAAATGGCGCAGATTATGGGGAAATACCTTGTCAGGTTCTACATTTGCACTTTTACAGAGTGCTTTCATATCGCGCCAGATATTGGAACGATCGAGAGGATTTCCGGTTTTTGTTACAAATACCGGTCCGGTCGTTCTTTTTTGTTTTTGAAGATAGTTTTTTAACAAACGGCACAGCTTTGCAGGTAAAAAAACTATTCGTAGTTTACCTTTATTGCTGACCTCAGCACGCCCAGACTTTACCGCGCTGGCAGTGATAAATTTCAGCTCGCTTATGCGAATACCCGTAGAGCAGATTGTCTGGAGCACCAGTGACAGACGTTCATTTTTTCCAGTTTCAGCAGCCTGTACCAAACGCATATATTCTGCACGGGAAAGCTCCCTGTTTTCTTCTGCAAACAGTGTCTTTTGAATTTTAAGCGGCTTTACCATCAGTTCGCGCCAGCCCATGAACATAAGAAAGCCATTGGCCGCCGCCAGCATAGAGTTGACGGAGGCCGGTGCGTATGTTTTGGTAAGATGTTCTTTCCAGTTTATCAGAGCCGTTTTTGTAAACGGTTCCCCAGCGAAATATTCTAATAAACAGTTCAAATCATGAGAATACTTTCGAATCGTTGCAGCAGCACATTCCCGTTCTGCAAGATCGGCAAGATATTCTTTTATAGCCTGTATGGTGAAAGGGTAGGTATTCTTATTCATCTTGTTATCCTCCTGAATAGCATATACCATTTATTGTATCGTATTTGAAACAGACTATACTTCTTTCGGATAACACGACTGAATCAGAACAAATTTCGGAGTGGTTCGAGTATGAAGCAAAAGCAGCCAATAAACAAAAAAGACGGTATGGCCCTGTTTTAGGGTCGTACCGTCTAAATATATTTGCCCTTGACTCCACGAGGCTTTTCTGCCCTTTAGATTATAGGCTTCTCGTCTCCAACAGAGGGACATTGTGCGTTTTCTTTGTCTAAAAGCTGCTGCGTACTGTCCCATGAATACCGGTTATCCAGATTTTCCAGAGCAAAATGACGCAGCGCAAAACGTGGAGAAAGCCCTCTGTCCGACGTAGCATCAAACCAGAGCCATTTCCCGTCTAATCGAGCGATATTCCACATATGCGGTTCGCTGCCTAACTTTCCTGATACCGTGTAACAGGGGATTCCGACCTGTTCAAACAACAGCTTGAGCGCATGGGAATACCCGCCGCAGATTGCAACGCCATCTCGAAGTGCTCCAATGGCTGTCTGGGAATCGAATGGCATACTTGCTCGATTAGAGTAGTACCGTTGATCGTATTTGACCTTCTCCGTCAAAAATCGGTATACAATCTCGGCTTTCTCCCGTTCTGTCATCGTGTCACGCACCAGCGTACCAACCGCATCTGCTGCTAGTTTCTCCGCTTGCTCTAACAACGCAAGGCACTTCTCCATGGTCATTCCCATAGCTGGGGTATAGGTAAGCTGTGTCCCATCTCTACTGAGCGAACATAGGATATAACCGCCGCCCACCTGCTGAAGGGCACGGTTCATCTTGTCTGGGGTCAGAGTTGGATCGGTCAGCCGGATATTGACCGGCGCTGTACCCAGATGCGCGTCAGCAATCTTTATAAGTTCCTGCAAAGACCCCGCCGGCACACCGTCCCAATTCTGTGGATATCCTGTTTTATAGGGCATATAGGATATTTGACAAGTCAAAATTCCATTTTCTGTCTTTGCAGTGATGTCATAGGCATATTTGAACTCGGGACGCTGACCAATCACCTGATAATACAAGTTTTTTACATCAATCTCTGGAGTCTGCGCCCATGTCATCTTAGACACTTCCATCGGCAGCGGCTGACGCACCTCTGAAATCGCAGTATAAATTTCTTTCTGCAATTGTTCAGATGAAGTAATTGACAGCGGGGTGCTCACATTCAAAGCAGGCTGTTTTGTTGAAGTGCTTTCTAAGGTCGGTGGCGTGAGCATCAATGCAGCTGCATCTCCGTCTGTCCCGCCGCAGCCTGCCAGCACTATGGTCAGAAAAGATGCCACAAACAGAGTTGAAATACGCTTTACTGAATATCGCATGAACATTCCTCCTCAATATATTGTTTCTCATACAGGAAAACCAATAAGGTTTGTTATGCACATTATATCGCAAATAGACCTAGTGGTCAATATTTGGAATATGAACTTTTTGAAGGGTGGCCTCTGCACAAAAGGTATCCACCCCTCTCTGTATTTGTAAAACGCACAACTTCCTTTCATCTGAGCAAAAAACGAACGATTGTTGCAGCACATTCAACCTTAGCAGCATTTTTGATATCCTTCTTACTGCTCAAAATTAGTTTTGTATAGGCACCTGTTCTTCACTTACACGTAATCGGACTTGTTTATTACAGCAGTCTATATTTTACTCCGAAGTTCGCAGCCGCTCTACCACAGTTCCCTTATTAAAGAAGTAAAGAACAATCAGCGGAATGACCGCAGCGAGCAGCAGATAAAGCACGCCGATGACCAGAACCGGAACCAACGTAATATCCATGGTAAAGAACCACATAGATGGCGAGTTCAAGACATTTTTCAGCACCGTCATGGCAAGCAGCAGTGCAGCCACTCCACCAAAGATGTCTGCGCCGGCAGCATAGTAGACGCCTTCATAAACCATCAGTCTTTGTAGCTGACGATTTGTCATGCCGATACTTTGCATAGTCGCAAATTCATGGCGGCGAGTGATGATGTTGGTGATGATCATGTTGGTAAAGTTAATCAGTCCAGCCAAAGCCATAATACAGCCAATCAGCCCCCCTACTACCAAAATCATACTTGCAATGGAATTTAATTGTTCTTTCAGCAATTTTGTGGAGGTGTAAGTAACAGAGGGGTTTTTCTCAACATAACTTCTCAAAAACTCCTCCATTTGTGGCTGCAAGGAAGTATCCATATTAAATCCATAGCTCAATAGAGTCGGGGTCGTATAAATTTGTTTGAACACGGTATCCGGCAAATACACAAAAGGCGCATCGCCGCCAATATTCATCATAGCCGTAGTTGTTGTCGGCGTTTCGTCCTCAGTTCCAACCGTACAAGCTTTTGCAAGAATTGTGCAGGTTTTGACCAACGCACCATCTTTATAAAAGGAAATGCTGTCACCAATCTGTAACTGTTCTGTCAGGGGCGTTTCCTTCGGACCACCGCTCAGTCGGTCTAACCGTTCTCCAATGATGACATATTCTCCGGTTGCCATTTTTTGTGTCAGTACATCAGGATCTGTTTCGCCATCATAAATCATCATATCCGCCCAAAAATGTTCGGAAGCGCCAAAAACATTTCCAAAGAAAAGATTTTCTGCATCTGGGGCAGTATTCAAAACATAATTCCCGAAAACCTTACCAATCCCATTTTCATATTCAGAAGTATTTGTGCAAGTAAGTCCCTCAAAACCATAATCAACCAGCACGTTACCGTCATCTGCGGTGTTTCGATAAAGATACCGTTCCTCTTCCACACCGTTCTGCTCACGAATCATATCTACCACTTGCTGTGGAAGCGCATCTTCATGATATCGAAAGCCTTCCAGAACATTGACTGCAATCGAATTGTAGACGGTAAAATCTGTTTTTGTTGTGCGGGTAATCCACTTTTCTTCATCTATACTCTGTGTCACAATGATAATAGAGTTGAACAGAACGATACACAAAAGCATAGAAACAACAATGAATACACAACGACGTCTGTTGCGTCCCATGTTAGAAAATGCCATGTGGGAAAGTTTTGCTCCGCTGGTTCGTGCAACTGTTTTCTTTTTATAATCAGCCTGTTCCGTATAGCGGATTGCCTCCATAGGAGATACTTTTGAGGCCTTTTGAGCCGGTTTACGGGTACTGATAAATACGGTCAGAATTGTAAACAAGGCAGCTATAATAAATAACAAGGGGGAGGTCGATGCCTGCAAGCTTGCCGTAGAATACTCATAGCTGAAAATTTCCATTACTACTGGAAGGAGTGCCTGCCCTGCAAAGAATCCGGCAATTAAACCAATGGGAAGCCCAATCAGAGTCAGCCATATTGCCTGCCGATTGACAATGCTCTTGATCTGCCGCGTAGAAGTACCGATCATTCGCAGCAAGCCATATTGCCGAACATCTTGCATGACCGAAATATCAAAAATATTATAAATCAGCAGATAGCCGCACAATATAAACATCAGAACAAATACTACGGCAAATAAGATAGACTCCGGAGAAATCATGGCTTTTCCCATCTGGTTTTCAACAGAGAGGATAAAGTTATCAGCAGACATATCCTCTGGATTGCCGCCGATGGAGTAGACAAAGTTATCCATCTGCTCCTGAATGTTCGTCTTGTCTTTCAGCACAACATCAGAAAAAGTAACTCCCGAGATTTCTCCGTCCACTGCGCGGGTATTTTTCACCACATCTGGATTATCTTTTACAAACTGCTCCGAAAGAACGGCCATACTAATCATATCGTTGCTTGCTTCCCACCAGCCGGAAAGCACCATATCATAATGATAAGTTTTTCCACGCAGTTCAAATTCCAGAGGAACTTCTGCTCCAATCTTTGGTTCCACACCAAGGGCTTTCAGGGCAAGTTCAGTAGTAGCAATTTCATTCGCCTTTTCCGGCGCTGAACCATGTGTTGGCACACAGAACGTAAGTTCCTGCTGTATGCTGTCAGCATAATTTAATTCAATGGAATGACCTACGGCGTTGCTTGCATAGCCAATCGTCCGCCGATGGCCTGCCTGCTCTACAAAATCACTGTTTTTCAGCTGTGCAAACTGCTCCTCTGTCATATAGCCAAAGGTTCCATCACCCTTGCTGCCTTTCTGCATCTGCATGGAGAGCTGCATGGAGGATACCATGTTAAATGCCAGTGAAGTGACAGACGTAAACAAAAAAGCCGTCAAGCAGATTGCAAGAATCGCCGCAAGATTACGAACCTTATTCTTCTTGAAATATTGTTTAGACAGCCGTTTTATGGCTTTTGTATTATTATTGCCAAACAGAATATCTCTCATGTCACTGACCCCCTTTATTGCACGATTCTGCCATCTTCAATCCGAATAATGCGGTCGGCAAGCTGAGCGATCTCATTATTATGCGTAATCATTACAAGAGTCTGATGGAATTTCTGGCTGGTTACCTTCAAAAGCCCCAGCACATCATTGCTGGTCTTGCTGTCCAAATTGCCAGTAGGTTCATCTGCCAAAACAATAGCGGGCTTTGACACCAAAGCACGGGCAATGGCGACACGCTGCTGCTGACCACCGGAGAGATTATTGGGCATATTATTGAGCTTATCCTCCAGAGTAAGCATATGTACGACTTCTTGCATAAACTTTTTGTCCACGTGATTGCCATCTAGCTCCACAGGCAGCATGATATTCTCATAGACATTCAGCACCGGTACCAAATTGTAGTTTTGGAAGACAAAGCCGATTTTTCTTCGCCGGAAGATCGTAAGCTGCTCCTCTTTCAATGCAGACAGCTCATGCCCATCTACAATAACCTTGCCCGAGGTCGGCACATCAAGCCCGCCAATCATATTCAGCAGCGTAGACTTGCCGCTGCCAGAGGTTCCCACAATGGCAACAAATTCGCCCTTTTCAATGGACAGGGTCACACCATCTAAAGCTTTTGTAATATTCGGCTCTGTGCCATAATATTTTTTCAGTTCCGTTGTTTGCAAAATGCTCATAAAGAACACCGCCCTTTCTTTTTGATAAGCCCATTGTAACAACCAAACCTCACAGAAATGTCACGAACCGCAAAAAATTTCGGTGAAAATCAACCCCAAAGGTCACAAATCTGTGACCTTTCAATTTTGCGGGCGTACTTGAATTATTTTCGAAGCAGAAAAACAGAGAATGTTGAGCCTTTCCCAACCGCAGACGCCACACGGATATAGCCGCCTTGCAAAGTCACAATCTCGCGAGCCAGATACAGACCAATACCAATACCGTCCACGTCATGCACCACAGCTTCACGATAAAACCGTTTGAAAATGGCTCCCTGATGCTGCTCCGAAATGCCGATGCCCGTGTCGGCAATATCAATCTTCACATACATCTCCCAACTTTCCACCGACACACGAATTTTGCCGCCTGTCGGAGTATATTTCACTGCATTATCCAAAATATTGAACAGAGCCTCACTTGTCCATTTTCTATCGTGGTGTACATTCAAATCCTCTGCACATTCCACCTGCACATCGATTTGTTTTTTCTCCGCGTTCAGTAAAATGCCGCCCAGCGCGGCAGCAAGGGTATCGTAAATCGGCTGATTCTTTTGTTCCAGCGCGATCACGCCTGTTTCAAGACGGGAAGTTTTAATCATAGCCTGCATGAGAAAATCCAGCTTATCAAGCTGACTGGTCTGGGCTGTCAAAAACTCCTTTTGCTTTTGCGCAGGAACCTTGTTTGCAAGCAGTGTGTTGTTAATCATCTTCAAATTGGCAATTGGTGTTTTTACCTGATGGGAAATATCAGAAATCAGTTCCTGCAAACCAGCTCTCTCTTTTGCGATACTGTTTTTATGCTCCTGCATAACCTCATACAGTCTCCCCAGCCGATAATTGATTTTATAGAACAGGCTTTCCTCGCAAATGGTCTGTTCCGGCTGCACACTTCCAGAAAGCATATCGTCTATCTGAACACAAAAGGCATCGGAGAACCTGACCAGCTTCCGACGAATCAGTTCTACAAAGCAAATGACACAGAGCAGGACAAAGATACTGAACAACAACACACACCAAACAGCCGTTTCATTGCGAGTCAGCAGATAAACGGCGGCAGAAACCGTACCAACTGCCAACAGCAAAAGTGTTGCCAAAAGAATACAGGCTTTGTTGATGGAGAGCTTATTCATTTGATTAGCCCTCCAATCCACATATACCCCATGCCATACACCGTCTTGATATACTGATGATGCCCCTCTGTTTCAATTTTGTTCCGTACACGACTGATGGCTGCCGTCAAGGCGTGTTCATCTACAAAATTCCCATCGCTGTCCCACAGCTTTTCCAGCAGCACCTTTCTGGTCAAAACATTCTGTGGATTTTTGGTTAGGATTTTCAGCAGCCGATATTCCAACGGAGTGAATACCAGTGCCTTACCACACAGGGAAGCCGTCATCTCCGAGAAATTGATAGACAGCATACCGTCCTCATAACAATCACCGCCGCCAGATTGTTTTGCCAACCGCGCCAGCATCACGGACAGCTTTTTTTGAAAGACGCTCATGGGAAAGGGCTTGGTCACATAGTCCTCTGCCCCCAGTTCATATCCCCTCAGCATATCACTCTCCATATCATTTGCAGTCAAGAAGATTACCGCTGTATCCGGTCGGCGTTCCTTTACCTCACGGCAGAAATCAAAGCCGTTCCCGTCTGGCAGGTTTACGTCCAGCACAATGAGATCATGCTCCTGCTTGATTAAAAAATTGCGGGCTTCTGATTTTGTCAGTGCAGAATCCACAATATAGCCTGCGGCATCTAGGTTATAGCACAAGGTGTTATTCAAAAGCCTGTCGTCCTCAACTACTAAAATTCGCATTGTATCACACTCCCTCATTGTTAGTGTAGCATCTAAATGTCACAAAAACCTCACGAGAGGATTATTTTTTGTGTTTTTTCTGTCAGCAGAATGTTACTTCATTGCGCAGTTGAAATCCTGCAATACAATCTCCGCTTTGAAACAGCCAAAAGCATAGATCCAGCAAAACCATTCTCAGTCATCACCACCCTTTCTTTGGCGGAGCTTTTTTAGACTTCTTCTTGCTCTGCATTGCTTCCTCCTCTTTCAGATTCAAAATCAACAAGACAGAAATAGCAACGACAAAGATAAGGCTGCAAATACAGATTCCTATGTTCCAGTTAACCGCGGTATCATAGCTGCGGTATCCAACTAGTCCAAGGCTTGCCGTAATCGGATAGAGATTTGCCAATGTCATATTTCCGGCGGCAAAGATCCCGCCATATCCATAGACAAAAGCAATGATTACACCCGCTAAAAATCTGCCCGCTTTCCGACAGGTAAGTACGATAATAGGCAGAACTGCAAGATATAAAAAGAAATTGACGGCGGTTATCTGCAAGGCTACTTTTAAGGCTAACGAAATTTCAAAGCAAGGAAATCCTACAATCATTTCCGCCATAATTGTAAACAAACTGCATATCAGCCCAAAAATTATAGACAATACGCCGCACACAATCAATTTTCCAACCAGCAGCCGCTTAAAAGAGATTGGTACGGTCAGAAGATTTTTCAATGTATCATCTGTCTGCTCACGAGAAATCATATATCCGGCAATCAGGCTAATGCACACCGGAAAAATCATAGACATATTGTTCTTGATAACCTGTTCGGTAAGATATGCGAAGTCCCAAACGGAACCATCATTCGCCATAGAGGTAAATAAGGTCAGCAGAACGGAAAGGAGCATGAGCGCAACGCCTGCCCAAAGGATATGATACCTTTTCAATTTATAAAATTCTGTTTTTACAATGCGAATCATGTTTATTCCCCCCTCTGCTTATATAATCTGTCAATCAGCAGGAGCGAAACCATTGCCATGCTCCCAAGAATGAATACCACTTGAAAGGTTGAAGGAATTAGCCCTGTCATTTGCTCCAAGTCCATTTTTATTCCATGAGCCGCCATATCCCCTGCACTCCAAAATGTAGTCAGTGGAGTGGGCAGAAGCCATAACATCGTTTTAGGCAGTACGTCAAACAATGCCGTAGCGCTCATGTTCAGAACGCTGTAAAAGACACACAGCAATATAGAAAAAACATAAGTCTTACTGAAAAAGACAACAAGGACAATCAGTGGGAGCGTTCCTGCCGTAATAAAAATTCCGGTTTCAACCGCCAAAAACAACTTATATCCTATTCCATAAACTTCTAATGTTCCAAATCCGCAAAGAATTGCTGCAATGGCAGAAGCAACGCAAAAGACAACTCCAAAGAGGAACAGAACAATAATCTTTGCAAGCACCATTTGCGTACTTGTTACAGGAATGGTACGCAGATTTTTGAATGTATCGTTGTCCCGCTCCATAAAAAACAGGATAGCGGCGATTACTCCAAGTATGCAGGGCAGTAAAAATTGAATACCATACCCAAGCACCATATTAAACAATCCATCGAAAGCATCTGCCTGATCCGTATATCTGTCCATCATAGTGGGCGTTGTCATTAGATAGGTCAGCGGAATTGGAAACAGAAAAGCCGCCAGAATAATCAGCGGAATAAATTTCTTCCGTTTCAATTTCAAAAATTCGCATCGGATTAGTCTAAGCAATTCCTTCGCCCCCTGTCACACGCTTGAAGTAATCTTCAAGACTCTCTTCTGAGGTTGCTGCCTCTGATACCTCCAATCCACTTTCTACAAAAGCAGTTATAATTTTTCCCACAGGCAGCTCAAGGTTGTGCAGGCGCAGATTGTGATCGTCCTGTATGGAGAAATGGCTTTCATGGAAATTGCGCTCCAAAATTCTGGCTGCCTGTGCAGTATCTGAGAGCGTAAACCGGATATGCTTACTGCTTTTTTGCTCCAACTCGGCAAGACTTTCTTCCTCCAGCAATGTGCCATGGTCAATAATCCCAATATCGTCAGCCAGCAAAGAAATCTCCGAAAGAATGTGACTGGAAATCAAAATGGTTTTTCCTCTTTCGTCGCAAAGCTCCCGAATAAAGGAGCGTACTTCTGCAATGCCGATGGGATCAAGCCCATTGATGGGTTCATCTAAAATCAAAAGTTCCGGATCGTGCATAACGGCAAGGGCGATGGCAAGGCGCTGCTTCATACCAAGAGAATACTGTGAAAAGAGCTTTTTATCTTTGTAGGGCAGTCCTACCAAATCCAGAGCATCTTTGAGGGCATGTTTATTTGGGACGCCTCGCAGAGTGGCAAAAATACGCAGGTTCTCTGTTCCGGTCAGATTTGGATAAAAGCCGGCGGACTCAATCAGGCTGCCGATGCGGGGCAGCAATTTCCTTTCATTCCCCTGTAAAGACTTTCCCCAGATTTTAATTTTCCCAGAAGTCGGCTTCGTTAAGCCCAACAGCATTTTCATGGTAGTAGTTTTTCCGGCTCCATTTCTGCCCAGCAGACCGTAAATTCTTCCTCGCTTTACATGGATATTCAAGTCAGCTACACTCTTTTGCGATCCATACTGCTTTGTCAGATTTTTTGTTTCAATGATATAATTTGTGTCCATATTCAAACCTCCTGTTCTGTATTCTATCACCGAAACCTTGCATGAACCTTGCCGCAACCTTGCATTAACCTTGCAATTTAGAATACAGCCAAAACAGCAAAAGCTCCCGCCATAAAGACGGGAACCCGCTTAAATCTCCAAGGGAAAGCGCAAAGTAAATTTAGTCCCCTTTCCCGATAAACTTTCTGCCGTTATGCTTCCCCCCATCTTTTCTACAAGCTGATGGACGATAGAAAGACCAAGACCGCTGCCTTTTTCAGAGCGGCCTTTATCACACTTATAAAGCCGTTCAAAAATGTGTTTCAAATCTTCTTTCTCAATTCCCACCCCATTATCCGCGAGCAGCAGCTGCATGTTAGTTTCCTGCTTCGATAAGACAATTTCTATTTTATCTGCATGACTGTGAGCGATCACATTTTGCATGAGATTATTTAATATCCTCATATAGCTGTCCATATCCAGTCTCACTCTGACAGGCTGTTCAGGAATATCAATGTTATAGTCGACCTGCTTATCCTCAAATATGGGTATCCAGTCAATCAGGATATTTCTTGTCAGTTCTGCGGCTTCCACGCTCTGAATCTCCAAAGCAAACTCGTTGGAATTTAGTTTGAACCAGTCAAATAGTACATCAATATATTCTTTCAAATCATAGGCTTTCCGGCGGGCAGTTTCGATATAATCCTCTCGGTCTTTTGCTGTGACAAGCCCTTTATGTACGGCGTCAAGATACCCAATAAGGGTTGTAAGAGGTGTCCGAACATCATGGGAAAGGCTCGTCATAAGCTGGCGATTGGTTTCCTCTGTCTGCCGGACAATCGAAAGTCTGCTTTCATAGGCCACAACGATCTCATTGATTTCATAGGCAAGAGGTGCTGTCAGTTCATTGGTTGCAGACAGAATACGCCGGTTGCCATTTCCGTTTTTCACATCAACCAGCACATCGGTCATTTCTGCTATTTGTTTTTTTACGCGCCGAACGAGAACGATGGAAGTCAATACAGCCACAACGGCAATCACAACGGAGAAGAAAACGATGATTTCCATACCGGCTACACCTCCTTATTGAAGCGGTAGCCAATCCCTTTGACCGTCTGGATATACTTCGGACTGGAAGGATTGACTTCTAATTTTTTGCGAAGTCGGCTAATGATTGCCATGATGTTGCTGTCATCATAGAAATATTCTTCGCCCCAAACCTGCTCATAAATCTGCTGTTTGGTCAAAATTTTCCCTTGATGTTTCGCGCAGTATAAAAGCAGGTCAAATTCCTTTGGCGGAAGTTCAAAAGTTCCGTTTGCCGTAGTGACAGAACGATTTTCAAGATCAATTTGCAGTCCATCAAAATCCAGTTTTTGCATAGTTGCAGCCTGCTGATTAAAGCGAGTATAGCGTCGAATCAAAGAAACAATACGGGCGATCAGCTCGTCCATATCAAACGGTTTTGTCAGATAATCGTCCGCTCCGGCTCGTAAGCCCCGTACTTTAGAAATACTGTCATTTTTAGAGGTGAACATCAAAATTGGCAGACTGCTTTTTTTTCGGATTTCTTCCAGCGTTTCAAAACCATTCATACACGGCATCATCACATCTAATATCACAAGCTGATATTCCTGCTCTTTTAATTTCTGTAACCCCTCCCTTCCGGTAGTACAAAAATCAGCTTCTATATTTTCCGATAGTACACTGTGTTTAATCAAAGCACACAATTCTCGGTCATCATCTATAATTAGAATTTTATTCATTTCACACCTCCATAAAACATATTATAGTTCTCCCGCTCGACCAATACAAGTAATGCCTCTCTCAAAAATCAGTATCATCGTTCATATCGTTACACTGCTATTCACTGTTGACAAGGTTATATAAGTCTGCTACGCTAATGCTAGGGGAAGTTGAAGGGTAATCACCTTGCGCTGAACTTTCAGCGAGTGTTGGCATTGCAAAACTGGATACTTCCTCTTTTTCTATGCTTTCCAGTTCCAGTACAGGCATATTTACCAGAACTTCCATTATTTTTTCGTTTACAGATTCACGATGTCGTACAACGCTGCTTCCCCGCTGTTCGTGATTCTTAGTCATAAAAGAAGTTATGTGTCTGATCCTGTGTATTCCATGTCCATTCCTTCGCAGTCACAGACATACCCGTTTGTTGCATTTGTGTTACAGTTTGCGTCTGTGGGTTGCCTGTGTTTTGATTCTGCACTATACTGTTATCAGCGGCTGACACCTTCACATGAGAGACGTGCTTGCACTAGGTACTTTGACGTCAGCCTCTAAATTTATGTCATAAACACCAACCTTTCCGACACATACGAGCATAAGCATATTTATGGATACACAGAAAATAAAGATTGCAATCGCAGAAGAATTTTTCAAGTGTCTTGATCGTATGTGATTTTTGTAAACACACAAAGACGGGTTGACAATTTCACAATATGCGGTTATACTGAGAATATAAAAAAGGGCGCGTTGCCGGTAGACGGTTATGCCCTCATGATTTTAAGTCGAATGACCGCTCATTTTAGGACATGGGGCGGTCATTTTGCATATGTAATAAATATCCACATAAACAATGCTGTAAAAAGCAGAATACGTGCAATCTTTGCATACACAGCGTTCACCCCCTTCCGATACAGGATCGAAAGGCTGAGCACTCCGATGTTTTTGACTTGACCAAACAAGTTGGTCACAGCCTGATCGGGAATTGATTCACCAAATCAATTTCTAATTCGCTCAGTCCTCCTTCCTGTGGAGGAATGGAGGGCAAATAACCGCCTACCGCTGGTATCGGCAGCGCGCTGAAAAATCTTATTTTTTCCTGTCACTCAGGATAGCACAAATTCGGACAGATTGCAACAAAAATCCGCCACATTCAAAATCATAAGGAATGATAAGCATAAAATCTTATCATTCCTTTTCTTATACATTCATGTCTTTACTTATTCCGCTGCAAAAAGGAAAAACACTGGTATATCTTGTATGCTACAAATACAGGCAAACCCAATTCGCATAAAAAGGAAGGCTTCAGCAGTGAATTTGATATTTATGGTTCTGTTTAAAATTATTTAATCAATTTCAAAGCCACCTTTTAAAATAAATTCACGTACAAGTTTATCTATCCTAATATTTACCTTTGGCGGGCTAAGCTTTATACCTTCTTTGTTTTCAAAATAAGCTCTTGCTTTCGTTTTATCAATTGTATTCTTTAATTCATCTAACCTTCCAAATTCATTGATATTCGTTTCCGTTAATTTTAAATCCATCATACCTCTAAGCTTTTCCTCGTCTATTCCTATGGTATCTGCGAAACGATGAATTTGATCATTTTTAGCCTTAAATTGATATTCCGTAATATAATCTCTTAGTGTTTTTCCTTCTTCTACGAAAACATCTCCTCTTTGCACATCATGTAAGAAGATATTTGCATACTTCTGTTCTTCTTGATTCAATGTTGCAAATGATTTATGTAATTCATTCAAGGCTTGTTCTTTCAATTCTTCAGAGACCTCATCACTATGAAGTGCCTTCAGATATTTTTCAAATCGGCTGTTCATATAAGCAGCATCTATTCTTCCAGTATCAATTTCGGTGATATACCCCACCAAATCATACGGAATATCACCATCACTCAGTCCTACTGGATCTCCGCTTGGGATTTCTTTATATCTCTGAACCAAAATAAGATATGTAGTTTCATCAAAGACAACTGTAATTTCATCATTTTTTCCATCTTCATTCACGAACTTATGTGATAATTCGCTCCATTTGAAACCTTGAATTTTTGCAGCCTCCAAATACTCATTCAATTCTCTAAATAAGGAAGCAAACTTTGCGACAACGGTTCTATCGTCTGGAAGCTTAGAAAAATCTTCTACATGAGCATTTTTATATAGGTCTTTGATCTCCCTAAATAATTCATTCATCTTTTCCATATTCTTATTTAATTTATCAACGAATAAACCGATTGGCTTATTGCCGGAATACAGGCTCACGGCGTCATTAATATTTCGCTCCATCGTATGGGGTCTTCTGTAATACCTAATTGTTCCAAATGGTTTATCAGGGCCAAACAATCTATTTGTTCTTGAAAATGCTTGTATAATGTTTTCATACTCCAGCATTTTATCCATATATAATGTGTTTACCCATTTTGAATCGAATCCAGTCAACATTTGATCTACTACAATTAACAAATCAAGTTGTTTTTCCGGCTCTCGATCAATGGTTTTATAATATTCTTTATGCGCCAATCTCAGTGCAATATCCTTTTTGAATCCTGCGTGTGTTCCGATAGAAAATTCTTGATTATATTTTTTGTTATAATCATCTATAATCTCAACCAAACCTTCCTCTTTGAATTGAACACCTCCGCCGTTATCAATATTCGGATCAAATAAACATGTTGTCTTTAATAATGGCATTTTATCCTTTAATAAGCGATAGTATGCGATCGCCTCTGGGATACTGCTCGTTGCAAAAATTGCATGAAATTTTGAAGCGTGGCTCAAATCAAGCCACTTATCAGCTATATCTTCGACTACTTTATTCTGATGTTCTTCTGTTTGGTACTGAGAATTCGGGATATAATCTTCAATACCCTTAACATACTTTCCATCATCGCTTATATAGCCAGCCATTTTCACTTTAGCAGAATCCATGTACTTATAGTAAATCTCAGACTTTTTAGGGTCTTGCAGCGCTTCTTCAACCGTTTTTGCCTTTGCTTTTTCAAGTGCAACGACTCTACGAACATCGCTGTCTTTATAAGTCATAACCTTGTACGGATCAAAACCTAAAACATTTTTATCTCTAATCCCATCAGCAATGCTGTATCTATGAAGTTCGTTGCCGAAAACTGTGGTTGTGGTACTCATCTTCTTTTGATTTTCCTCGTGAATGGGTGTACCTGTAAAGCCAAAGAACAGTGCATTTGGAAATGTATTCTTTATCGTCAAAAGCATATCTCCAAAAGTGGATCTATGTGCTTCATCAACAATAAACACAATTCGTTTTGTACTGATTTTTTCAATATCGTGCGCGTTTAATCCACCATCTTCATCTTTAATTCTGCTCATTTTCTGAATTGAAGTTACGATTAAGGTATCAAGATGTGAATCACTTTTCAATTTAGAAATGAGCATATATGTGTTTTCAGTCGCTTTTACACTTGAAAGTTCATTGCTGATACCTTTTGATTCTCCGGCAAATCCACGATACTCGCCTAACGACTGTGTTCCTAACTCAATTCTGTCCATTAAGAAAACCACTTTATCCGCGTCCCTAGAATCAGCAATCAGCTGGGCCGATTTAAAGCTTGTCATCGTCTTACCGGAACCAGTCGTATGCCAAATAAATCCACCTCGTTGATTCTTCTCGTCCCACTTCGTCTTGGCAACTTTATCAGAAATCGCATTCGCAGCATAATACTGATAACTGCGCATAACCTTTAGTATTCCATCAGACTCGTCCGCTACAGTATAAAAACCAATCAATTGATGTGCCATCGGAATTGAAAGTAAGGAGGACGCAATATCTTTCCAATCATTGATTGGTTCATTATTAAAATCCGCCCATTGGAAATAATAGTCGGGATTAAATTGTCCATCTACCCCCGGATTGGCATAATATCTTGTTTCAGTTGGTGTCATCGCCACAAAAACTTGGACAAGAGAAAATAATCCCGTAAAGATACCTTCCTTAGAGTATTTCTCAATTTGATTGTAAGCTTGACTCACTGGTACGCCGCTTCTCTTCAATTCAATATGAATAACCGGCATTCCATTGATTAAAAGCATTAAATCGCCTCGACGATCATTCAGGATCTTTGACTTTCTTGGAAATACCGGCTGTTGAACAATTTGGTATCTGCTTTGTCCTGCTGCTATTTCTCGTCTATCATATATTTTTAAACTAACTTCTTTTCCAAAGTGTTCTATATCATCTGGATTGTCTCTTTTTATTGAAACTGTTTTTCCGTTGATGAATGTATTTAGCTTGACAGGTGTACGCAAAGAGTTGATCTGCTCTAATATTTGCTGCATTTCTCCTGCTGTTAAAGGATAATTGTTCAGTCTGTCAATCCCTCGATTGTTATCGAATAAAATTTTTGCCCAGTTTTCCAATAAGTCCTTTTCGGTAGGATATTTTATAACTTCTTTTTCCCACCCTTTGTTGGAAAGCACCTTTATAAGCGCCTCTTCAAAGTCTGATTCATATTGAAAAGTCATATCTTATGGCCCCTTTCTATGTATTTTTGTATAAAAAGCCATTGATCATTGTTTTTTCGCTTTAGTAATTTTAACTTATCCTGAGGAAAGATAAATCAAAGCTTTGACTAATCCACTAAATATATTTTTCTTATTCGTCTTTTGCTGTAGGTAAATATTTTATTACTTTCTCGATCATTTTTTCTAATTTTCCATCTCATAACTTCTTATTCCCTTCACACAAACATCTTTTCAAGGCATGATTTTTTTATATTCTTCAATTTTTCGATCTCTCGCTGATGAAGGGTGATAAGGTGGTCGAGTTGTTCAAAATATATTCCTATTCTTTTCTGTTCTTCAAGTGTCGGAACCATTGCATCCATTGCTTTTAGATCAGCGAATGGAGGAATATTTTTCATTGCAGAACCATTACTATGTTCTTTTGAGAAATCATCAATCATGCTAGAAAAAAGTAATTGATATAGTTTTTTTGATATTACTTTCTCATTTACTCTCACCCTCATAAGAGCTTGATTTATTACACCAACCTCGGATTTATCAGGCAATTCATACATTTCGCCAATAGTTCCTGCACACGAAACAAGAATATCTCCGCCATGAGTTTCAAAGCCTTTTAATTCAGCCGCATACTCTTTTGTAATAAAATATCTTTCTAATTTCCAGTTTTTATTGATTGCATTTTGTTGTTCATAAACCTTGACTGAATTTTCACTTTTGGGAACAAAAATCTCTTTTTTTAACGCACTTCCAAATGGTCCTTTTTTATAATCCGCCATTTCACCAAACTTACGCTGTTCCCAAACCTCCGTAAATCCAGAAAATCTTATTTCCGGAACATTCTTTCCATCACGTGGGAACATTTTTTCAAGCATGGATTTTTTAACATTCACAAGTTTGTCATGCTTTCGCCGATGAAGGGTGATAAGGTGATCGAGGTGTTCAAAATACTTTCCAATAGCCACTTGTTCGTCAAGACTCGGTGCTTGAATATCAATATCCATCATCTTTGTTTTTGAAATATTAAATCTTGAAATTCCTTGTGCTAAAAGTTTTATTTGCTTTCTCACTGATTCGGATCTAAGCATGAACGCAAGATAATCCAAATCAAATTTCACTGTAGGTCTAAAGCCAAAACAAAAACTATTTAGGTATGTAACACCCTGTTTTTCCTTTAAAACACTGGACATTCCGACTTCTTCAGGTGTTTCAGAAGATATAGTAAAAAACACATCTCCTACTTCAACTTCTCTCTGTCTTGAATCAATTTCTACATTCTCTACCATATTAGGATTAGTAATCGGATTAGAGAAAACATTCATATATGTAATAAATGAAGCTTCTCCATGACCAAAATCTGATGCTGTTTTCCCAGATAAACCAGTAAATGTTGTTCCTACTTCACCCAACTTACGCTGTTCCCAAGCTTCTGTAAAACCTTTGAAACGAATTGATGGTTTATTATTTTCACTCATGTTATTCACCCATCAAAAGTGATTTAAACTCACTCAAACCTTTCATATCAAACTCATTTCCTTCTAAATCATCAATCATTGACGAAAGCAAGCGTTCTGTTTCTTTAATTTCCGATTCTACTTCAAAATAAGTCGTTGCATACTTTGACTGCAATGCTTGAATTTTAGAAACAAGGTTATTTACGATTGTATCCGGCAACTTGTTGATACTTTCAATTAAATTGCCAATCCATTTTTTATCAAGCAATTCATATACTGTTTCGTCCGATAAATTCTCAATCGTTTCCTTTGTCAACATGTGAAGCTCAGCAGTTTCCTTCTTGATTTCCTTTTTCAGTTCTTTTTCTTCTTGAGATAAGTCTTCAAATTTAGCGAGTTTGCCAATAAATTCTTTCACATCTTCAGTCGGAATTTCTTTCCTTAATTCTTTTAATTTCTTTGTTACTTCCTTTGCAACAAAAGCGTCGTTATTATCATTCAATACTTCACTTTCTTTTTCTTCTTCTGTTAAAGAGTCAATGATTTCTTCATAAAGTGATGGTATCTCTGACAACCTGTTTTCTTTATCTTTTAATGTACAGTATTGCTCGGACAGAATTTCTCTTTGTACTAATTCAAACGGAATTATATGACCAATCCAACCGTCTTGTACTTCTTGTTCCTTTCCATCTTTCTTTTTCACAATCAAATTAGGATCTACTTTCTTAGTTGCTGCAAATCCTTCTGACTGAATCATCTCCAAGTCTACTGCAACCTTTACCCATTCGTTATCTAAAAGTTGGTATGCTTCATACTTGTCTATTAAATCAATATTTTCTAAACGAGCAAATATATTTTCACTGACTTTATTCTCCGCTTTACCAACCTCAACTTCAGACATTTTTTCAATCCACTCAGCTTTTAAGTAGGCATGAAAATCTTCAAATGCACTTGCAAATGCTTTTTCAAAAGATATAACATCTTCGTGATTTTTGATTGTCTGTTTAATATCCTCCGCAGCAACTTCAACATAAGGAATATGGCTATCAGTGAATAACGCATTCTTTAAGGTCGGAAATGCCTCCCAATATTCTTTCAGTTCTTCTATTTCTGCTATCGGAATACCGCCAAACATTGAGGCATAAATGTCCCAGCTTTCTGCTGCTTCAGATGAATCCACATAGCGTGGAATATTCAAATTATAATCGTTGTTTCTAATTTCTTCTCTTGTTACAACCTTTGAAAACTTCTCAATGCTTTCTCGCTTGATAACCGTATCTGCTATTCTCTTAATATCTGAAGCACGCAACTTATTATTTTTACCTTCTTTAACAAATCCTTTGGAAGCGTCAATAATCAAAGTGTCTGTATTTTCTCTTTTTTGCTTCAAAACCATAATAATTGTAGGGATACCTGTTCCAAAGAAGATATTCGCAGGCAATCCAATAATCGCATCAATATGATTATTTTCAATTAGATTTTTCCGAATTTCTCCTTCTTCACCACCTCTGAACAACACACCATGAGGTAATACGATTGTCATAATTCCATCTGGTTTGATGTGAAATAAATCATGCAATAAGAAAGCATAATCTGCTTTTCCTTTTGGAGCCAAACCAAATCGAGAGTATCTCGGATCATGTTCTTTATTGGAAGGATCCCACGCTTGAGAATAAGGCGGATTTGATACGACCGCATCTACATATAACGGATTGTATGTGTTGACTGGATCGTTTTCATCGAAAAACGGCCAGTCTTCCTCAAGAGTATCTCCATTTCGTGTAACGATGTTATCCGGTTTAATGCCTCTCATTACCAAATTCATTCGAGTAAGGTTATAAGTGTTCTCTTTTAACTCTTGAGCATAGTATTTTATATTGTTTCCATCAGACATATATTTGGAAACGCTCTTACCAATATTGATAAGCAAAGAACCAGAACCACTCGTTGGATCGTAAATCTTAATTTCACTTTTTCCTTTTAGATGATCGGCAACTATCTCTGACATCAAAACAGAAACTTCGTGAGGTGTATAGAACTCTCCTGCCTTTTTACCGGCATTGGCAGCGAACTGACTGATTAAAAATTCATAAATAAAACCAAGCACATCGTAATCTTGTTTTCCGTCCATGGGAATATCTTTAATCAATTGCAGCAAACCGCTGATTGCTTTTGTTTGGGCATTGGAGCTATCGCCCAATTTGCTAAGTCCTGTTTGAAGCGTATCAAATACTTTATCAAACACTTTTTTGTGGGTTGGATAAATCAATCGGCTAAACGCAGACAGTGCGTCTCTTACATTTGATACATCAAAATCTCTGCCCATTGAAATCCAAGTAGAGAATAAATTTTCATAAGAAATAAAGTAGCCGATATTTCTTTGCACATATTCAAGCGTTTCAGAATCTTCTTCTGCAAGTTCTTTGATATCATCATCAGTAAACTCTTTTTCTTTTAAAAACTTAACTTCTTGGTCTGATAAATATTTGTAAAATATAAATCCTAGAATATAGTCTTTATATTCGTTTGCCTCAATTTTGGAACGCATTTTATTTGCTGATTGCCAAATTTTATTTGCAAGCTGTTGTTTGTTCATTGCCTTCTTCCTCCATCTATCTCATTTATTTTTCTAAATCCACTGTCTCCATAATATCTTCAAAAGAGCAGTCTAACGCATTACACATTTTCACTAGTATATCGATTTTCTCCTTTTGTAAGTTTGCTCTGGGTTATGATATTCGCTTTTCTGCTCATGATATTTCCCCCACATTCTGTACTGAATCTCCTTATTTTATATTATAACATCTGCTATTAACCACTTCCATACATATTTACCGCTGCAGCCATTTCTGGCTGTATTCCTCTTTTTGATAATAGCTATAGCACTTGAAGTCTCAACGCAAAATCCCGCGTTTTTGTTAATGCTTTGCGCTTATATGCCAATATTATCTATTTTGCACTATTAAAATAGCATTACAAATTGCAGAGAAATTCAAAACACATCTAAAAAAACATAGACACGGCGGCTTTGAAAATCAAAGCCGCCGCGCATTATAGACATAGGAATAAATTCCTCCGTCACATTGTCGATCATGTTCACGATTTCGTCACCAGTGAATTTAACACCAGCTTTGACTGCTTTCTTTAAAAAGCGAGTTGCAATCTTTGGATCAGCATACTCCGTTGCAACATCAAAAACCTCAGAGGAAGGACCAAAGTCTGTCAGGCCGGACATCCTGCTAATCTGAGTGCTTTCAGACCAATCATAAAATTTATCGTAGAAATCATCCCACGTATATTGTGCCAAAACAAACTGCCTCCTCTTTTAGAGATTTGCAATCCACTACATCGTCTCCGAAGACTGTGGAGCATTGATAGCAATATGAAGCACAACTGCTATTATAATAAATACGGTTTTTGTGCGTTTATCTGCTCAAAATTACATCATGCATTAGATTTCTTTTCTCTTGCTTGTGTTTTCTTTGCAGGAGCAGGGAGCGTAAAGTCGAGGATATATTCAAAAGTCGTGCCCATAGTGATATAGCTGCTCGGCCAACCAAATATACCGATTTTATTAACCAAGTTGCAACGATCCCATATAATCGTGTTTCTAAATTCATATCCTGCTGCATGCATTGCATTAATAATGTTTATGTGTAAAGGCACTCGCTTCCCATCAATCCATGCATCCGTTATATTTATGAGTATATGTGCCTTTTCTTGAAAAACGGGCATCATCTCACGGAAAATCTCGGATATTTCTCTCTCAAATGCATCGGGATCCAGTGTTCCTAAATCACGAGAATCTTGACTATATTGCTCAATCTTGCCAAACTGCTCATTTTTACGCAAGTCACCACGACGACTTTTATTTTTACGTTCTCTGTTCAATATATTGGCATATGGAGGTGATGTAAAAGCCAGCTTAACCGCGCCCGGCGCAATACGGTTCACAATGTTTCTTGCATCATCACAAACTGCAATTTGCTTACAATGGCAGTCATCAGGTACTTCTGTAACACGTGAATTTGAGAGATCGACATATTCTTGCTTCAAATCAAAGCCTACAGCATTTCGATCCAAATCTTGTGCAGCGAGAAGAGTTGTTCCAGACCCAACAAAAGGGTCCAACACAAGTTCTCCTTTGTGAGTAAACTGTTCAATGACTCTTTTAGCCATAGCAATAGGAAATACGGCAGGATGGACTGACTTGTCCCTTATGTCTCTTGGCTCATATGTAAACTGCCATACACCTATTTGATTTTTCATCCAATCTTTGGCTTCGATGCAAGAAAGAAAGCCTTTCTTGCAATCACAAAGCCTTGCGTTTTCTATATTTATGAAATCGGTAGTTGACATTATTCAGATTCTCTGCTTTCCTTAAACCTACTTTGTGCAAAATCAAAAAATTCTTGATTGATCTCAAATCCTATACAATTTCTTCCAAGTCGGTCACTTACAATCCAAGTTGTGCCCGTCCCCAAAAATGGATCAAACACTATTCCATCTTTCGGACTTCCGCACAACACAATCTGTTCAACAAGTTGCTCTGGAAATGTAGCTGTATGATTACCGGTTAAAGGTTGCGTGTTAATAGCCCAAACATCACCCGGATTTTTCATGCGACCATTAGCGCCAAGAACTTTGATGGCATCTAAGTCAAAGAAATACTTCTTGTTTAGAACAAAATGGAATACATGTTCATACGTATTGTTCAAGCGATCAGTTACACTGGCTGGAATCCTGTTTGGCTTTTGCCAAATAATATCATCCCGCAACAACCAACCTCGTTCTTGCATTTCAATTGCAAATCGAGAAGGAATGAGAAGAAGTTGCTTATTCTGATAAAGTTTTCCATTTTGTTTGATTTTCGGCTGAAGAGGTTTCGTTGTAAAATACTTTTCTTTACGGTCCTTTTGAGCCTGTGTAACATTTCCATCGTTATCTAAATATTTGCTCCAAGCACCAGCACCAGATCCAAAGTAAGTGTCACCAACATTAATGAAAACATTAGCTGTTGGTTTCAAATACGGACGCAGTTCATCAAAAAAATCGGCAAGCCTTGACACGTAGGCTTCTGGAGTTTCTTCGGAACCTATCTCTCCATCTCCGTTGTAAACGCGTTTAGCCCAATATGGTGGTGATGTTACCAACAGATCAATTGAAGCAGGCTCGATTTGCTTTATTAACTCAAGCGTATCGCCACAAGCGATTGTGTGTTTCATTTCGCATCCTCCTTTAGAGATTCTGCAATGCGTAATATTAGCTCATTTTTCTCCTGATCTAAATAGATCGAAAATTTTGTCGTTCCTTTTTCTACTGGAAGATTATTCAAAATAGATTTCGGTAAGCGGATACGCATATCTTGCTGCAGAGCGTATGTATCAAGATAAATTAATTCTTTAGCCATGTCAGTCTCCTTTCGTCCTGATTTTAGGACTATTATAGTACTAAATCAGTCTAAAATCAACCCGCGCAAACAGGATTAATTGTGAACTTTCCTGCCAATGAACTACTTAAACGATAATATGCTGCTGATATAAATCGTTTTTTGCAGCTGGTCTAATTCGGAATTTCGTTCCGTGATTGTGTCCTGTGCGAGCATCGAAATCAACATAAATTGCTCCCGATTCAACAAGAGCCAAGAACCTCTCTAATGTAGGGTCAACGTAAGCGTCAATCTCATTATACTTGAAACACTCATAACCGGAGATATGCTTCGTTTCAGCTTTTATATACATTAGATTGTTGAGCTTTGTGCTCAGTTTTTGAGAAATATCTCCAAATGTCCAATAGGGATTTGGATCAATATCTCCTTTTCCAACGCCTTCACTTATAAAACTGCGCCACTCAGCATGACGATCATCAACCATTCGATAGTCAAAGGAAACATAAATACATTCCGCATTCCAGTCAATATTAACCTTAAATCCACGGTCGCTACACGATGTGGCATTTATGGTTTGACGGAAACTTCTTTCGTTTATCGGATAAAGAGTTCTTGCATCTTGATGCGGCCATCCATAAAGTGGAAGCAGGATCTTTGGAACTATCCGTGCATTTCGAGGTTTTGGCTCGCAATGAAATAGTGTTAATAGTGAGCCTGTTTCAGCCCTTTGGCTTTTAAGTTCCCAATCGCCAAAATCAGGTAACTGAAGATTATTTTCAGCTACATCAAGAAGATCTTCCAGAGTATTCCCTACACCACCAGCGTTGCCGGGGCGTTGATTCCGGATCCATCCCATTTCTTTTATTTCCTGTAACCTAATTTTAAGCAAATCTAAATCGTGTTCTCTCATTTTATAACCTCCTACATAATCTTCTCGACGTTTTCAAACAAGCTGGTTAGCTTTCTTAAAGGTATTCTTATGTGTGGTCCTCGATCATGAGGAGCCCTTTTCCTGAAGTCTGACGCTGGCTGGTCAATACACAGGTCCATTACAACAGCACCAGATTCGATTGCATCGTAGATGTTTTTTGGCGAACTTAGAATATATGCCTCTACAAAATGGAATTCTTCGTTTTTGGAATTAGCAGTTCCTCTGGTTTCAGCCAATGCAAGCAAAACTTGTTTGATTTTCCCGTTTCCACTTGTCAAATCCCATGTTGCCAAATACTCATCTCTGTAATACAAATCAATACTTGCATCACCATTCCCTCGTAGAATAAATCCAAGGCTATTAACTTTATTTCCATATATGGTGGTAAAAAGTTTTCGTTTCAACGAACCATCTCTTTGAGAAGGCTTTTCATAGCTAAACCTATCAAATATTTGATTCGGCGTTAATCCTGCTGTTGATGTTTGGTGAAACAGAGTCAATGTACTTGCCTTATTTTTCTTTTTTCTCATTCCTTTGAGCTCGTATGTGCCCAAATCTGCAAGATGAAGATTATTCTCAGCGACACCAAATTCTCGTTCTAATATCTGGCCAACAATCCCATCATCTTTTCTAAACATACCTTCTGGTACAGAAATAAAGCCTTTGTCTCTAAGTTCCTCCATCTTTTTGACGACTTTATCCTTAGTCCACTCCATAAAATCATTCCTCCTATAAAAGAGATATAGCCTGCTGTTCTTCCGGCAGGTTTATGATTCGTCAAACAACTCCGGCATATTGTTGTGCACTGTCCTTGCTTCTTCTCTGACAGATATCTGTTCGCATTGAAGCAAAGAAAGTGACACCTTCACACCTTCGTCAGTTCTAACAATGTATATGTCCTCATGCTTCTGTATGTAGGTCGCCGTTTCTGGTGAAAAGCCATTTTTCTGAAGCAGGATACATACCTTATTTGTGGTTCCATATTCCACATATTCATACCAATCGTTTGTCAAGAAATCACGATGGTGATATTTCTTAAGCTCCGTCGAAAAGCGCATAAAGTAATTCGATAAGCGGAACAAGATGATATCATTTACATTATCAAGCATATCCTCGATCACCTTGTTTCTGTGTTCTTCTCCATCATCGAATAGCTTTGATTCTCCATTGATATAAATATTCTTCCCTTGCTTATACGATATGGCCTGATCAATCATGTACTTGATACCATTGCCGGTAAGCCATTGAGTCAGAAGCGTAGCATAGAATCTAAGATTCGAGTGCTTTCCTTCCTTATTCACTCGTCCCAGTGTACTGCTCTCATAGGTATCCCAGCCGAATGCATCGCATAGCCCCTCAAGAAACTCCAATGTTGGCTGAAATCCCACATAGCCGTATATATTCACTTTCGGATAATCCAGCCCACCCTCAATAGCCGACACAACTTTATCAATCTGATCTACGGAAACATTAATGTCGTCATCCGGCTCATTTTTCCTGCCAATAAACATCTCCTTTATCAATATAGGATCGTTTTCCGTCATATTTTCCTCGAATTCCCTGCGGACCCTGCCATGACGATCAAGCATAATTTCTCTTAGAAGGATATTCGCCGCTTTGCGCATTAACGAAAATTGCTCGATAGTCTGACCGTTCAGCTTCTCAAGTTTCGTCTTTCCTTGGCGTAGGCACTCAAGAACATATTCCTTTTCTTTATCACTTATCGAAACAATCGAAAGCGTCTGCGGCTCGACATCCTTCCTCAATAGCGTTACATAATTTTCTGACTTGGTCTTGTTGTCATCTTCCAGACAAACCAGAAAGACATTTCCATAAAGTGTGTAATGAATCCTTCCAGCTCGTCCAATCAAGTTACGAAACTCGACCGCAGACATCGGATACGATCCGTTTTTGTGATCGGTAATGAACAAATTATCTGCAGGAAAATTTACGCCTTCCAGCAGGGTGCTTGTACAAAAAATGGTATGAATACCATCATCGCGTTTGCGAAAGAGTTCCTCTATACGCAATCGGATACTTGTCGGAAGATAACCGACATGATAAGCGACTCCTTTTTCAACTGTACCCGCAAGATAATAGTCCTCATGCACCTGTTCCCGTATTTCATCCGCAAGGGCAATCAAATCAGGATCATCCAGCGGCTGGAGCTTCTCAGCATATTCTCGTGCAAATTTTACGACCTTTGCCTCTGCATTGCAGTAAATCAGATTTTTCTTTCCTTCACCCAGTTCGGAAAGAAAGGATTGAAAATCTCGGTCTGGCCCAAAAGAATGAATTACATGCAGTTCTTCCGTAAGTCCGTTATAGTAACCCAGTTTTCTCTCCTGTAAATCTATTAAAAACTTCTCTTGACTAACCGGAGTAAACAGCGATGTCATTTCCGACCGGCCACCCTGAACCTCTCTCGGAATTAGCTCCAAATAAATATCAGGATTAGGAATATGCGAGGACGCAAATATCATATGAGGCCGTTCTTCTGATCGATTTAACATTCCGACCACTTGATAGTAGAATGCGCTACGACCTTCCTTTTCTGAAATATTCTGTGATTCATCTATAAATAGATAGTGAATCGGGATGTCCTTAAAACCAATGAGCTGATACATCATACGTTCAGGCGTCATAACAAACACATATCTGTGCTCATTCTTTTCCTGTAGAATCATTGCTCCGGCTGAAGTAATAATCCTATAATCGTGTTGACGCAGGAGTTCTCCAAGATTGTCAGCTATTTCCTTTGACACCTCATTTATAAGGGCCTTTGTAGGCACAAGAATAGCAAAATTGCAGTCTGGGCTTTTCTTGATACGCTCCCTGATGAATGTCCTCATTACAAAAGACTTACCCATAGACGTAGGGCCGGAATAGCTGAAATAATCATCTTCAGTCATGTGGTCATATACAGCCTTTTGTGATCTAAGGAAATACCCATCCTGTTGTGACGGAATCCGCAGATAATCTCTGTTGATTTCATCTGACAAACGGTCGAGAACGTTATTCTCCTGAAAATTAGGGACGCTGTGTTGAAGGCCAAGATAATTACTCGTGCTTGAAAGAACCGCACCCATAACATACTGAATTTCTTCATCATCAGGATTCAGCGCATTTAATAGAGTAATAATCTCTTGCGCCAGAGAACGATGCCGCTCAGACTGCTCCGTGTTGACAGACTTTGAGAGCAGGTCAGCAAACCTTAGTGCGTCCTCCGTATCGACCTCCTTCTGTGCTATATCGTCGATGCGAAATAGCCGGAGAAAATCATTATGCAACAGAGCATCATATATTTCATTTAAGTATTCGTTCTTCTCTAAGCCAGTAAATATCGCATGTCCAAGTGTACCAGTAGTGTCATTCATTTAATCAACACCTCCCAGCAGCAACTCATCCATAATCAGTTTCTTATCAACCTCTGCGTTATTGAACGGCAGGAAATAGAAATAATACGAATGCATGCCAAGATTAAGGTCAGAAACCTTTTGCTCAATGTATGGAATAGCCGCTTTAATATCAGATTCCATCTGTTTCATGCATTCTGTTCTAAAGGCATCATTATCATCGACTTCAACGTCAATCGAATAACCAATGAAAACGCCAAAAGCCATATCAGGTGCGGCCTGCCTTGTTTTACTTGGCACCAATATCTGATGAAGCCACTTTGTAGTATCATCATCGTATGTATGATTAAATAGAGTGCTATCAACCATTTGACATTCTCTTACCCGCCTATTTTTTATGGCAGCAAGTACTTCAAATGCGCTGTCAATTGCACTTTCAAAATTACCGTTTATGCACGATGCACCGAAAACCAGCTGATAGCTCATCTCTCCATTTACTTTTCTCTTGAGCAAATGAACGCAATCGCTCTTGCTGCTGAACTGTCTGGCTGTCGTACTTATTTCAACCTTACTCAGCAATTTAGGCGCGTGTAATCCATCTTCCAGAAATGCAAACAGCAGCATTTCACCGAGTTCATTTCCAGTACCCTTTTCATCAGGCTTTCCGTTAGCCTTCATCAGTCGCAGGGCTTTCGCCCCCATGTTCCGGACCTTTTTCTTGTCTTCAAACTCTTTCATTTGCGTCCGGGAATAGACATACATACCAACACTATCAAAAAGGTATTCATTTAGTGCCATGTAATCGAATGCGGAATCTGAAATATCCAAATAGTACAGGTTTAAGCCACTCTTATTTTTCAAATTAAGATCATCATCGCACTGCACTTTACGGAATACGGCATCAAAATCACTATCTTTTAACGTGCGGTCAAGCTCTACAGGCTCAATTATCGCATCCGCTTCCAACCGAATCGATGCACGTTGAGCTTCAAAACCTTCTACAAAGGATTGATCCACAAGGTTAATTGTATCTTTGCCAGATTTGTTTTTTACAGCAACTGCCGTATAAAGAAAGATATTTGCAAGAAAATCCGCCGGATCGAATACAGATATCGCTTCCAATGTAGACCGCTTCATCTGGCCAATTACAGCGTCGGGTTCAGTTACGCTGGACAATGCCATGCTGCGCAGCGCAAGAATTCCAAGAGGAAGTTTGTCTGTGTCAAGCAAGGGAAGCACATACGTCGTCATCCCCTTCGATATTTTTGAAAAAGCAATTGTCTTGGCTGGTTCTACAATATTCTCAGGAGAAAGATTATAATCACAAGAAAGCAGGTGGCTTATCGTGCCATCTTCAGATTCTAATATATTCCCATAATACTCATCAATTGTTTTTGCTACTGCTCCGCAGAGGGTCTTGTTGTAGACTTTCGGCTTGGAGCATATTTTTAATACTTTGATGAGTGCTGCAAAACAAAGCGTCATAAACAAATCCCTCCTCTCGGAATTATTTTTCTTCATTCACATAATCGACGATATCTCCGATGTTGCATTCCAACTCTGCGCAGATTCGTCCAAGAACATCCATGCTCACAGCTTCTCCTCTTCCCATTTTTGCCATTGTAGAAGATGTAATCTTTGTTTTAGCCATGAGGTCTTTTTTTAGCATACCCTTATCTATCAATAGTTTCCATAGCTTGTTATAGCTGTAGCTCATGCTTTTTTCCTCCTAACAGCACCTCTTTATGAGGTAATGTGTACCTGTAATTTAGAGATGATATTTTATTATATCACAGATTTGTGTATTTTTCAATTTTACCTATGACTTTTACACATTTGAACTTGGAGAAATCGAAGGTGGAATTTTTTGTTTGAGTCGTACAAGTCATTTACAAGTTTCCTACAAGTCCGCTCCATGTAATCCCAATTTGAAATCAGCGATAATAAAGACAGGCTGATAAATCCACCGGCCACGGATTTTCCAGTGAAGCCTGAATGAGCCACCAGCACCTACTGGAAAGGGAGCTGTGAGGAAGGAGGCAAAAAATGACAATCAACGAAAAAAACAGCTACATCATCAGCATTGAAGAATCAGCGTCTATCATAAGCTCCCAAGTTGGATCGGCTGTTGTCGACTCTGTTTTTCAAAGATACGGTGCTCATAGCATCGAGGAATTGAATCCCTGTGATTTCCCTGACGTATTCAGCGAATTATACGCCATCGAAGCAGATCTGAAATAAAAATCATCTATAGTCCTGAGCATGACAAAAAACTGCCCACTACAATAACCGGCATCAACTGATCAATGATGGCTCAACCAGATATTGTAGGCAATTTAATAATAACAGCTGCCTTGTGAGCAGGCCGCTGCAATCCGAAACGGAGTAATTCCGTCAGGACTGCGGTTCTATCATTGCGCCTTTTTGCAGCTGTACCAGAGTTCCTCCGTTTCGAGACATCGACAAACGGAGGAACTTATTATGTCAAAGAACGAAAATCTAAGCAAAGAAACCCGTCGTATCTACATCCACAGCCAGCGTCGCTGGCAGGAAGTACCCGAAGAAGTCTATCAGGAACATATCCGCTTCCATGATACCTACCGTCACAGAATGCAGGACCGTGGCCTCTGCTGCTGCCCCCGCAATAAGTGGTGGGTCTGCGATGCCGACTGTCTGACCTGCGAATACCGCAACGCTGACGTCATCGCTTCATTGGATGCGCCAATTGGCGAAGAGGGCGATGACCTTGTTCTGATGGATACCATCGCTGATAAGAGCGTGACCGTGTCTGAACTTGCTTCCGACCGCATTGTGTTGGAGCAGCTGTTCAAGCGCCTCGCCGACCCGATGCCGGAGGCTGAAAACATTGGCAAGCTGCGCATGCAGGGCCTTTCCGATGAAGCCATCGCCAAGGAAATCGGTATCCCTCGCACCACCTTCCTGTCCCGTATCAAAGCAGCACAGAAGCTGTTGGCACAGGAATATCCGGACTTCTTCTAATAGGTAGACAAGCACTCTGGCCGCTGGCAAAACCGGCGGTCAGAAACTTTTTCAAAAAAATCTTCCTTCCTTTCGTCAAAAGCCATCGCTCATCTCCAAAAGGGAGTGTAAGGAACAGAAAACAAGCTGCTCCACCACGAACAGGAGGTGAACGACATGACTCAGGCCCACAGCCGCAACGTGGATACCGATGGGTAATTAAAGTCCTCGTAGCTATCAGTCAGGTATCCGCACGAATGGCAAGAAATCTCAGCATACTTGCCGCAAGACAATCGGAGGAAGGAGGAAACAGATAAGCAGCAAATCTCTGAAAGTGCTGCTAAGAAGGACCCGAAGCCGGTACTCAAACTGGAGGACGTAAGAGCCATTCTTTCTGAGAAATCCCGTGCCGGTTATACAGCAGCTGTCCGTGAGCTGCTCCAGAAATACGGTGCCAGCAAGCTCTCTCAGGTGGATCCGTCCAATTATGAAGCGCTGCTTCGTGATGCGGAAGTGATCGGGAATGCCACCTAAAGCACACGCTATTTTGTCAGCGTCCTCATCCCATCGCTGGCTGCACTGCCCGCCTTCTGCAAGGTTATGTGAAACCTACGAAGACAAAGGCTCCGATTACGCCGCCGAAGGGACCGACGCACACAGCCTCTGTGAATATAAGCTCCGCAAGGCACTGGGCATGGAGGCCACAGACCCGACCGAGCATCTGACTTGGTATAACGAAGAAATGAAAGACTGCGCCAACAGTTATGCCTCCTACATCTTGGAGTTAATGGAGGCCGCAATAGACACGGCGGCTTTGAAAATCAAAGCCGCCGCGTATTATAGACAGGTGAAATGTGGCTGCTGTACGACAACTTTTTTCTTTTGCCGTCATATGGCAGAGTCGCAATCGCTTTGACATTATCACTTATATAATTTTGCGATCATCAAGCCTATACCGAGGATCCATACAGATACGATAAGCCATATCCAACCAATTTTGTTCGAAGTGGAATTGCTGATATCATGCATATTGGGATTGAAATCACCACTAGGTCTATTATCACCGGAAAGGCGATTGTTGTTTTCCGCCACATCAGCACTGCCCGAATCCTCAAAAGGTCTTATTTCTGCTTCATGGAAGGATTGAACGGAAAGATCAGATGTCTCCGAAATTGCGCCATCTAAGTCAGCCTGCGTTTGTGCAGCATCTGATTTTTCCGGTATGGCAGCTATTTCTCCATTCTGTGGCATACCCAGCAGCTTTTCATTTCCTTCTTTTCCCACTCTTCCCTTCATAGTGCCCATATCCGTCAAGCTGATTGACGAAGCATCTGCATATTCCATCTTTTCGTCCGTTTCGCCAGTTTCTAACTGCGTCGAAATACTTTGACTGCGCAGGCTGCAAAACTGCCGCAGGGTATCCACGCCTGTTTTAAATTCTTCGTAAGTGTAGAAAGCTGTCGGATCTTTTTTCACATAGGACTGAATCAAGTTGCAGGCATTGTTGATGATCCCCTGTATATCCACCGCACTCAAAAACTCCGCAAAATACTGATGGTACAAATTGGTGTAGCTTTTGTCGGACAATATCCAGCTCCACATCGGGCGATCCTCTCCGGAGCCATTGGACACTGGTCGATCGATGGGCGTATTGACGGTACCGCTGGCATCTGAGGCTGTAAAGGTGCCAAAGGCAAGGTTGTAGTCCCATGGAATCATTGCCAGCTGACCGCCCTTCTCGTATAGGTAATAATTGTGAACCATCATGCCAGTGTAGCTATCGTCATTGCAGACATAGTTATGCACAACAAAGTAACGGAGTACCTGTTCGATGTCCACGACAGACTCGATGTTTTCTTTGTTTGATAGCTTTTTAAGTGATTCAACCATTCGCTTCTGGTCGCTCTCGGTGACTGCGGTCTTAGCGCTTTCCCAGATATTGGAATAACTCTCCAAATCGTCGTCGATATATTGCAGCTTGACTTCAGATGAGCTGCCAAGGTCAAATCCGTCACCGCCGAACATCTCGGAAGGGTCGAAGTCCTTGAGCGGGCGGAAAGAATCACTGTCTGAATCACCGACCATTTCAGTGTCTTCCTCCTGCTGCAGCGATCCTGATATCCCATTTCCAAGCATTTTGTATGGCTCAAACTCTTCCTTATCCGGCATTCCCGCATGTGATTGAGAGGAATCATCTGTCAGCTGCTTATTCTTTTTATTCCCGTCCAGATCAAAGTCCTTGCCGTTTTCACGACCACCGCCAAAGTTCATGCTGTCCGGCTTATACAGTTCGCCATAGCCAGAACCGTAATTGCGTTCCAAAAAGCTGTCCTCCACACCTTCTACTGCAAGATACAGCCCCCAGTCTTTCCCGTTGACGGTAATATATACGTAACTGCACAGTGGTGCCGCCACGTCAAATTCATTCATCATGGTATAGGTAAGATAGTCTTTCATCATTGTGGAATCCTGAATCAAATTGTTGAGACTCAGCTTATCCAAACCGTGATAAGTGATAGAGCTGTCGTACTGATCGAACTCAATCTTAAAGCTGTACCGTTCGCTGCCCAGAGAAGCAACTGTGGATAGAGAAGTGTTGCCCTTGGCGCGAATCCCTATGTTTCTATACGATTCTCCATCGATCACCACATTTGCCGCATAGTATTCCTCGCTGATAGCGTTATCAATCAATTCATCCCAATCATCTATGACAATATCAATAGTATGCATCTTTGTATTGTCAAAAAGGCGGTTTTCATATCCCATGATATGTTCCATCGCTTCAAGACCAAGTATATTGCCGTTCATAAACAGAATGGTAACAATCAATATTAAGGCTGTGACAGCCCAAGCTATTTTGTCAAAATGTTTACTTCCAGACATACGCCTTACCCCATGTAATCGCCATTATAAGAGACGATCACTGCACTGTTCACACCGGGTATTTCAGACAAAATATTGATAAAATCGGTATCATCTTCTTTCAGGCGGACTTCAACATTTATTTCAATCGCACCTTTCACGGCCGACTTGCTCTTGACCGTGATACGGGTTACATTCTTTGCAAGAAACTCCTTGGCCTTTATTTCAGCATCATGGTCTGTGCAATTCAGTACGACCATATAGGGACGTGTGTGTGACTTTTGATTGACAAATACCAGCAGGATCAGACCGATACAGACGCTGCCAGCGATGGCGAGCGGAATCATACCTGCCGCGAGAATAATACCTGCACCAATCGACCAGAATAAAAACGCAATATCCAGTGGATCTTTAATCGCAGTACGGAAACGCACGATGGACAGTGCGCCGACCATACCGAGAGACAGCACAACATTAGAGGTTACAGCAAGAATGACAATAGAGGTTATCATGGTCAAAGCAATCAATGTTGTGCCAAACCCAGCAGAATACATCACTCCACGATAGGTTTTCTTGTAAATAAGAAAGATAAACAGACCGATGCCAAAGGACAGCACAATGGTCAATACCATATCAAGCACACTGATAGAGGATACATTTTCCAGAAAACTGGACTTAAAAATATCATTGAAAGTCATTGTTTGAATTACTCCTTTACTTTTTATATCTCAGTCATATATACGGCTGGCGGCGTATTTTGAAAACGCCGCACAGCGTCTGCTGCCAAGCTGTACAGCATCTCGAATGACATCAGGAAGATAGTTGTCCCACTTCACCTCAAGGATACAGGGAGAATCCTTGATTGGGACAGTCACGCAGTCTGGATTCAAAAAATCTGTGCAGTTCATTCCTGTGCGAATTTCATAATCCAGTGTGACACGGACATTACCGGGTGCGAACACAAAGGGCTCACGGATATAATCTACAATAACCTTAGCCTTTAACATCTCATTGCAGATGCGGGTATAAAAACCAAGAATGACTTCATTGGTGCTATGAGACATCCACTCCACATCGCCGTCAGCAATCGCCTGCGCCTGATCAGGCGTTAAAGGCGCTGTATTTTTGTAACCAAGCCCTATATGCTTAAACTTTCGCTCCAAATGAACCGTGGACGAATCGTTGTTATACAGACGAATACGATACTTCTCACGGGTGATTACCCCGTCTAATTTTTCACGCAGAGCCTTATCATTTGGTGTATCAAAATACAAACTGCGTATTTCATATTGTCCGTTTACAGCATGGCGATCCGGTTTCATAATCGCTCGCAACCTCTGCCGCAAAATCAGCATATCATGATTACTGATTTCATGTTTTACTTCATGCCTGAATTGCAACGGGCATCATCTCCTTTCTGCGCTCTATTATAAGAAACGAACCTAAGAATTACATAAGAAAAACCTCCCCGTATGTGAACAAATACAGGAAGGTTTGTGAACATTTGGTGTATTCTAGAAAGTGGCAGTAAAACGGATTCTGTCGGCAGAAGGATATTCCGCTGTCAGTCTCCCGCCAAAATTCTCGCAGACAGCACGAGCGGCGGAAAGACCGATCCCATAGCCGAAAGAATCTCCACTCTGTGTTCGTGCAAAGTCCCCACGGTAAAATCGTTCAAACAACCGCTCTGGGTCTGCTTCATGAGATGGATCGCAAGTATTTTCTTCAACGATTTGAATGTGTCTGCCATGCTTTTTCAGTGTCAGATCGATCGTTCCATTCTCCATGGTATATTTGACTGCATTATCCAAAAGAAGTGTCAGCATTTGCCGAAAGCTTTCTTTGTTAATCTGCATGATGACCTCCGGCTCAATTTGCACCTGAAAAGAAAGATTGTGAGCCAATGCAATATCCTGATAAACATGCAGAAGCTCGTTTATCAGCAGGCTGATATTCACTGTCTCCGTTTGCAAAGGAATCGCCTCATCTAGTTTCGCAAGAGTCAGCAGATTAGACATCAGCATATTCAGCCGTTTGGTCTGTGTGCGGATATGCACATTGTACTTGTTCTCACCATGGATCAGTGCCATTGTATCATTATTGGACTGAATAATCGCAAGAGGCGTTTTCATTTCATGTCCAGCATTGGTGATGAATTGCTTTTGCTTTTCCATTCCTGCAAGAACAGGACGAATTACTTTGCCTGAAAGCAAAATAACGATTCCCAAAAGAATCAGCCAACATAGTGCTGCTATCACACTGGAAGTAAACAAAACCATGTAGAAATTCTCTCTTTGTTCTGATATATCCATAAAAAATGTAAGCTGATTCGAACCCATTTGTTTTATAGCAAATTTGTATCCGTCTACTCGACCAGACTCTTTTCCTGACTTCCAAGCTGCCACAGCATACTCTTTGGCAGCTTCATCATCAATAGAAGATATTTGATCGGTATTTATGTCTATAATATTACCATTGGCATCACTTTTGATAATAAAAAATCTTGAAGAACGCATTCTGTCCATATCCAACGGAGGTCTGAAAGGAGGCAGATGATTAAAATCCATTTTGTGAAAAGCACCATCAGCGTCGACAAGCGTTTCCAGTCTCATATTGGATTGGCGATCTAACATCACCCAGTTCAGTCCATTTATTGCGAGTACGATGAATACTAGAAGTCCAGTCACTGCCATCATTGCAAAAATAATAAATCGCCGCTTTAGTATCTTTGTCATGACCGATACTCCAATTTATAACCGACATTTCTTTTTGAGACAATCGCTACTTTAGAATTCATCGCAGATAATCGTTTCCGCAAATATGAGATATATAACCACACACTGTTTATATCCGTTTCCGCATCATAGCCCCATGCCTTTATCAGCAGCTTTTCTGATGACAGATACATGGTGTGATTGAGCATGAGCTGTTCCATCAAACGATATTCCTGCTTTGGAAGGGGAAAAGACATCTTTCCCACGCTGATTGTGCCAGACTGCATATCCAAAGTTAGATCTCCAAAATGTATCAAATCTGGATGAAATTCTTCCCTCCGTCTCAGCATCGCACGAACCCGGGCAATTAGCTCCCCCATATCAAAGGGTTTCGAGAGATAATCATCAGCTCCGGAGTCCAACCCCTGAATGCGATCCTCGACCTGCGTTTTGGCTGTCAGCAAAAGTATTGGCGTTCTGCAACCGTCCCTGCGGAGAGCGGAAAGTACTTCTAGCCCATCTCGCTTTGGCATCATAATATCAAGAATAATACCGTCATATTCACTGGACATAGCATAATCATAAGCGTCCATGCCATTATATACGGCATCCACAATATATTTATGAAAAGTGAGATAATCAACCACGGCTTCGGAAAGAGCCGGTTCATCTTCGGCGTATAATAATTTCATCAAGATCACCTTCTGTTCTTTCAATTTAGTAATATTCAAATTATAGCACAAAATTGTACAGAAAACTAAGTATATCCTTTAAACCTTAGATAAACCTAAGATCCGATTGTAAAGTAATTCTTAGGGATACTTTAGAGCTAAGGTTCAATTACATTCTACCTCTTGCCTCAGATAATACCAACTACGCAAATATATAATTTATAATATAAAAATATCAGTCGTTTAATTACTATAATATAAAATTACATTAGGTGATGTTATGAAGATAAAACGAGATGAATGACGATTTGATTTTCACGATATAGGGCTGCACTCGAAAATTTTTGCTTGCCGCAGATCCGCAAAAATATTTGTTGGGGAACACCCCAACCCCGCGGGACTCCTGGACAAACTGCGTCTTTCGTCCACTTTTTTACAAAAAATCGAGATCTTAAAAGCCTCCATAATTTATTTCTTCACTTGCTCTCTGCTAGCTGACACTTTCGGCAACTGTTTAATCTTTCCACCATATCCGAAACCGAAATATACAATAAAAAACCTTGGGTTCGGCTTATCCCTGATATCAGGAAGCCTACTGCCAAGGGCGGATTAAACTGTGTTACGCATTCATAATATATGTTTCTCACTGGCATGTCAATACCCTTCTTGGTAAGTTCAGCAATAATTCTACTCAAAATGCTGCATGTATCAATCCGTTCCATACACTCCAGCACGGTCGTTGAGTCCTGCTTGCGCTCGTCTGTCTGACTCCCACTTGTCAGCACCTTTTGATTGCCGACAACAATAAAAGACCAGCCATCATCTGTCCTTTTGCTTTACTTTTTTGATTATGGGAAAGGGCGGCAGCACTCTTTGCTGTCGCGCCTTGATTACCCACCAGTAAGAACAGACGAGTGTGTCAACGGTGAGCGACAGCCCATTCACTTGCCGACCGCTGGCTCGGCTGGATTTGCTACCTGTTCGATAAACAGGAATTTCGCAGCCATTCTCTTCGAATTTCTCCCATCATTTGAGAGTTTCGTTGTTGCAAATCTGGCAGCCAAATACTGTCAGCAACGTATGATGCCTAGAGCAACACGGAAAACCGCATCTTACCGGGTCGTTTTCTAGGGCTTCGGCAAGCCATTCTTCTAAACTATCTGGTTTTATATCTGACCGCTTTAATTGTGCGATAAAGGAATAGAATTGATTTAAGGCCGGAAAGAGCAGATCTTCTGAAGGGACATAATCAAGCTGTTTCCACTCAATTCCATTCTTTGCGCGTTCAATCGCTTTTAGCATAAACACTTGATCTTTCTCAAAGGTTTTGATGTTCCACGGCATCTCTAAAACAGAAAATCCCACTGTTCCCATACCAACTGCACTTTGATCCCGTTCAGCCAACCATACGATCAATCTTTTTTCGTTCACATCTTTCGCAAGCTGAGAACCACTTAAAAGGAGAGTACTAATAAAAACATCTGTCAAGCCATTACTCATAGATAAAATAAAGCTTTTAGAATCATTTATCTGGTTACTCAAACAAATTATATTGCCCATATTTTGGTTCCTTCAGATCACTTTTCTGTCCCATTTAAGATGGGAGAGTGATGTTAAACTTCCGATTTGTTGATTTGTTCATAATCATATTTTATTATATACACACGTATATTTCAATCTTTTTTACATCAAATTCATAGAATCAACAGCAATACACAGAATTTCGTAATTCCACCGCACGGCAATCTTTTCGCTAATATAGAGCTTGCCAGCAGCACCATATAAGGTATATGACTACTTGAAATATAATCACGTATGTATGCTGATCTTCCCTTCTTTCTTCACCACCGTATCTCCATTTCAGATACCGAATGATTTTCTCACTCTATTCCATCATCTCATTCTCCATTTACAAAATTCCAAGCGCTTGGGGTTTTACACTTCAAACATCTTCTTGATTGCTAATGCAATGTGCCGCACTTCGGCATTGGTTGATGTTAAAAACAACTTATACGCTTCCTGATTTCTGTTCTGGTCTATCCACAAGGGGCGCCGTTCCTCATAAGATGCAAGCAATTTTTCTTTTGCTTCGGCTGCTTCTTCCTTCATCGCGTCACCATATTCGAATAAAAAGTATATAAACCGTAATGCCCAATGTAGTTTTTGTTTTCTCCTTACATACAAAATCCTTTGTGTAAATATTATGATGTGCGAGAAAAACTTGCATAATTTTATCAAGTAAGTGACAAGGTAATCCAAAACTGTATTGATAATCTCGGTTACGAAATTGTTCAATACTTGAATAATATTAACATACGAACTTACAGATTCTATCTCAAACCCAACAAACCATACATAGAATATAATTGCTAACCAATACAACTTTATATTAGATATTGCAACAATTAAAACTATTAAAGTTAATGGTCAATTGCGCTATAAGCTTTTTACAAATTCGGAAGACCTAGGACATGCAGACAGTTTTTACTGTCCTTACTCCGGTTTCTGTCTGCATCTTCTCATTTTATACCCCCAGTATAAAAGTGACAGTTTTCGATTCGTAAAACCAATAAACTTTTGTTAATATTTGATCATATGTATTACAATCATATAATACATAACACCAGCTTTTTGTGCATTACTATAAAGTTGTCCTTAAAAAACTGTTATTATCAACAGTAAGATAAGGAGGTAAAAGGAAAATGCTTTATACAGTTTTTGCAGCATTCATGACGCTGACATTGATTGCATGTGATAGTAATCCACCATCAAATGCAGCATCAGATTCTATTTCTCAAACAAGCAATACCAGCGCAGAAACAAATTCTGAAGAAAAAAATAGAACCAGAAACAAGTGAATCTGAACCTGTTGATTTAGGAACGTCCCAAACCTTAGGCGATTGGAGTATTACAGCATCAACAATTGATTTTAAAAATGAAACCCGCCCTCCTGCAAACACAGAAAGACGGGTTGACAATTTTACGATATGCGGTTATACTGGAAATATAAAAAGGGCGCGTTGCCGGTAGACGGTTACGCCCTTATCTTAATCGTTCAAAATGACCGCTAAGTTTGAGACGCTTGGGCGGTCATTTTGCATATGTAGTGAAAAGCCACATAAAGAATACTGTAAAAAGCATAATACGTGCAATCTTTGCATACACAGCGTTCACCCCCTTCCGATACAGGATCGAAAGCCTGAGCACTCCGATGTTTTTGACTTGACCAAACAAGTTGGTCACAGCCTGATCGGAAATTGATTCACCGAATCAATTTCTAATTCGCTCAGTCCTCCTT